>NZ_CALWJJ010000004.1 GCF_944380985.1 uncultured Agathobaculum sp. | reverse complement strand
CGTTCCAACAGAACTTGGAAGCCGAACGTTCGTCGTGTGAAGGCTCTGGTCGACGGTACTCCCCGCCATATCAACGTGTGTACTCGGTGCCTCCGCTCCGGCAAGGTAACCCGCGCGATCTAATTGCCGCGCATTTGCGTTGAAGTTTGCAAAGCGCTCTGCTCGCAGGGCGCTTTTTTACTGCCTATTTCCCCTTTTGGTAGGTGATTGACATGAAAAACGCACTTCGGCCTGCATTTTCTGTGACCATTCCCGTCCTCTGCGGCTATTTATTTATCGGCTTCGCTTTCGGCGTCATGCTGCGCGACGCCGGCTTTGCACCGCCGTGGGCGTTCCTCTCGAGTCTTTCGATTTACGCCGGCTCAGGGCAGTATCTGCTGGTCTCGCTGCTCGCGGCAAATGCGTCGCTTATCACGGTCGTCGTGATGACGCTGCTGCTCAACTGCCGCCATATCTTTTATGGCCTATCCTTTCTTGAAACCTTTCATCAGATGGGCCGTGCAAAATGGTACATGATTTTCTCGCTAACCGACGAAACCTATTCCCTGCTATGCGCGCTCAAGGCTCCTGAAAGGGTCGACCCGAACGCAATGCGTCTATGGATTGCCGTGCTCGACCATATCTACTGGATCGCGGGTTCGGTCATCGGCGCGATTATCGGCGGCGTACTGCCGTTTGACTCGACCGGCATCGACTTTGCCATGACCGCGCTGTTCACCGTTATCTTTGTCGAGCAGTGGCTGAGCGCTAAGTGCCATATCCCTGCATTGCTCGGTCTGGCTGCGGCGGCGCTCTCGCTTATCATCCTCGGGCCGGACAATTTCATCCTGCCCGCGATGGTCGCGATCTGCGTCATGCTGGCAGCACTGCGCGGCAGGCTCCAGAAGGAGGTGGCGGAATGAGCGCCGGAAGAACGCTTGCGGTCATCTTAATTGCCGCTGCGTGCACCTTTGCCACCCGCGTAGTTCCCTTTTTGCTGTTTAATGGCAAAAAGCCCATCCCGCCCATTGTGCGCTATCTGGGCGAGGCGCTGCCGCCCGCAGTGATCGCACTGCTTGTGGTGTACTGCGTGCGAAATGTGGACTGGCTGAACGCACCGCATGGCATACCCGAGCTGCTGTGCATCGCGGTAACTGCGATACTGCATATCTGGAAACGCAACAATCTGCTGTCCATCGGCGTGGGCACGGTGCTGTATATGTTTCTGGTGCAGGCAGTATTTATATGATAGGATGGCCCGCGCGGAAAGCCGTGCGGGTTTTCGCTTTGCCGGTGCAGCAAACAAGATGTAAACACACCGGCGGAAAAGGAGTGTGTTATGGAAACGATTGCGCAAACACTTGCCCGTGAGCTTGGGCAGAAAGAGCAATATGTAGAGAACGTGATTGACCTGCTCGACGGCGGCAATACCGTGCCGTTCATTGCGCGCTACCGCAAGGAGATGCACGGAACAATGGACGATCAGACCATCCGCCAGCTGGCCGACCGGCTCGCCTATCTGCGCGGGCTGGACGAGCGGCGTGCCGATGTGCTGGGCGCAATCGAGGAACAAGGCAAGCTGACCGACGAACTCGCTTCTGCCATCCGGCAAGCGCAGACGCTCGCCGCGCTCGACGATCTCTATCGCCCTTACCGCCCCAAGCGGCGTACCCGCGCTTCTATCGCGCGCGAAAAAGGGCTTGAGCCGCTTGCGGCGGCCATCCTCGCCGCACGCAGCCCATCTCCTACGCTCGAGCAGCTGGCGCAGCCCTATCTTGACCCGGAAAAGGGCGTCGAGGCCACCGAAGACGCGCTTGCAGGCGCGGGCGACATCATTGCGGAGGATTTGTCGGATGATGCCGCCCTGCGAAACCGTCTGCGCGCGCTGCTGCACCGCACGGGCGTGCTCCGCACGTCCGGCACGGACGAGGACGACACGGTATACACGATGTATCACGGCTTTTCCGAACCGGTGCGACGCATGCAAAGTCACCGCGTGCTCGCGGTCAACCGCGGCGAAAAAGAGGGCAAGCTCAAAGTCGCGCTCGAGGTGGACGAAGACCAGGCGGTCAACGCGGTCACCTGCGCGGCGCTGCACCCTAAAAATCCTTTTGGCAAATGGATTTACGCAGTGTGCGCGGACAGTTGGAAGCGGCTGCTGTTCCCCTCGCTCGAGCGCGAGGTGCGCAGCACGCTGACCGATGCGGCAAACGAGCAAGCAATCCGCACTTTTGCGCTCAATCTGCGCGCACTGCTGTTGCAGCCGCCTGTGCGCGGACGCGTCACGCTCGGCTTTGACCCCGCCTATCGCACGGGCTGCAAGCTCGCGGTCGTCAACCAGACCGGCAAGGTGCTCGAAACTGCGGTTATCTACCCAACCCCGCCGCATAAAAAGATAGACGAAGCCACCCGGACGCTGCGCCGCCTTTGCGACCAATACCATATCACCTGTATTGCTATCGGCAACGGCACGGCCTCAAAGGAAAGCGAGATTTTTATCGCAGGCTTTATCAAAGAATACGGCGGCGGTATCGAATACATGGTCGTATCCGAGGCAGGCGCGTCGGTGTACTCCGCATCCCGACTGGGTGCGGAGGAGTTTCCGGACTTTGACGTATCGCTGCGCTCGGCGGTGTCCATTGCAAGGCGGCTGCAAGACCCGCTCGCCGAGCTAGTCAAGATCGACCCCAAAGCAATCGGCGTCGGCCAGTATCAACACGACATGCCGCAGGCGCGCCTGGGCGCGGCGCTGGACGGTGTGGTCGAGGACTGCGTCAGCACAGTCGGTGTCGACCTGAACACCGCCTCGTCCGCACTCTTGCACCGCGTTGCGGGCATTACGGACACGGTTTCCAAAAACATCGCGGCCTACCGCGCGCAAAACGGTCGGTTTGACAGCCGCCGGCAGCTACTCAAGGTCAAAGGGTTAGGTCCCAAGGCGTTTGAACAGTGTGCGGGCTTTTTACGTGTGCCGGACGGAAAAGACCTGCTCGACCGCACCGCCGTGCATCCCGAGGCATATGCGGCCGCGCAGACTTTGCTGACCCTATGCGGTTACACTGTCGAGGACGCAGCGCAGGGAAAAATCAGTCAACTGCCCGCACGGGTCGAGCAGCTGGGCGCGGAAAACGCCGCTATCCGCTGTGGCATCGGCGTGCCCACGCTACGCGACATAGTAGCCGAGCTTATCAAACCTGGCCGTGACCCACGCGACGAGCTGCCGCCCCCGTTGCTGCGTGCAGACGTGCTCGACCTTGCCGACTTAAAGCCCGGCATGAAGCTCCAAGGCACGGTGCGCAATGTCACGGACTTCGGCGCATTTGTCGACATCGGCGTGCATCAGGACGGGCTGGTGCATATCTCACAGCTGTGTGACAGATATGTCAAACACCCGTCCGAGGTGGTTCGAGTGGGCGACATTGTTGCGGTTACCGTACTATCGGTCGATCTCAAGAGCCGCCGCATCGCGCTGACGATGAAAAGCGTGCCGTAAAAGCAGCCGGCAGCATCGGGTTACTCGGCGCATCTACCACATTGGCATACAGGATAGCAACAGGGAGCGCCCCATCAAAGGGGCGCTCCCTGTTTGTATTTCATGCTGTTTAATTTACAAACCCAAGCAGAAACATATCGGACATAGTCGCAAGTGTGATGACTGCTATCCAACACGCGAGCGGATACGCCCACTGGGCGCGGCTTTGCCGTACCGGCGCAAGCCACGGGCAGACGCGCATCATCAGCTTTGCCAGCGCAAAGCCGAACGCCGTGCCCACGGTGTTTAAAATCAGGTCGTCGACCGAGGTCACGCCGCCCGCAACGAGCTGGATAAGCTCAATGCTGAGCGACAGGCCAAATCCAAATAGAATAGTACGCTTTGCACTATCAAAATACCGCCAGAACAACGGTAGCAGCACGCCCAATGGCGCGAGCAAGGCCGTGTTGCCCACTATATTTGCGGCCACGCCAAGCCCGGGCGAATCCGGGTCATTCAGTATCGCAAGAATGTCGGCAAACGGAATCAGTTCCATCCTGGGTGCGGGTAAGCGCCCCGCCAGCAGCTGATAGAGCGAAGGACCGGTCGCCAGCCCCACGCCCAAAAAATACACCAGCAACAGGATAACGCCACAAACATCGCGCGTTTTCACGCGACCACCTCGGTGGCTGGAGTGGCAGAGCCGCTCCCGACAACCGCTTCTCCCATCCCATCCGGACGGTACTTTTCAACGATGGCGGACGGCCAGTCTTCCTCGGTGTAGGTCAACCGGATCGACTCATTGCTCTGCAGTGCTGCGGTAATATCCACCGTATGGTTTTCTTGATAAGAGAAGCGGAAGCCGTCGCTTGCATCAACAGAAAACGCATCAACAAGCGCATGCGCGAGCAGCGCTTCAATATCTGCGCGGTCGGTTACCTGAACACTCTTCCACTCGCCGCTCTCCTGGTCAACGTAATCGATATAAACCGACTGCACCTGCTCGGTATAGCGAGCAAGCGGTATTGGCTCGATGCCGGTCAGCTGCCGGATGAGCGCGAGCGTCTCGGTATCCTGGTCGGACACATAGGCTTCGCCGGCATAGTAGAAACTATTGTCTGCATTCATCTGATATAGCGTCACCTCAAGCACTGGCCTGCCTGGCTCCGCGCGGCTAAGCGCCTCCTTGCGCAGTGTTTCAATGATTTGCGTCACTTGCGCATTGTCTTCGATCATTTCACTGGAGGTATCCCAGTCCGCTGAGATCCTGATAGCCGGGCGGCTGGAGGCGTCGCTCTCCAGGTCGATTGTAAACAGCGGCCAGCACGCGCGCTTGTATTCCGCAGACTGATAAATCTGGTCGAGCAGCGCCAGGCTTTGCTCGGTTATCGGCAGCAGATAATGCCGTCCTACCGTGCGGCTGCCTATCTGGCTGACAATGCCAACACCCTGATACGGCGCGTTTTCATCTATTTCGCCTGCGGCCTGCTGCACGCCGATCTCCATTAGGCGGTATACCGCGTCGATATTTGCCGCGTCTGTCAGCATGCCTGCGTCCGCCTGGCTGTAATCGTTGAGGCTGACTGCGGTCAACTTATCGCGGTCGGGCAGCCAACTGTCATATCCTATCACGTCAAACCGCATGCCCAGCATGACCGCGAGCAGCACAATCAGAATGCACAGCAGTTGCAGCGGCTTGTGGAAGATCGCGTGGAAGTCGAACGCATAGATGATCTCGACGATCCAGTGAAACAGCACCGCGCCAATTACAAGGCCCGGCCAGAACCAGAAGCCACCCGCGATGAAATTGAACACGATACCAAAGGCCACGCCCATAACAAGGCACATATATACCTTGATCGGCAGCTTTGCCGGGGTAAACGCAAGCGCTGTGCCCGCCCGCTCGCTCTTGCGGATGCGAAACAGGAACACCGCCAGCGCGATGACCACCGCGGCCGCAATTAGATAGCCGATCAGCAGGCCAGTCGCCGGGCGCGTTTGCCCTCCTATGCCGAGCAGATAGGAGCCGCTCATATACATTGTGCCATCAATGCCAAAATACTGGAACACGGGCGACAACTTAAGGGCAACCCCCATGTCATCTGCTGGCATATAGGTTGAGAAAAAGTGATTCATCACCGCGGCTTTCAGCACATAGATCAGCATGGGCGAAAAGAGCACCCACGCAAGTAGCAGCAGCGCGATGACCGTGTTGCCGCAAACGATAGCAGTCAATGCTGCAAGTGCGTAAAGCAGCAGAAATATAATTACGTTGGACAGCGCCGCGCCGCCTATCGCGCCTAAGTCCACCGCCTCACCGCAGCCCATCGCAAAGACGCAGGCCAGCGCGATGGCAAGCATGACAATATAAGTCGACAGCGTGCATATGGCACCGGTTAAAAAGTTATTTGCAAACAGCCTCGTACGCGAAATGGGCAGCGAGTGATAAAAATCCACCTTCTGCCGGGTATGCAGATAGGAGAACAGCGCCACACCGCACACAGCCGCCAGTACGATAAATGTAAATTTAACAAACGGATTGCCGCCGCCGAGCATAGTTGCAAGCCTATCCATCGTCATCTGCCAGTTTTGCTGCACCTGCTGCTGCGTCAGATTTTGCAGCCACACAGTACGCTCTTCGAGCCCGCGCTGCATCACCATCAGCACAGGCAGCAGCAGAGAGAGGAAAAAGCCCACGCCTGAGAGCACAAGCGCCCACAGGTTACGGCGCATGCTGTCTAACAACAGGCCCTTAGAAGAGAAGCTTTTTGACGTCATAGCCAGCCACCTCCGTTTCGTTGATAAAGATTTCCTCCAGAGTCAGCGGTAGCAGCTCGCAGAAACTGGGGTGTAAGGCGTTGATATGCGAAATCAGCGTCTCGCGACTGCCGCGCGCAGTCAGCGTGTAAAGCGAGCCGCGCCGGTCAAGCCGCAGCACGTCTACGCCCGCAAACGCATTTTCAGGTAGCTCCTCGGTAAAGATGCACTGCATTTTGAACATGCCAAGCTTCATCTCGTCCAAATCTCGCGAGAACAGGATGCCGCCACGGTGCAGCAGGCCGATATGGTCGCAAATGTCCTCCAGCTCGCGCAGGTTGTGCGAGGCGATAACCGGGGTCAGACCGCGGCTTTCTACATCGCCGGCAAACAGGCCCTTGACCGTCTGCCGCACGACCGGGTCGAGGCCATCGAAGGTCTCGTCGCAGAACAGGTAGTCCGTGCCCGCGCACAGCCCACATATGACCGATACCTGCTTTTTCATACCCTTGGAAAACGTGCGGATCTTGCGGTTTTCATCAAGCCCGAAACCGTCCATCAGCTTGCGGTAGCGATCCTCGTCAAACCGGCGGTAAAACCGCTTGTAGTAATTTTTCATATCGGCCGGCGTGCTGTTTGGAAAAAAGAACTGCTCATCAGAAATAAAGAAAAACCGCTCCTTGAGCGCAGGGTTTTCAAACACATCCGCACCATCGATACACACAGCGCCCTCATCGGGCGACAAAATGCCCGAGAGCATGCGCAAAAAGGTCGATTTGCCCGCACCGTTCGAGCCAATCAGCCCGTAGACCGAGCCGTCATGCACCTCGGCGCACACATGGTCGACCGCCATTAAATCGCCAAAACGCTTGGTCGCGTTTTCTGCTGTGATCATATCCTATCCGCTCCTTTCCTCTCGATCCAGCCGCGCAGCTGCTCCTCCCCTGCGCCGAGCGCGCGCGCCCGCTCTGCCAGCACGCTGATCTCATCGCCGATCTCTTCCAGCCGCCGCGTGCGTAGCAGCGCAATGTCGTCCGAAATGAAGTTGCCACGGCCCTTGGCCGCATAGATCACGCCGCGCCGCTCAAGCTCCGCATATGCGCGCTGGATCGTGTTCGGGTTGATTGAAAACTCCATTGCCAGCTGCCGCACGCTCGGGATCTGCGTGTCCGCAGTCAGCGCGCCGCGCAGGGCAAGATCCTCGATGCCGTCCACCACCTGCTCATAGATTGGTCGCGGGTCCCGGTAATCAATTTTCACCACCTCGTGCGCCTCCTTTCCACCAAGTGACTTATATGTATTATATGTGTTAATACACTTGCAGTATAGCAGGCAATGGTAAAATTGTCAATCGCTTTTTAGGGCGAGATATGGTATACTGTCAAAAAAGGTAATACTGGGAGGAAACAAATGGTACATCTGGCAAATGACTGGGATCAGATTCTCGCGGGCGAATTTGCACAGGATTATTATAAGAAAATCCGCTACTGGCTGAAAAAAGAGTATGCTGAGCAGACCATCTATCCCCCAATGGAGGATATTTTTAACGCGCTTAAATATACTGCCTATGCAGACGTCAAAGCGGTCATTCTCGGTCAGGACCCCTATCATGGTCCAGGCCAGGCGCACGGGCTGTGTTTTTCCGTGCGGCCGGGTGTGCCGCAGCCGCCAAGTTTGCAAAATATTTTCAAGGAACTGCAAAGCGATCTCGGTATCCAGCCGCCAAAAGACGGCACGCTGACGCGGTGGACGCAGCGCGGCGTTCTGCTGCTCAACACAACGCTGACCGTGCGGCGTGGGCAGGCCAATAGCCATAAAAACATCGGCTGGACAACTTTCACCGACCATGTGATCGAAAAACTAAATGCGCACGAGCGGCCTGTTGTATTCCTACTGTGGGGCGCAAACGCGCGCAGCAAGAAGAACCTGATTACCGCGCCGCAGCATCTAGTGCTCGAGTGCGCGCATCCCTCCCCTCTCTCGGCAAGCTACGGTTTTTTTGGCTGCCGGCATTTTTCAAAGTGCAACGCCTTTCTCGAGAGAAACGGTGTCGAGCCGATCGACTGGGATTTAAACCACGCATAACAAAATAGAGCGGGAAACCAGCCACTTAGAGGCCAGCTTCCCGCTCTATTTTATACATTTATTTGGCAAAGTAGGTGGATCTATTGCCCTAAAATCACTCAAAACAGCCGCAATTAATAAGAGCGGAACATGTCAGATGGAACCGCAACCAGGCAAAGCATGAAGAATAGGCCACTTCCTGAGCAAAATGCTGTCTTGCGCCGTTTAAAAACGTATTTCTATGGTATATCTGTGTTTATTTACGCGTGCGGCGGCTGCGGCGAACCACAGTCTTTTTCTTTTCTTTTGGCGTGGGCGCCGCCGCTCTTACAGAGCGGGCGGCTAGCGCGGCCTCAACCTTGCGGCGAATGCGCTCGGCAGCCTCATCGCTCAGCGCATAGGCGCGGGAAGGGGTGTGCGCGTCGACGCGCGGCTCAGCTTTCTCATATCGCGCATAGGGATCGGAACGCCGTCCACGGCCGGCGGACAAAGCGCGCCCCACACGCGGCGAGGCGGCTTTACGCCGCGGCTCGGCCTGCATCGACGCTGCCTTTTCCCGGCGGCCTGTGCGCTTTGCAGCTGCCTTATCCCCACGCGTCTGCTGTTTTGCCGAAACGTCAGCCGCGCCCTCTGCAACGGCAACCTGGGCAGCTTCGTGCTCCAGCGCCGGCTTGCGACGCGTGCGCGTGTTGCTCGTCCGGTGCTGGACGGTATCACGCGCGGCGGATACCGCTGCCTTTTCGGTATGTGGGATCTCGCCCGCAACCGGGATCTGTTTGCCAATCAACTTTTCAATATCCTTGAGATAGGGCCGCTCGGACCGGTCGCAGAATGAGATCGCCTCTCCCTCCTGCCCCGCGCGGCCGGTGCGGCCGATGCGGTGCACATATGTCTCAGGAATATTAGGCAACTCAAAGTTGATCACAAGCGGCAGCTCGCTGATGTCAATGCCGCGCGCGGCGATGTCGGTGGCGACAAGCGCTGCAATCCTACATTCCTTAAAATCGCTCAGCGCGCGCTGGCGCTGGTTTTGGGTTTTGTCGCCGTGGATGGACTTTGCCTTGATGCCCGCGCGGTTTAAATCACGCGCGACACGATCAGCTCCGTGCTTGGTGCGTGTGAACACCAGCGTTTGATGCACGTTGCTTTGACGAATCACCGTGGCAAGAAGCTCTCGTTTTTCCGCCTTTTCGGCAAAATATACCTTTTGTTCGATCTTGTCCACCGGCTTTGCCGACGGGGTGATCGCAATGTTTACCGGGTCGGACAGCATGCTATTTGCCAGCGCGGCAATCTCATCAGGGATGGTTGCGGAAAACAGCAGCGTCTGCCGTTTAGCAGGCAGATATTTTACAATACGCTTGACATCCGGGAAAAAGCCCATATCGAGCATGCGGTCAGCCTCGTCCAGCACAAAATACTCCACCCGGTTCAGCTTGACAATATTTTGTCCCATCAAATCCCACAGCCGACCCGGGGTTGCAATCAGGATGTCCGCGCCACGGCGGATGGCATCGACCTGTGGCACCTGCGACACACCGCCAAAAATCACGGCCGCAGTGCACGATGTGTAGCGCGCATACTGACACACGTTTTCATAAATTTGCAGCGCAAGCTCGCGCGTGGGCGTTAAAATCAACGCACGCACTGTACCCGGCCGCCCCTCATTCTCGCACAGGCGCTGAATGATTGGCACCGAAAAGGCGCAGGTTTTGCCCGTGCCGGTCTGCGCGCAGCCAAGCAAATCACACCCCTCTAATATCGGCGGAATCGCCCTTTGCTGAATTGGAGTGGGCTGCTCGTAACCTGCTTCGCGCAGCGCGCGCAGAATATTCTTTTGTATCTTCAGTTCATTGAATTTCATAAGGCTTATTCGTTTCCTTTTCCAAAATTTGCGCTTTCCGACAAATCCCGCTTGCTCAAAAGCGCCTTGTTATGGTATAGTGATAATATTGTCCGAATCCCTGTTTGTTCTTTAGATGAGGTGAAACTTTTGCTCCATGTTTTAGCACATGTTGTGCCGGAGGCGTTTTTTGATGTTCTCAAAACCGCGCCGCTTCTTTTGCTGGTATATGCCCTTCTCTATTATATTGAGAACCGGCTGACCAACACCCCCGCGCTGCTGACCCGTACAGCAAAGTTCGGCCCGATCGTCGGTGCGCTGGCCGGTACCATCCCCCAATGTGGGTTTTCCGCTGCGGCCTCAGCGCTGTTCTGCGCCGGCTACCTGGCGCCCGCAACGCTCATCTCGGTGTTTCTCGCCACATCGGACGAGGCCGTGCCTGTCATGCTGGCGGGCGGCGCGGGCGCGGCGCAGATCGTACTGCTCCTCGTGGTCAAATTTGCAGTTGCGGTGATCGGCGGCTATCTTCTAAAATACACGGTGTTCCGCCGCTTTAAGCTCGCAACCGACGAGCCGGTCGAGGTCGAGATGTCCGCCTGCGATTGTAGTGCAGGCTCGCCGGTCCGGCACGTGGTATGGCACACGATGCGAACCTCGCTTTTCCTATTTGCCGTCATGCTCGTGCTGGACCTTATCGTCCACCTGATCGGCGAGGATGTTCTGGCCTCGCTTCTATTATCGGACACGATTTTCCAGCCCCTGTTATGCGCCGTTCTCGGCCTTGTGCCCAGCTGTGCAATGAGCGTACTGCTCTCCGAGCTATATCTTGGCGGCACGATCAGCTTTGGCGCGCTGATCGCCGGCCTGTCTACCGGCGCGGGCTTTGGCTATATCGTGCTCTTCCAGGAAAAAGAAGGACGCCGCCGCGCCTTTCCAGTGATTGCGGCGACCTTTGTGGTCGCGGTGGTCGGCGGCATGCTGGCGCAGGCAATTTACGGATAAGGAACACGGGTCTTGTCCGCCGCATAGAGGGCGTCTCCTTTATCCGTCCAGCTCGTGCAGCAATTTGAGCGCATCCTGCGCCCAGGCCATATCAATGCACGCAAAATCGCCGCCAGGCGTATACAGATAAGCACCGACATCCTCGCTCATACGCTGGTAGACCGCGCCCGGCATGGCTACATACTGCTCTGCTCCATCAGACAGCACGGCGACAAAGCGAAAATCCATCGTACGCTCGTCCAGCTCGTGAAAGAGCAGCTCAACTACGTCGAGATCGCGGTTTAGCTGCGCAAACAGCAGCAGCTTCATAATCTCGACCGCGCGGTCGTCCAACCCGCGCTCTAAGATATTGATCTTCTCGCGAAAGCCATTTAAGCTGTCCACCCTGCGCAGCGTGTAACCCGCCAGCGGATCGAACTGCGCACGGGGCGCCTGGCCTTCCTCCGGCCATAGCCATACCATGAACTGGTTTGACATATCGTGGTACAAACAGGGATATACGGCGAGGACAGTCTCGCCGCAGTTTGGGCACGAAACGCGGAAACAGGACAGATCCTGCACCCCCGCCCGCAACTCGGGATCGCGGTCAACGTTGATATGGTCGAGCACCTTGTGCTCTGTCTCCGCCTGACAGTGCGGGCAGGTTATGGTCATATTCCGGTCTTCCTCCTCAACATTTGCCCAATTAAATATAGTATACCACAAAATTGCGGCAGCAGGCAAGTCATACTGCGCGATTTATGCTATACGCTCTGCGTGCCCTCGTTCATATCTTTGCGCTTGACAAACTGTATCCGCGCCAGTATAATAATTCCATACCCAAAAGGGAGTAGTTTAAGCTCCGCTGTCAACATCCCGTCCGGTTTTCCGGTCTGGCGGCGGGCGCCGGCGTATCCGGTCACAAGACTTTTGAGTAAACGTTTTGTCAGCAGAAAACGCTTACTCAAAAGTTTTTTTATTTTATGGGGATGCACTGCGGCAGCCCTCTCTCCACTGCCCACATCTCCACCATTTTGGACAAAAAGGAGTTTTGCCACATGCCAACGGATTTCTACAACCGCACTGCGGAACAAACGCTCGACGAGCTTGGCAGCAGCCGGTCCGGTCTATCGTCCGCCGAGGCCGCTCAACGCTTGCAGAAACATGGCCCAAACGCGTTGACCGAGGAGGGCAAGCAGTCGGTCATCCAGGTATTCCTATCGCAATTCAAAGATCTGCTGGTCGTCATCCTGATCGCGGCGGCCATCATCTCGATGCTCTCAGGCAACGTCGAAAGCACGATCGTTATCTTCGCCGTGCTGATCTTAAACGCTGTGCTCGGCACGGTGCAACACTGCAAAGCAGAAAAATCACTGCAAAGCCTCAAAGCCATGTCTTCTCCGTCGGCCAAGGTGATCCGCGGCGGCACACGCATTATCGTAGATTCAACCGAGATTGTGCCGGGCGATATTGTCGAGCTGGAAGCCGGCGACATGATCGTCGCCGACGGCCGCATTCTGGAAAACTTCTCGCTCAAGGTAAACGAAAGCTCGCTGACTGGCGAGAGCGAGGGTGTGGAAAAGACCGCGGAGGCGCTCGGCGGCGGTGCGGTTGCGCTTGGCGATCGTAAAAATATGGTGTTTTCCGGCTCGCTTGTCACCTATGGCCGCGCGGTTATGGTTGTCACCGCAACAGGCATGCAGACCGAAATCGGCAAGATTGCCGCGCTGATGAACCAGACCCAGCAGCGTAAGACGCCGCTCCAGAAAAGCCTGGATGACTTCAGCCGCCGCCTTGCGATTATTATCCTTGCGATCTGCGTAGGCGTGTTCGCGCTCTCGCTCTACCACGAGGACAGCACGGGCTTTGAAGCTATCCTCGATTCGATGATGTTCGCAGTCGCGCTCGCGGTCGCCGCTATTCCAGAGGCGCTCAGCTCGATCGTGACCATCGTACAGGCCATGGGAACGCAGAAAATGGCGCGGCAAAATGCAATCATCAAAGAACTGAAGGCGGTCGAAACATTGGGTGCGGTATCGGTTATCTGCTCGGATAAGACCGGTACGCTGACCCAGAACAAGATGACCCCGCAGAAGATTTACGCGGATGATAAGCTGCTGGATGAAAAGCACCTTGACCTTGCAAACGATGTGCAGCGTCTGCTGCTCAAGGCTGCACTGCTTGCAAGCGATGCTACCACGGACGAGCAGACCGGCGAGGCCATCGGCGACCCGACCGAGGTCGCGCTTGTTATGATCGGTGACCGGCTGGGAATCGAGGAGAGCGCCTACCGCGACCAGCACCCCCGCCTGGGCGAGCTGGCGTTCGATTCCGACCGCAAGCTGATGAGCACGCTGCACGACATCGAAGGTGTACCCACGCTTTACACCAAGGGCGCGATCGACGTGCTGCTGGACCGATCCAAATATGTACTGACCTCGGCCGGCCCTGTGCCAATGACTGAAGAATGGAAAAAACGCATTACGCAAGTCAACCTTGACCTATCGCAGCAGGGTCTGCGTGTGCTTGCTTTCGCCCAGCGCGAGCTTGCCAGCATACGCGCGCTGACGCTTGATGATGAGAACGACTTTACATTCATCGGTCTTGTTTCGATGATCGACCCGCCGCGGCCCGAGGCCATCCAGGCGGTTGCGGATGCAGCGCGCGGCGGCGTGCGCACCATCATGATCACGGGTGATCACAAAATTACGGCGACAGCCATTGCGCGCGAGATTGGCATCTTCCGCGAAGGCGACGAGGCGCTGTCTGGCGTCGAGCTGGACAGCATGGACGAAGCTGCGCTCGACGAGCGCCTTGAGCGCATATCGGTCTATGCCCGTGTCTCGCCTGAGCATAAGATCCGCATCGTCGAAGCCTGGCAGCGCAAGGGCAAGATCGTCTCGATGACTGGCGATGGCGTCAACGACGCGCCTGCCCTCAAGGCTGCTGACATCGGCGTTGCCATGGGTATCACGGGCACCGAAGTATCCAAGGATGCAGCGTCCATGATCCTGGCGGACGACAACTTTGCCACCATCGTTGGCGCAGTCGTCAACGGACGTGGTGTCTACACCAACATCAAAAACGCAATCAATTTTCTGCTGTCGGGCAATATGGCGGGCATCCTGTGTGTGCTGTTTACGTCTATTCTCGGCCTACCGGTACCGTTTGCGCCCGTACACCTGCTGTTTATCAACCTGTTGACCGACTCGCTGCCTGCGATCGCCATCGGCGTTGAGCCTGCGACCGGTGACTTGCTTGAGCAAAAGCCGCGCGACCCCAAAGAACCCATTCTGACCGGCTCGCTGATGCGCCGCATCTTTATTTATGGCCTACTGATCGCCTGCGCAACAATGGCGGCTTACTATGTCGGCCTTGGAAGCGGCGGCGACAATCTCGCGATGACTCTTGCCTTCGCCACGCTGACGCTTGCGCGCCTGTTCCATGGCTTTAACTGCCGCGGCGAAAAGCCGATCTGGGGCCTTGGCCTTTTGACCAACAAGGCGAGCATCGCAGCGTTTGCGGCGGGCGTCGTGCTGCTTGCTGCCGTGCTGCTTCTCCCAGGTCTTAGCAGCCTGTTCCAGGTTTCCGATTTTTCCGGCAAAGAACTCGGCCTGGTAGCGCTGCTTGCCGTCCTGCCGACGATTGTCATCCAAATTGGCAAGGGCATCCGCGCGGCACTGAAAAAATAATTGCACAAAAACAAATCCCGGACGGTCGTCCGGGATTTGTTTTATTTATGCGGCGGCAAGAGTTAGTACATCAGCCCCGCGCCGGCATTCCACGCCTGCCCGATCTTTTCGCCGATGGCATAGTAGCCATTGCGGAACTGATCGAACACAAATGCGTTAATCTTTGCCGGGTCTACCCGGTTCTTTTCGTCAAGCACTTTTTCGTCCGCCAGCACGTCGACGATCTCGCCAACTACGCGGCAGTCGCCGTCCTGTTCCTGTATCTCGGTCACGCTGCACACGAGCGTGATTGGGAACTCCTCAATCACCGGCGCATCTACCTGATCGCTTTTGACCGCATGCAGACCAGTATGCGCAAATTTGTCCGGCATGTTTTTGGCCGAGGCAATGCCGAAAAAGTCCGCCGCCTCAATGTGATCAGTATCCGCAATACTTATGGTAAACGCGCGCCTTGTCCGAATGTTCTCGGTGGTTTTATGATCCGCGCTAAGGTTGAGCGCGACCTTGTTTTCCGCGCAGATGCCACCCCACGCCATGTTCATCACATCAACTGTGCCATCCTCGCAATAGGTAGCGACCATCAGCACCGGCATGGGAAACAGATAGGGCTTGACACCAAGACTTTTTAACATATGTGGTTACCTCCGTTCGGATGTGTTCGGTCACCCCCATAGAAGGGCCGTTTTAATTATCATATCGCGCGCAGCGCAAAAACACAAGTGCATTATGGCGCTCACGGTCAGAACAGGCTTTGCTGCTCATAACCCTCGCTGCGGCGGTCGAGCAACGGTGCCTCGCACGTCAGCAGCTCCTCAGTCTGCGTGTCATCTCGCACCCAATCCTCCACCCGTTCAGGCGGCAGCAGGACCGGCATGCGGTCGTGCAGGTCGGCGACCGACTGGTTCGCCGGACGGGTCAGGATGACGAAGCGGCACCCATCGCGGTACGCCCGGTACAGCCCAGCGAGATACAGCACTTTATGCCCCGGCTGGCGCAGGCTATATTTGTTGTGCGCCCGATCATGCGACCACTCGTAAAATGCGCTGGCTGGTATAGCACAGCGTCCGTGCCGCAGCGCGTCACGAAACATTGCCTTGGCGGCCGCGGTCTCGGCCCTGGCATTGATGACTAACCCGCTCGCGCCGGATGGGAATCCCCACTGCATCGGCTGCGGCAATATACCGTTTCCCTCTCTGCGCAGCGCCGGGGCAAAGCTTGCCGGAACTATCTCCCCCGCTTCCATCCGCACCTCAGGAAATCGCTGTTGCGCCTGCTCCCAAAGGGCGCGCAGCGTCGGCTCCTCCAGTGTAAACTCATACCGTCCGCACATGAATCATGCCACCTTTTTACTACCTATCTCCAAAACACGCGGCGCTCAAAACCAAAGCGGCTTTTTGCGCCGCCTCGCATGGAATGCAACTTTTCACAGGTAAACAGCGAAAGCACTGTAAAGGCGTTGCCGCTGTTTGTGCCGGCAGATCATTTTTGCAGGCTTTTAGCAAAGCTGTCCTTAAGGGTGACGATGCGGTTAAACCGACTGTTCCCCCTGTCCTTAACGTAGTAGCCCATGCGGACAAATTGGAATCGCTCGCCCTCTTTCGCATCCGCAAGCGATGGCTCGAGCTTGCAGCCGGTCAGCTTTTTGAGCGAATCCGGGTTGAGATAGTCCAGATAATCCGTACCCTCGGGCACATCGTTTACGTTTTCGAGCGTAAACAGGTTGTCGTACAGATAAAGGTCTGCGTCGACTGCATGCGCGGCGGACACCCAGTGAATCGTACCCTTGATTTTGCGTCCGTCCGCTGGCATGCCGTTTCCGGTCTCAAGATCGGCCGTACAGCGGATCTCGATAATTGCGCCGCTGTCATCCTTTACGACTTCGTTGCATCTGACGATGTACGCACCCATCAGGCGCACCTCGCCATCTGGTTTAAGGCGCTGGAACTTGGGCGGGGGCACCTCGGCAAAATCGCTCTGTTCAATATACAGCTCACGCGTAAAAGGTACCTTGCGCACGCCGGCAGCCTCATCCCGCGGGTTGTTTGGCACCTCAAACTCCTCACACCCATCCTCAGGATAGTTGGTAATGACGAGCTTTACCGGCTCGGTAACCGCCATGCGGCGCAGCGCGGTGTCATTAAGCTCCTCGCGGATGCAGTGCTCGAGCAACTTGATGTCAACAAGCGAATCCGCCTTGGCGACGCCCGCACGCTGGACAAAATCCAAAATGGCGGAGGGTGTGTATCCGCGCCGACGCAGCGCACAAAGCGTGGGCATACGCGGATCATCCCAGCCCTCGACGCGCTTTTCAAATACAAGCTGGCGCAGGTAACGCTTGCTCATTACTGTGTGCGTCATGTTCAGACGAGCAAATTCCCTCTGCTTGGGATGATGTGGCAACGGGCAGTTATCCACGACCCACTCGTACAGCGGACGATGGTTTTCAAACTCGATCGAACAGAGCGAATGCGTGATGCCCTCGATCGCATCCTGGATCGGGTGCGCGAAGTCATAGAGCGGATAAATGCACCACTTATCACCTTGGCGGTGGTGATGCGCCCGCACAATGCGGTAGATCGCCGGGTCGCGCAAGTTCATGTTTGGGCTTGCCATGTCAATCTTGGCGCGCAGGGTTTTGGCACCGTCCGGGAACTTGCCGTCGCGCATATCCTGGAAAAGACGAAGGTTTTCCTCGACCGAGCGACTGCGATACGGGCTTTCCCGGCCTGGCTCGGTCAGCGTGCCGCGGTAGGCGCGCATCTCTTCCTGCGTCAGATCGTCCACATAGGCTTTGCCATCCTTTATCAGCCGCACCGCGCATTCGTAACAGGTCTCAAAATAGTCCGATCCATAGAATACGCCGCCTGACGGCTCTTCACCAGTCAGCCATTTGATGTCCTGCCAGATCGAATCGACATACTCGGTGTCTTCCTTAACGGGATTGGTATCGTCATAGCGCAGGTTGAACAAGCCGTCAAACTTTTTTGCAATCGACCAGTTGATGAAAATCGCCTTGGCCGAACCGATGTGCAGATAGCCGTTCGGCTCGGGCGGAAAGCGGGTGTGGATCTTATCCGCAAGGCCTGCAGCGATGTCCTCGTCGACAATCTCAGTTAGAAAATTATTTACGTTTTCCATCATAGTGTTTTCAGTTCCCCCAAACCTTTTGCATGGAGATTGTAAAATGGAAAAGGGAGAACCGCAGTGCAAAACACTCTTCCTCATGATTCTCCATTATCCATTGTCAATTCTCAGTTTTCAGAGTGTATCCGCGCACTTTTTCAGGCGCTCGAGCACCTTGTCGCGTCCCAAAATGCTCATAACCGTCTGCAAATCGGGCGCGTTCTGCCGCCCTGCGACGGCCACGCGAACAACCATGGATACATCGCCCACCGCGCCTTTATAAGCGGATGGGTCGGCTTTATAGGCTTTGGTATCCGCCGCATAGCCGTAGCTTTGGGCGATCTGCTTCATCTTTTCAAAAAAGCCGTCCGGCGTGTCCTTCTCGTCAAACATACCTGCAAACTCGGATAGGATTGCCTTGGCGTCTGTGTTGGACACGCGCTCGGGCATGGTGTAGTCCGGCTGGAACAGCTCGTCGAACATGAAGTCCATATAGCCCTTGGCATCCGACCAGAGCGCGAGATCCTTGCGCGGCTTTTTACCGCCGCGGCCGATGGCGAGAAACGCCTTGCTGTACGACGGATCGCGCGTGAGCAGGCTGTGGAACTGCGGATCATTTTCCGCGCTCCAGTCAGCAATGTAGCGATAAACCGTGTCCGCATCCATACGAGAAATAACATTTTTGGATACGTCGCGCAGCTTTTCGATGTCAAACAGCGCGCCCGAGCCGCTCATCTTCTTGGTCGAGAAGGAAAAGTCGTTCATCGGCGTATCCGGATTAGCGCGGCGCCACTCCTCAAAGTTGGAATTTAGCAGTGTCATCAGATATTCGAGCACCGCGGGCACCGGGTAGCCCTCTTTGGCGTAGAACGTGAGCGCAAGCTCGGGATCGCGTCGTTTGGACAACTTACGCTTGCCACCGGTCTCTGGGTCGATCTTCATCAGCTGGGCGGTATGCGCATACTTAGGCGGCTTCCACCCCATGGCGCGGAAGAGCTGTAAGTGCACCGGCAGAGTTGCAAGCCACTCTTCGCCGCGCACGACGACCGTCGTGCCCATCAGATGGTCGTCCACCACATGGGCAAAGTGATAGGTCGGGATACCGTCCGACTTGAGGATAACAACATCCTGGTCGTTTTCGGTAACTTCCATCTTACCCTTGACCAGATCTTCATGTCGGATCTTATGCTCGATACTGCCCTCCGAGCGAAAGCGCACAACATAGGGCGTGCCCTGTTTGAGCGCAGCCTCAATGTCCTCCATCGGCCGGTCGCGCCAGACGGCGTATTTGCCATAGTAACCGAAGTTTTCCTTGTTTGCCTCCTGCTGCCGATGCGCTGCGGCAAGCTCCTCCTCCGTACAAAAGCAGGGATAGGCCATGCCGCGCCCAACTAGGCTTTTGACAAAGGTCTGGTAAATCTCCGCGCGCTGCGACTGACGGTATGGACCATAGGCGCCGTTATCACCCTCCAGCGTCGCACCCTCGTCAAACGGCAGGCCGAACGAGGAAAACGCCTCGATGATGGTCTGCACGCCGCCCTCAACCTCACGTTTTTTATCCGTATCCTCAATGCGCAGGTAAAACACGCCGCCCGACTGATGCGCCAGGCGCTCGTCCACCAGCGCGCCGTACAAATTGCCAAGGTGCATAAAGCCGGTCGGGCTTGGCCCCATGCGGGTGACCTTTGCCCCCTCGGGCAGCGCACGCGCCGGGTAACGCGCCTCGACCTGCTCTGGCGTTAAATTAATCTGCGGGAACAGCAGTTCCGCCAAGCGCTTATCATCCATTTTCTTCACTCCAAAACTTCCATTAAAGGCAATTTTGCCCACGATAGCAATATTTTATCACAGCGGGAAGTTCTGCGCAAGGCAAAAAGCATACCAATCCGCGCGCCCAGCGCCGGTCTTTTTTGACAAATCCCGCCGTCTCAGGCTTCCCTGCATGCGCCAAGCGGCATGGCGAAACCGCCATGCCGCTTGTGTCTTATCTGTTCTTTAATTTTCCGGGTCTACGACAGCGCCCTCCGCCTGAGCCTGGTTCTGCTCGCCGGTCAGCGCCTCGTCCATGCGGTCCGCGCCGTTTTCGATGGCGTCGCCCGTATCGTTGATGCCCTGGCCGACCGCGTCGCCCATATCATCCATTCCGTCACGGATGTCGTCACCGACATTGCCGTTATCGTTTGTCATGGCGCTTCCGTTCTGGTTTTCACTCATGCCGTTATCCATGCCGCCGCTCTCCGCATTGTCCGAAGTATTGCTCGAGCAACCGCAGGCGAACACCATAGTCAGCACGGCAAGCATCGCAATAAGCCTTTTCATCGCATTTCCTCCTTGTATATTTGCCGATAGTATAGGAGGAGAAGCGTGGCTTTATACATAAAAATCAATTTTTTTCATGTGCGAAAGAACGATCTGACAGGTCAGCCCGGTCACAAGGCCGAGCGGCACGCTCATCACAAGCAACAGCGGCAGATAGGCCACGACCGCCGTAGTCTGCATCCAAATAACCGCCGCAATCACCTGCCCGATGTTGTGCGCCGCCGCGCCTGCGACACTTACACCGAGCAGCGAGCAAAACTTCCCCTCCGTCCTGATGAGCGCCCACATAACAAACAACGATAGCATACTGCCAAAAAGAGAAAACAAAAACGCGGTCACGCTGCCCATCAACAGCGAAGAGACCGCTACCCGGCACGCTGCGATCGCCAGCGCCTCGCGCACAGACAGGCGCGTAAGCGCAAACAGTGTGACCATGTTTGCAAGCCCCAGCTTGGCGCCAGGCACAGGCACGACCGCATCCAGCGGGAACAACCGCTCAATCAGCGACAGCACGACCGCAAGCGCAGTCAGCAGTCCGCAGAGCGCGAGTTTCTTCGCTTTCAACAGGCATCTCCCCTTTTTTACGATACGATCGCGTCAATTCCGTCCGTCTCTCCAGTCAGCCGGAGCACCACGCGGTTTGGCAGGCATACCGCCACCTGTCCTGCACGAGTCAGCGTGCCTGTGCGCACGCAAACCTGGTCGTTGCAGTCCGCGGACTGTATAGCAGCTGTTTTGCCCGAAAGCACGATTATGTTGTGCCCGTCAAGATCGATCGTGCGATCGGTCGCGCTGTCAAGCGCGACCCGCTCGACCAGCGTATTATCCTGCCACACCTCGGCATACAGCTGCCCGCTGTCCTGACCCAGTGCGAGCACAAGCGCGACAGCCGCCGCTATTGCGAGCACCACGCCTGCGATAACAAAATCACCCCACCGAAGCTTACTGCGCATAGGCATATCCTTTTTCTTCGCCAAGGAAGGTGAACACACACACCTCGTCAACCTTGTCCGTTGCGTATACCTGCTTGTCTGCGGTGACAAATATCGCCGCAACATTCTGCGCCGCACAGAAAGCCATGCCTTGCTCAAGCCCCATGACAAACAGCGCGGTCGTCAGCGCATCTGCACGGGTCGAGACCGTGTCGATCACAGTCACGCTGCGCAGGCCGCTATCCGCCGGATAGCCGGTCGCGGGGTCGAAGATATGGTGATAGCGTCTGCCATCCTGCTCAAAATACCGCTCAGAATCACCCGATGTGACAACCGATCGGTCGCGCACCTCTACAGTTGCAATATAATCGGCGCTGTCATCCGGGTCGGCAATGCCGACCACCCAGTTACCGCTGTCACGGCTGGGGTTTTGGCCATAAGCGCCGATGTTGCCCCCCAGCATGGCAAGCACGCTGTCTTCATCATCCAGCAGCTTTGCGACTGCATCGGTCGCAAAGCCCTTGCCGATGCCGCCAAGGTCGATCTGCGCGCCGCCCAGCAGACGCACCTGGTTTTCGCCCAGCAGATCAATGTTCTGATAGCCGACCCGGGCAAGCGCCGCGTCAATTTCGGTCTGCGCCGGAACACGCGCCGCATCTGTATTGACGCCCCACAGATCGGTCAGCGGCGCCATGGTCGGATCGAATGCGCCGCCGGTCAGCGCGGCATACTCCACCGCCGCCTCAATCGCGGCGTAGGTGTCCGCACTGACCTCACATACCGCGCCCGCCGCCTGGTTTAAGCGGTAGATGTCGCTGTCCTCCCGGGTTCGGGAGAGCGCAGGCTCGAGCGCATTGACGCGCTGCTCGCACCGCACCGCAGTCTGCTGCGCCGCCTGCTCGTCCCGTCCATAGGCGGTGATAGACATAAAGGTATCCATCGCAAAAAAATCCGCCGTATAGCCTGCCGGCCGTAACGTGCAGCCCGCAGCGCACAACAGCAGCAATATAGCCGCTATCATCCGTCTCATACCGTGCTCCTTTATAAAGAAAATCCTGCTCCTCATCAGGGCTTTACGCATCCCCACGCTCTAGCCGGACGGTATCGCCTGTCAGAGCAGCTGCACCAGTATCGCTCACTGCCGGTTTGCGCTTTATACGTAAAACAGAATGTCCGAATAGGTCGGGAACGGCCAGTACTTCTTGCCCACCAGCATTTCAAGCTGGTCGGCTGGTGCGCGCACCTCGTCCATTATAGCCAAAATCACATCGTGGTAGTAGTTGGCAATGGTCTTGGAGCCTGACTTCGGCGCCGCCTCTACCGCCTGATCCAGCGCGCCGCACTTGTTATAGAGCTGCTCGATCAGCGCAGAGACACGGCCAAGCAGGTCAGCCTCTATGCCGCCAGCAACACCAGCCTCTTTCTTAATCTTAACCGTGTCCGCCAACTCTTTCTGGTAGCTGATGCAAGCCGGCAAAATTTCCTCACGCACCATGTCGCTCATGGTCAGCGCCTCAATGTGCAGGGTCTTGTAATACTCTTCAAGCAGCGCCTCCTCGCGCGAGACCATCTCTTCACGGGTATATACATTATGGCGGCCAAACAGCACGACATTTTCTTCGTCTGTATAGTGCGGCAGCGCATCGGCGGTCGACTTGAGGTTATGCAGGCCGCGCTTTTCCGCCTCGGCCACCCAGGCCTCGTCGTAGCCGTTGCCGTTAAAGATGATGCGCTTATGCGCTGCAACCTCGCGCTTAATAAGCGCCAGCAGCGCATCTTTGAAATCGGCAGCGCCCTCAAGCTCTTCGGCAAACTGGCGCAGCTCCTCGGCGACCATAGTGTTGATCATGATATTCGGGCAGGCAATGTTGATCGCCGAGCCCAGCATGCGAAACTCGAACTTGTTGCCCGTAAATGCAAACGGTGAAGTGCGGTTGCGGTCGGTCGCGTCCTTGGTGATGTCCGGCAGGACGGATACGCCCAGGCCCATCTTGGTTTTGCCGTGGCCGGCATAATCCTCGCCTGACTCTATCGCGTCCAGAATGCCCTGTAGCTCCTCGCCGATGAACATCGAGACGATCGCGGGGGGCGCTTCATTGGCGCCCAAGCGATGGTCATTGCCTGCAGAGGCCACCGAGATACGCAACAGATCCTGATACTCGTCAACCGCTTTGATCACCGCGGTCAAAAACAGCAGAAACTGTAAGTTCTCGCTCGGGTTCTTACCCGGATCAAGCAGGTTTTCACCGTCATCGGTCGACATGGACCAGTTGTTGTGCTTGCCCGAGCCGTTAATGCCTTCAAACGGCTTTTCGTGCAGCAGGCAGATGAAGTGATGCTTTTGCGCAACGCGCTTCATAACTTCCATCGTCAGCTGGTTATGATCGCCCGCGATGTTGACGCTCGTAAACACCGGCGCCATCTCGTGCTGGCAGGGCGCGACCTCGTTGTGCTTGGTCTTGGAAAAAATGCCAAGCTTCCAAAGCTCTTCGTCCAGCTCTTGCATGAAGGCGGCAACGCGCGGACGGATCGAGCCGAAATAGTGATCTTCCATCTCCTGCCCCTTGGGCGGCTTGGCGCCAAACAGCGTACGGCCGGTGAAAATCAGATCCTTGCGCTTTGCATAGTCATCGCGGTCGATCAGAAAATACTCCTGCTCGGGTCCGACCGTCGCAGTCACGCGACGCACCTGCTTGCCAAACAGCTTGAGCACGCGGCACGCTTGCTTGCTGACCGCTTCCATCGAGCGCAGCAACGGCGTCTTTTTATCAAGAATCTGGCCGGTGTAAGAGCAAAACGCAGTCGGAATATAAAGCGTGCCGTCTTTTACAAAGGCGTAACTCGTCGGGTCCCACGCAGTGTAGCCGCGTGCCTCAAAGGTCGCCCGCAGGCCGCCGGACGGGAAAGAAGAGGCATCCGGCTCGCCGCGGATAAGCTCCTTGCCGGAAAACTCCATCATAACACCGCCGTCATCGGTCGGCGAGATAAACGAATCGTGCTTTTCAGCGGTCACGCCGGTCATCGGTTGGAACCAGTGCGTGTAGTGGGTCGCACCCTTGCTAACCGCCCAGTCCTTCATCGCCGTTGCTACAACGGCGGCGACATCCGCGTCAATCGCCGTGCCCTCACGCATGGTGTTTTTGAGCTTGCGATATACGTCCTTGGGCAGACGTTCCTTCATCACATTCTCATTAAATACCATGCTGCCGAACAATTCCGGAACATTTTTTGCTGTGCTCATGGATGGTCCTCCCCTTACTTATGTTAATTTTATTGCCCAATAAATTAAATAAAATAAATCAGGCGCTGCGGGTTGTGTACCCACAGCGCCTTTGCTGTTTACACATTGCATTATAGACACCTGTTCACACTTTGTCAAGGGCTGGTCACGCTCTTTTTTTGATTTTACAATATTTATCACAAACTATTGAATTTTTGCTGCCGAAGAAGGAAATTTTCTATGCAATATGCAACAAAATGCGTGAAGGGCAGTGTTTGCCGCTTGACGCATTCTTTCTTCTGCTATACAATAAAAACGGACAAAGACGTCCGCCACAACTGAGGGATTCGGCATTTCGTGCCTCAGTTGTGGCGGGCGTCTTATTCTTTTGTAAGGTTTTTGGCCGGCAACGCTTTATATAATTAGGCATGCTGGCGGACGGCTCCCCGTGCCAGGGGGGCTTTGGAATGCACATATATAAGGAGGAATCACCATGTTGCAAAAAGAAGGTCAAGTCCGCATCCCGTCCGGCTGCGCGATCTCCGGTATCTTCCACAAGGACGGCACGCGTGAGAACGGTACGCGCATCATTGAGTCCATTCGCACTATGCACGACCGATCCAACGGTCTGGGCGGCGGTTTTGCGGGCTACGGCATCTATCCGGAATACGCAGATTACTACGCCTTCCATGTATTCTATGATACACAAAATGCAAAGGAAAGCTGCGAAAAGGAGATCGAGCGGCATTTTGATATTGTAAACCTGTCCAAGATCCCAACGCGCCGTCATCCCCGCATTAAGGATGAACCAATGATCTGGCGCTACTTTGTCACACCGCTGCACACCAAGCTCGCCGCGAGCCAGCTGGATGAACGCGAGTTTGTCTCCCGTTTTGTCATCCGCATCAACCACACACTCGATGGCGCATACATCTTCTCCTCGGGCAAGAACATGGGCGTATTCAAGGCCAACGGCTATCCCGAAGATGTAGGTGAGTATTACCGTCTTGAGGAATACGAGGCCTATTCCTGGACCTGCCATGGCCGCTACCCGACCAACACACCGGGCTGGTGGGGCGGCGCGCATCCGTTCGCGCTGCTGGATACCACGGTCGTGCACAATGGCGAGATCTCCTCCTATGACGCCAACCGCCGCTTTATCGAGATGTTCGGCTATTCATGCGATCTGCTGACCGATACCGAGGTCATCACCTATATTGTCGATTATCTTGGCCGCAAGCTCGGCCTGACCTATGCTGAGATTGCAAATGTCATCGCCGCGCCGTTCTGGTCGACGATCGAGCGGCAGGAGCCGGCCGAGCGCGAGCGCCTGACCTACCTGCGAAACGCTTTTGCCAGCCTAATGGTGACCGGTCCGTTTTCCATCCTCGTAGGCTACGAGGGTGGCCTAATGGCGCTAAATGACCGCTTAAAGCTGCGCAGCATGGTGGTTGGCGAGCAAGACCAGACGGTCTACATCGCCTCCGAGGAGTGCGCGATCCGCGTCATCTCCCCTGCGCTGGACAAAATATGGGCGCCTCGCGGCGGCCAGGCGGTCATTGTCAACCTGAAGGACGGAGGGAAGAACTAATGGTTATCGATTTCTTATATCCGGAATATGAGGTCGCGCGCAACTACGACCGCTGCATCAACTGCCGCGCCTGCGAGCGACAGTGCGCCAACGAGGTGCATTTTTACGACCCCAAACTGCAGAAGATGCAAGCGGATGACGCCAAATGCGTCAACTGCCATCGCTGCGTCTCGGTCTGCCCGACGCGCGCGCTCAAAATTGTCAAGACCGATCACACGTTTAAGGAGAACGCCAACTGGACGGGCAAGGCCATTTCCGAGGTCTTTCGCCAGGCAAGCGCAGGCGGCGTGCTGCTCGCCTCGATGGGCAACCCTGAGCCTTCCCCCATCTACTGGGATAAAATTGTAATCAACGCTTCCCAGGTCACCAACCCGTCGATCGACCCGCTTCGCGAACCGATGGAGACCCGCACCTTTCTCGGCAAAAAGCCGGGCAGGATCGAGCGCGATAAAGACGGCAGACTGATCCCCAATCTCACGCCCCAGCTCGCGCTCAATGTGCCGGTTATGTTTTCGGCCATGAGCTATGGCTCGATCTCCTACAACGCACATGAGTCGCTTGCCCGCGCGGCAAGCGCGCTCGGCACCTATTATAACACCGGCGAGGGCGGCCTGCATCAGGACTTCTACCAGTACGGCGCGAACACCATCGTGCAGGTTGCATCCGGCCGCTTCGGCGTACATAAAGAATACCTTGAAACGGGCGCCGCGATCGAGATCAAGATGGGCCAGGGCGCAAAGCCCGGCATCGGCGGCCATCTGCCCGGACACAAGATCGGTCCGGACATTTCGCGCACCCGCATGATCCCCGAGGGCACGGACGCTATCTCCCCTGCTCCGCACCATGACATCTACTCGATCGAAGATCTGCGCCAGCTTGTTTTTTCACTCAAAGAAGCGACCGAATACAAAAAGCCGGTTATGGTCAAGATCGCAGCCGTGCACAACGTCGCGGCGATCGCTTCGGGCATTGCCCGCTCGGGTGCGGACATCATCTGCATCGATGGCTACCGTGGCGGCACAGGCGCGGCGCCGACCCGCATCCGCGACAATGTCGGCATCCCGATTGAGCTGGCGCTCGCCGCCGTTGACCAGCGGCTGCGCGATGAGGGTATCCGCGATCAGGTGTCGATTGTCGCCGGTGGCTCGATCCGCAACTCGGCCGACCTCCTGAAAGCTATCGCGCTCGGCGCAGACGCATGCTACATCGCCACCAGCGCGCTGCTGGCTCTCGGCTGCCACCTGTGCCGCGCATGCCACGCCGGCAAGTGCAACTGGGGTATCGCGACCCAACGGCCCGATCTGGTCAAGCGCCTTAACCCGGATATCGGCTCGCAGCGCCTGATCAATCTGGTCACCGCGTGGGATCACGAACTCAAGGAAATGATGGGCGGTATGGGCATCAACTCGATCGAAGCCCTGCGCGGCAACCGTCTGATGCTGCGCGGCATCGGCCTGACCGACCGTGAGCTTGCCATTCTCGGCATCAAGCATGCAGGCGAATGAGTTTGATAGAAAAGTTTGCGTTTCATTAGACAGGATGTCAACCACAATAAGCCGCCCATAACACTGGGCAATCGTCCAGCTTTGGCATAATAACAAGCATTCTGCCGCGCTAGGCGCGCAAAATAATTTAGGAGGCGTACACTGATGACGACTGTACAGGCAAATCTCACCTATTATAAAGAGGTAAACGAGCAGATACGCAGCATAGCGGACAGCGAGATCACGATTGACAAGGTAATCGGCCAGCGCTATCTGGGCTGCGGCTCGTCCGGCAAGACCATTACCATTCACGGCACGGCTGGCAACGGCCTGGGCCAATACCTCAACGGCTCGACGATTGAAGTATTCGGCAACGCGCAGGAAGCGGTCGGCGACACGATGAACGAGGGTGACATCATCATCCACGGCAGCGTGGGCGACGCATGCGGTTACAGCATGCGCGGCGGGCGCATCTTCATCAAGGGCGACTGCGGCTATCGCGGCGGCATCCATATGAAAGCGTATCAAGAACACTTCCCCGTTATTGTGATCGGTGGCCGGGCAGGCTCGTTCCTCGGCGAATACCTGGCTGGCGGTATGATTCTGGTGCTCGGTATCGGGCAGAACGGCGCATATCCGGTCAGTAATTTTTGCGGCACCGGTATGCACGGCGGCAAAATTGTGTTAAGATGTGATAGAGCGCCCGATGGTCTGCCCCCTCAGGTGCTGGTAAACGAGGCCACGGTGGACGATCTGGCCGAGATTACACCCTATATCAAGACTTTCTGCTGCCATTTCGGCGGCGATGCCGCCGAAATTCTCGGACACAAATACCATGTACTCACTCCAAACCCCGAGGCCGGCTATCACCAGATGTACATTTACGAGACCTGACGTTTTGCATGGAAACAATGTTGCCATGCGCCTGCATCGAACCCGTGCCGCAGGCGCGATTATCCTACACTGTTATTTAAGGAGAGGAGCGCGGCTTTTATGGACGCTACCATCAGTGAAATTTTGCAATTTATCGAGGAGAATGACGTCAAGTTCATCCGGCTGGCCTTTTGCGATATTTTCGGCAACCAGAAGAACATCGCCATCATGCCGACTGAGCTGCCGCGCGCGTTTGAGCACGGTATTCATTTCAACGCCTCGGCGCTGCGTGGCTTTCTCAATGTAGACGCCTCCGACCTGCTGCTGTTCCCCGATCCGTCCACGCTGTCCGTGCTGCCCTGGCGGCCGACACAGGGCCGCGTAGTGCGCTTTTACTGTTTTATCCGCTATCCAGACGGCACGCCCTTCGAGGGCGACGGACGCCATATGCTGCGCGAGGCCGGTCGCCGCGCACGGCAGGCAGGCTATGCCATCACAATGGGTACGGCAAGCGAGTTTTACCTGTTCGAGCTGGATGAAAACAGCCACCCCACCACTATCCCGCACGACCACGGCGAGTATTTTGATGTTGCCCCACTTGATAAGGCGGAAAACGTGCGCCGCCAGATCTGCCTGACGCTTGAGGAAATGGGCATTCAGCCCGAATCCTCGCACCACGAGCAAGGTCCGGGCCAGAATGAGGTGGACTTCCGCTATGCCGAGGCGCTTGCGGCTGCGGACAACTTTGTCACCTTCAAATCCGTGGTCAAATCCATGGCCCTGTCAAGCGGGCTGTTCGCCTCCTTTTTGCCAAAACCACTGCAAGGCGCGCCCGGCAGCGGTCTGCACCTGTCTGTCTCCATTCTGAAAGACGGGCAGAACCTGTTCCATCCTTCTTTTGAACAGGCTGACGAGGGACGCCGCTTTGTTGCGGGCATCCTGCGCCGCGCTGCCGAAATGACCATCTTCGGCAACCCGCTGACCAACTCCTTCCAGCGCCTTGGTGAATATGAAGCGCCCAAATATATCACCTGGTCGCATCAAAACCACTCGCCCTTCCTGACCGTTCCCCTCGCGGCCGGCGGTCTGGCCAACCGCATGAAAGTGCGTGCCTTTGACGGATGCATCAACCCCTATATTGTGTTTGCTCTGCTTATCCACGCAGGGCTTGACGGTATCGATCAAAAACTTGAGCTTCCCCCCGCCTGCGATGAAAACCTGTTCACTGCATCGGATGCAGTGCGCGCGCAGTATCAGTCGCTGCCCGTCTCGCTGTGCGACGCGGTTCGCTGCGCAAAAGACAGCGCGTTTATCGCTCGTTATCTGCCGCGCAAAGCGCGCGAGGCATTTTTTGCCGCCAAACAGGCCGAGCATGACCGGGTCGCACTGGCGGACGACCGCTTTGCGGCCGAGCGCGCCCTCTATTTCGAGCGGTATTGACGGATCCATGTCCGCCGATCACAACCACCCGAAAGGAGGGGTCGATGCTTGGAACATATTCTGATTGTTTCTGCAACCGAAAAATCGCATACCATGCTCGCGCAGTTCCTTACCTCCTGCCATGTGCAGACGCCGCTGCGCTTTGCCCTCTCGGGATCGGAGGCGCGCCGCGCGCTGGTGGACGGATCGTTCGATCTGGTGCTCGTCAACACCCCTCTGCCTGACGAGTTCGGACACGAGCTGGCGCAGACTGCGGCGCAGGACACGCTCGCGGGCGTCATCCTGCTCACCAAAGCCGAAATCGCAGATAGTGTGGCCGAAAAGGTAGAGGACGACGGCGTATTCGTCCTTGCAAAGCCCGTCTCTCGCGCGCTGTTTACCCAGGCAATACGCATGACGCACGCCGCCCATCAGCGGCTGACCGGTCTGCAAAGTGAAAACCGCCGCCTGCAGCGCCGCATCGAGGACATTCGAACGGTCGACCGCGCCAAATGCCTGCTCATCGAGTGCTGCGCCATGTCTGAACCCGAGGCGCATGCCTACATCGAACAGCAGGCCATGCAGCGCCGCCGCACCAAGCGCGAAATCGCCGAGTCCATCATAAACGGCGAAACGCCAGGGTAAACTCTCCTCTTTTGTGCGATACCGCCCAAGGCAAACGTCCTGCCGTGACAAAATTTTTCCTCTTTTTTTCGATTGTATAGAGAAATTTTCGTTCAAATATGATATACTATGTGGTATATGAGCGAAGGTCTGCCACAGCCCCGCTCATATACCATTTTTTGTTTATTCCAAGGAGGGGATCCGCGTGAAGTTGTCCTTCATCAAAATGCACGGCTGCGGCAACAACTACATCTACTTCAACTGCTTTGACCAGACGGTCGAAAACCCCGAGGCGCTCGCCGTCCAACTGAGCGAGCCGCACTTTGGCATTGGCGGAGACGGTATCATCCTCATCTCCCCTTCAGACAAGGCAGACGCGCAGATGCGTATTTTCAACGCTGACGGCTCTGAGGGTAAGATGTGCGGCAACGGCATTCGCTGCGTGGGCAAATACCTGTATGACAACGGCATGACGGACGGGCGGACCACAGTCACGGTGGACACACTATCAGGGGTGAAAACGCTCCAGCTGACCGTGGAAAATGGCCGCATGGTATCCGCTCGCGTGGACATGGGCGCAGCTATACTGCACCCGCGCGACATCCCGATTGACATGGAGGGCGACAGCGTAATTGGCGCGCCACTCGTGGTGGATGAAAAGGTCTATCACATCACCTGCGTATCGATGGGCAACCCGCACTGCGTCATTTTTCTGGAGGAAGACATCGACGGGCTGGATCTTGCGCGGATCGGCCCCAAGTTTGAGCATCATGCGCTTTTTCCGGAGCGTATCAACACCGAGTTTGTAAACACGCTGCCGGACGGAAGCCTGAAAATGCGCGTGTGGGAGCGCGGCTCAGGCGAGACTTGGGCGTGCGGCACAGGTGCATGCGCAGTCGGTGTGGCCGCGTGCCTGACCGGGCGCGCAAAAAAGAATGAGGACATTACCATACATCTGCGCGGCGGTGACCTGACCGTGCGCTACACCGATGAAACCGTGTGGATGACGGGCGCGGCGACTACCGTATTTAAGGGGGAGATCGAGATATGACAAAGTACATTTTCGTGACCGGCGGCGTGGTCTCCGGTCTGGGCAAGGGCATCACCGCAGCCTCGCTCGGCCGCCTGCTCAAAAGCCGCGGCCTCAAGGTCGCTGCGCAAAAGCTCGATCCTTACATCAATGTTGACCCCGGCACGATGAGCCCATTCCAACACGGCGAGGTCTACGTTACCGACGACGGCGCCGAAACCGACCTCGATCTCGGCCATTATGAGCGCTTTATCGATGAGGATCTCAACAAATTTTCCAACCTCACAACCGGCAAGGTATACTGGAATGTACTCAACAAAGAGCGTGCGGGCGAATATCTCGGCGAAACCGTACAGGTTATCCCGCACATCACAAATGAGATCAAATCCTTTATCTACTCGGTTGGCAAAAAGACCTCGGCCGATGTCGTCATCACCGAGATTGGCGGCACCACGGGCGACATCGAGTCACAGCCCTTCCTTGAAGCCATTCGCCAGGTAGCAGTCGAGGTCGGACGGCGCAACTGCCTGTTCGTCCACGTCACGCTGGTTCCTTACATCTCCGGCTCGAACGAGCCAAAATCCAAGCCCACCCAGCACTCGGTGAAAGAGCTGCGCGGCCTTGGTATCTCGCCGGACATCATCGTCGCCCGCGTCGACCAGCCGATGGATGACGACATTAAGCGCAAAATCTCGATGTTCTGCACCGTCCAGCCGGACTGTGTAATCGAAAACCGCACACTGCCTGTGCTCTATCAGGCACCCATGATGCTCGAGGAAAGCCATCTGTCCGACATCGTGTGCCGCGAGCTATCCATCGGCGCACCCAAGGGTGACATGAGCGACTGGGTTGCCATGCTTGAGCGTATCGCGGCGCGCAAGGAACATGTCAGGATTGCGCTTGTCGGCAAATATGTCCGTCTGCACGACGCATACCTATCGGTTGCCGAGGCGCTACAGCACGGCGGATATGAGACCGGCTGCTTTGTCGATATTTCCTGGATCGATTCCGAGGAAATCAACGATTCGACCGCGGACAAGCTGCTCGGCGAGGTCGACGGTATCATCCTGCCCGGCGGCTTTGGCCCCCGCGGCGTGGAGGGTATGATCTGTGCGGCAAACTATGCTCGCACACAGGGCATCCCCTACTTTGGCATCTGCCTTGGCATGCAGATCGCGGTTATGAGCTATGCGCGCAACGTGCTCGGCTTTGCGGATGCAAACTCGAGCGAGTTTGACTCCGAGTCCCCCTATCCGGTCATCGACCTGATGGAAAGCCAGCAGGGCGTTTACAAAAAAGGCGGCACCATGCGTCTCGGCGCGTATCCATGCAAGGTACGGCCGGACAGCATCATGTCCGCGGCCTACGGTGAAGACATGATCTCCGAGCGTCATCGCCACCGCTATGAATTTAACAACAGCTTCCGCGAACAGATCGAAAATGCCGGTATGCTGATTACAGGCACCTCGCCTACAGGTGAGCTGGTCGAGACCGTCGAAATCCCGGATCATCCATTCTACATCGGCGTGCAGTTCCACCCCGAGTTCAAATCCCGTCCTAACCGCGCGCATCCGCTGTTCAAGGCGTTTGTCGCGGCATCGCTGAAAAGGAGTAAAAGCCATGCAGATCAATAAGAATTATGAAAATCTTGAGCAGAGCTATCTGTTCTCCACTATTGCCCGCAAGGTAAGTGAGTACTCGGCCGCGCACCCAGAGGCCGACATCATCCGTCTGGGCATTGGCGACGTAACCCGCCCGCTCGTTCCAGCGGTTATCGACGCGCTGCATGCGGCGGTCGAGGAACAGTCCAAGCAGGAGACCTTCCACGGCTATGGCGACGAGCAGGGCTACGGCTTTTTGCATGAGGCGCTGGTCCGCTATTACAAGACCCATGGCGTTGACCTTGCCACGAGCGAGATATTTATCTCGGACGGCGCTAAAAGCGACCTTGGCAATATTCTTGACATCTTTGGCGTGGACAATACTGTGCTTATCCCCGACCCGGTCTATCCCGTGTATGTGGATACCAACGTTATGGCGGGCCGCAAAGTGCTGTTTATGAATGCCAAGGAGGAAAACGGCTTTTTGCCGCTGCCGGATGCGTCGGTAAAGGCCGACATTATCTACCTCTGCTCGCCCAACAACCCCACCGGTGCAGCATATGACCGCACGGGACTCAAAGCCTGGGTCGATTACGCAAACGCAAACAGCGCGGTCATCTTGTACGACGCGGCGTACGAATGCTTTATTGAGGACGAAAACCTGCCCCGCTCGATTTTTGAGATCGAGGGCGCCAAGACCTGCGCGATCGAATTCTGCTCGTTCTCCAAGATGGCGGGCTTTACCGGTACGCGCTGCGGCTGGACGGTCGTACCGCATGCGTTGATGGATGGCACGCTCAACAAGATGTGGCTGCGCCGACAGACCACCAAGTTCAACGGCGTACCCTACATCGTGCAAAAGGGCGCGGCAGCCTGCTTCACCGAGGAGGGCATGCGGCAGATCAAGGAGACCCTTGGCTACTACAAGCAGAATGCTAAGGTGCTCGCTGAGACGCTCGACGCGCTCGGCATCTGGTACACGGGCGGCAAATCGAGTCCGTACCTGTGGCTTAAGTGCCCGAACGGCATGGGCTCATGGGAGTTTTTCGACTACCTGCTTGAGAATGCACATGTGGTCGGCACGCCGGGCGCAGGCTTTGGCAAAAACGGCGAGGGCTTCTTCCGTCTGACTGCGTTTGGCGACCAGCAGCGCACGCTCGAGGCGGCCGAGCGGCTAAAGAAGCTTCTGGGCTAATCGAGTATGGGGGCTTCAAAAGCCCCCATATACGACAGGCGGTTGCGAAAAAAAGCGCCCGTTGATACCCGAACAAAAGCCGCCCACGCGGCTGAGTCGGGAGGACAAAAGGCGGGCACATGCCCTGACTTATAATGGATAAATGCCCTTAGCGCATTATCCGGATTGATCAGCGCTGGGCGCAAAACAAAAAACGGCTGCGAGTGCGGCCGTTTTTCTTGATAGGAGGAAAAACCGGATGGGCATTCTATTCATGCACAACTGCGTGCTATGCCGTAGACCAATCCCGGCAGAGGATGGCAGCAGAGCCATGATCTGCACGGCATGCGCGCGCGAGGTGCAGGAGACATATCGCTGTGCTGAGACCATCCGCGTGCCGGGTATAGACGGCTGCGTCGCCGCACTCCATTACACCGGCAAGGTGCGCGGGGCAATGAAGCGCTTTAAATTCCATCACAAGCAGCACTATGCGAACTGGTTTGTCGCGCAGATGCTTCCACTGCTCGCGTCACATCTGGAGCCATGGAAAATCGACCTTGTCACCTACATGCCGATTGGCTTTTGGCGTCTGCGCAAGCGCGGCTATAATCAGGCCGAACTATTGGCAAAGCCGGTCGCCGCAGCGTTTGGCCTTTCCTGCAAGCCCACCTTGCGTAAGCGGCCGTTTACGCCCAGCCAGTCCAGGCAGACAAACTTTGCCGCCCGGCAGAAAAACGCCGCGCGTGCGTTGCTGCCTATGGAAAAAGCAGATGTGTGCGGCCGGTCTGTCCTGCTGGTAGACGACATCATCACAACCGGTGCATCGGCTGCCGCTGCGGCAGCGCTGCTGCGCCGGCAAGGCGCGGCGTATGTGTATCTGCTCACGCCAACGCACACACCGCGCCGATGAGTGTTTCTATCCTCTCTACCTTGCCCGTCGCCCGGTTTGCACGCCAGCCGCGCAGAGGTTTACAAAATCCACTCCTCTTCCTTTTGCTCTTCGCAATATTTGCGCAGCGTTTCGCGGATAGCCCGCGGACCCGCATTAAGCTCGTTAAACATGCGTGTAACCGTCTCGCCGACACCGATCTCGAACAAATTGACGCCAAAATAATACCGATTGGATAGCAAAGGATATAGCTGTTCCTCATCGACCTGGTCGCCTAACTTGGGACTGCCAATCAATTCGCGGATATGGTTAAGATTGGCATCCGGGCTGAGTGTAAACGCATCGCCACGATCATCCACACCGACCAGATAACGCAGCCAGCCGGCCAGCACCAGCGGAATATAGACAAGGCGTGTCGCGCGGTGCGCTGGCAGCGTGGAGTTATAGTAGGCATACAGTGTCGAGCCAAAACGCAGCGAAATCTTGCGCGAGGTATCGGTCGCAGTGCGTTGCGGAGAGTCCTGTAGGAAGGGGTTCGGGTATCGCTCGCCCAGCACTTCGTGCAAAAATTCGACCGGATCGATCACGCCTGGATCAGCGACCATTGGCATGGCTTCCTGCTCACTCATGCGGGTGATCAGATTGACCAGCTCCTTGTCTTTCATCTCAGCGCTGATCTGGGTATAACCCAGCATGCAACCAAACACGCCGAGCGCAGTATCCATCGGATTCATGCAAGTACTAACTTTCATCATCGCAGATTTCTCGACAATGTCGCGACGCGTCAGAATGACGCCGCACTGTTCAAGCGGCGGATGGCCGTTCGGGAAGGCGTTTTCGATAAGCAGATAATGCAGGTTTTCCGAGTTGACATAGATCGCCGCTACCGTGCCTTTCGCGGTGACGAAAGGCCGCGCATTCTCCAGTCCGTCCGCCTCAAGCTTTTCGGCGATACGCTCATCCGGATGAGGCGTGATCTTGTCGATCATGGAGAGCGGGTAGGTGTTCTTCTTTAGCAGGTAATCATATTCATCATCGGTAATAAACCGCCCTTGCTGCCAGGCCCGAGCCATGTAGCGCATCGCGCGCTCCAGGCGGGCGCCGTTATCCGAACAGTTATCCAACGAGACCAATGCAAGCGGCGGCAGGCCCGCACGGCAGCGCATAAGGCAGAGCGACGCCAGCTTGCCAAAGAAAGAGATACATCCCGCCGGGCCGTTCGCCTGATCGCGCGCATAGTCCGGCACGGTCTCATGCGCGTCGTTTTGGAATGCGTAGCCCTTCTCTGTCAGCGTGAAGCTGACCATCTGCAGCGACGGCGCAAGAAAAATCTCCTCCAAACGGGCCATATCCTCGCTCATCTTGAGGCTTTCAGTGACAGAAGCGACAACCTCCTTATTGATTGTGCCGTTAGAATACAGCGTAACGACAAGCGAAAGATGGTCGCACGCGCGATAGCAGCGTTCGATCAGCTCTTCGTCGTATCCGTCACAGCAGATCACACCGGTATCTGACAAGCCTGCTGTCAGCATGCGCTGCGCCAGTACCGCAGGAAAGGCGCGAAACAGATTGCCCGCGCCAAAATGCAGCCAAGTCGGCGCTTTGCGCGTATGATCCCGCACTGCATTGATGTCAAACTGCGGCAGGCGATATCCTTTCCAGGACGCATTATGCTTGATACTTTCCTTTGTCAGTTTCATAAAGCGGTCACTCCCTTTCAGTAAACGGACACAGCCGTCCAATTCCTAACAAATATAGTATATCAAAAATTCCCTCATTTGCATAGGGAAAATCGGACTGAATGGCGTAATTGCTGCGTTGTTGCGGGCTTTAATAAAATCAGAGCCGTCCGGCGCTGCCGGACGGCTCTGATTTTATTTTAAGGGATTTTTCCACTTGCCGGGCGTTCTGCAACCGAACCCACGGGCAGCATATGATAAAACCGCAACACGAGCTTCATACCAAAGTACAGCACCGCGATCTCAATCGGCAGCATGAGCAGATTTTTGGGAATGCGCGCCGCGAGCAGCACAGTCATCGCCTTGCCGCCCGTCATAGTCAGCCACAGCGTATTAAGCCCGATATTACAAAATAGGTTGATGCACACCTTAGCGCCAACTGCACGCCAGAGCGCGCTCTTTCGCGGGTAGAGCCAAAGACCCCAGAACAGCCCGGCGGTAATTGCCGTAATCGTAAAACCCGGGAAATACATTCCCATGGACGATCCGGTAGCAATATAGCCCAATAAATCGGTACACACGCCCGCAACCATTGCGACCGACGGCCCGAACAGCATGCCGATCGCGGCATTGGCCAGAAAACTAAAGCCGATCTTAAGATCAGGCGGCAGGCGAATCTCAAGCCCGAGCAAGCTGAGCGCAATATTGATTGCGATCAGCAGCGCGGTCAGCGCAAGGCAGCGTGTGCTCCGCAATTCACGCAGCGAGCGCACAAAGATATTCGGCGTTTTGGACATAGAAAAAGACACCTCCTTAAAAATTTCCTCTGTTGCCACAGCGATTTAGGAGATGCCTAAACAGTTGCAGCAGCGGGATGCGACCACGACACCGCAGGGGAATAACGCTTCCCTTTCGTCCGCCGAACAACTCCCCGTTTCGGCGGCACTTAACGCGCCATAGTCTACTCTGCTTTTTCTGCCTTTTATTATATCGGTCTATTCACTGTTTGTCAAGTCCGAAAACCTGACGAATAGTACGGCATACGCCGTCCTCGTCGTTTGACGGACAGATATATTTCGCCACTGCCTTGAGCGCCTCATGCGCATTCGCCATCGCATAGGACTCACCCACCGCCTGCAACAGCTCAAGATCGTTTAAGTAGTCGCCAAAGGCCATACACTCCTGCTGCTCGATGCCGAGCTGTGCGCCAAGTACGCCGAGCGCCCGCCCTTTGCTTATGCCCGGACGCATCAAATCGACCCAATCGGCGCCCGACAGCGCAATCTGCGACGTTTCGGCAAAGGACTCAAATGCGGGCATCAGCACCTGCTCAGCTCGTCCCTGACAAAACAGCGCCACCTTACAGACCGGCTCATACCGCACATACGCTGCCAGATCGGGCACGCTCTTGTGCCGTGCGCAATAGAGCGCCATATTTTCCCGGAAAGCCGGATCATCGCCATCCTCATAGACGCCGCCGGTGCGCGTGGAAACAACCGTACTCACCCCGGGCAGCGCGCGCACGGTCTCCACTGCGCGGCATACTTCGTCTACCGGCATGGCCTCAAACGAGATAACCTCCGCCCCGTCGCATACCATCGCGCCGTTTTCACTGATATAGATCAGCTCGTCCGCAATTTCGCCAAACTGCTCATAAAGCGTGTAATATTGCCGCCCGGAGGCCGGCGCAAAGCGCACCCCACGCGCGCGCAGCGCCCGGATAAGCGGGAACAACCTGTCCGGCAGACGCTTTGCGCTGTCGAGCAACGTGCCGTCCATATCGGCGGCGATCAGTTTGATTGGCATGACTCTGTTCGATCCTTTCTGATTTTCCTCACCGATCAGTATACCATCTGGCCCTGTATGCTGTCATCTGCCATTTCGACAAAACAGGGCCGCACCAAAAAGCGCGTCCCTGTCAGTTCTGTTATAAGAAGAGGCTGCCTACCTGGTAGATGACAAGCGCGGTAAAATAAGCCAGCACCGTTTGAAACGCCGCCGCACCGATTGCCCAGCGCCATCCGCCCATCTCACGTTTGATGGTCGCAAACGCGGACATGCACGGCATGTACAGCAGCGTAAACACCAGAAAAGAATAGCCCGAAAGCGGCGTAAACACGCTCCCCAGCAGGCTGGACAGCATTGCGCTGTCGCCGCCCGCACCATACAGCACGCTCATCGTCGAGACGACCGCTTCCTTGGCGACAAGTCCGGTCAGCAGCGCGACCGACTCCTGCCATGCGTTAAAGCCAAGCGGCGCAAAAATTGGAGCAATGGCTGTGCCGATCACACCGAGGATACTCGCGCCCGCATCCTGCGCCACAGCAAGCGTGGGCGTGAAGTTTTGCAGCAGCCAGATCACCACACTCATCAGAAAAATGATCGTACCTGCACGAGTGATGAAGTCCTTGGCTTTCTGCCACATGTTGAGCACCGTACCTTTGAAGGACGGCATACGGTAAGTTGGCAGCTCAAGCACAAAGCCTGAGGATACCTCGCGGAAGATGGTCTTCTTCAGGATAAAACCCGCGACCACCCCCATCAGAATACCAAGCACATACAGGCTGATAACCACCAGGCCCTGATGCGCGGGAAAGATTGCGCCTGCAACAAGCGCATACACCGGCAGCTTTGCCCCACAGGACATAAACGGCGTGAGCATGATGGTCATGCGGCGGTCGGCGTCGTTTTCCATCGTGCGCGCGGCCATGACCGCGGGCGTGGTGCAGCCAAAACCCATCAGCATGGGCACAAACGACTTGCCGGACAGCCCGATACGCCGCAGCAGCGTGTCCATAATAAATGCGACACGCGCCAGATAACCGGTATCCTCAAGAATGGATAAAAAGAAGAACAGGATTACGATCTGTGGCAAAAAGCTCACAACACCGCCAACACCGCCGATCGCACCGTCGCAGATCAGGCCGACGAGCCACGCCTGCGTGCCGATCGCGGTCAAGCCACCTTCGACCGCGGGCGCGATCAGGTCCAGTATCAAATACTCCATGCCGCTGCCAAGCCACGAGCCGATCGGCCCAAAGGTCGTCCAGAACATCAGGAACATGAAAAACGCAAAAATCGGCAGCGCCCACACACGATGGAGCACAATGGCGTCGATCTGTTCCGTTATGGTCCGCTTGTGCTCCCGCGGCCGCTTAAAGCAGGCCCGCACGATCTCCTCAATATAATCATACATCGCGTCTGCCAGCACCATCTCATTATCGGTCGAATTGGCATGACTGTGCATGCCCTCGGCTAGCGCGTCAAGCTGCTCGCGCATGTTGCGTGGCATGTCGCCGCCGTATTTGGCCCAGAGCGCAGTGTCGCCCTCAAGCAGCTTTGCCGCATAGAACGGCAGGCTGCATCGGCGCATCGATAGCGGCTGCAACAGCTCAGTCGCACGCCGGATTGCTGCGCCCACGCCGTGCAGATAGGTTGGCTGCAGCGCCGGCACGCGCATGCCGTGCACCAGTTCGTCGAGCAAATCGTGAATATTTTCGCCCTTTTTGGCCGAGATCGGCACAACTGGCACGCCCAACCGCCGCTCAAGCTCTTTCACATTGATTTCGACGCCCTGTGCGCGCACATCATCCATAAACCCAAGCGCCACAACCATAGGCAAGCCGAGCGAAATAAGCTGAAGCGTTAAGTACAGATTGCGCTCGATGTTGGCCGCGTCCACAATATTGAGAATGCCGTCCAGCTCGTCCGACAGCACATACTCGCGCGCAATGATCTCCTCCTGCGTGTAAGGCGAGAGCGAATAGATGCCGGGCAGGTCGACAATGTCGACGCCAATCCCATCGTGGCAGATATGTCCCGTCTTTCGGTCAACCGTCACGCCCGGCCAGTTGCCGACATGCTGGTTCGAGCCGGTCAGCCGGTTAAACAGTGTGGTCTTACCGCTGTTCGGGTTGCCAATGATGGCAACAGTCCTATTCCCATTCATGCGCCCGCCTCCAGCACGATTTTTTTCGCCTCTGTACGGCGTAGCGACAGGCTATATCCCCTAAGACGCACCGCGACTGGGTCGCCAAAGGGCGCGACGCGCTCCATCGTCACCACCACGCCTTTGGTGATGCCCATATCGAGAAAATGCCGCTTGAGCGCGCCCTCGGCCGTAATCCGATCGACTACGCCGCTCTGTCCCGGCCTTAGGTTATTGAGTGTTTTCATGCCTATCCCCCAGTAAAAAAGACGCTACCGCGCAAAAAAAGCGCAGTTTTTATCAAATCATAGCAATGCTATATGTCTTTTAATTATAATTTGTCCGATAGCGCTTGTCAACCGGCGCATGTTGCCAAGCGCAGGACAAAAGGGCGCAAGCCTATGGCCCGCGCCCTTTTGTTCCACGCTTCAGACCGAGATGGGCTGACCGCGCAAAATGATCGTATCAATATTCAGGTTTTCATCCAACAGCAGCACATTGGCGAGCTTGCCCGGCTCGAGCGAGCCATAATCCTGCTGCACACCGAGCGCGCGCGCCGGATTAGTCGATGCCGCCTGCACTGCCTGCCCCAGCGGGATGCCCATGCGCACGGCGCTGCGCACGCAGTCGAGCAGATTGGTCGCCGAACCTGCAATGGTTCCATCGTGCAGAGTCGCACGGTTGCCGCGCACAGTGACTGCCTGCCCGCCGAGCGAATATTCGCCGTCTGCCAGCCCGGTCGCCATCATGCTGTCCGAAATTAAGATAACGCGCCCGGCAAACAGCTTAAAAGTGCTGCGCACAACCGCAGGGTGAATATGCACGCCGTCTGCGATCAGCTCGACCATCACCTCATCATGATCGGCCGCGGCGCCGATAACGCCGGGCGCGCGGTGCGACAAGGGCGGCATTGCGTTGAACAGATGGGTAACCTGCCGCGCGCCGCGGCGGATAGCCTCGCAGGCGGTATCGTAATCCGCCTCGGTGTGCGCGATAGACAGACGCACCTCGCCCGCAAGCGCTTCTATCGTATCCATCGCGCCAGGCAGCTCGGGCGACAGATCGCACAGACGAAACAGACCGTTTGCCGCGCGTTGTAGGCGGCGAAACATATCCGCGTCCGGCGCGTGCAGATAGGCGCCGTTCTGCGCGCCCTTCTTCGCCGCTGAGAAGAACGGCCCCTCCATGTTGATGCCGATCAGCGCCGCGCCATCCGGCTCTATGCGATAGGACGCAGCCGTGCGCGCGATGCTGGCGAGTTTATCCTCCGGATAGGTCATTGTCGCCGGACAGATGGCGGCAACGCCGTTTTTCGCCTGATATTTGGCGATGGCAGAAATCGCCTCATGCGTGCCGTCGCAGAAATCGTATCCCATGCAGCCGTGAAAATGCAGATCGATAAGGCCGGGAATCGCGTACATGCCGCCCATATCTCGCGCACCGGTAGAGGGAGCAGCGGGCACGATGCGCTCGCCCTCGATACACAGTCCGCCGGTGCGGAATGTACCGTCCGGCTGGAAAACTTTCAGGTTTTTATATTCCATATTATTGCCTTCTTTGCTTTTACAGCAGATCGCTGCATCTGGACAGCGCCGCCTCATCCGCCACAACCGAAACATCGGTGTGCAACTGCAAAATGGTCGCCGGCACGCGCGGCGTGACCGGACCGAAAAACGCGGCGCGCACGGTATCCGCTTTATTTTCGCCCGATACCACAATCACAATGCGGCGCGCAAGCATGATGGTCTGTACGCCAATGGTATACGCCTGCCGCGGCACATCGTCCGCCGAGGCAAAAAAGCGCTTGTTCGCCTCAATGGTGGACTCGGTCAGGTTCACGCAATGCGTGCCCTTAGAAAAATACTCATCCGGCTCGTTAAAGCCGATATGACCGTTGACGCCCATACCCAGCAGCTGCAAATCGATGCCACCGGCCGCACGGATCGCCGCATCATAGCGAGCGCATTCGCGCTCAGCGTCCAGCTGCGCGCCGTCCGGCAGGTTGATGCGCTCCTCCGGGATGTTGATATGGTCGAAAAAGTTTTTGTGCATGAAATAGTGGTAGCTCTGGTCGTGATCCGGGGTAAGACCGCGGTACTCATCCAGATTAAAGGTTGTGCACGCACCGAAATCCACATCGCCCTTATCGTACCATTTGATCAGCTGCTCATAGATGCCGATCGGAGACGATCCGGTTGCAAGCCCCAGCACAGAATCCGGTTTGAGAATAACCTGCGCGGAGATAATGTTGGCTGCCTTGCGGCTCATGTCAGCATAGTCTTTTGCTCGAATGATTTTCATATCCAGTACCTCTACATAAATGCATAAATGCGATCCATCTGTGCCGTATACCGGCAGGCAGGCCGGCTACCGAAAGAAAAAAGGCGGGCTTTCGCCCGCCTTTTCACTGCGCGGAGCGCAAGGTGGATGCAATATATAATCTGCTTACTTGAGCATTTTTGCCATTTCGTCGGCTACGAACTGGACTTTGGTGCCAATGATAACCTGCACCGAGGTCTGAGACGGACGCATCACACCCGCAACGCCTGCGGATTTGATCTTCTTCTCATCCACTTGCATATAGTCCTTGACTTCGATACGCAGACGAGTGATGCAGTTATCGAGAGAGGCGATATTATCTGCGCCGCCAAGGCCCTCGAGCACAGTGGCAGCAACCGCAGTGTAGTCGTCGTTGGTGAGCGTCGCACCCGCGTCCAGAGCCGCGGTGTCTTCGTCATCCTCACGGCCCGGGGTCTTGAGATCCCACTTTTTAATTGCAAAGCGGAAGATGATGTAGAACACGATGAATGCCGCGATGCCCAGCGGGATGATCAGCAGCGTATTCTGCGCCGCCGGCAGCGAGGACGAGAACACAAGGTCGGTCAGGCCCGCAGAGAACGAGAAGCCTGCACGGAAGCCGACCGCAACGGTAATCACGGTGAAAATGCCGTACAGCAGCGCATAAACCACATACAGTGCCGGCGCCAGGAACATGAACGCGAATTCAAACGGCTCGGTAACGCCGCAGACGAACGCACAGATCGCGGCAGAGCCGACCAGGCCGATCGCAACCTTTTTCTTGGTCGTCTTTGCGCAGTGAATCATCGCAAGCGCCGCGCCCGGCAGACCGAACATCATGCACGGGAAGAAGCCGGACATGTACATGCCGAGGCTGTACCCGACATCAGCCGAAGTGAGACCCGCCCAGAAGTTGTTCAGGTCGCCAATGCCGAAGGTATTGAACCAGAACACATTGTTGAGCGCGTGATGCAGGCCGAACGGGATGAGCAGACGATTGAGGAACGCATACACACCAGCACCAATCGCACCTGCGGACAAAATCTGCTCGCCGATCCATACCAGCGCGCCATAAACTACCGGCCAAACGAAGAATAGGATCGCCGCAACAACAATCGAGATGACCGCCGTGATAATGGCGACACTGCGCTTGCCAGAGAAGAACGACAGCCAGTCAGGCAGCTTGGTGTCCTTAAACTTATTGTAGCACGCCGCGCCAATCAGGCCGGCCAGAATGCCGATAAACTGGGTCTGAATGTTGCCAAACGCCGGATCGACGTTTTCCACTGCAACGCCGCTCAGCGTTGCAACGACCGACGGATCGAGCAGCTTGGTGATCATCAGCCAGGATACCAGACCGGCAAGGCCCGCCGTACCGTCCTTATCCTTGGCCATGCCGACCGCAACGCCAACTGCGAACAGCCAGGACATATTGTCGATCAGCGCGCCGCCGGCCTTGATCAGGAAGAAGCCGATCGTATAGGCCGCGCCAGAGGTAGCATATTCGCCGCCAGCTGCCATCGCGCCGGGGGCGAGTGCGTAGCCAATGCCCATCAGAATGCCGGCAATCGGCAGACATGCCACCGGCAGCATCAGGGCTTTGCCTAGTCTCTGTAAGTACTTCATCATAAGGATTTCCCCTCCTCTTTGTCGTCGGCTACGCGGGCGCGCAGCCTTAGTGTAGCATTGCGCCTCCTCCGAGCCGAACGAAGAAAACGCATATTATTTCACCGCCCCGCAGGGCGAAATGAAACCGTTTGGATGGCCGGCACTCACTTTTTAGAGATCGCCAGCAAATTATCGCCCGCCGCAACCGTGCCCGCGGCCACCAGGCGAACCGCAGAATAACTGTCCGCATTGCAGACGATGACGGGCGTGACCGTTTGATAGCCCTCGGCCCGGATCGCCTCGCAGTCGAATTCGATCAGCTTATCGCCTTTTCGAACCGTGTCGCCCGACCGGCAGCACGCTTTGTAATGCCGGCCCTTGAGTGCAACTGTATCAATCCCCACATGAATCAGCAACTCGATGCCATCTGCCGTGGTCATGCTGATCGCATGCCCGGTGTCAAACATCATCTCAACCGTGCCGTCCGCTGGGGCGGTAATGCACCCCTCATCCGGCTCGATCGCCACTCCCTTACCGAGAATGCCCTGTGCGAAGGTCGGGTCCGGCACCTGCTCGAGCGGAACCACCGAGCCCGAAACCGGTGCGGCGACCGCAAGGCCGGAAGCGCCGCCAAACCGTTCTTTGAGTTTGCCGAACATCGCTTCACTCCCTTTTCCTACAATTCGAATATTAGATCATATGCTAAATTTAATAAAAAAAACCAAACTTCTCCAAAAGGCATCATCCACCTGGATGCATGACGCCAATCTGTGAGAAATCTGGTTTTGCCCGTAAAAACGGTAACAATCCATTTGTTCCAAATGACTATCGATTTGTTACTTTGATTTTAACAAACTGTTCACAATTTGGCAAGCCCTTTTCCCCCGGCATACCTCCCGAAATTTTTTATCATTTTTTGTCTAATCCCACAAAAAACTGTATTATTTATCATCTTATACATGCAACATGTATAGGAACATTCGCCTACTGCATATTTTTCTCCATAATGCGCGCGATATGGATAGTCAAATACAGCAGCTCATCCTTGCCCGCGCGAAACCCCTTTTCCCGCTCCACATAGCTACATATTCTGCGGGCGCAATCATAAGCGCGTGGATATTTATACCACACCGCATCTAGCAAATCGGCGTCCTGGTCACCGTAATGCTGCCCGCTGACAATGCGGCGGGCAAAAAATTTCAGATGCGTAACAAAACGATAATAATCCAGTGTGTCGCAGCTCGGCTCAAAGCCATATGCTGTGCGCACGATCTGAAAAGCCGCCTGCATCAGATAGGTCATATCATACACATCCCGTATTTCACCGCCTATCTGCGCATTGACAAAATGCAGCGCGATAAACCCCGCCTCGTCCTCGGTGAAAGCGACGCCGGTCTCCTCTTTTACGATCCGATTGGCCTCCAGACCGATCGCATATTCATCCTTATAAAACTGCTGGATATCCCACAAAAGCGGATTGTGCAGCGCAACCCCCTGCCGATACCGCTGGATCGCGGCCGAGATATGGTCAGGCAGCGTGACATAAATGCTGTCCGACAGCTCCTTACCCAGCGTCAGCTTAGCGTGATTGATGATGCGCTCGCTCATCAGAAAATGAGAAAGCGGTATGCTGGTGAGCAGCTGCTGAAACCTGCTTGACAGCTGATCCGAGTTAAGTGTAAAGCGTTTTTCTACCTTATCTTCCTCGACTGAATCGCCTGCGTGACGGCCAAAGGCCAGCCCGCGCCCCATCAGCACAACCTCAACGCCATTTTCATCCAGCGCCACCACAACATTATTGTTGAGTATCTTTTCAATCTTCATACCTGCTCCCCCTTTGACGCCCCGCACAATGCGTCAAGTGCCTGCCGCGCTTTACGCACCGCCGTTTCATCACACCGCCAGACCTCAAATTCGCTGATGCCGGGAATGCCCATCGGCACCCCCTCACGCCGGTAGGACATCCGGCTGCGCTCAACCCGCTTAGCAGACAGATGAAAAGCGCACGCTCCAGTTGCCGGTTGCAATATGCGGATCGCCTCGGCCGTAACGCCCGCCCCCACAAGAATCTGCGGCCTGCCGCCGCTCTGCGCAACCAGCGCGCGCAACAACGCCGCGCCGTCCGTGCAGCGTGCCTGCTGGCCCGAAGTTAAAATTGTGTCCACGCCCAGCTGCTTTGCAGTGTCAAGCGCCGCAAATGGATCACGGCATACGTCGAACGCGCGGTGCAGCGTTATCCCACAGCCGCCGGCCTGCGCAATCAGTTCCGCCATGCGCGCCTCGTCCAGCGTACCGTCCGGGCGCAGTACACCGATCACAATACCATCCGCCCCAAGCGAAACAAAACGCCTGGTCTGCCGGCGGAGCAACTCAAACTCATCATCCGTATAAAGAAAGTCGCCAAAGCGTGGCCGCAGCAGCACGCGGATGGGCAAATCCACCCGCTCACGCACCATACAAAACAGATCTTCGCTCGGCGATGTTCCACCGATTACCAAATTTTCGCACAGCTCAAGCCGCGTAGCGCCGCCGCGCGCGGCGCACACCGCAGACTCAACTGCATCTACGCAAACCTCTATCAGCCCGGACACACGCGCTCCCCCCTTCGCGGTATCATTTCATATTTTCATTAGCGTACCCTAGTTTACGGAAAAATGCAAGACCATTTTCCGCCTGCGCCCAACTTCCTGCCTGTCTATCCAACGCTGTCAGTCACGCATTCTGCATGCGGTGCCGTGAGTGGTGGTTCCAAAACACCGCAGATATTATTTTATAACGCACTTCTCTAAAATGCAAAATAAATGATCCGAACTCATTTCCAATCAGAAATGGGTTCGGATCATATTGATCTGGTGCCGGTGACCGGACTCGAACCGGTACGCTGTCACCAGCGGTGGATTTTGAGTCCACTACGTCTACCAATTCCATCACACCGGCAAATTACGGGATGCAACAAATAATATTATACTGCATTACATCCCGTTTTTCAAGCGATTTTACGGAAAAAACTTATCTTTTATGCCAAGCACAAACAGCGCGATAACAATCAGCGGTAGAATATAGCTGACGTAAACCCGCATCCAATTTCGTATTTTGAGGCCGCCGCCCTCGTTGGCCTCCGCCTGGAAATTCTTCCAGCCCCAACCGTAGCGCCTGGTGCAGAACAACAGATACACCAGTGAACCCAGCGGCAGCCAGATGTTAGACACGAGGAAGTCTTCAAGGTCGAGAATAGTCGTACCCTCGCCAAATGGCTGGAATGCCGACCATAGGTTATAGCCAAAGACACACGGCAGGCTGAGTACAATCATGAGCACAGTGTTGATCGCTGCAACTTTTTTGCGGCTCCAGCCGGTCATATCCATCCAGCAGGACATAATGTTCTCAAATACGGCAAGCACGGTTGAAAACGCTGCAAATGCCATGAACACAAAAAAGAGCGTGCCCCACAAGCGGCCAAACGCCATATGATTAAAAATATTGGGTAAGGTGACAAAGATCAGGTTAGGGCCACTATCCGGCGCGACGCCAAAGGCAAAGCAGGCCGGGAAGATGATAAGCCCTGAGGTGAATGCTACAAATGTATCCAGAATGGCAACGTTGACCGCCTCGCCGAACAGTGCGCGGCTTTTGCCGATATAGCTGCCAAAAATAGCCATTGCACCGATACCGAGCGAAAGCGTAAAAAACGACTGGTTCATCGCGTTTACAACCACATCGATGATACCGGTCTCCTGCATGCGGTCAAAATCAGGCACAAGATAGAACCGAAGGCCTTCCGCTGATCCCTCAGTCAATATGCTGTTGATTGCAAGAATGACCATGATCGCAAGCAGCGCGAGCATCATCACCTTGGTTACGCGTTCAAGGCCGCTCTGCAAGCCGAACGAGTTAATTACAAAACCCGCAATAACGACGATCACCATGCACAGCGTCAGTACCCCTGGGCGGCTGAGCATCTCCGGGAACGCCGCTTCAACAGCTGCGGTATCCAGGCCTGCAAAGTGGCCGGCCGCCATCTGGTAAAAATAGTATAGCATCCAGCCGCAGACCGTGGTATAAAACATCATCAGTAGGTAATTGCCGATCAGCGCAATATAGCCATGGATGTGCCACTTGGTGCCCGGCTTTTCAAGCGCCTGATACGCCCGCACCGGACTTTTCTGGCTGGCGCGGCCGACCGCAAACTCCATCGTCATGATCGGCAGGCCGAGGATGAGCAGAAAGATAACATAGCATACGACGAACGCGCCGCCGCCATACTGCCCAACCAGCCACGGAAATTTCCACACATTGCCCACGCCGATAGCGCATCCTGCGGAAAGCAGGATAAAGCCCAGGCGCGAACCAAGTCTCTCTCGTTGCATTTTCTCTTTTTACCCCTTATCAGTTAACGTACTATCTATCTTAAAACGCCTAGGCACAGCATTACTCTACACTGTCGGCGTCTGCCTCCCTATGTGCGCACTCGTCCTTTTGCCGCTTGCGCAGCGCGCGGAAAAAATCGCGCAGCACATCGGCGCACTCATCCTCAAGCACACCGGCGACCACCTCGGGCCGGTGATTATACGGCAGCACAAACAAGTCGACTAGCGTGCCGCACGAGCCTGCTTTGGGGTCGGGCGCACCGTAATATACGGTTTTAATGCGGGCGTTGATAATCGCGCCCGCGCACATCGGACATGGCTCGAGCGTGACATACAGATCACACTTATGCAACCGCCAGCCGCCGAGCTTTTTGCACGCCTTGCCAATCGCCTCTATTTCGGCATGAAGCAGCGCGTTCTTTTTGCTTTCGCGGCGGTTGCGCCCGCGTCCAACGATCTTACCATCGCATACAACCACCGCGCCGACTGGTACCTCGCCCTCGCTTGCTGCCTTGCGCGCAAGGCGCAGCGCTGCTTTCATGTATTGCTGCTGCTCGCTCATACCTTGCCTCATAATTGCGCGAGCAGCTTGGACTTTGCCTGCTCAAATTCACCGACGGTTAGTTGCCCATCCTCATATAGAGCCGATAGGCGCTCCAGCTCATCGACCAGACCCTCTCCCGCTCCTGGCTGGCGGCGGTATGCGCCGCCTTGCAGCTCTGCCGGCGCCAACAAGCGATTTAGCGGCTCCCAGGCCTCCTTTTGGAACAGTATGGACGCGGCGCCGCCATCCGGCTGGTCGATGTCTACGATTACCTTGCGCTCGTCAATCTCCCGATACTCAGTACAGGCAGGCGTGCCTTCCTCACTAGCCTGACAAACGCCAATGATCACGCCGACTGCAATGCCCGCAATTAAACCCAGTGCGCTCAAAATTATCGCACCCAAAAATCCCAGCGCAACGGCAAGTAGCGCGCCAATAAGCACCGCCTTGCCTAGATGGATGCCACCCGGCGTACCTGGAATCTGATACGCCTCTCGCTTGACTTCACCCATCTGCCGCACCGAGCGAATCGACCGCACCGCAAGACGGCCAAACTGCACGGTGCGCTTGGGTGTATACAAGCCGCTGTCACGTTTGAGCAGCACAAGTTCGTCCTGCGCGCGCCATACCTCAAGGCGTGCGCCATCTGGCAGCAGGTCGTTGCCCTGCGCGCAGGTGATACTCTCTGTCGCATCTGGTTTATCCAGCAAATCGAACACCGGCAAAATGGACAGACCCCAGCCGGATAATTTCTGTATATTATCCAGGCTGCATACTGCGGCAAGCTCCGCGCGCTCACCATCCGGCAAGGTCAGCTCCATGCGGATAGGCTCCAGCTCATATCGATCGAGCAGGCCGTTTCGGTCCAGTAAAACATGCGCTGTCTTCTGTTTTTCCAGGCGGCAAGCCGCGCGCTCAAAGTGTAAAATAGTGGTCTCACCCTGATCCTCTGCACTGCGCAAAAGAAAGTCCTGCTCATCCGCTGACATTTTCCAGCGGCCCTCGGTCAGCGATTTTGCTCCTGTCACGCCAACCTCTACCCATGCGTTCGTGTTCCGATCTGCCATAGCATATCCTCCCATCAAAAACACCCGTATTGCGGCGGGTGTGCAGGTATTGCGCAGCATGCGGCATACCATTTTCACTCCGCCTGAGCCATTTTCTCCCCGCGCCCACAGGCACGGCATGCTGCAAAGCGCAGCTATATCAAATCCGCCGCTCTGCTGCGGATTGATGCGATACGGAAAACCGGACGCGCCGGTTTTATAAAAACCGCGGCATGAGAGGATACCAAAATCATGCGCGCGGTTTTTAATACAAGTAGAGAAAGTGATTATGCTCTGCCAGCCGCATCTCGGTCGGTAGTTCATCCACACCTGTGTGGGCACATGCATCAGGCCGGATCGCACACGCACCTAACAAAAGTGTCACTGCATCATCTGGCGCTGGCGAGATAGATTCATTGTACCATCTTGCATTCCGGAAAGATTTTCCAGACAGTTGCCCGTGCCATAGGCAACGCAGGAAATCGCCTCATCCGCTATATGGGTTGGTATGCCGGTTTTGGACGAAACCAGCTTGTCAAAACCCCAAATGAGCGAGCCGCCGCCGGTCATAACGATACCATTGGTTGAAATATCGCCCGTCAGCTCAGGGGGCGTGCGCTCAACCACCCAGTGGATTGCCTCGACGATCGTCGAGCTGACTTCCTCGAGCGCATCAAGAATCTCGGATGAGTTGACCGAAAAGGTGCGCGGCAGGCCGGTCAGCAGACAGCGCCCTTTGACCTCCATAGAGACCTCCTCAGTACGCGGATAAACGCAGCCGATGGTCTTTTTGATGTGCTCCGCCGTGCGCTCGCCGATCAGCGCGTTGTGCTTGCGACGCACATATTTGACAATCGCCTCATCAAACTTATCGCCCGCGACCTTGATTGATGTCGATTCGACAATACCGCCAAGCGAGATAACTGCTACATCGGTCGTTCCCCCGCCGATGTCAACCACCATATTACCGCTAGGCTTTGCAATATCGATACCCGCGCCGATCGCGGCCGCAACCGGCTCCTCAATCAGAAATACGCGCTTTGCGCCCGCCTGGGTGCCCGCGTCAATAACCGCACGCTCCTCAACCTCGGTGATGATCGACGGCACGCAGATGACTACGTTTGGCTTAAATAGCCGAAAGCCCTGCACTTTGCGAATGAATTCTTTTATCATGCGCTCGGTCATCTCATAGTCCGAGATGACGCCCTCGCGCAGCGGACGGATGGCGATGATATTGCCCGGCGTGCGGCCGAGCATCTTTTGCGCCTCGGCGCCGACGGACAAAATCTTGCCCGATACCTTATCTACCGCGACAACGGACGGCTCGTTGAGCACAATGCCCTTCCCCTTTACATAGACAAGCACGGTCGCTGTGCCAAGGTCAATGCCGATGTCACTGGAGAACAGTGAAAATTTTTTCGCTAAAATTTCCAGAAAAGAAGCCATATTCTCATTTCATCCTTTTCATTCGGTTCCATCAGTTTACAGTGGTTTTATTATACCCTATCTGTATAGTGATTTTCAAGGCTGTTTACCGATTTGTTGTTATTTATCCATGTTTTTCCGCGCTTTCATTCGCTGTACTGCCTCCGGGCGCGTCGGATGCTGCATCAGCGCGCATACGCGCTGCAAGCGCACTGTACCGCCGCCCTTTCTGATTGTTGCCCACCATATATGCTATTGTATCATCACTGCCGACTATGACAAGCAACTGCCGTGCACGCGTGATCGCAGTATACAGAATGTTGCGTGTGAGCAGGCGGCGCGGCAGGCCATCCGACAATGCAAGCACAACCGCGTCGAACTCGCTGCCCTGGGATTTGTGCACAGTGAACGCATAGGCAAGCTCTATCTCGCCCAACATATCATAAGTATAGGTAGCGATGCGCTCATCAAACCGGATCGTCAGGCACTCCTGCTGCGGAAAAATTTGCAGGATCTCGCCCACGTCACCGTTAAATACCCCTGTACCCGGCTCTCCGTCGCTGATACGCTCCCACACAATATCATAGTTGTTGCGCACCTGCATCACGCGGTCGCCCTCGCGGAACACCCAGTCGCCAAAACGCTTTTCAAGCTTGTTTTCCGCAGAAGGGTTGAGCGTCTCCTGCAAACGACGGTTGAGCGCGATCGTACCGCTGCCCTGCCGTTTGCCGGGCGATAGTACCTGGATCTGCGACGGCGAAAACCCATAGTGCCCCGGTAGGCGCGTAGCGCACAACTGCACGACCGTATCGATCACAGCGGCGGGGTCGGCGCGCTTTAGCCAGAAAAAGTCACCCTCCGCCCTCGAGGGCACGGGCATCTGCCCGGCATTGACCGCGTGCGCGTTCATCACAATATCCGACTGCTGCGCTTGCCGGAATATCTCGGTCAGACCGATGGTCGGCACGCGGTGCGAGGCGATCACGTCACGCAGAAAATTGCCAGGGCCGACCGGCGGCAACTGATCCGCATCCCCGACCAACACGAGCCGCGCCCCGTAAGGCAGGGCCTCGACCAACGCCTGCATAAGTACTATATCAACCATGGACACCTCGTCCAGAATGACCGCATCGCACTCCAGCGGGTTAGTCAGGTTGCGCGCAAAGGCGGTGCGCCCACCCGGGGCAAAGCCCGCCTCGAGCAGCCGGTGGATGGTTTTTGCCTCCATGCCGGTCAGATCGGACAGCCGCTTGGCGGCACGGCCGGTCGGTGCGGCGAGCAGCGTTTGTAGGCCGAGCGCCTCAAAAACCTGAAGAATGCCACGCACCGTGGTGGTCTTGCCCGTACCCGGCCCGCCGGTCAGGATGACCAGCCCGTTGCGCGCAGCGCAGGTGATCGCCTGCCGCTGCTTATCCGAATACAGAAATTCCGCGCTATCGAGTAACGCATCCAGCAGCGTGTTTACATCAAAATCGTATTCATAATTACGCTCAGCCATCTGCCCAAGCATATCCGCAAGATAGGTCTCTGCGTCACGCATGCCGCGTAGATAGACCGCATCCTTCCCCGCAATGTGCTCGCGCACCAGTCTGCCTGTCGCGGCCAGCCGCTCAATACTGGCAAGCGCGCGATCCTCGTCAAACACAACATCATTGTCTGACAGCAGGGTGCATACTGCGCGTATCAACTTCTCCACAGGAATAAAAGTATGTCCGTTATCTAGATTAAACATCAGCGTATATGTCACGCCTGCGTCCGCACGCTCATCCGACAGCAGTGATAAACCGAGCTCCATCGCCAGCCCATCGGCCAGCCGGAAATCGACGTCGTAATATGGATCACACAGCAGATACGGGTTTTCGCACAGCGCGTCTATTGCGCTTTCGTGCAGACGCTTGTACAGCAGCGGCGTAAGCGCAACCGGCAGGCTATGCTCGTTTAAAAAGTCCATCAGCAGGCGCATCTCACTCTGCTCGACAAACTGACGCCCGATCTCGCGCGCCTTTTTCGAAGTGATACCGCGGATTTCGGTCAACCGTTCAGGTTGATGGGCGAGGACGTCGAAGGTATCCTCTCCAAACTTTTCCGCAATGCGGACGGCAAGCCGCTGCCCGATTCCTCGGATCAGCCCTGATCCCAGATATTCGGCGATCCCCCGCACCGATGAGGGCAGGCGCCGCTCAAACGCCACCGTCTGAAGCTGCTCGCCATAGGATGGATGCGTCACCCACAGCCCGGTTAAAATGACCTGCTCACCCAGCCCAATATTGGGAAAAGTGCCGGTGGCGGTCACCTCGGCGCCGTTTTCGGCCGCAAGACGCAGCACGGCGTAGCCGTTTTCCTTGTTATAGAAAACGATCTGCTCCACCGTGCCGCTTATCAATACATACTCTCTCTCGTCCAACGCTCCACCGTTCCTCTTTTGTCACTCCAGATACATGATGTCCATCCGCGCGGCCATGTGCCGGGCGATATTCTGCCCCTGCCCACTGCCAATCTCAACAAAGGTAATCGACATCCCGGGCAGATACTGCCGGCGCACGCGGGCCGCCATGCGGATCAGCTGCTCGCTTGCAGGGTCACAGCCATCGCCATAGAGCGTCAGCTCAGCCGCGCTGTGCATTCGCAGAACGCGAGCACTAATCAGCTCGTAAACGGTATGCAGCAGTGTATAAAAGCCCACGGCGGCAAATACTGCCAGCACGGATTGCCAGAAAACAGACATGGTTCTTCCCTCCTGCTTTCAGGCTATGCAGCTTTTATATCCCGCGTGCCCTGTTCACCGGTATATTGTAGCACAAACCGGGCAAAATGTAAAACAGCAGGGCTGCCGCATCTGTGCAGTAGCCCTACCCGTGTTTTATCAGGTCTGATGCTCGATGCACCACTCAGTCAGATCCTCACTGTTGGTGCCTTTCATCGGATGCGAGCGCCCGCGACCATGCTTGTGCAGCGGAACCGCAATTCCTTCAGCAACGCCATCGTCTTCTTCCGGCTCACTGCTGCGCGCAGATATACTTGGTTTGCTGCAATCCATCCACGCAAAAGCCTTTTGCGCTGCCTGCGCCTGATGATCTGATAGCTCGTTCGACTTCATTTGTATCTCCCTCCTCACGCTTAGTCTGCCGCAAAAGATGAAAAATAGACAAGAAAAAACTCCCATGTCAAGCATGGGAGTTTTTTAAAGTCAATTAGTCAGCGTTGATCTTAGTAACAACGCCAGAACCTACGGTACGGCCACCCTCGCGGATAGCGAAACGCAGGCCTTCCTCGATCGCAATCGGAGTAATCAGCTCAACGTCCATCTCAACATTGTCGCCCGGCATGCACATCTCAGTGCCGGCCGGCAGGGTGATAACGCCGGTAACGTCGGTAGTACGGAAGTAGAACTGCGGACGATAGTTGTTAAAGAACGGGGTGTGACGGCCGCCCTCTTCCTTCTTCAGCACGTAAACCTGGCCGTGGAACTTGGTGTGCGGATGAATGGAACCGGGCTTTGCCAGAACCTGTCCGCGCTCGATCTCGGTCTTCTGAATGCCGCGGAGCAGCGCACCGATGTTGTCGCCAGCTTCAGCATAGTCCAGCAGCTTGCGGAACATCTCGATACCGGTAACAACGGTCTTGCGCGGCGCGTCCATCAGACCAACGATCTCAACTTCCTCGCCCATGTTCAGCTGACCGCGCTCAACACGACCGGTAGCAACCGTACCACGGCCGGTGATCGAGAACACGTCCTCAACCGGCATGATGAACGGCTTATCAGCCGCGCGGTCCGGCGTCGGGATATAGGTGTCAACAGCGTCCATCAGTTCGTGGATGCAAGCGTACTCCGGCGCGTTCGGATCGGTGGACTCGGAGGTCAGCACGCCCAGCGCGGAGCCGCGGATTACCGGAACGTCGTCGCCCGGGAACTCGTAGGAGGACAGCAGCTCGCGGATCTCCATCTCAACCAGATCGAGCAGCTCAGCATCATCAACCTGGTCAACCTTGTTCATAAATACAACGATATACGGTACGCCTACCTGACGGGCAAGCAGGATGTGCTCACGGGTCTGGGGCATCGGGCCGTCCGCGGCAGAAACAACCAGGATTGCACCATCCATCTGCGCCGCACCGGTAATCATGTTCTTAACGTAGTCGGCGTGACCCGGGCAGTCAACGTGTGCATAGTGGCGGCTCTTGGTGTGATACTCAACGTGCGCAGTGTTGATCGTAATGCCGCGCTCCTTCTCCTCCGGCGCCTTGTCAATAGAGTCATAAGCCTGGTACTCAGCTTCGCCTTCCATCGCCAGAACCTTGGTGATCGCCGCGGTCAGGGTGGTCTTGCCATGGTCAACGTGGCCGATGGTGCCGATGTTTACGTGCGGCAGCGAGCGGTCAAATTTTTCCTTTGCCATTGTGATTATCCTCCTCGTAATTCAATTACATAGTCATGGTGAATATATTCTACTGCAAATTGCAGAAAAATGCAATAGCTATCCTGCTTTTTAGTTGTCGTTTTTGCTCCGGCTATCCATGATCTTTTCCTGAATGTTTTTCGGAACTTCAGTATAGTGGCTGGGCTGCATGGTGTACTGGCCACGGCCCTGTGTGCTCGAGCGCAGCGCAGTTGCGTAGCCGAACATCTCACTGAGCGGCACAGCAGCGGAAACCGCTTGCACACCGCCGCGCGGCTCCATGCCCTGAATCTGGCCACGGCGCGCGTTCAGGCCGCCGATTACGTCGCCCATATACTCTTCGGGCACCAGCACATCCACCTGCATGATAGGCTCCATCAGCACAGGATCGGCCTTCTTCATCGCTTCCTTGAACGCCATCGAACCCGCAATCTTAAACGCCATTTCAGAGGAGTCGACCTCGTGATACGAGCCGTCATACAGCGTGACCTTAACATCGACAACCGGGTAGCCTGCCAGAATGCCAGCCTGCATCGCGCCCTGGATTCCCTGGTTAACCGGCTCAATATACTCCTTCGGGATGGCACCGCCAACAATCTTGTTGATGAACTCATAACCCTTGCCGGACTCGTTCGGCTCAACAATAATCTTGACGTGGCCGTACTGGCCCTTACCGCCCGACTGGCGTGCGTACTTCTGATCGACATCCGCAGAGCGGCGGATGGTCTCCTTGTAGGCAACCTGCGGCTCGCCAACATTAGCCTCCACCTTAAACTCGCGCAGCAGGCGGTCTACGATAATCTCAAGATGCAGCTCACCCATACCAGCGATGATGGTCTGTCCGGTCTCCTCGTCGGTGTAAGTCTTGAAGGTCGGATCCTCCTCCGCAAGCTTTGCCAGCGCAATGCCCATCTTCTCCTGACCAGCCTTGGTCTTAGGCTCGATCGCAACGCGGATAACCGGCTCCGGGAAGTTCATCGACTCCAGGATGATCGGATGCTTTTCGTCGCAGAGCGTATCGCCCGTCGTCACATTTTTAAAACCGATGCCGCCTGCAATATCGCCCGAATATACCACGTCAATATCCTGACGGTGGTTTGCGTGCATTTGCAGAATGCGGCCAAGGCGCTCGCGGTTATCCTTCGTTGCGTTAAGCACAGAGGAACCCGCGGTGATCGATCCGGAGTACACGCGGAAATAGGTCAGTCGGCCGACAAAGGGGTCGGTTGCAATCTTGAACGCCAGCGCAGAGAACGGCGCGTCGTCGGATGACGGACGGGAATCCTCCTCGCCAGTCTTCGGGTTAATGCCCTTAATGTCCGGGATGTCGGTCGGCGCGGGCATATAGTCGATTACCGCGTCAAGCAGCATCTGCACGCCCTTATTGCGATAAGCCGTGCCGCATAGTACCGGAACGACCTCGTTGGCAATCGTTCCCTTGCGGATCGCGGCCTTAACCTCCTCCGGAGTAATCTCCTCTCCCTCGAGGTACTTCATCATCAGGTCTTCATCCAGCTCGGCAGCCGCTTCCCACAATGCATCGTGGTACTGCTGTGCCTGCTCAAGCATGTCCGCCGGGATGTCCTCATCGCGCACATCCTTGCCAAGATCGTCATAATAGACCTCGGCGCGCATGTTGACCAGGTCGATGATACCGCGGAACGTATCCTCGACGCCGATCGGCAACTGGATCGGAACCGCGTTACACTTGAGACGGTCCTTCATCATTGCGACAACATTGAAAAAGTCCGCGCCCATGATGTCCATCTTATTAACGAACGCCATGCGCGGCACATGATAATCGTTAGCCTGATGCCATACGGTTTCGGACTGCGGCTCAACGCCGCCCTTTGCGCAGAAAACGGTGACAGAACCATCCAGCACGCGCAGCGAGCGCTGCACCTCAATGGTAAAGTCGACGTGGCCCGGGGTATCGATGATGTTGATGCGATGCTCCGGGAACTGGTGCTGCGAGCCAGACCAATGGCAGGTGGTCGCGGCCGAGGTGATGGTGATGCCGCGCTCCTGTTCCTGCGCCATCCAGTCCATGGTGGCGGTACCGTCGTGGGTATCGCCAATTTTGTGATTTACACCGGTGTAATACAGAATACGCTCGGTGGTAGTGGTTTTACCGGCGTCGATGTGCGCCATGATGCCGATATTTCTGGTCCGTTCCAGGGAATATTCTCTAGGCATATTGCTCTCCTTTCAAACGCCCAATAGCACGCAGATCAATAGCGGTAGTGTGCAAACGCCTTGTTCGCTTCCGCCATCTTGTGCGTGTCCTCGCGCTTTTTGACAGCGCCGCCCAGATTGTTGCAGGCGTCCATGATCTCACCGGCCAGACGCTCGCGCATGGTCTTTTCGGAGCGCGTGCGGGCATATCGGGTGATCCAGCGCAAGCCCAGGGTCTGACGACGCTCTGGGCGCACTTCCATCGGCACCTGGTAGGTGGCGCCGCCGACACGGCGGGCCTTAACTTCGAGCGACGGCATGATATTCTCCATCGCTTCGGTGAAAACCTCCAGCGGTTCGCGTCCGGTCTTCTCGCGGACAATATCGAAAGCACCATATACGACCTTCTGCGAAACGCCCTTCTTGCCGTCCAGCATGATCGAGTTGACCAGCTTGGTGACGAGCTTGGAATTATAAAGCGGATCGGGCAGAACGTCTCTCTTCGGGACATTACCTCTTCTTGGCACTTTACTTCCCTCCTTCAAAATAATTTGATTTCACAGGTACTACGGCTGCGCTTTTCAGGGCCAGCCGTTGTCATGCCCGTCCGAGGTAATACATCCGCCCTATCATATCAAATCAAACGGATATAAAACGCCTCAGACAAAGCAAGTAGAGTGCTTTGCTGAAAACTTTAACTTTTCTCGCAAAACGTATGGGTTACCGATTGTTAAATCGAGCAAAATCGTGTGAGTATGGCACGGTGCGGGAGCGCACACAAAAAGATACGCGACAAGCACCGCAACGCAGCACACGCGATTATGCACAGATTTACTTACCGGCCTTCGGACGCTTGGCGCCGTACTTCGAGCGCGCCTGACGGCGGTTGGCCACACCCTGGGTATCCAGCGTGCCGCGGATGATATGGTAACGGACGCCAGGAAGGTCCTTTACACGACCACCGCGCACCATAACGACCGAGTGCTCCTGCAAATTGTGGCCCTCACCAGGGATGTAAGCGGAAACTTCCATCTGGTTGGTCAGCTTAACACGAGCAACCTTGCGAAGCGCGGAATTCGGCTTCTTGGGCGTCATGGTTTTAACCGTGGTGCAGACACCACGCTTCTGCGGAGCGGGCTGATCGGTCGACTTCTTCTTCTGAGAATTGTAGCCTACCTGCAGTGCCGGCGCCGTAGATTTGTAGATGGCTGCCTCGCGACCCTTACGGACGAGTTGGTTAAAAGTTGGCATTTTATTTCCTCCTTCTTTTAAAGATATTTATGAAAAGCGCACGCGGCGCGTTTCATCACAATCAATCGCGCAGAACAGTGACAACCGCCGCGCCCACATTAATGCCGGCGGCGTCGCCCAGCTCTGCCATGGTAGTGATCTCATTGACCTCAGTTCCGGTTTCGCTGCAAAGCTCGTAAATCGGCCCGACAACACGCTTTTCCGCGTCCAGCGCAATATAGACCAGCGTGGCCGCGCCCTCTCGAATTGCCTTTTTCGACTGCTTGACACCGATGACCTTGTTCGCCGTCTGAAGTTGTGAAAGCATAGTAACCCTCCTATACGGCATACTTCATTAGTATAAATGTTTGGCAATATGAAGTCAAGCGTTTTTGTAGGAAATTTTATCGTTTTCTTACATTTTCCGCCTATTCTTCCAAGGTAGACGCAGGGCAGGGAAACGCTTTGAGCATTCCCCTGCCCCGCCTGCCTTATACCTTATTAAAACGGCGAAACTATGCTTTTCAGTCCAGCTCGACGGTCTGCTCATAGTGCCCGTCGCAATATTCGCTCATGCCCGAGCCGGCCGGCACAAGCTTGCCGATGATAACGTTTTCTTTCAGGCCCATTAGCGGGTCAACCTTGCCCTTGATTGCGGCGTCGGTCAGCACGCGGGTGGTTTCCTGGAAGGAGGCCGCGCTCATCCAGGAATCGGTTGCAAGCGAAGCCTTGGTAATACCCATAAGGGTCGGCTCGGCAACCGCCAGGCGGAGATCCTGCTCGCCCGCATCGATGCGGTCCTGCACCTTTTGGTTAAAGTCCTCAAACTCAAGCAGATCCATCACCGAACCCGGCAGTACTTCAGCGTCGCCCGCATCCTCAACACGGACCTTGCGCATCATCTGTCGCACAATGACTTCGATGTGCTTGTCGTTGATGTCAACGCCCTGCTGGCGGTAAACTTTCTGGACTTCCTTAATCTCATAGTCGTGCACCGCACGCGGATCGAGTATGCGCAGGATGTCGTGCGGATTGAGCGAGCCTTCGTTGAGCTGGAAGCCCCGTTCGACCTCCTGGCCGTCAGTGACGCGGATGCCGGAGGAAGACGCCAGCTGATAGGAGCGCATGTCACCGGTCTCGGGATTGACGACATTGACCGTCTTGACCGTTGTGCGCTTGGACTCCTCAATCGTAACAACACCGCTGATTTCGGCGAGCGTCGCTGCTTTCTTGGGTTTGCGCGCCTCGAACAGCTCCTCAACGCGCGGCAGACCCTGGGTAATATCCGAACCCGCAACGCCGCCAGTGTGGAAGGTACGCATAGTCAGCTGGGTGCCCGGCTCGCCGATCGACTGCGCCGCGATAATACCGACCGCCTCGCCCTTGCCAACAAGCGAACCCATTGCCAGGTTAATACCGTAGCAGTACGCGCACACGCCCTTGCGCGCGCGGCACTCGAGCACCGAGCGAATCTGCACACGGGTAATACCCGCTGCGATAATTGCGTCCGCATCCGCGTCGTCCATCATCTTGGTCTTGGGCACGATGACCGCGCCAGTCTCCGGATGGCACACATCGTCCACCGGGAAGCGGCCAAGCAGACGCTCATGCAGCGGTTCAATGACCTGGTTGCCCTCTTTGATGTCCTCAACCCAGATACCCTTGGTCGCGCCGCAGTCCTCCTCGCGGATGATGACGTCCTGTGAAACATCGACCAGTCGGCGAGTCAGGTAGCCCGAGTCAGCGGTACGCAGCGCGGTATCAGCCATGCCCTTTCGTGCGCCGCGCGCCGCGATAAAGTATTCGAGCACCGACAGACCCTCACGGAAGTTGGACTTGATCGGAATTTCAATCGTCTTACCGGACGTAGAGGCCATCAAACCGCGCATGCCGGCGAGCTGGCGGATCTGGTTGATCGAGCCGCGCGCGCCGGAGTCCGCCATCATGTGGATCGGGTTATAGCGCTGCGCGTGCATGTTTTCCTGCAACTTGGCGGTTACCTTTTTGGTGGTCTCCTCCCACTCGGCAACCGTCAGACGGTATCTCTCCTGATCGGTGATGAAACCGCGCTTATATCGCTTGTCGATCTGTGCGACCTTACTCTCGGATTCACGGATCAACGTGTCCTTGCCCTCAGGCACGAGCATGTCCGCGACCGCAACGGTCAGCGCGCCTCTGGTGGAGTACTTGTAGCCCATCGACTTGATTGCATCAAGCACCTCGGCAGTCACATTAAAGCCGTGCACGCGGATGCACTTGTCAATGATTTTACCAAGCTCCTTCTTGCCGCAGGTAAACATGATCTCAAGATCGAGCAGCTTTTCCGGGTCGGAGCGGTCGACAAAGCCAAGGTCCTGCGGGATGTGCTCGTTGAAAATCAGTCGTCCTGGGGTCGCATCGACAATCTTGGAAAGCGTTTTGCCGCCAACTTCACGAGTCATGCGCACTTTGATCGGCGCATGGATGCCCACAACCCCCTCTTGATAAGCCATGAGTGCCTCATCCGGATCGCGGAATACCTTGCCGGCGCCCGGCTCAGTATCGCGGTCGATGGTCAGGTAATAGGAACCGAGCACCATGTCCTGCGAGGGGATGGTGACCGGCTTGCCGTCCTGCGGCTTTAAGAGATTGTTAGCCGACAGCATGAGTAGGCGCGCCTCGGCCTGCGCCTCGGCAGACAGCGGCACATGCACCGCCATCTGGTCGCCGTCGAAGTCCGCATTGAACGCGGTGCAGACCAGTGGGTGCAGACGGATGGCACGGCCCTCGACCAGCACCGGCTCGAATGCCTGAATACCCAGGCGGTGCAGCGTCGGCGCGCGGTTGAGCATAACCGGGTGGCCCTTGATGATGCCCTCAAGCACATCCCAAACCTCTGGTTTGGCGCGCTCTACCATCTTTTTGGCGGATTTAATGTTGGACGCTGTGCCGTCCTCAACCAGCTTCTTCATAACGAAGGGCTTGAACAGCTCAAGTGCCATCTCTTTAGGCAAGCCGCACTGCCAAATCTTAAGGTCCGGACCGACGACGATAACCGAACGGCCGGAATAGTCGACGCGCTTGCCGAGCAGGTTCTGACGGAAGCGGCCCTGCTTGCCCTTGAGCATGTCGGACAGGCTCTTGAGCGCGCGGTTGTTCGGACCGGTGACCGGACGGCCGCGGCGGCCGTTATCGATCAGCGCGTCAACCGCTTCTTGCAGCATGCGTTTCTCGTTGCGCACGATGATGTCGGGCGCGCCAAGCTCGAGCAGGCGCTTTAGGCGGTTGTTGCGGTTGATAACGCGGCGGTACAGGTCATTTAAGTCGCTTGTTGCAAAGCGGCCGCCGTCAAGCTGTACCATCGGGCGGATGTCCGGCGGGATGACCGGCACCACGTCCATAATCATCCACTCCGGGCGATTGTGCGACAGGCGGAACGACTCGACGACCTCGAGGCGCTTGATAATGCGCAGGCGCTTTTGTCCGGTCGACTCACGCAGCTCAGCGCTCAGCTCGGACGAAAGCTGCTCTAGATCAAGCTCTTGCAGCAGCTCCTTGATCGCCTCTGCGCCCATGCCGGCGCGGAAGTCGTCCTCATACTTTTCGCGCATGTCGCGGTACTCGGCCTCGGATAAAATCTGCTTTTTGATCAGCGGGGTATCGCCCGGATCGGTAACGATATAATTGGCAAAATACAAAACTTTTTCAAGCACACGCGGGCTGATGTCAAGAATCAGACCCATGCGAGACGGGATGCCCTTGAAATACCAGATGTGTGAGACGGGCGCTGCCAGCTCGATATGGCCCATGCGCTCGCGGCGCACCTTGGCGCGGGTGACTTCGACACCGCACTTGTCACAGATCTTGCCCTTGAAACGAACCTTTTTATACTTGCCGCAGTGGCATTCCCAGTCCTTGGTTGGGCCAAAAATGCGCTCGCAGAACAGGCCGTCGCGCTCGGGCTTAAGCGTGCGGTAGTTGATGGTTTCAGGCTTCTTTACTTCACCGTATGACCACTCGCGGATCAGATCGGGCGAGGCCAGGCCGATCTTGATGGCGTTAAACGTATGATATCCCATATATTTAATCAGATGCTCCTTCCCTCTTGACGGATGATTTCAGCACGGTTTGACTGCGGCGTTATTCGTCCAGTCCATCACCAAAATCATCCTCGGCATCATCTTCACTTTCCATGCCATTATCGAGTGCGAAGAGATCGGTATCGCCCTCCTCGGCATCGTTGATGCCAAATCCGGCGGCGGTAAATTCCTCATCCGCGCCCGAAACGGCATGCTCCATCGGGCGGGAGAAATCCACTTCGTCCTCTTCATCGTCGGCCAGCTCGATAACCTCCATATTCTCGTCCAGCACCTGAATATCAAGGCACAGGCTCTGAAGCTCCTTGACCAGTACCTTAAACGACTCGGGTACGCCCGGCTGGGGCACGTTATGGCCCTTAACAATCGCCTCATAGGTCTTGACGCGACCGGTAATATCGTCTGACTTGACGGTCAGGATCTCCTGCAGGGTATAAGCTGCGCCATATGCCTCGAGCGCCCAGACCTCCATCTCGCCGAAACGCTGGCCGCCAAACTGCGCCTTGCCACCGAGCGGCTGCTGAGTGACAAGCGAATAAGGGCCGGTCGAGCGGGCATGAATCTTATCGTCTACCAGGTGGTGGAGCTTGAGGTAGTACATATAGCCTACGGTAACACGGTTGTCAAACCGCTCACCGGTGCGGCCGTCGTAAACGACGCTCTTGCCATCTTCATTGACGCCGGCCTCAACCAGCATCTCCTCGATGTCCTCAAGCGTTGCGCCGTCAAACACCGGCGTCTCAACCTTCCAGCCACGTTTTTTAGCCGCAAAGCCAAGGTGTACTTCAAGCACCTGCCCGATGTTCATACGCGACGGAACACCGAGCGGATTGAGCACGATGTCAAGCGGTGTGCCATCCTCGAGGAAAGGCATATCCTCCTGCGGCAGGATGCGGGATACAACACCCTTGTTGCCGTGGCGGCCGGCCATCTTGTCGCCGACCGAGATCTTGCGCTTTTGCGCAATATACACACGCACCACCATGTTGACGCCGGGCGAGAGCTCATCGCCATTTTCGCGGGTGAACACTTTGACGTCAACCACGATGCCGGATTCGCCATGCGGCGCGCGCAACGAGGTATCGCGCACCTCGCGCGCCTTTTCGCCGAAGATCGCACGCAGCAGGCGCTCCTCGGCGGTCAGCTCGGTCTCGCCCTTGGGCGTCACCTTGCCGACCAGAATGTCGCCTGCCTGGATCTCCGCGCCCACACGGATGATGCCGCGCTCATCAAGATTGCGCAGCGCATCCTCGCCGACGTTTGGAATGTCACGGGTGATTTCCTCCGGCCCTAGCTTGGTATCGCGGGATTCTGATTCGTATTCTTCAATGTGGATCGAAGTATACACATCGTCGCGCACCAGCCGCTCGTTGAGCAGGACGGCGTCCTCGTAGTTGTAGCCCTCCCAGGTCATAAAGCCGATCAGCGCATTCTTGCCAAGCGCGATCTCGCCCTTGTCAGTGGACGGACCGTCAGCCAGCACATCGCCGGTCTTGACACGCTCACCCAGGTCAACGATCGGCCGCATATTGATGCAAGTCGACTGGTTAGAGCGCAGGAACTTGGTCAAATGATAGCTTTTTTCCTCGCCGTTATCGTAGTGAACAGTAACCTCGCGCGCGGTCACCCGGGTGACAACGCCGTCGCCCTCGGCCAGCGGGATGGTGCCCGAGTCGACCGCCGCCTTGTATTCCATACCGGTAGCCACCACGGGCGCCTCGGTGCACAGCAGCGGTACGGCCTGGCGCTGCATGTTCGCGCCCATCAGCGCGCGGTTCGCGTCGTCATGGTCAAGGAATGGGATAAACGCGGTTGCAACCGAAACCATCATGCGGGGTGAAACGTCCATCAGGTCGACATCCTTGCGGTCAACCTCAATAAACTCGTCGCGCAGGCGGCAGGTGATGCGGTCGCCCAGCAGGCATCCGTTCTCGTCGATCGGCTCGGTTGCCTGGCAGACGATATATTCATCCTCGACGTCCGCAGTCATATAGCGCACCTCGTCAGTCACACGGCCGTTTTCCTTATCAATGATGCGGTACGGCGCCTCGATAAAACCAAAATCGTTGACGCGCGCATAGGTCGCAAGGTAGGAGATCAGGCCGATATTCGGACCTTCCGGGGTCTCGATCGGGCACAGGCGGCCATAGTGCGAATAGTGCACGTCGCGCACTTCAAACGAGGCGCGATCGCGCGACAGGCCGCCTGGGCCGAGCGCCGACATGCGGCGCTTGTGCGTCAGCTCTGCCAGCGGGTTGTTCTGATCCATAAACTGCGAGAGCGGAGAGGAGCCAAAGAACTCCTTGATCGCAGCCGTTACCGGACGGATGTTAATCAGGCTCTGCGGGGTGACAATGTCCAGATCCTGGGTGGTCATGCGCTCACGGATGACGCGCTCCATGCGGGAAAAGCCGATACGGAACTGATTTTGCAGCAGCTCGCCCACACAGCGCAGGCGGCGGTTGCCCAGGTGATCAATATCGTCCGCCACGCCGACACCATGGCTCAGGTTGAGCAGGTAGCAGATTGAAGCGAGCATATCGTCGACCACGATGGTCTTGGGGATGAGTTCGAGCATGCGGCTCTGTACAGCTTTTTTTATCTCATCGCCTGAAACGCCCGAGTCGATGATCTCCTTGAGCACCCGGAAGCTGACCTTTTCCTTGATGCCGAGTTCTTCGGCCGAAAAGCCGATATAGTCCTGGAAGGCATCGATGTCGACCATTCCATTGCCAAACACCTTGACAGTCTCACCCTCGGCTGCCTCGATCATCACATGATTGACACCGCGCGCACTGAGCAAGCGCGCCTTGTCACGGGTAAGCACCTCGTCCGCTTCGGCGAGCACCTCGCCGGTCATCGGATCGACAGCAGGCTCGCACAGCCGATGACCGGCAATGCGGCGGGCGATGTCCAGCTTTTTGTTATACTTATAGCGGCCGACTGCGGAAATATCGTAGCGCCGGGTATCAAAGAACATAGCGTCCATCAGGCTGGTCGCCGACTCGACAGAGGGCGGCTCGCCCGGACGCATTCTTCTGTAAATCTCAATGAGCGCCTCGTCGGCGGTGTGTGCAGCGTCCTTATCAAGCGTGGCGAGCAGCAGCGGATCCTCGCCGAACAGCGCCTTGATCTCCGTATCGGTCTTGACGCCGATTGCACGGATGAAGCTTGTGATCGGGATCTTGCGGTTTTTGTCGATACGGACGTAGAAAACGTCGTTGGCGTCAGTCTCATATTCCAACCACGCGCCGCGGTACGGGATGACCGTGGCGGAAAGCAGCATTTTATCCGTCTTATCATATTCGCGGCCGTAGTATACGCCGGGCGAGCGGACAAGCTGAGAGACGATCGCACGCTCAGCGCCGTTGATGATAAAGGTAGCCGAATCGGTCATCTTCGGGAAATCGCCCATGAAGATTTCCTGCTCCTTGATCTCACCCGTCTCCTTATTGCGCAGGCGCATGCGGACCTTGAGCGGCGTCGCGTACGTGGCGTCGCGTGCCTTGCACTCCTCAACGCTGTACTTAGGCTCCTCGTCCATCGAGTAATCGAGGAACGAAAGCTCAAGATTGCCGGTGTAGTCCGTGATGGACGCTGTGTCGGCAAAAACCTCGCGCAGGCCCTCGTCAAGGAACCACTGATAAGACTTCTTCTGCACCTCAATCAGATTGGGCATCTCCAAAATCTCATCAATGCGCGCAAAGCTTTTTCGCGTGGTTTTGCCGTGCTGTACGTCTTTCACCTTCATGTGCTTTGATCACTCCGTTTCTTTCGGCTGTGTTGGTGGCTGATACGCCCGGCGGCGTGGCAAAAATATTATTTTTGGTCTTGCATTCTATAGCAGGACGTGCTAACATATAGATAGAAATCGGATAAATTTCCACGATTTTGTTGAGCGTTTTATTATACCATGTTTTTGCACAAGATGTCAAGAAACTTTTTGTATGTTTTGGCAGACGGCGTTCCGTCTGCCTTTTGTTTTTGCCGTATGGAAATCTGCTTTTCTGCTCGCTGCCTGCAAACGAGACAGTTTGCACGACCGCACAGCTTTTAGGCATAACAAAGAGGACGCGCCCCCGCGTCCTCTTTGTTATGCAGTTTCACAGCACCTTGGACAAAAAGTCCTTCAGGCGCGGATTTTGCGGATTGGCAAAAAATTCGCGCGGCTCGTTCTGCTCGACAATATTGCCGCCGTCCATGAACAGCACGCGCGTGCCTACCTCGCGTGCGAAGCCCATCTCGTGTGTGACGACGACCATCGTCATACCGTCGTCTGCCAGCTCTTTCATAATCTCAAGCACTTCGCCGACCATCTCCGGGTCAAGCGCCGAGGTCGGCTCGTCAAACAGCATCACATCCGGATTCATTGCCAGCGCACGGGCGATTGCGATGCGCTGCTGCTGGCCACCCGAAAGCTGGATCGGGTAGCTGTCCGCCTTATCCGGCAGACCGACGCGCTCCAAAAGCTCCATTGCGCGCGCGTCCGCCGCTAAATTATCCATAACCCCCAACTTGACCGGGGCGAGTTTGATGTTTTCGCGCACAGTTAAGTGCGGGAACAGATTGAATTGCTGAAACACCATGCCCATCTTGCGGCGGATAAGGTTGATGTCCGTTTTTTTGGAGGTAATGTTTTGCCCCTCAAAGATTATGTCGCCGCTGGTCGGCTCCTCAAGCAGATTCAGGCAGCGCAGAAAGGTCGATTTGCCCGAGCCGGACGGCCCGATAATGACCACTTTCTCCCCTTTCTCGATGTGCTCGTTGACTCCAGCCAGCACCTCATGGTCGCCAAAGGACTTGTGCAGGTTTCTAACGTCGATCACTTGCGCGCAGCCTCCTTTCAAAAATGCCGAGCAATTTAGTGAGGATCAGCACGATCACCAGATAGATCACCGCAAGGCTGATATAGGTCATCATCGTGTTATAAGTATTGGTCACAATGATCTGCGCGCCCTTGGTCAAATCCTTCAGGCCGATCGTCGTTACGATCGAGGTTTCCTTAACCAGCACGATCAGCTCATTGCCAAGCGCTGGCAAAATGTTTTTAATCGCCTGCGGGATGATGATATAGCGCATCGTCTGGCCATAGTTCAGGCCGAGCGACCGCCCTGCCTCCATCTGGCCGCTGCTAATCGACATAATGCCCGATCGCACGATTTCCGCTACATAAGCGCCCGAGTTGATGCCGAAGGTGATGATCGCGCACATCAAAAGCTCCCGCTCTCCGCGCGGTAGCATGATGACAAAACAGGAGATCAGCAGCTGCACCATCATCGGCGTGCCGCGGATGACGGTCAGATACAGCTTGCAGATCAGGTTCAGCAGCCAGAAAAGCGGATTGGGCCGCGTGCCCGCGCGGCGCGAATCATAGGCAGACCGCACAATCGCAATAAACACGCCGATCAAAACGCCAAGGATCAGCGCGCCAACCGTCGTCAGCAGTGTGATGCGCAGGCCGTCGGCAAAGAATTTCCAGTTACCGTCCATGATCCAGGTTTGATAAAAAGAATAGCACAGCTGTTGCAACCATTCCGGCCCGCCTGACAGCCAGTCCGGCGCCGCCGTCAGCCACTCATCAAATCTCATCCGTTCCCCCTCCTCCAAAATAGGCAATCAGGGGCGGCAGCCTGTGCCGTCCCTGACCGATATGTTATCTTATCATTCAGCATTGATATACTTGTCGATAATCGACTGCACCGTGCCATCCGCCTTAAGCTCAGCCAGTGCGGTATTGAGCTGATCGAGTAGCTCTGTGTTGTCCTTAGCAACGCCGATCGCGTAATCTTCTACGGCATACTCGGTCTCCAGAATCTTAAGACCCTCATTTGCCTCGACAAATGCACGGGCCGGCTCATTGTCGATGACAACGCAGTCCACCTGGCCATTCTTGAGCGCCTCTACCGCCAGCGGACCAGAGGCGTATTTAACGACGGCATCCTCGCCAAAACCGCCGTTTTCCGGCGTATCCGAGCAGTAGATGTCACCCGTGGTGCCCTGCTGCACGCCGATCAGCTTGCCGGTCATATCCTCAATCGAAGTGATGTCGGAGTCCTCCGGCACAATAACGACCTGAATGCCGGTTGCATACGACTCGGTGAAGTTCAGGTTTTCCTGGCGCTCCTCGGTGACAGTTAGACCTGCCATAACAAAGTCGGACTGGCCGGTCTGCGCCGCAGTGATCGCCGGGTCAAAATCCATATCGTCGATCTGCAGCGTCATGCCGAGCTTTTCCGCCAGCGCGGCCGCGATCTCAGCGTCAATGCCGACGATCTGGTCACCCTCGTAATACTCATACGGCGGGAACTGCGCGTTGGTCGACATCACCAGCACACCGCCCTCAGCATTGTCCACCTCGCCAGATTGCCCGCCTGTCTGGCCGTTGCCGCCACAGCCAAAAAGCAGCATCGAGCCTGCCAAAACTGTGCTCAGCATGACAACAGAAAGCTTCTTCATCATCATTTCTCTCCTCCCAAAGGATTTGCCGGCCACTGCCGGCACTCAAATGTTTTTATTATTATACAAGCCTATGATAGAAAATGCAAGTCTATTCTCACCGAAAAAACGTAAATTTCAGTCCGTATTTTGGCTATTCCGCTGGGCATCAGTGTCCACCCCGCCTGCCAGGGCATAGTCTGACAGCGACATTATCCTGTTTGGAGGTATCTGCTATGAACTATACATATCCGCTATCCATAACACAAGAGCCACTCGCAGGCGAGCCGATGCGCGGACAGATCGACGCGATCGTGCGCGGCGCAGTGCTTTCGCTTGCAGACTGCCTGCGCGCGCCCCGTGTGCGCACCGCCACAGTTGAAGCGGATGAGAACGGACTTGCCATCCGCACCGCTCCCTTCCCCGATGCGCCCTGCACGGGTCATGCACCAGACGGCGCGCGCCTATCCGTGCGCGGGCAATGCGGCGCCTGGTATGCCGTGCGTTATGACGGTACCGAGGGCTTTGTCTCGGGCAAGGGAATCGTGCTGCATTATTAAGGCCGCTGGAATACGCTGTTATTGATGTTGTAAATTGCCGCGACTCGGTAAAATAACTTATTTTCTGCCTGTTTTTGTCCTTGCGTTTGATACGCATTATCAGTATAATAGAACTGTTCGATGCGACAAACGCAAGGAGGTACGAAATGCATTGTATCAGATTCTGAAAAAACGGACGCTGAACGCAAACACCAAGCTGATGGTGATCGACGCGCCGCATGTAGCGCGCAAGGCCGAGCCAGGTCAGTTCATCATCCTGCGTGTCAGCGAAAATGGCGAGCGTATCCCGCTCACAATCGCGGCGTATGACCGCAAAAAGGGAACCGTTACGATCATCTTCCAGGAGGTTGGCGCAACCACGATGGCGCTGGGCGAGCTGAACGAGGGCGAGTATGTACGCGACTTTGTCGGCCCGCTCGGCATTGCCAGCGAGCTTGACGGGCTGAAAAAGGTAGCGGTCGTCGGCGGCGGCCTCGGTTGCGCGATTGCCTATCCGCAGGCCAAAAAGCTGCACGATATGGGCTGCGAGGTCGATCTGATCGCAGGTTTCCGCAACAAGGACATCATCATCCTTGAAGAGGAGATGCGCGCTGCCTCTACCAACCTGTACATTGTAACGGACGACGGATCAAACGGACGCAAAGCCCTGGTTACCGATGTTCTCAAAGAGCTGATTGAGGCGGGCAATCAATATGACGAGGTCATCGCCATTGGCCCAATGATTATGATGAAGTTCGTTGCCGAGACGACCCGCCCGCATGGCATTAAAACCGTTGTTTCGATGAATACCATCATGGTAGATGGAACCGGCATGTGCGGCTGCTGCCGTCTGACCGTTGGCGGCGAGACCAAGTTCGCCTGCGTCGATGGCCCGGACTTTGACGGCCATCTGGTCGACTTTGACAGCTCGATGCGCCGCGCCGCTATGTATAAGGCACAGGAAAAGGCTGCTGTCGAGCGTCACCAGTGCAATCTGATGAAGCAGGAGGTCAAGTGACATGGCGAATATGATTCCTACCAAAATGCCCATGCCCACCCAGGACCCGGATGTGCGCAATAAAAACTTTGACGAGGTCGCGCTCGGCTATACGCCGGAGCAGGCCATGGAAGAGGCGACCCGCTGCCTTAACTGCAAACACAAGCCCTGCATTTCAGGCTGCCCGGTACAGGTGCAGATTCCTGAATTTATCCAGCTGGTGGCCGAGGGCAAATTCCTCGAAGCCGCGGACAAGATTAAGGAGACCTCCTCCCTGCCCGCTGTCTGCGGCCGCGTGTGCCCGCAGGAGACGCAGTGCGAGATGGTTTGCGTGCGCGGAATCAAGGGCGAGTCGGTTGCGATTGGCCGGCTCGAGCGCTTTGTCGCTGACTATGCGCGCGAACACGGCGAGGAAAAGACTGAAAAACCGGTGCCCAACGGCCATAAATGCGCGGTTGTAGGCGCGGGGCCTGCCGGTCTGACCTGCGCAGGCGACCTTGCCCGTCTCGGCTATGATGTCACCGTATTCGAAGCGCTGCACATAGCGGGCGGCGTGCTGATGTATGGTATTCCGGAATTCCGCCTGCCCAAAGAGATCGTGCAGAAAGAGATCGAAACGCTCGAGGCACTAGGCGTCAAGTTTGTGCTCAATTTTGTTGTTGGCCGTTCGGAGACCATCGACGAGCTGTTCGAGGACGGCTATGAAGCCGTGTTTATCGCCTCGGGCGCCGGCCTGCCGACCTTTATGGGCATCCCGGGCGAAAATGCCAGCGGCGTATACTCGGCCAACGAATACTTAACCCGCATCAATCTGATGCAGGCTTACCATAAGGACGCGGACACCCCGATCTTCCGCGCTCACAAAATTGCGGTCGTAGGAGGCGGCAACGTTGCCATGGACGCAGCACGCAGCGCCAAGCGTATGGGCGCAGACGAGGTCTATATCATCTACCGCCGCTCGGAGAAGGAGCTGCCCGCCCGCCTTGAGGAGATCGATCATGCCAAGGAGGAGGGCATTATCTTCAAGTTCCTGACCGCCCCACTCGAGGTTGTGACGGACGAGGACTTCAACGTTACTGGCCTGAAGTGCCAGCAGATGGAGCTTGGCGAGCCCGATGAGTCCGGCCGCCGCCGTCCGGTGCCTGTGCCGGGCAGCGATTTTGTTATCGATCTCGACTGCGTGATCGCGGCGATCGGCACTACCCCCAATCCACTGATCCGCCAGACCACTCCAGGGCTTGAGACCAATCGCAAAGGCTGTATTGTTGCGGATGACGAGAACGGCATTACCTCCAAGGAGGGTGTGTTTGCCGGCGGCGACGCCGTGACCGGTGCGGCGACCGTTATTCTGGCCATGGGTGCGGGCAAACGCGCTGCCGTGGCTATGGACAACTATTTGAAAAACAAGCATTAATCCTCACTGCTTGCCCGATATAACAAAAGGACCTGCCACCCGGCAAGGTCCTTTTATCGTGCTTTCTCATTGGTTATATCGACTGCGCGCTCTCCAGCTCGCCTGTGACGGTAACGGCTGCATCCATCCCCGCGGCGGTGAATGCAGCAGTCAGCGTCTGGGTAGTAATGCGCCCGTTTCTCACGGTCTGCACGAGTGTGCTCTGCGCCGGCATTTGCCACGGCGCACCGCTTACACGCGACAACGACCACAGCTGCCCCTCGTATACCGGCGGCAGACCGGTAAGCGTAAACGTCCAGCCGGTCAGGTTCCGATCGATCTGCTCCACCACCGCAAGCGGCACGGCACCGTAGCCGTAGAGCATGGCGTAGCGCTCAGCACCGGCATACTCTACTGCGCTTCTGTGGTAAGCCGTCACATAATCTTCTATTCCCGGCGACTGCATTGTCAGCACGCCCTCGGCGGTGGCTTCGCCGGCCGTCGGATTGACAGTCAGATACTCCTCGGTATGCACGGTCAGCTGATAGCTGTCTGCCCCACTCACCTCGGCCCGCAGACCGCCGCGCACTGAAAAGCGCCCCAGATCATCCATGCCTGAAACCGCCGTGCGATAGGCCGCATAATCTGCAAACAGCGCCTGATAGGGCGCCGCCGCTGCCGCGTCAACCGCACCATCCTGCACCAAACGGTCGAGCAGTGTGCCCGAATCCCCCTTGGGTACAGCGGCAAGCGCCATGTAGCTCGCCGCCGTAACATCGTCGCGCAAAAAGTTCACAGTGTCGACAACCGCCGGGGCATATATGCCATATTGCTGCGCAGTCTCAATGGCGTCTGCATAGGCAAAATCGCCCGCCTCCTCGGTATAGCCGAGCGCACGCAGCAAAAAAGCCGCGTACATCTGCGCCGCGCAGGCTCCATCAGGCCCGAACGTATCCGCACCCGTTCCCGTAGTCAGGCCGTTTTCATACAGATACTGCACATAGGGCCGTTCCCAGCCCACAAGGTCGGTAAACGGCGCGGTATACGTCAGCGCCTGCGCTTGCTCCTCCGCGCCGAGCAGGCGAACCAGCATGACTGCGGCCTCAGCGCGGGTGGGCGCACGATCAAGCTCATAGCCCTGCTCCGTACCGCGAAACAGGCCGAGATCTGCAAGGTGTGAGGCACACACGGTATTTTCCGCCGCAAGGGCGGAGACGGTCAGGGCACCTGCAAATGCTGCGCCCATAAGTGTAAGCCGAAACCATTTTTTCATAAGGGATCGCTCCTTTTTGAGAACTGCTGCTCCTATCATACCACAACAAAGCGTGTTTTCCAACCGAAAAGCGGACATACTACCAAAAATCGCAGAGGAGTGGTATTCATGGGCAATATGCAGAAATGTGGTGTGATCGGCGTCGGTTTTGTCGGCGCGACCTGCGCCTATACGCTGGCGGTATCCGGCCTGTTCTCCGAAATGGTACTGGTGGACATGAATGAAAAAAAAGCGAAGAGCGAGGCGGCCGACATCAATCACGGCGTATCGTTCGCCAAACCCTGCCTTGTGCGCGCAGGGAACTATGATGACCTTGCCGGATGCGGTCTTGTAATCATCGCTGCGGGCGCCAACCAAAAACCGGGCGAGACGCGCATCGAGTTGCTCGGCCGCAATCAGGCCATCTTATCCTCGGTCATCGGTCAGGTGATGCAGGCAAACCGCGAGGCTGTGCTGCTGATCGTCTCCAACCCGGTGGACGTGCTCACCTGTATGGCGCATCGTCTGTCCGGCCTGCCTGCGGGACGTGTGATTGGATCGGGCACGGTACTCGATACCGCGCGGCTCAAGTATCTGCTCGGCCAGCGGCTAGGGGTGGATGGACGAAATGTGCATGCTTTCATCATCGGCGAGCATGGCGACAGCGAGCTTGCCGTATGGTCAAGCGCGAATATCTCAGGCGTCGACCTGGATGACTTCTGCCGCATCACCGGCGTCACCGATCCCAAGGCCGCGCTGCAAGCGATCTACGAGAGCGTGCGCGATGCGGCCTATCCAATCATTGAAGGAAAGGGCGCCACCTACTACGGCATCGGTATGGCGGTACGCCGCATCGTCGAGGCCATCGTGCGGGATGAGCATTCGGTCCTTCCGGTATCCTCTATGATTTCCGGGCACTATGGGATCGACGGCATCTGCCTTGGCGTGCCGTCCATCGTCGGCCGAAACGGTGTCGAAGCCGTGCTCGACATCCCGCTCTCGCCGGATGAGCTCACGCAGCTACAAAGTTCGGCGGACAAGATGCGCGCGTTAATCGACGAGATCGGCGTGTAGTCTACCCGCGCTCGCTGCACAGCGATAGAAAGGCCGCTCCCTACCGGGAACGGCCTTTTTCATTACTTTTGATATTATTGCCTCATCGGGCCAAATGCCGGAAGAATCAGGCAGCTGCCTGCAAGCTACCGGTTATCTCTGTGTAGCTGTCAAGGTCTGCCGGAACGTCCACAGTCACGCTGTCGCCCATCTCGTTGATCGTCATGTCCATCGCCATGTCCATTGTCATGGTCATGCCCTCGATGCCCATATCGATCACTGCGGTGATATTCATCGTGCGGATCACACCGTTCTCAACCGTGACAGAGGCGCTGACGTCTCCCATCGCAAGATCGACGCCCGTGCTGTCCATACCCATGTTGCTGAGCATGCTGTCAACCAGACCGCTCATGCCGGAAGCAGAGTAGGTTACGGTCATCGTGTTGCCCGAGGCGGCGATCGAATCGATCAGGCAGATCGGCTCCGTCTGCATTTGGTTGAGATCGCCCATCTGTGCCATCGCATCTTCGAAGGACATATCCATCTTGACCTTCTCTCCGCCAAGGTCCATGTAGTATACGCCGTCCGCGTAGTAGTAGGTCATATCCTGTGTAGTCGAGCTCTCGCTGCCCGCCGCGCCCGCGAGCGCTTCATCCATCGTTATGGTCATCGTGCCGGCCATAGAGAGCTGGGTCTGATCCATGTTTTGCAGATCCACGTCCATCTTCATGTCCATCGGCATAGACAGCGTCATCATAGGCTGGCCGTCCAGATCGACCGCAGCCTGCAAATCAACCGATACATCCATACGGGTCTGCTCGTTCATCGCAGCAGCAGCTGCAACATAAGCGTCGTAGTTGTCAAAGAAAGTCAACATACCCTCGGCCGCAGCCGCGTCGACCGCGCCGTCCGCCACCAGCTTTTCAAGCAGCTTGGTCTGCGCGTCGTCCTTGACCGCAGTGTTTAGCGCGGTCAGGCTCATCGCTGCAACATGGTCGCGCAGGAAGTTTGCGGTGTCGCAGTTGGCATAGTCCACCAGGCCGAGCGAGGTGCCATAATTCAGTGCATCGGCGTAGGCAAAATCACCGCCCGCCGCATCACTGTAACCCAGCGCGCGCAGCAGGAAAGCGGTATACATCTGCGCCGAGCAGCTACCCTCCGGCTCAAAGGTAGTCGCGCCAGTGCCGTTGGTCAGTCCGTTATCATACAGATACTGCACATATGGCGCTTCCCAGCCTTCCAGATCGGTAAAAGGCGCGGTATACTCAAGCGCCAACGCTTCGCTTTCCGCACCAAGCAGACGCACCAGCATAACACCCGCTTCCGCACGGGTAGGCGCGCGATCCAGCTCATAGCCATTGTTCGTGCCATAAAACAGGCCGAGATCGCTCAGACGTTCGGCGCTGCTTTCATAGCTTGCCGCACCTGCGCTCGCTGCCAGGCTAGCTACTGCCAGCACACCAGCGAGCAGCGTCCTCATTTTACGTTTCATGATCAAATACCTCCTAAATATCCGGCGGCGTCTGCCGCTGTAATTTGTCATATTGTATCATATTTCCGATTTATTGTAAACATGTTTCATGCTAAATTATTGTGTCCGACGCGCCACTGCTGTACCTTGACAGACCCATCCGCCAATGCTATATTGCAAGTACCCATAAGCCCATTTTTGACTTGACAAACCATGTGTGATATTGTATTGTTGTATTGTAGTTATAATACAATATATGTGGGAAAGGACTGAGTTCATGAAAGTGAAAAAACTGCTTGCGGCTATATTATCCGCCGCTACCCTACTTGCCTCAATGCCAGCCGCTCTTGCGGCGGGCGGGAACGCGCCCGCGACACGCGCTGCGGTCTGCGCCGCACTTGTCGCCGCGGCGGACGACTATAACCCAGGCGTGACCGCTTCCGACGTGATGTACGGCGACCCGGATGGTAACCTGCGCGAGAACGATCCCGTTACCCGTGTTGAAGCGCTTATCATGCTGCAGCGTGCGTTTGGCGGATTGCCCGCCCCACAGGGTGACAATGCCCGCAAGGGCTATCCGGCTGCAAACTTCACCGATGTGCCCGCATGGGCGCAGGCCGAGCTTACGGATGTATTTGCATCGGGCATTGTCGCAGGCACGTCAGCCACCACGCTGTCGCCGGATGAAAACGTCACCATGGAGCAGCTTAACCTGTTCATCCAGCGTACCTACGCCCTGTTTGGCAGCAATTTAAAGGATGACTTTTATGCTACGGTCAACAAATCCTGGTTAGATAGCTCGGTTATTCCAGCCGGTCAGACGAGCAGCGGCACGCTGTATGACATGTCGTATGACACCAGGAGGATGAGCGAGCTGATCGAGCAGACGATCGCGAACCCTGTGGGCGAGGATGCGCAGCGCATCGCCGTGCTGTACACCAACATCTTGGACTGGGATGCGCGCGACGCGGCGGGTATCGAGCCGATCCGTGCCTATCTGGAGGCAGCCGAGGCTGCGCAGAGTGTAGACGAAGTCATGGCGGTACAAAAACAGATTTCCGAAAACCTTGCCACCGATCTGCTGATCGGGTTCAGCCTGTCTGCGGATGCGAAGGATTCTACCCGCTACACGGTCGGCTTCTCTCCCTTCTCCCCCTCGCTAACCAAGGAGGTCTATGCTGCGGACAGCGGAAGCCAGAAAGACGCGTACCTCACCTATATCCAAACACTGTTTGAGCTTGGCGGCGCGGATGCGGCGAGCGCCGCGGCGGACGCGCAGCGCGTATGGGAAATGGAAAAAGAACTGTCCACCCATGCGCTTGACCCGCAGGATTACGGCAATGTTGATCTTGCCTACAACGTCTACACCATGGAAGAGCTGAAAGCCCTGTATCCCATGCTTGATCTGGACAGTCTGTATGCCCAAACCGGCCTTGCCCGTTCGGATGACCAGATCATTGTATCTGACGTCGGCCTGCTCGAAGCCTCGCCCAAGTATTTCACAGAGGAGCACATAGACGATCTCAAGGCCTATCTTCGCCTGTCTATCCTCGCGGGCTTCGGCGGTTACCTGAGCAGCAGCTTTCAGGATGCCGCCGACGCATATCAGGAAGCCTTCCTCGGCGTGTCCGGCACGCTGAGCGATGAGGATGAGGCCACCCAAATGGTACAATACCTGCTCAGCGACGAACTCGGCCGTCTGTACGCGCAGGCCTACTTCTCCGAGGAAGCCAAAGCAGACGTTGAGGACATGGTCTACGACTTTATTGACATCTACGAGGATCGCATCCGCTCACTCGACTGGATGAGCGACGAGACCAAAGACAAGGCCATTGAAAAGCTGAATGCACTCGGTGTCAAGGTCGGTTATCCGGACGAAGGTAAGTGGAACGACTATTTCAAGGGCGTGACGCTCAAAACCGCAGCCGAAGGCGGCAGCTACTTTGACAATATCATTACCCTGATGCAAGCGCAGAAGCAGATGCTGGTCGAATGGCAGAGCCAGCCGGTCAACAAGGACCTGTGGCCAATGGCGGCCTACACGGTCAACGCCTGCTATGTGCCCTCGAACAATGAGATCGTGTTCCCCGCCGGCATCCTGCAGGCCCCGCTGTATGACGTCAACGCCTCGCGCGAGGCAAACCTCGGCGGCATCGGCTACGTTATCGCGCACGAGATCACACACGCCTTTGACAACAACGGCGCAAAGTACGACATGGACGGCAATGCCGCCGACTGGTGGACCGAAGCGGATTACGCAGCCTTCCAGCAGCTATGCGACGAGGTCATCGCCTATTATGACGGCATGGAAGCCGCACCCGGTATCACCTGCAACGGCGCGCTGACGTTGTCTGAGAACATCGCCGATCTTGGCGCTGCGCAGTGCATCCTGGAGGCCGCGCAACGCGAGCAAAATCCTGATCTGGAGACCCTGTTCCGCGCGATGGCTAACACCTGGTGCTCGACTATGCCGCGCGAGACAGCTGCCTATTATGCCACGCTAGACGTGCATGCGCAGGATAAGCTGCGGGCCAACCGCGTGCTGCAAACGCTAGATGAGTTCTACACCACCTTTGGCATCACCGAGGGCGACGGCATGTGGGTCGCACCTGAGGATCGTGTCGCAATCTGGTGACGATTTTTTAACAGGCATACAGCACGCTCCATCAAATCAAAAAAAGCACAGGGTGCGCCGAAAGGCGCACCCTATGCTTTTTTCTATCTTGACCGTATTATCGACTGCTGCAACTGCTGCAAAAAAGCAAAGGCGCCACATCATTGCAGCGCCTCTAACTTAATACAGATTTTTCTTTTTGAGCATGAACCATGCCAAAAAGCATGCAACCGCTGAAATTAACAGCGGAATCCACCAGAGAAAGTCGCCAGGGATATTTGTTTCGCCAATATTCATGCCATAAAATCCAAAAATAATATTCGGTATGGTCATGATGATAGTCAGCACAGTGAGCACCTTCATAATGATGTTCAGGTTGTTGGATACAACCGATGCATAAGCATCCATTGTGCCAGACAAAATGCTCGAATAAATGCCGGCCATCTCAATGGCCTGCCGGATTTCGATCAACGCGTCCTCGAGTATGTCGCGGTCGTCCTCATACAGCTTGAGTACACGCCCACGCAGCACCTTTTCCATCGTAACCTCGTTGCCCTTGAGCGAAGCCGAAAAGTATACCAGCGATTTGGATAGGCCCAACAGCTGGATAAGCTCCTCATTTTGCAGCGAGTCATAAAGCCGCTTTTCAATGCGCGTGAAGTCGCGCTCTATCATGCGCAGATTTTTGAGAAAGCGCCCTGCTACACGCAGCAGGATCTGGAACACAAAGCGCGTGCGCAGCGCGGTGTGCACGCCCTTAACCGCGCCCTCTGCAATCGAGCGCAGGATAATGCTGTCCTCCAGGCAGACCGTGATAACCGCATTCTGTGCCACGACAATGCCCATTGGCAGCGTGCTGAACATCTGTCCCCCGTCCTGAGCCGAGTTTTTTTCTACCATGGGGATGTCCACAATCATAAGCAGCTGCTCTTCCTCGGTATCGACACGCGAGCTTTCCTCCGGGTCGAGCGCCGCGCGGATGAATTCTTCCTCCACATGCGCTACGCGCGAGATCGTCTCCAGCTCATCCGAGCTTGGGTGCACCATATTGATCCAGCAGCCCTCGGTAAAGCCGCCGACCTCGCTGACACGGCCGTCAACCGTTTTATAGAATTCTACCATATCATACCGCCTTTCAGCGGCAGCTCAGCAGGAAATGCCGCCGCGAATATTATTCTGTCTTTCGCTTCCAGGGTCTGTACTCACAGCGGTCTCACTTCCTTTGGTAAAAATTTTACGCGATCCTTTCACACCAAAACAGCCCTAAAAAGGGCTGTTTTGGTGTCAATATATGGGTTTAAGTAGGATCAGCGATGATCCTTATCGAAAATACGCATCAACACGTCGAATGCAGCGTCATCCGATCCCAGGTCGTTCGACTGCTGTTTAGCAGTGTCCTTTTCCTCCGCCGCAGCGGTAGAAGCCTCAGTGAACAGACCACTGTTCGCAACAGATTCACCGTTCTTGCCGCTATCCATATCCAGTTTGGCGGAATTAGGAATTTTGTCAAAACCAGTAGCGATTACAACGACGCGAATCTCATCGTCCATAGTCTCATCAATGAACGCGCCGAAAATGATATGCGCATCCGGGTGCGCCGCCTGCTGCACCATAGTCGCCGCGGTCTCGACCTCGTCAAGACCGATGTCGTCCGAGCCGATGACCGACACGATAACGCCATGCGCCATATCGATAGAGGTCTCAAGCAACGGGCTTGAGATCGCCATACGTGCGGCTTCGGCGGCCTTATCTTTCCCAGCAGCACGGCCGGTGCCAATGTGTGCAAAGCCTGCATCCTTCATAACCGAGGTGACATCCGCAAAGTCGAGGTTGATAAATCCAGGAACGGTAATCAGCTCAGAAATGTTCGCAACCGCCTGGCGGAGCACGCCGTCGGCGATCTCGAACGCATTTTTGAAGGTGATCTTCTGTTCGGAGACGTATTTCAGGCGCTCATTTGGGATGATGACGAGTGAGTCGACATTCTTATTTAGCTCCTCAATGCCGCCAAGCGCCTGCTCAAGACGCTTTTTGCCCTCGAAAGCGAACGGACGGGTGACAACGCCAACCGTCAAAATACCCATCTCGCGGGCGATTTGCGCTACCACGGGCGCCGCGCCCGTGCCTGTGCCGCCGCCCATACCGGCGGTGATGAATACCATATTAGTGTTTTGCAGCGCTGCAGCAATCTGCTCTCTGCTCTCTTCCGCCGCTTTTCGGCCAATCTCCGGGTTTGCGCCCGCACCCTGACCCTTGGTGAGCTTTTCACCAATCTGGATTTTGGTGCTGGCCTGAGAGAAATTCAACGCCTGCATATCCGTGTTGATAGAAACGAACTCAACGCCATGCACGCCATTCTCAACCATGCGGTTGACCGCGTTGCCGCCGCCGCCGCCGACGCCGATGACCTTGATATTTACGACACTATCAAAGCCCTGTTCAAACTCAAAACCCATTATTGCCATCCTCCGTTTTATGATAAAGAATCGTTTGGATTATCCTTTGCGTTTCATATGATCGGCTGCCGCCTTACATTTTGCTGAACAGCCCTATTGTTTTAATTTTACCTCGAATTGTTCTGTTTTGCAACATAAAATACGAAATGCCACAAAAAAACTTGTGATTAACCGCATCTTTTCCGCTATCCCCCGCCTGTTTGACATAGCAAGATGCCGACAGGCCCATATTCCAGTGCGCTTTATAACATTTTTTTGTTGATTTCGCCATATTTCTGCCGATCTATCGCGCACTTGCCGCGCCCTATATGGCAGGGCCGCACATCCTTACTACGTGCCGTTCGGGTCGCTCGGGTCGTTGACAGGCTCTATGTCAGCCGCAGAGGCCGCGACATTCTCCGCCGTATCCGGCACGAAGTGCAACCGATCCTGCGCATCCCAATACAGCCGCCCAACGTCCGAGGCCACAAGTTCCTCTTCGATTACTGTCTTGGCAAAGCGCAGACGATAGGTAAGCTCGTCCAACGTGCCGATGCGAATGTCAAACCGGCCTTCATAGCCGATGCGCACATCGGTCAGATCGTGCAGGTTGATAAAGCGCAGTTCATCAAGCATGTCGGCGGCGTCCAACGTCTGTAAAATCTCAAGCAGGGCGTCGGCATGCGCATCTTCCCCTGTGGCGATCATCAGCCCGGGCGGTACCTGCGCCAGTGAAACGCCCGATACGGTCGGCAAATCGCCGCTCTGCGCATTCTGCTCGAGTACCTTGCCGTATTTGCTTAAATAGCGGTAACCACCCTCTGTGCGCACGGCTACCACCGGCGAGCCCTCCGTCACCGTAACCACCAGCGTATCGGGCAGGCGCCGCCTGATCTGCACGCTCTCCAGATAGGGCAGACGCTCCATCAGCGTGTCCGATACCCTTACCTTGTTCCACAGATAAAGGTTATCGCCTACTTTGACATCGAGGTTAGCCACAATCTCCTCTGCGCTGTACCGCATAGCGCCCTCGACCGAAATCGTATTGACCTTGAAAAAGACGGTCAGCGCCAGTATAGCCGCCGCGAGCAGAATACCGATAAACATCACCCGCCCGACCGCATGAAAAAAGCGCTGTCGCCGGTTGACATGCCGCTGCTGCTGTCCAAGCGTTTTCTGTTTTCGCCGTCTTCGTTTCATGCCCGGACCCCTTTGCTTTACGTTCGATGATGCTCCACCGCCCACAGTATCTCACGGTGGATCTTATCACCCGCGTCGTGCGCGGCAAGCTTTGTCGCCTGCTGCCCCATCCGGCGCAGGCGCACACGGTCGGAGAGCATTTTCTGCATCTCGTCATACAGCCGCATGGGCGATGCATCCTTCTCAAGCAGCACCCGGCAGCCGCCGGCCGCCTCCAGCGCGCGCGCGTTCTTCTCTTGATGATTTTCCGCTACAAACGGCGATGGCACGAGCAGCGCCGGCCGTCCGAGCATACATAACTCACCCAGCGTGGCTGCGCCCGCGCGGCATACGACAAGGTCAGCCGCCGCCAGACGGTCGGCCATATCATAAATATATTCGGTTATCTCAATATTGGGGTGCGCAGCGAGATCCGCGCCCTGCTTGGCCGCCAGCTCGGGCAGCCAGTCACGCGCGGCCGCGCCGGTCGCGTGAATGTGGTGATATGGCACATTGTTTTTGCACTCAAGCGCGATTGCGCCCGCCATGTGCTCGTTCATATATTTGGCGCCCATCGAGCCCCAGAACGATACGACCAGTTGGTCGTCATCCGAAAGCCCGAATTTGGCGCGCGCTTTCTGACGGCTTGCCGCCAGAATCTCGCCGCGCACAGGCGCGCCAGTCAACACGATCTTGTCTCCTCCGCCGAGAATATCCTTTGCCTGCTGAAAACATACAAGCACACGATCGGCCTTTTTAGCGAGCAGGCGGGTCACCTTGCCCGGCAGCGCGTTGACCTCAAGCAGTACTGTCGGAATGCCGAGCTGCTGCGCTGCACGCAGAGTCGCAAACGACGCATAGCCGCCACAGCCAATGACGCAATCCGGCTGCGCTTTTTTCAGCAGTTTTTTCGCCTTGCCCACGGCAGAAAGCGCAAGCCGCGCCGCCTTGATATTATGCGCTATCCCGCCAAAGCTGATCGCGCGCGACAGGCCAATGATCTCGATCGTATCAAGCGGATAGCCCTCGCGCGGCACCAGCTTGTTTTCAATGCCGCGCGCCGAGCCCGCAAACCGCACAACCGTGTCCGGATATTTTTGCTCAAAATACCGCGCAATCGCAAGGCCGGGCGTGACATGTCCGCCGGTGCCGCCGCCGGTGATATACAATCTCAATGAAGCGTTCCTCCCTTTGCGTGCCGCGCGCGCTGGCAATCCAGCAAACAGCTGCACAGCTATGTATCGAAAAGCGCTTGCGCTTGAATGATCCTTTACTCCTCCTGCCGCGCATGCGCGCGCATATATCGCGACACATTAAGCAGTATGCCCATCTCGCCGAGCTGCATCAAAAGCGCCGTGCCACCGTAGCTGAAAAACGGAAGCGACGCGCCAGTAACCGGAATAAGCCCGGTAACGACGAACAGGTTCATCAGCGTTTGGATGGCAAGCTTGATCGTAATGCCTGTGGCGAGCAAAAAGCCGAATTTGTCCGGCGCCGCCTGCGCTATGCGAAAACCGCGGACAATGAGGTAGCCAAACAACAGCATGACCAGCAGCGCGCCGATCAAACCCATCTCCTCGCACCAGATGGCAAAAATAAAATCGTTTTGCGGCTCAGGCAAGTAAAGCTGCTTTTGCACGCTATTGCCGAGACCCAGCCCGAACAGGCCGCCCGAGCCGATCGCAATCTGACCCATTGCGCCCTGCCAACCGTCTTCGGTCAGGTTAGCAAACGGGTCGAGCCAAACTGCAAAACGGTCGCGTACATGTGGGAAAGAAAAATAGAACACCGTGACTGCCGCCGCACCCGCAATGCTAATTGGCACAAAATACCATAGGCGCATGCCGCCCGCTACCAGGATCAGCACGCCCGTACCGCAGATGATCAGCATAGCCGAAGTGTGCGGCTCAAGAAACAACAGTACGCAGTAGGCTGCAAGTAGAAAGCCGTATGGCCGAATAAGGCCCTTAAACGAGCGTATGCTCTTGCTGTTTCGCGCGATCCAATATGCAAAACATATAATAACCGCGATTTTTGCCAGCTCAGACGGCTGAAAGCCAAACAGCCAGCGCCGCGAATAGTTTCGTACCGTACCGATGCCCGGAATCGCAACCAAAATGAGCAACACGATGGATACTGTCATAATCAGCGAGCTGAACCGGGCATAAATATGATAATTGAAGTTAGAGATCACGATCATAGCTATCACGCCGAGTAGAGCAAATCCGCCCTGCTGCGCGATAAAGTGCGTAGCGCTGCCCTGGTAGAACATAGCGTTGGTATAGCTTGCGGAAAACAGCGCGATCAGACCGATGATCATCAGCAGCATGACCGAAAAGAACACGCCGGCATCCCATGCGTGGGCGCGCGAACGCGTACGCGACGGCGCTTGCGTGCGGCCGGATGGGTGCAGATGCTGCTCATGTGGGATAACCGCATCGGATGGACGCGGCATCGAACCGTCCGCCGGACGACGCACGGGGCGTGTCTGCCGGTTTGTGAAAGCCATGATACACCTCCAATGGGATTGCTTGGTTAAAAGACCGGGGGCAGGGCTACAAAATACGCCAGCAAGCAAAGCAGCATGGTAACGCCCGAAAAGACCAGTACGATCTTCTTCTCATTCCAGCCGCACATTTCAAAATGGTGGTGGATAGGCGCCATTTTAAACAGTCGTTTGCCGCCCGAAGCTTTAAAATAGGTCACTTGCAGGATGACGGAAACCGTTTCAATGATATAGATAAGTCCGACCAGCAGCAGGATGAGGGGCATATCGCACGCAAATGCGAGGCCCGATACCGCACCGCCGAGAAAGAGCGAACCTGTATCGCCCATAAATACCTTGGCCGGATTAAAATTGTAGATAAGAAAGGCTGCCAGACCGCCTGCGAGCGCAGCGGCAAACAGCACCACATCCATTTGCTGCCGGTAAAGACCGACAAACACAAAAAAGACCGCGACCGGCAGAGTAACGCCGGCGGCAAGCCCGTCGACGCCGTCGGTTAAGTTGACTGCATTATCCGCGCCCACAATGACAAACGCCGCAAATATGATGTACAGCGGCCATGGCAGCGGGATGGCAATGGCGGTAAACGGAATCCATAGAACGGGCAGTCCGTCCGACTGGAGAAAGAGCACCAGAATGAAAACCGCCGCCACCAGGATTTGCAACACAAGCTTCTGCTTGGGCGTAAGGCCTGCGTTTTCGCGCTTTCTGATCTTGGCGTAGTCATCGACCAGACCAACCATGCCGTAGGCCACGGAAAGGCCGAGCATAGCGATCGAGGCAACCGCAACCCCGCCGAGCAACACGTTGCCTAAAAGCACGGCGGCGATAATGCCAATGATGAACATAAACCCGCCCATAGTCGGGATATTCTGCTTGTTCATATGCCACTTTGGCCCGATCTCCAGGATCTTCTGGCCAAACTTCATCTTCCGCAAGTAGCCAATCACCGACGGCCCGATCGCCGCCGTGATCACAAAGGCAACCGCGCAGACAATGATCGCTATCCTGATGCTGATCGGTGTCATTCTTCCGTGTCCTCCCCTAAAAACAGCCGCAACGCCTGTTCCATCCGCATGCCGCGGCTTCCCTTAAAGAGCAGCGCGTCGCCTTTTTGCGCATCCTGCTGCAGTGCCGCAACAAGCGCAGCATGATCGCAAAATGCATAAGCCTTATCCATTCCTTTTTCCTTTGCGCCGGCAACCATAGCGTCTGCGCCCGGCCCGTAAGCGTAGAGCGCATCCGCATACTGCGCGGCGGCGCGGCCCGCGCGGCGGTGACCCTCCTCGGCGTAGCCGCCCAGCTCAAGCATCGAGCCGAGCACCGCAAAGCGGCGTCCGCCCGGCGCCATCGTGCCGAGCACGGCGAGCGTAGCCTCCATCGCATCCGGGCTGGCGTTGTAGCAGTCCGCATAGATGTGGTAGCCATTCTGTTCATAAATGTTCTGCCGCAGGCCGCTCGCTTGATAGGAGGCAAGCCCATCGGCAATTTGCCCAGGTGTTTGACCAAGCAGCAGGCCGACCGCCGCGGCAGCCAGGGCATTTAGCACGTTGTGCGCGCCCGGCAGGCGGAGCTTTGCGGTAAACCGCTCGCCCTGTGGCAAAGTGCTAACAGGCAGGCTGTTATTTACTATATCAAATGTGCCGTCCAGATGCAAGCTCGCCGTCAGATCACATGCGTTGTTTTCCAGTCCGTAGGTGATAACGCGGCAGCCAAGGCGCGCACGTTTATTCCACAAAAGAGGCTCGTCGCCGCAGAGCACGGCATATCCGCCTGGCTGCAGGCCTTCGAGGATTTCGAGCTTTGCCTTGCAGATACCCTCGCGCGATCCGAGAAACTCGATGTGCGAGGTGCCGATATTGGTGATAACCGCAATGTCCGGCCGCGCGGCAACGGTCATACGGGCAATCTCGCCGAAGTGGTTCATGCCCATCTCGGCCACCATGACCTCAGTTGCGCGCGTCATACGCAGCAGAGTCAGCGGCAAGCCGATCTCATTATTGAGGTTGCCCTCGGTTTTCTGTGCGGCAAATTTCTGCCGCACGACGGCGTACAGTAGTTCTTTGGTTGTGGTCTTGCCGACCGAGCCGGTCACTCCGATCACCTTGCCGCCGCACAGTTGCCGGTAACCACCTGCAAGATCGAGCAGCGCTCGGGCGGTATTCGCCACATAGAGTGTGGGCACCGGGTACTCCTCATTGAGCCGGTGCGACATGACTGCCGATGCGCCATTTTCGATCGCCCCTGCAATAAAGTCATGCGCGTCAAACTGCTCGCCCTTAATGGGTATGAACAGCGCTCCCGCCGGAATCTGCCGGGAGTCGGTTGAAACCTCGCTCAGCGTGGCTCTCCCCTTTGCTTCTCCCTTTGTCCAGCCCGCGGCCTGCGCGAGCGTAAAGCGTTCCATTTTCGTGCGTTCCCCCGTTATTGCTTTGCTGTCATACATCCGCCGTGCATCCCGCGCGGACTTCCCTTTTGCAAGCCGCTCGGCGGCTTGCTGCTAATATCTTATGAAGCCCCTGCAAAAAACGCCGCGACGATCTCGCGCTCATCCATATGGTGCTTGACGTGGTTAACCTCTTGATAGGTCTCATGCCCTTTGCCCATCAACACGATAACATCGTCTTTCTTTGCGTGCTTCAGCGCCCAATGGATAGCCTCCGGGCGGTCTACAATGACCTGCATGGGCGTCTTGACGCCCTGCATGCCCGCAAGGATGTCGTCGATGATCGCCTTCGGATCCTCTGTGCGCGGGTTGTCACTCGTCACAATGCAGAAATCCGCAAGATCGGCCGCAATCTTGCCCATCTTGGGACGCTTGGTGCGATCCCGGTCTCCGCCGCAGCCAAACAGCGCAACCACCCTGCCTTTGGCAAAGCCGCGCACGGCGCGCAGCACATTTTCCACACCGTCCGGCGAGTGGGCGTAGTCGATCAACACGGTATAGTCGGTATCGGTCGGCACAACCTCAACCCTGCCCTTGACGCCGGTCGCACTCGCAAGCGACTTTGCCGCATCTGCAAGCGGCATTCCAAGCTGGAGCACAATGCTCAGCGCAGCCAGCGCGTTTTCAACCGAGAAATGCCCCGGAATGGGTAGCTTGACGCGCGCAAGATCGCCCCTCGTTGTAGCGACAAACTCGACGCCATTCGCGTGCAGACAGATGTTTTTGGCGGTCAGATCGGCCGCGTCCTTGTCGCATGAAAAGGTCATGCATGGGCAGGCAGCGTCTGCCATCATGGCCTCGGCAGCCGGATCATCCAGATTGATAACGCCCTTGTCGCTTATCGTAAACAGGATTGCTTTGGCTCTGCGGTATTCCTCCATGGTCTTGTGAAAGTCCAGGTGATCCTGCGTCAAATTGGTAAACGCGCCCACTGTAAAGCGGATGCCGTGCACGCGGTCGAGCACAAGAGAGTGCGAGGATACCTCCATAATCACATGCGTACAACCTGCGTCGCGCATACGTGCGAACAGCGCGTGCAGCTCATAAGACTCCGGTGTGGTGCGCTCGGTCTCGACCACCTCGTCGCCAATGAGATTCTGATTAGTGCCGATCAGGCCAACCTTATGGCCCGCGTCCTCTAGCATGTGCTTGACAAGATAGGTGGTTGTCGTCTTACCATTGGTGCCGGTCACACCGAGCATGACCATACTGTCCGCCGGATGGCCGAAGCGGTTGGCCGCGATCTCAGCGAGCGCGCGGCGGGAATTTTCCACAACCACGGCGGGCGTACCCGCCGGCGCCTCTTCGCATACGATGGCTACCGCGCCGCGCTCAAGCGCTACAGCGATATATTGGTGCCCGTCGGTAGCATAACCGCGAATGGCGACAAACAGGTCGCCTGGCTGCACAGTGCGCGAATCATAGCGCACCTCACAGATTTCGGTATCCCCTGCCACGGCACTGTGCGCCACCGCGACATCTTTTAGCAATTCCTGTAATTTCATCTTTTCCTCCCTATCGGTCGTTTACATTCGTCGTATCCGAAAACTCAACCGTTACCACCGTGCCGATGCCAACCGTTGTGCCCGCCGCAGGGCTTTGGTGGCTCGCCCTGGTGCTGCCCGTCACCTGCGAGCTGGCAACGCCTGTTTGCCTGAGGTACAGGCCGTACTGCTCGAGCGTCTGCCGGCATTCATCCAGCGTCATACCGGTCAGGTCGGGCACTTCGATCTCCTCATCCGGCTTGCTCTCGCCCATGTACAAAATGGCCTTGCTGCCTATCGGAATACGCATACCGTTTATCGGCACCTGGTCGGTGACAGTGTCGCCCTCGCCCACTACCTGATAGGTAAAACCCGCTTGCTCGAGCGCGTCTGCCGCCTGCTCTTGAGTCATGCCAATCACGCCGGGCACAGTCTGTTCACGGCGGTCGTTCTCCTCACCGGAGTAGACCGTCGTCACACCGAGATAAGGCAGAACCTCCTCCATGATGCGGCCGACAACCGGTGCGGCGATCGCGCCGCCGCCGTGCGGCGAGGATTCCGGAATATCGTTGATGGCTACGAGAACCGCAATCTGCGGATCGTCCATCGGCGCTACGCCGATGAAAGACGCGGTATAACGGTCTTCCACGTCATCCGCCTGTTTTAGTATCTCGGAAGTGGCGGTTTTGCCGCCAATGCGATAGCCTGATACATAGGCGTTCTTGCCCGTGCCGCCTGAAACGACCGCTTCCATCGCCTCCCGCATATAGGCCGACGTCTCCTCGGAAATGACCTGGCGGACAACCGTGGTCTCGGTAGTCGATTTGACCGAACCGTCTGCATTTAGTATCTGCTTGACAACATAAGGCTGCTTGAGCTTGCCGTCATCGACAATTGCACAGACCATGTTAAGCTCCTGCAGTGGCGTGACCGTAAAGCGCTGGCCAAAGGAGGCGGTGGCAAGCGCAACCTCATTCCACTGGCTCGAAACCGTCGGATCGTGGAACAGGCCGTCCTCTTCGCCCGGCAGGTCAATGCCGGTTTTATCCAGCATACCAAACGCCTTGGTGTATTCATAAAACCGGTCTTTCCCGATCTCTGCCGCGATCTGCATCATCGCCACGTTGCATGAGTTCATCAGCGCCTCGGTCAGCGTCTGTGCGCCATGGCCGTTTGTATTAGAGCAGCGTATCGGCTGGGACCAGTCGCCAACCATCATCGAGCCAGTGCAGACATAGGTGTCGTTTTCATGTGCGGCGCCCAGGTCATACGCAGTTGCAACTGTCATCAGCTTGTATGTCGATCCCGGCTCATAGTTATCCATAATGACCGGGTTGCTCCAGCTCTTCGTCAGAATATTTACGCGCGCATCGCCAAGCGCTGTGATCAGCTCGTCATTTTCGTGCAGGCTCACCGGCAGGTTGTCAAGCCCGCCCTCAACATACCACTCCTCCGGAATCGTTACGCTGATGCCGGCCTCCTGAAGCAAGCTTGCAGTTTCCCCCTTAAGCTCGCTGATATAGCGCTCACTCGTCAGCTGATAGGCGTTATTCAAGTCGTAATCCGGCAGGTTAGCCATGGCCAGAACCTCGCCGGTTTTGACGTTCATTGCAGTGCCGGAAACACCGCCGCGCGCATTCGGATTGTCTGCCAGCGCGGTCTCCATATGCTTTTCGAGAATACTCTGGATGTCGCTGTCGACCGTCAGCACGAGCGAGTTGCCGTCCTGCGCCGGGATCTCGGTCGACGCCTCCGGCTCAACGTCGATGCTTTTTGCGTTCTGCACCCGCACGATGCGCCCGGCTTTTCCGGAAAGCTCTTCATTATATTCGGCTTCAATACCGTAAACGCCGTTATTATCATTATTAACATAGCCGAGCACGGCTGAGAGAAAGGCGCCATGCTGGTAATAGCGCTTGGTATCGGTCTCCGAGTAGACTCCCTGGCAGTCCGCGTCCTCAAGCGCGGCATACAGCTGCCTGGCGACATCCTTATCAACCTTCTGCGCGATGATTTCATACATGGAATCGGTGTTCTGGATCTTGCCGAGCACAGTCTCATAATCCAAGCCGAGTGTATCGGACAGAATGGTTGCAAGCGTTTGCTGTTGGCTCTCGGCGCTGATACCATTGTTTACTTTAGCCTCATCGATGACTGCATTCGGTGTAACGCATATCTGCTCTACGCCTGCCGACTCCGCTAGCACCTGCATGTTGGCATCGTATATCGTTCCGCGGTTGGGCGTGATAAAACTATCGCGCGTTTGCAGCTCGGCCGCCTGCTGCCTATAAAAGCTGTTGTTAAACACCTGCATATAGATCAGACGAATGCCCACCAGGCCAAAGCCCAGCACAATAAACATGATCGCCAGCCCGCCGACGCGCCTGCGCATCCGGTTATTTGGTCCCTTTGCTGCCATAAACTCTGCTTTCCTCCCGGGTATTCTGGTTAAAAAAGCGCGAAGGAGTCAGAAGCATGCTACCTCTCACTCCCCTGTACGCATCCTATTCATTTGCTCAGTTGATATATTCCACGATTGCAGAAAAACTGCGCGCCAGGCCGCTGAAAAGCGCGTCGAGCGATACGCCGCTGTCTGCCACGGTGACGGTATCCGGGTTGGTAAGAAAAATGTATTCAACCTGTGAATGATCTATTTTTACCATACCCAGCGCACTTGTGGCATATTCCTCCACTTCGTTCATATTCATGCTGTTCATCTTCTTGGTGGTCAGCGATACATTTTCTGCCGCCAGCTCATTTAACGTATCATTCTGCATACTCACCTGCGTGGTCAGCTCTGTCAGCTGCATCTGGCAGAAAAGAATATAAGCTGCCGTTACCGCAAGAATCGCAATACATGCCAAAAGGCTCGGGCGCACCCGCACTCTCTTACGGCGGTGCGGCGTGGACGCTACATGCAGTTGGCTGGGCTGCTGCACCAGAAAGCGCTCCTCATACTGCCGATATGCTGTGCTGTTCCTGCTCGCGGTTATCATTGTCATTTCCTTTCTCTACTGCACGTTTCATATCTTTTCGCACACGCGCAGCTTAGCACTGCGCGCGCGGGGATTGTCCTTTATCTCTTTTTCGTCCGGCAGGATTGGCCGGCGCGGCGTTAGACGGACCACCGGTTTTTTTCCACACACGCAAACCGGGAAATCCTTTGGGCAGGTGCAGCCCTGTGCCGCCTGCTGGAATGCGTTTTTGACGATACGGTCCTCCAGGCTGTGAAAGGTGATCACCGCCAGGCGGCCGCCGGGGTTTAAGCAGCCGATCGCCTTATCCATTGCCTCACGCACCGCTCCAAGCTCATCATTTACCGCAATACGGATCGCCTGAAAGCTGCGCTTGGCCGGATGCTGCTTTTCACGCTTTGCCTTGCCCGGCATCGTGCTTTTGATCACCTCGACCAGCTCGAGCGTAGTCTCTATCGGCTTTTCCTGCCGCTCGCGTTCGATCGCTGCGGCAATCAGCGGCGCATAGCGCTCTTCACCATAAGCAAACAGTATGTTCCGAATGTCCTCGCGGCTCCATGTGTTTACCACATCGTATGCAGTCAGCTTTTGCGCGCGATCCATGCGCATATCAAGCGGCGCATCCTGCATGTAGGAAAAACCGCGTTCGGCATGGTCAAGCTGCGGCGAGGATACGCCAAGATCGAATAGGATGCCGTCCGCACCCGCAAGGCCGAGGGTATGCAGCACCTGGTCAATCTCTCGGAAATCGCTTTTCACGGTGGTCACACGCTGCCACACGTTCCCAAGGCGTATCTTGGCGTGCTCGAGCGCCTCCTCATCCCGGTCAATGCAGATCAGGCGGCCGCCCGCATGCAGCCGCTGCGCAATGGCAAGGGCGTGACCGGCGCCGCCGGTCGTCGCGTCCACATACACGCCGTCCGGCTTGATCTGCAGCGCCGCCAGGCAGGGCTTTAGCAAAATGGATACATGATGAAATTCCATGCTTGCCTCCTGCCCGCTGCATCAAAGGTCTATTTCTTCTACATCGGCGGCAACGATTTCTGCATCGACCTCTTCGTTGTAGATCCGCCATTTTTCACTGTTCCAAATCTCCGCGTGATCCAGCTGGCCGATCACAACGACATCCTTTTGCAGATCGGCAAACTCACGCAGGCCTGCTGGAATCAACATGCGCCCCTGCGCGTCCAGCTGGGCATCGAAAGCGTTGGCAAAGTAGTAACGCTTGACACGGCGCGCCTTCTCGCCATTGCCCAGCGCGCGGATGCGTTCCTCAAACCGTTCCCATTCTTTTTCGGGGTAGACGGACAAACAACCATCCAGGCCTTTGGTGACGGTGAAGTGCTCACCCAGCGCGTCACGCAACTTGGCCGGCATCGCCAGACGCCCCTTGGCATCAATTGAATGCTTATACTCGCCCTTCACCGAATTCACACCACACTTTCCGCTTGGTGGATTTTGTGACACTTTACCCCACTTTTCACCACCTTGACTATATTATAGCATGCAGCCCTCAGAATGCAAGTGGTAATTCGAAATTTTTTGCAAAAAAATATGCGGTAATACGGATAATTTCTATATTTTTTCACATTTTTCGAACGTCTGTTCGAATTTGCTTAATTTTGTTTTAGTGGTGGAAAAAACCATATCAATATTGGTTTTAGAGCTGTCTATGCCCTGTTTGTAGGCGCTTTAAACAGCAGGTTTGCAACATGGTGGGCCAAAGTGGGTATGCTTTGCTGCGCCTCGCGCCAGCCTGCGGACAAATAAAAAAACAGCTGCCCAAAGGCAGCTGTTTTGATTTTTTACTTGGTGATACTCTTGAATCGCTGGCGCGCCTTGCGCACCTCCTCCAGCGAGAGCGCGACGGCTTCCTCGGTACGCTTGAGCGTATCCTCGCAGTATTCATTGGCCACGCGGCGCAGCTCGCGCGCTTGGATTTCCGCGTTGCCCTGCACCTCCTTAGCCTTTCGGCGGGCGGCAACGACAATTTCCGTTTCAGAGACCATCTGGCGGGCGTCTTCCTCCGCCTGGCGGCGGATCGCCTCGGCCTCACGCTTGCCCGAGGCAAGCATTTCACTGCGCTTGGCAACGATGTCCTGCGCCGCCTGCAAATCGCCCGGTAGGGTCGCGCGCAGTTCATCGAGCAAATCCAGCATATGATCACGCTCAATAATGCACTTTTCGCCGGCAAGCGGAATGCCCTTGGCGTCCTGCACAATATCATACATGCTGTTGATCAATTCATCCAAGGTTGCCATCGTTTAATCTTCCTTTCTTGTGCGGCGCACAATATCCTGAATAATCCCATCGGGAACAAATCCGGTGACATTTCCACCGTGTACCGCAATATCCTTCACAACTGAGGAAGAGAGATACATATGCTCCGCACTTGTCATCAGAAATACCGTATCCAGCTCAGGATTGAGCTTTCGGTTGGCAAGCGCCATCTGAAACTCATATTCAAAATCCGATACAGCGCGCAGCCCTTTTACGATCGCGCACGCACCCTGCTGCCACGCATAGTCGGCCAGAAGGCCACCGAATGAGGCGATCACCACATTCGGCATATCGTCCGTTGTGCGTTTTAGAAAATCCATGCGCTCCTGCACCGAAAACATCGGATGTTTATTCTGGTTGTGCATCACCGCAACGATCAGCCGGTCAAACATGACCGACGCACGGCGGATAATATCAAGGTGACCTAGAGTGACAGGGTCAAAGCTGCCTGGATAGATCGCTGTTTTCATTTTGCTCATCCGTTCCGCCGTTCTGCCGGCGCAGAACGGTTATCATTGTCGCGCCGTAGCGGCGCTCGCGGACAACCTCAAATACGTGCGCGAACCGATCCTCTACTGCACTTTCGCATATTATTATACCATTTGAAGACAAAATGTCAAACCTTTCTATCTCTGACAGCGTTTTTTCTAAAACACTTCCACCATAGGGCGGATCCAAAAAGATAAGATCGTATTGCCGCCGCTCCGCCTCGGACACAAAACGAGCGGCCTCCATGCAGTGCAGCGCGGCACGATCGGACACGCGGGCGGTCTGTACATTTTTATACATGATGTCATGTGCTGTTCTATCATGCTCGACAAAATCGCAGCTCTGCGCCCCGCGGGAGAGCGCCTCGATGCCGAGCTGGCCCGTACCCGCAAACAGATCGAGCGCCCGCGCGCCCCGCACATGCTCCTGGATCAGGTTGAACACATTTTCTTTGACGCGGTCGGTCGTTGGCCGGGTGTTCATGCCGGGCACAGGCTGCAATTTGCAGCCCCGCGCCGTGCCGGATACTACACGCATGGGTCAGCCCTCCTTATGGAAATAGTGATATACCGCCTGCGCGGTGTTGCGCGGCACCACACGGGCAAGCTCCTGCTCGCTCGCATGCCGAATGTTCTCAATGCTACCAAAATGGCGGAGTAGATCGGCACGGCGTTTGTCGCCTACGCCGTCAATCTTGTCAAGCGTTGAGCCACGCACCTTTTTGCCGCCAAGCTTACGGTTATACTCGATTGCAAAACGGTGCACCTCCTCCTGGATGCGGCCGATCAACGCGAACAGAGCGGGCGTGGCCGAAATGCCAAATTCGCGGCCGTCCGGCGCGATAAGCGCGCGCGTGCGGTGGCGGTCGTCCTTCACCATGCCAAAACAAGGCGTTGACAGACCAAACGAGTCAAGCACCTCCTTGCACACATGTACATGGCCAAGGCCGCCGTCGATCAGAAAAGCGGTTGGCAGTGGCGAAAACTTTTCATCCCCATCCACATACCGCTGCACGCGGCGCGTGAGCATCTCGCGCATAGACGCATAGTCATCTTGCCCATTTGCCGCGCAAGCAATCTTAAACTTGCGGTAGTCGCTCTTTTTGGGTTGCCCCTCCTGGAACACCACCATCGAACCGACCGTATCCTTACCGGCAAAGTTGGAAATATCATATGCCTCAAGCCGAATCGGCAGAGCGGGCATGCCAGTGACGTTTTGCAGCAGCTCGAGCGATTTGTGCCGCCGCTCAGATTGCTTTTCGCGCCGCTCAATTTCCTCGCGCGCGTTCTTTTCCGCAAGCTTTGTCAGCACGCGGCGCTCACCGCGCTGCGGCACCGCCAGCTCAACCTTACGTTCGGCAATCGAGGACAGGTACTCGGCGACCGCTTCCTGCTCCTCGATCGCGTGCGAGAGCAGCACCGCCTTGGGCACGGCGCCCCGCTGCGCATAATATTGCTTAACAAAGGAAGATAACACCTCTGCCGGGTCGCTTTCGGTCAGATGGAACAGATTGTATTCTTTATCTTGCAAGGCGCCGCCCGCATAGTGCAGCACGCATATGCAGGCGCGCGTCTGCCCCTGCACAAAGGAGACTGCGTCAAGATCGGCAAACGCGCCCGCGACCACATGCTGCCGCGCGCCCAGCCGCTGCACCGCGCGCAGGCGGTCGCGCAACAGCGCCGCACGTTCAAACTGCATCTCCTCCGCAGCCTCGTTCATTTTTTCAGTCAGCTCTTTTTCCAGCTTTTTCGCGTCTCCCTCAAACAGTGAGACCGCCTGATCGATCAGCGCGTGGTATTCCTCTGGACTTACCTTGCCCGTGCAAGGCGCGCAGCACCGACCCAAATGCAGGTTGAGGCACGGACGTTCCTTGCCGATGTCGCGTGGGAATACGCGCGAACAGGTTGCAAGGTGCAGCGCCTCGCTGATCGTATCAATCGCGCGGCGTGCAGCTATGCGCCCTGGATACGGGCCAAAGTAGCGTGCCCCATCATGCCCTGGCCGCGAGACAATGGAAAATGACGGATAGGGCGCATCGGCACTCAGCCGGATATAGGGATAACCCTTGTCATCCTTGAGCAGGATGTTGTACTTAGGCTTATACTTTTTAATCATCGAATTTTCAAGCACAAGCGCCTCGAACTCGGTCTCGGTCACGATGATGTCAAAATCATCAATATGGCTGACCAGCTGCCGGGTTTTGGGATTTAATCGTTCAGGTGCCTGGAAATAGTTGGACACACGGTTGCGCAGCAGCTTAGCCTTGCCAACATAGATCACTTTGCCGGTTTTGTCCTTATGCAGATAGACGCCCGGCTGCATGGGCAGCTTGCGCACACGCGCTTTGAGTTGTTCCTTTGTCACGGCAACTCGCCTCCTCTCTCTCCGATTTGTACCTCGGACTTATAATAAAAGCACTGCCCCACAATGATTTTCATCAAAAACCGGAACGTGTACCCGGCTTTTGATTTGCCAATTCAGCGCCCTTAGGGCGCGTCCGGGATGCGAATGCCCCCTGGAATAACGATTAAAAAAGCGCCGATTGGCAAAATCGGCGCTTACCTATCAGGATGCGATAGATCAGTCGGTGAAATTGGACGTAATCAGCTCAACAAGTGCAGAAACAGCCTCTTCCTCGTCCGGGCCGTCCGCGATCAGGTTGATGGTAGTGCCCTTGGTAATGCCAAGGGAAAGGATGCCGAGCAGGCTCTTGGCGTTGACGCGGCGCTCCTCCTTTTCTACCAGAATTGTAGATTTAAACTCATTTGCTTTCTGAATAAAAAAAGTGGCGGGACGGGCATATAAGCCTACCTGATTGGTAACCTGTACCTCTTTCGAATACATAATCTGCATCGCTCCTATTTTTTCAAATCCGATATATATAGTCTAACGCCTTTCCCGAATTTCGTCAAGGCTATTTTATCCTGCCCTTATCTGTTTTTTTGATGAAATTTCTCCTGTAAAGCGCAAAACAATCGGGCATTTTGCCCTGATTGCACGTTGCGCGATGACAAAATCCATCCGTTATCAGTGCAGCTCGACAACTGTCACGCCCTGCTCGCCCTCGCCGTAAACGCCGCTGCGCACGCTTTTGACGCGCTTGTTGGTGCGCAGGTGCTTTTGCACCGCATCGCGCAGCACGCCTGTACCCTTGCCGTGGATAACCGTCACCGACGGCAGACCCGCCATAATCGCGCGAGAGAGGAAATTATCTACCTCGAAGAGCGCCTCCGCAGCGCTCATGCCGCGCACGTCGACCTCGCTTTCCGCCGACCGAAGATTGAGCGCGCGGCGAGGTGTATCGCGCCGCGGCTGCAAAGCTGGTTTTTGGACGGACTTATTCTCCTCCACAATACGCAGCTCATTTTCTTTGACAGCCATCTTCATCGGACCCGCCTGCACCTGCACGTTGCCGTTTTTATCCGCAGGCGCAAGTACGTCAGCCAGCACGCCGCCCACATTGATAAGCCGCACCCGGTCGCCTTTTTTGACCGGGCGCACCTCGTCCGCCTCGACTACGCGCTTTTGTACACCGCGGCGCTGCTCGTTTTCGGTCTGCGTGATGACCCCGCGCAGCGCGGCCTTGGCTGCGGCAAGATTGTGGTCCGCGCCGTTCTTTTTCGCCTTCTTTTTCATGTCCTCGAGCTCATCAAACACGGTCTCGGCAGTCATGCGCGCATCCTTTAAAATGCGGTCGGCCTGGCTGCGCGCGCCTTCAAGCAGCTTGTCTGCACGCTGCTCGGCCGCGTCTCGCTCGGCGCGCATCTTATCCCGCTCGGACTGAGCTGCCGAGCGCATCTTCTGCGCCTCATCTTTCATCTGTTCGATGCGGCGGCGCTCACGCTCGAGCGAGGCGAGCACATCCTCAAACCGTGCGTCCTCGGTCGAAACCTGCTCCCTCGCCCGCTCGATGATAGCCGGCTGCAGTCCGAGCCGCGCTGCAATGGCAAACGCATTGGATTTGCCTGGAACGCCGGTCAACAAGCGGTAAGTCGGCTGGAGCGACTGCACGTCAAACTCGCACGATGCGTTCTCGACCCCGTCGGTCGTCAGCGCAAAGGTTTTCAGCTCGGCATAATGCGTGGTCGCGGCCACGCATGCACCCATCTGCCGCGCATAGCCGATCACCGCCACCGCAAGCGCCGCGCCCTCGACTGGGTCGGTGCCCGCGCCCAGCTCGTCGAACAGCACAAGATCACCCTGCCCGCAGCAGTCCATGATAGACACAATGGTCTTCATATGGGCGGAAAAAGTTGAAAGCGACTGCTCGATCGACTGCTCGTCGCCGATGTCGGCATAAACATGCTCAAACAGGCCGATCTCGCTCTGCTCGTTTGCCGGAATATGCAGACCGGAGGCCGCCATCAGGCTCAAAAGCCCGAGCGTTTTGAGCGACACGGTCTTGCCACCCATGTTCGGGCCGGTGATGACCAGCGTATCGTAATCGCCACCAATCGCAATATCAATCGGCACAGCCTTATCCTTATCGAGCAGCGGATGGCGCGCGCGCAGCAGATGGCAGCGGCTTGCGTCTGTAAGCAATACGGGCGGCGCGGCGTTCATATCAAAAGACAGCCTGGCGCGCGCAAAGATAAAGTCGAGCGAGACGAGTGCATCATAGTCCTGCGCGATCGCACCTTCATGCTGCGCGACCTCACTCGAGAGCGCGGCCAGAATGCGCTCGATCTCAGCCTCCTCGCGCCCCTCGAGCACCTTGATCTGGTTATTGATCTCAACAACCTGCTGCGGCTCTATAAACACGGTCGCGCCGGTCGACGAGGTATCGTGCACCAGCCCCGGGATGTCGCCGCGGTGCTCAGCCTTGACCGGCACAACATAACGCCCACCCCGCTGGGTGACGATAGCCTCCTGCAAATACTTCGAGCGCTCGCCCGCAATCAGACGGCCCAGCGCTTCGCGCACCTTACCCGAGATGCGGCGCATCTCGCGCCGGATGGACAGCAGCTCAGGGCTTGCACCGTCCGCGATCTCCTCTTCGGACAAAATCGCGGTCGTGATGGCCTCCTCAAGCGAGCGATTGCCGGTCAGCAGTCCGAAAATAGGGGTAAGCGTAGTCTTTTGCTCGTGCTCTGCCTCATAAACAAGCACGCGGCGCGCCGTTTGCAGTAGACTTGCCACGTCGAGCAGCTCGCGCGGGCTAAGCGTGCCGCCGCGCGCGGCGCGCTTTAGAATCGCGCCCACTGTGCGGATGCCGCCAAAGCCCGGACTGCCCTGTCGGATCATCAGGTTTTTCGCGTCGGTCGTCTGATCCATCCAAACCTGCGCCTGCTCATGGTCGTCCAGCGGCCGCAGGGCGCGGCACTTCTCCTTGGCATCGTCGGATGCCGCCTGTGCTGCCAATCGCTCAAGGATTTCATAGTATTCGAGTGTTTTTAAGGATTTTTCCCCTAATCTGTTCATGGTTTATTTCATCAGGCTCCATTCGTATTGCATGCAGCCGGCGCGGTCACGGCAGCGCTACCGACTGGTAGAACCGTAGGCTGTCAAACCCGCGGCCAAGGTGATACTGCACATACTCCTCGGCCATGCGGCAGAACTGCTCGTGCGCAGGACCAGTCAGCGCAAATGCATACACTTTGTTTATCTCGCTTGTCAACACATGCACCAGCGCACGCAGCGTTGAGTTCGCAAGCTTTGCATAACCGCCAACGCGCACGGCGCACTTTTCGTCCGCCGCTGTGCCCGCACACACAGAAAAATACACAGGCGGCTGCTCAATCGTGCCACCGCACACCCCGCAATCTGCAAGATCGGGCGCGTAGCCGCTCTCGGCCATAATGCGCCACTCAAACGCTGCTTTAATCAGTTTGGTCTCCCGCTTTTTGCCTTCAAGCGCGTGCAGCGCGTGCAACAGCAGCCGACAGACGGCCGGATTTTCTTCTTCCACCGTAGTCAGTGAAGAGGCGACTTCGGCAAGATAACACGCGAGAGCGTACCGTTCGATGTCCTGCGAGAGTGGGAAAAACGAGTGCACAAGATCGGCCTCTCGTAGCGCGTAGCGCCCACCCCGCTCGGACAGGATAAACGCAGCATAACAAAACTGCCGCGCGGCAGCAATCTGTTTTTTGCCCCGCCGCGCGTTTTTACACAAAATTTCTACCTTGCGTCCGTTCTCAGTGAGTGCGGTGAGATAGCGGTCAAAGTCACCGAAGTCCACCTCGCGCAGGCCAAGCGCACGCAGTTTTACCTCGGCCATTTATATTTCCTCATAGCCAAAGTTGCGCATCTGGTACTGGTTGTTACGCCAGCCCTCCTTGACCTTGACCCACAGCTCGAGGAATACCCTGGCGTCCAGCATACGCTCGATGTCCGTACGAGCCTGCCGGCCGATCTCCCCTAGCATCTTGCCCTGCTTGCCGATGATGATGCCCTTATGGCTGTTCTTTTCGCAGTAGATGACCGCGTTGATCTCGATCAAGCCGTCCTCACGCTCGCGCCAACGCTCGATGCCGACTGCGACGCCGTGCGGCACCTCGCGCTCTAAAAGACGCAGCATCTTCTCGCGAATGATCTCAGCTGCAAGCTGCCGCTCGGGCTGGTCGGAGATCATATTGTCCGGAAACAGCTGCGGGCCTTCAATTGCGTAACCATCCACCTCGGCGAGAAAATCGTCCAGCCCCTCGCCCGTGCGCGCCGACACCGGCACGACCGCATCAAATTCGTGCGCTGCAGCATAGACCGCGATGACTGCGAGCAGTTCCTCTTTTCTAACCGTATCGATCTTGTTGATGACCAGGATAGACGGCATCTTATGCCGCTTTATCTGGTCGATCAGGCTCTGCTCGGCAGCGCCGATATGCGCGATCGGCTCGACAACGAGCGCCGCCACATCCACCTCGGATACGGTATCGGTCACGACCTTACACATGTAGTCACCCAGGCGCGAGCGCGGCCTGTGCAGACCGGGCGTGTCGAGGAATACATACTGGGTCTCTCCGCGGCTGAGCACGCCCGTGATGCGCGTGCGCGTGGTCTGCGGCTTATTGGATACGATCGCGACTTTTTGGCCGACGAGTTTATTTGTCATAGTGGATTTGCCTACATTCGGCCGTCCAACCACCGAGACGACCGCGGTTTTGGTGATCTTACTCATATTGCTCTCCCGTTGTATTGACAGGGTTTCGTATGGCGCGCATTTACTGTATTCTGCCATATTTGAAGATAAACCAGAGCGCGAAAGGCGCGGAGATCAGCAGCGCCGCCACCGCCCACAGGTGCGCGATAAGCCAGCAAAGCGCCGTAACCAGCACGCCCTCGCCGATAAAAATGAAAATGCCCACCCCAGCGCACGCGGCGGCACACACAATGACGCCTGCGGCCGCAATATCCTTTGCATTGCGCACAAAGCCGTCGTAGCCGCTTGCCTGCCGGTCGCACAGATGCTCGATTGCGGTGTTCATCAGCTCGGCGCCCATGGTCAGACCGAAGCACAGGCACAAAAGCGCAGCCTGCCCTGCGCGCGCGCGTCCCAGCAGTGCGAATACGGTAACGTAAAACGCTGCCGTCAGGTGCACGCGAAAGTTTCGCTCCCCCTGGATGCACAGCCTTAGACCGCGCAACGCATTGCGGAAGCTCTCGCTCAATTTTCGGATATTTTTCTTCATTTCTGTTTCTCTCTTGTCAGGCCGAGGAAGGATAGGTTGTCCTCCTCTTTAGCGCGCATCAGGCGGGTATCCGCCTCATTCCGTTCATGGTCGTAGCCCAGCAGATGCAGCACTGAATGCGTGGTCAGATACCCGCACTCGCGCGCGGGCGAATGCCCGAACGCCGCAGCCTGTTCGCAGGCGCGCGTGTAGCACAAAATCATATCGCCCAGCATGACGAGACCGCTGTCCGGCTCGCGCGAAAGCGCCTCCTGCGGCACGCCGTTATAAAATTCATACATCGGAAAGGACAGCACATCGGTCACCGCGTCCTTGCTTCGGTAGGCGGCGTTGAGCTGCCGGATGGTGTCGGCACCGACAACGGTCACGTCGATCGCCGCGTCAAACGGCAGGTTTTCACCCTCAAGCACGCGCTTTGCGCAGGTGCGGATGAGTGCAGATACCGACTGCTTGTCCTCCACCGCGGTATCAAACCCAATAACGATCCGATGGCTCATCGCTTATCCCCTTTGCGACGCAAAGCCGGATGTCTGCTCTCCTGCGCTTTTCCTGCGCCTTTTTTGTTCTCATACTCCGCATATGCCTTGACGATACGCTGCACCAGCTCGTGGCGCACCACATCCTTTTCGGTCAGGTAGCATTGGGCGATACCCTCGACGCCGTCCAGCACGCGCAGCGCTTCTTTCAGACCCGAAGCCTTGCCATCCGGCAGGTCAATCTGCGTGATGTCGCCCGTAATAACCGCCTGCGAGCCAAAGCCCAGACGGGTCAGGAACATTTTCATCTGCTCGGGGCTTGTGTTCTGCGCCTCATCCAGAATGATAAAGCTGTCGTCCAGCGTGCGGCCGCGCATGTAGGCGAGCGGCGCCACTTCAATCGAGCCGCGCTCCTGATACTTAGCGAAATTCTCCGCGCCGAGCATGTCGAACAGACCGTCATACAGCGGGCGCAGATAGGGGTCTACCTTGCTTTGCAGGTCACCGGGCAGAAAGCCAAGCTTTTCGCCCGCTTCGACCGCAGGGCGCGTGAGAATAATGCGGGAAATCCGCTTATCCCTGAAAGCCGCAACCGCAGCCGCAACCGCAAGATAGGTCTTGCCCGTGCCCGCCGGGCCGACGCCCATAACGATGGTATTGTTGCGGATCGCTTCCATGTACCGTTTTTGCCCGAGCGTCTTTGCCTTAACCGGCTTGCCTTTGGCCGTGATGCACAGCACATCCCGGCTCATAGTATGCACCTCGGCCTCGCGGCCGTCGCGCGCAAGACCGATGACATACTGCACGGTCTGCGTGCCGATCGCTTCACCGCGGGCCGCCATGGCCGCCAACGCGCCGATCGTGCGCACGGCAACGTCAGCCTCCGCATCCTCGCCGGAGATCTTAAGCTCATCCCCCCGGCTGACGACCGATACGCCAAGCTCACGCTCGATCAGCTTGATATTTTCGTCAAACGCACCGAAAACCGCCATCAGCAGCTCGGTTTGCTCCAGTTGAACTGTCCTTTCTATAAGTCGCACCTTGCTTTCGTATATTCGTGTGAAAAACCACGCGCACAACGCGTGTTTTACGCAGATTGTGGCGCGCCGCAATCTGCTGTTTTGCCGCACTGCGGCATACCAGCGCGTTGCCGCCTGTATTTGGCCTACGGCGGCACCGCCTCGTCCGCTTCCGGCTCAGGCGGTGGAATTTCACTGTCGTCAAGCGCCTCCACACCGATCTGCTCGATCGCGTGCACCGACATGCGCAGCACCGCCGCGCCATTTTCTTCGCTCAGCGTTTCGCTATGGTCGGTCACCATACCGTCCATGTCCGCGGCAATAGACCCAAGCGCACGGGAGATCATGTCTACCCGCACCTGGTCGGCAGTCTGCTCGGCCGGCAACCGCTCGTAAAACACATAGGTCTGCACGATGAGCGACACCGGGAACACCACGCTGTCCGACAGGCGTAGCACCTTTTCTTCTGTTATTTTATCACAGGTTCCCCCTGCAATTCCACTCCCAATATATAAATTTAACCTTTTATTTCCGATTGCGAGCGCATATTGCCGCCGCACCTTTCCAGTATATACCTTCTCCTCAACGTGCAGCGCGCGCGCCGCGTCGGCTGTGCGCAGGGTATATGCCTCCACCTCGCCGTGCGCATGCGCCAAGTGATAGTCGCCCTCCTCGCGGGTTGGCGGCACCAGGCCGCTGATAAGCGTATCCCCGGTTTTTACCGCATCGCCCGCCTGGACAACCGCCTGCCCATCAAGCGCATGCACGTTTTTGATCACCCCATCCCGCGCAGCGACCACTTTTGTCACAGCGTCCTGATCGAACAGCGCGGTGGGCGGATCGTCTCCGCTTGCCAGCACGGTGACGCTGTTGCCGCGGATATTGAGCGCGAAGTACGTCATATTGGGTTGCAGCTGCAAGATCCGCCAGCGGATGCGGTGGGTATCAATCGAGGATATGGGCGCGCCGATATGCACGCCCATATCCTCCAGCTGGCTTAGTATTTCTGCCTCGGACAAAGCGGGCGAGATCTGTGTTTCGATCGCCCATACCCTGGTGCACAGCACCCACCAGGTCAGCGCAAGCAGCAAAAATCCACCCCAGAGCGCCCAGCGCGGCCGCAGGCGCGCGGCCAGGAAGGGCGCACCGCGCCGCCGCACGATATGCACCCGGCAGCCTGTGCGCCCCATATACCGGCGCAGCGCGCGGAAATCCGCAATCGACATCGTTGCATACATCTCGTTCCATGCGGTGCGCTTCATGCGGCGCAGCGTCAGGCTGTGAAAGGCGCACAGGTTGAGAAAGCGCGGCAGGCTTGCACCCGTAATACGCACGCGCACCTGCCCGCGCGTCAGCCGCCAAAGCCGTCCGATCATCCGCCTGTCCTCCCTTTCCCGCCTAAGCGTCGCTTGTGTATTCTACCGAGACGATCGTGCCCGTTACCGCCAGCTCATCGAGCGAAAGCGCGGTCAGCGTCAGCGCATCCCCGGTGATACGCACCTCGCATCCGCTGCATCTGACGCGCAGCACCCCATCGTCATATTCCTGTATGCCACGGTGGTTTTCCACTACCACACGGTTGTTGCCGATGATCTCGACGCGCGGGCGGTCGCCATGCAGATCCTCAAACAGCGCCGCGCCAAAGCCCTCGTGCGCCATGCCTTCCCTCCTCTGTTCGGGCTATTGTATGCGGCAGCGGTATCAAACTTGCCTGCTCCTCATATCTTGAAGCGTCGAGGTGAATCCATGAAGCTGTTATTTTCTTTTGCGCTGTTTTGCGCCTTTGTACTCTGCCCAGATGCCTGTGCAAACGGCGTGCGCGACGGGCTTTCGCTTGCCGCGTACAAGGCGCTGCCCGCACTGTTTCCCTTCTTCCTTGCCAGCGCGCTGCTCGTGCGCACCGGCTTTGGAGAAACACTCGGCCGCTTTGTCGCCAGGCCGCTGCGTTGGCTGTACGGTCTGCCCCCCGCTGCCGCGAGCGCAGTCATTCTGGGATTGATCGGCGGATACCCAGTTGGCGCAATGACGGCGACCGACCTGCTGCGGCAGGGCGTGATCAGCCGACAGGCCGCCGCGCGCGTCAACCTATTCTGCAACTGCGCAAGCCCTGGGTTTTGCATCGGACTTGTCGGGCTGGGCATCTTCGGCAGCGCGCGCACAGGCGCGGTACTGTATGGCATACATGTGCTCGCCGCGTTGCTGACCGGCCTGATCGCCGCGCGAGGCGGCGACGGTCGGATGGACAGCACGCCACACCGTACGCATACGCCGCGCGAGGGCTTTTCCATATCGTTCTGCGCGGCGGTGCAGCAGGCGGCATCGACCGCGCTGACCGTCACCGCCTTTCTAACCGTCTTTTCTATCCTACTGCGTCTGCTCGCGCCTGCGTTGGACAGCATACCGTTTGGCATGGCGCTCGCCGGTGTGATCGAACTGACCAGCGGTCTCGACAGGCTGGCACTCGTGCCGCTGCCGACCGGCGGACTAATGACGCTCGCCTCTTTCCTGCTTGGCTTCGGCGGACTAGCGGTACAGTTTCAGGTGCGCGCCCTTGCCGCACCGCAGGATCTGCCGCTGGACGGCTTTCTCTCTACCAAACTGCTGCACGGCGCGCTTGCCGCCCTGCTCACCGCGCTGCTGTTTCGTTTTTCGCCCACATCACTTGCGGTGTTTGCTCCCGCGGCGAACAGCCTTCCCCTGTTCCGCCCTCTGCCCATGGCCCTTATGCTGTGCGCGGTATTGTTTGCAATTTGGGGTGGAAAAAAGGCGAAAAATAAGATATAATGAATTGCAGAATATTAAAAGGGGCTCTGCCGTGCTTTCCGGCAGACTACCCTTTGCCGATAGGAGTGACCGACCGCATGAGGCTGAAAAAGCTGCTGCGAAAGAATATCGAGCCACGCTGCATCTACTGTGCACACGGCGTTTCACTGACCGATGGCGAGCATATCGTCTGCCGCCGGCGTGGTGTGATCGATGGCGCAAGCCACTGCCGCGCCTTCCGCTACGACCCCCTGCGCCGCATTCCGGCAAAGCCCGCCGCACTGCGCGGGCGGTTTACCGATGCCGACTTTTCTATGGGGGACACCGATGAAGTATAACAGAATTTCCAGCAGGCTCGCAGCGTTTCTGCTGTGTTTTGCGCTGCTTTTTGCCTCCTCGCCGCTGCCGCAAGCCCTGGCCGTACCGGAGGATGAATCCTCCCCCGTATCCGGCGCGGCGGATACCGAAGCGGATGGAAACACTGGCGGAGCGTCCTCCGCCGAGGAGGGCAGCGCCAATGTCATCGCCGCCGCAGACGACGCGCCCGAGACCAACGCCGAGGCGGCGCTGCTCATCAGCCCGGACTCCGGCCTTGTGCTATATGAAAAAAATGCGGACGAGCGTCGCTATCCTGCCTCGACTACCAAAATCTTAACCGCGCTGCTTGTGCTCGAGCAGGTAACCGATCTGAGCGAAACCGTCACCGCGCAAGCTTCTGATTTTGAAATGCTAGACGAGGACAGTTCAAACGCCGGCATTGTAGTCGGCGAGACCGTTACGGTAGAGGATCTGCTGTATGGCCTGATGCTGCCCTCGGGCAATGAGTGCGCCTACATGCTAGCGCGGCATGTGGGCGGCACCTACGACGCCTTTGTCGATATGATGAACCAGCGCGCCGAAGAGCTTGGCTGCACGGGTACGCACTTTTCCAATCCCTGCGGCCTGCACGAGGATAACCACTATACCACTGCGCGCGACCTATACCGGATCGCATACGTAGCCATGCAGGACGATACCTTTGTCGACATCGTTACAACAACCCACCACCGCATGTCCCCGACCAACATGCACCCGGAAGAGGACCGCATTATCTACACCACCAACCAGCTAATCCGCAGCTCCTACCAGCCGTGGGCTTATGCCTACTGCAAGGGCGTAAAGACTGGCAATACATCACAGGCAGGCAACTGCTTTGTGGGCTATGCGGAAAACGGCAACGCCAAGCTATATTCAGTCGTAATGGGATGCGATGATCATTCCGCCGAATATTACGACATCCCCGCAAGCTTCACCGATACCAAGGCTCTGTTTCAATGGGGTTTTGAGGCATTCTCCGCACGCACGCTGGCCACGCAGGGCGATGCGGTCGGTTCGGTTCGGGTCAACCTATCTACCGACACCGACCAGCTTGTGCTGACGGTAAGAAACGATGTGACTGCACTGCTGCCCAGAGACCTTGAGATCGAGCAGATGCAAACCACCTCTACCACGCCCGAAGAGGTGGACGCTCCCATCCATGCGGGCGACATAATCGGCAGCATCACCTATTCTTATCGCGGGGTGGACTACGGCACGGTCGAGCTGGTCGCGCTGACCGACGTGGAGCTGAGCCGTGTACTCTTCATCTCGGACAGGCTATCAAACTTTTTCCAAAGCACGGTGTTTCGGGTGATCCTGGTTATTCTGGCGATATTTATCGTGCTATATATCCTGTTCAACCTGTTCTTTGGCGGTATGCGCCGCCGGAGCCAGCGTCAAAACATACGAAAACGCTTCCGCAATACCAACTACCAACGCCGCCGGCGCAAATAATTCCCACCGTTATCGTTAAAAAAGCCGCCCGTTCGGGCGGCTTTTTTTGTTTTTCATTGCAGCCATGAGGGTTTTGCTCGCATGCGCACGCCCGCTGCAATACCGAGTGCGGCATACATCGTCAGCACTGAGGTGCCGCCATAGGAGAAAAACGGCAGTGTCAGACCCATAACCGGCAGCAGGCCGACATTCATAAAAATGTTCATAAAGGTCTGGAATAGGAACATACCGCCCACACCCACCGCAAGCAGCGAGGAAAACATTGTTGAGCCGCGGTAAGAAACGTAAAACAGGCGCGCGATCAGAAGTGTCAGCAGCAGGATAATGAGCATGCAGCCGATAAAGCCAAGCTCCTCGCCCGCAACCGAAAAGATATAATCGGTCTGGTTTTCGGAGACCAGCTGCATCTGCGTCATCGTACCATGGGTCAGACCCTGACCGCTCGTCTGGCCGGATCCTATGGCAATCTTGCCATAGGTCGCCTGCCGGGATATATCGGTATCGATCGACGGATCAAATAGCACGAGAATACGTGTGATCTGATAATCCTGTAACACAAAGTTCCACAGAAGCGGGATGCTGATTACACCCAGCCCGGCACCCAGCCCCAGCCACTTAAGCGACAGCCCAGCCGCAAAAAGCATAATCAGCGCGATCATAAAATACTGAATTGCCATGCCGGTATCACCCGAAGCGATGAGCACTGCCCCCATCATAATCAACGTGTGCAGCCCAATGACAAACAGGCCTTGCCACTCGCTGATATGCTCGCGGATGTCAGAAATATGCGCGGCAAGTGTGAAGATGAAAATCAATTTGCCAAGCTCGCCGGGCTGCATGGTGGTAAACTCCAGATTGAGCCACGCACGTTGGCCGTTGACCTCCTCTCCGAGCGGCGTGAACAACAGCATCTGCAGGCCGATATTGCCAAGCAGAAAAATCTTCCACCAGCCGCTCATGGTCTCAAGATCGATCAGGCTCATCAGTACAAACGCGCCCAGCCCGATGATGATCGCCACCGCCTGGATAAACAGGTTACGCGTGCTGCCGTCATACACCGTGGCGGGATTAAGGGTTGCTGAATAAATAAGCACCAGACCATATATCGAGCACAGAAGCGACAGTATCACCAGATATAAATCGGTGTTTTTGATGTAATGTGTGACTGTTTTAACAATATCCACACCGCTCCTCCTTTGGATCATAAACATATATTGATTTATATCATACCACAATAGCGCAGCTTTTTTAAGTCGCAAATTCGGCAAATTTTTCGTCTCATTATCTGGAAAACTGTGCACATCATTGTTATAATAATATCATTACTATCCATTACATTCAGACGGGAGGAGAAAGGTTATGCTATCCGATATTGAAATCGCACAGGGATGCCAGATGCGCCCAATCGTCGACGTTGCCGCAGACGCCGGACTGAACGCCGACGATCTCGAGCTTTACGGCAGGTACAAGGCCAAGCTATCCGCCGATGTGTGGCGCAGGCTTCAAGGCGGTAAAGACGGCAAGCTGGTGCTTGTCACGGCGATCAACCCCACCCCTGCGGGCGAAGGTAAAACGACTACGACCGTCGGCCTTGGCCAGGCGATGGCAAAGCTCGGCAAAAAGGCAATGATCGCACTGCGTGAGCCATCGCTCGGCCCGGTGTTCGGTGTCAAGGGCGGCGCTGCGGGCGGCGGTTATGCACAGGTTGTGCCGATGGAAGACATCAACCTGCACTTTACCGGCGATATGCACGCGATCACTGCGGCAAATAACCTGCTTTGCGCCATGTTGGACAATCACATGCAGCAGGGTAATGCGCTCGGCATCGACCCGCGCCGCGTTATTTTCACCCGTGTGCTCGATATGAACGACCGCGCACTGCGCAACATCACGATCGGCCTTGGCGGCAAGGCCAACGGCGTGCCGCGCGAGGATCATTTTATGATAACGGTCGCAAGCGAAATCATGGCCATTCTGTGCCTGGCCTCTGACCTTTCGGACCTTAAAGAGCGCTTTGGCAATATTCTGGTCGCCTACTCCTACGACGGCAAGCCGATTTACGCACGCGACTTGCACGCCGAGGGCGCAATGACCGCACTGATGCGCGATGCGATCAAACCCAATCTCGTGCAGACGCTTGAAGGCACGCCTTGCCTGATGCACGGCGGTCCGTTCGCCAACATCGCGCACGGCTGCAATAGCGTGCAGGCGACAAAAATCGCGCTCAAACTGGCGGACATTGCGATCACCGAGGCAGGCTTCGGCGCTGACCTCGGCGCAGAGAAGTTCATGGACATCAAATGCCGCAAGGCCGGCCTCGCGCCCGACTGCATTGTACTGGTCGCGACTGTGCGCGCGCTCAAGTATAACGGCGGCGTACCCAAAGCTGAGCTGAACACGCCCGATCTTGCGGCGCTCGAGCGCGGCATCTGCAACCTCGACGCGCATCTTGACAACATGGCGAAGTTCGGCGTGCCGGTGGTCGTAGCGATTAACTCGTTCCCGACTGATAGCGACGAGGAGGTTGCTTTCATCCGTGCGCACTGCGCCGCACGCGGCGTGCGCGTGGCGCTCTCCGAGGTGTTCGCCAAAGGCGGCGAAGGCGGAAGGGCGCTCGCAAACGAGGTGCTCTCGGTGCTCGACGAGGGCAAGGCAGACTTTCACATGCTGTATGCGGACGCGCTCCCGCTCGAAGATAAAATTCGCAAGATCGCCAAAGAGATCTATGGCGCGCGCGATGTAACCATCGCCTCGGAAGCACACAAAGAGCTTGTAAGCATTGCTGAGATGGGATATGGAGACCTACCGGTATGCGTAGCCAAAACGCAGTATTCACTCTCTGACGACCCGACGCTGCTCGGCCGTCCAAACGGATTTGTCGTCAACGTGCGCACCGCGCGGCTTGCCGCGGGCGCGGGCTTTGTCGTGGTCGAGACCGGCGCAATTATGACCATGCCCGGACTGCCTAAGGCGCCGGCCGCGGAGAAGATCGATGTGGATAAAGACGGAAAGATTACCGGCCTGTTTTAATTATGGCAATATGCAGCGAAAAGCCGCCCGAAAGGGCGGCTTTTGTGCGATGTAAGATAAAATCTATCTATTATCTAATATCTCGCCGAACTCTTCGACTTCTGCTAATGCAGCAAAGCGCTGTATGTTGCCGGCCAGACATGTTCATATTCCTAGCGTATCCCACCGATAGCCGGTTCCGCACAAAACACCTCGTTGCCGCACACACAATAGGTTCAGCTTACACCAGGCACAGAGCGGACCACAGCAGCAACACCATATTCCCGCTACGCCAAACAAAAAATGGCCGCAATGCGGCCATTTTTGGCATCTTTTATGGCTGCCACTTTGTGATAGCGGCTTTTACAAGCTAATATAGTAGATCGCGGTAACTTCACCATTTTCGATCGAGGGATAGCATTTCTGATAACTGCTGCCTGTACTCACCGGCTGGTCAATTTGGTGATATTGTGTGGTTACGTCAATCGCAACACAGTTGGCTGAAGCCGGATAGCTGACTGTCGCACCCGCTCCCCCCTCCGGGTCGTTGAACGTGAACATCCCGTTTTGATAGGTCACGGTACGGTCGATCGCCTGGTTGCTCTCCAGCGTGATATAGGTCACGCCATTTTGCTGCCGCAGGCCAGAATAGCGCATCAGTTCGCCATAATGCATGGCAGGATTGTAATTTTCAATCACCACATTGCAATACTGCTGCGCACCAATACAGAGGTTGACAACATCATCCCGGTTGACATATACCGCGCTGCCGCCCTGCTCGACCATATAAACAGCTCGATACAGCATAACCGCAATCTCCGCGCGGGTGATATTCTCCTGCGGGTTGAGCTGTCCTTCCGAGCCGGTGATTACACCGGCCCGGATCAATGCGCTGACTGCCTCACGCGCATATTCCGCAACCTGTGATGCATCCGAAAAGCCATCCAATGCACCGGGCTGCAACACAAACTGCGTGTGATCCAGCGTGCGCTTGAGAAATACCATAGCATCCTGCCGTGTCATGCTCTGCTGCGGTAAAAACCGGTTATCCTCCGTGCCTGTCGCAATGCCGAGGGCCTTGGCAGCCGCCACTGCCTCGCTGTAATACGCACCCGCCGGCACATCAGAAAAGCTACCCTGGCTAGTCACCGTACCGCTTTCTATCGCTTCGCTCATACCATACGCACGGTCAAGCATCAGGATGAAGTCCGCCCGCGTGATTGCATCTCTCGGGTAAAACAGATGATTGCCCCTGCCCTGGACGATTCCGGCAACCGCCAGCGTATCAATCTCGCGATGGGCCCACGAATAGCCCTCTGCAACATCGTAAAAATAAACTGAGTGATCAGGTAAATACGCATAGGTTTCCGTGTTGTCCATCGCAAACGCGGCGGTTATTGCGCTCACCGCTACAATGGCAGCCAACAGCACTAAAGCCAGCAACTTACGCATTCTTGTCATAATCTTCTCCTTGTCCGTAAGGCTTTTGCATGGAAAAATTTTTCTGCCCACGCAAACTTACCGCAAAATTATAACACAAACACGTATGCCTTTCAAGTTAAAAATTGAATAAATTTTTATATTTGTCTTTTAATTGATCCCTTTTTTATGGCATTTCCGTCCTTTTTTCTCACTTTTTTGACCGTTTTATAACTTCTATCGCATTGAACGAAGTACCAGCACCCCTCACTGCGCACCCGACCTATTCCCGCTCTGTTCCGCGCGATACCACAAAAAACTCAAAACAGTCGGGATGACCGCTGCTGCGATAACCGGCGTCAGTAGCAGTATTAACCGCACCGTATTGTTCGGCACAAATGCACCCAGCATGCCTATCACACCCGCAGCAAAGAACATTCGTCCGGCAATACGATGCGTGCGCGTCCAGACCGCTTCACTTGATAACGTCCATGGATTTTTGATACCGCAGTACCAGTTCATCCGAAGCTTGGGCATGATATTACCAATATACAAAACAATCAGGCTGACTACCAGGCACACTGCCATTGCAACATTGACCGTGCCGGGACGCAGCCCTTCGATTACACAAATGCCGTTAAGCGCAATTAAGAAGAACATCATAATGACCTGAAATCCAACATAAGCGCCGGTAAACTTATGATAGTTGCGCTTTTTGGGATCTAAATGAGGGATACAGTAAAACAACACAGCCATCAGCGGCGCAATGCCCGCTGTGATCCAAAGTTGCCATTTGGGTTCATAGCCCACCTCGCCACCGAGGTCCCAATGCATAGGAACACATGCCGGCAGATATGAGTATGCTATCGCCACAAGAATGAGCGGCACCAACGCCAGCACCCAGGTAAAAACCTGCGCCTTAGTGATTTTTTTCATATTATTCTCCACCTTTCAGCGATGTGATCCAACCGAGTATCTCGTCCACCACAGACATATTCAGCTCATAATAAATGTATTTTCCCTGCTTATCATCCAGCACCAGCCCAGCATCCCGCAGAATGGACAGATGATGCGAGATGGTTGCCCCAGATACGTCAAAGTGCGATGCAATATCGCCCGCCGCCATCGGGCCTGCGCGCAGCAGCGCAAGGATCTCCCGGCGGATCGGGTCGCTGAGCGCCTTAAAACTCTGCTGAAATCCCACTTAGCCCCTCCCCTTTCTTCGGCCGCTTGACTGAAGCTCCAGTTTCTGTGTCCGCAATGAGGGCAGCGCGGCAGCCAATCCTGCTGCACACGCCCGCCAAACATCATCCGGTACCCGGCAGACGATACGCCTGCCAAACAGATAGGCCGCTGGCGCCATAACCGCGGGCAGCACACTCTCTGTTGCATACGGCATGGACTCATCTCATTTAGAACTTTATCTAAATATAGGATACAGTCGCGTAAGTTAAATGTCAAGTATTATTTTGATGAACTTCTAAATATATACCAAAGTGACAGAATCCTCTCCGCCCCACCGCAGACCCCTGCCACAAAAAAATCCCGCAGCAGAGCTGCGGGATTTTTTATCGTGCCTACAAGTTTACCAAACTTACGCCATACCATTGAGCTTAACTGTCATCTTGCTCTTCTTATTGGCCGCGTTGTTCTTGTGCAGGAGGTGCTTGGCAGCCGCCTGGTCCACCGCCTTGACAGCAGTCGTATACGCAACAGCCGCCTCCGCCTTATCGCCGGCGGCAACAGCCATGTCGAACTTCTTCAGCGTAGTCTTAAGTGCGCTTTTCGCCATCTGATTATTCAGCGCCTTGGTTGCGTTTACCTTTACGCGCTTTTTTGCAGACTTAATATTGGGCATTCCGAAAACACCTCCTTTATGCTCTATTCGTCAGTGTTTCTATTCTACCATCCCTTGCTGCAAATTGCAAGCACTTTTTCCGTTAAACCGCATATTTTTTCCACCTTGCCGCAAAATAGTTCAAAAGGAGTGATGAAAATGGCTTTTCGCACCGACCTTGCGGTAGAAGCAGTCGAAAATCTGCAACAAGCTACCGGTCAGCAGGTACGGCAGGACAAACGCACGATAGAAGGCTTTGCCGTTACCGAAGTCGACATCCTTTCTTCGCAAGCCGCGCGCGAGATTGGCAAGCCCTGCGGCCGGTATCTGACACTCGAACTTGATGCGCTCATTCGCCGTGAAGAGGACGCCTTCCCCCGTGCCTGCCGCGCGCTCAGTGAGCTGCTGCGCGGACTGCTGCCCGAAAGCGCGCAGTCCGGGCCGATACTAGTCGCCGGGCTGGGCAACCGCATGATAACGCCGGATGCGATCGGTCCGCAGGCAGCCGACCATGTAATCGCGACGCGGCACCTCGTCGAGCAGGTGCCTGATGTGTTCGCCGCCTGGCGGCCGGTCTCCGCGCTTGCGCCCGGTGTGCTTGGCCAGACCGGCCTCGAAACCGGCGAGGTCGTCTGCGGTGTGCTCGACCGCATCCAACCCGCGGCAGTTATTGCAATTGACGCGCTCGCTGCGGGGCGCCTCTCCCGTCTGCTGCGTACTGTGCAGCTGGCCGACACCGGCATCACCCCCGGCGCAGGGGTGGGCAATGCGCGCGCCGCGCTAAACCGGAAAACGCTTGGTGTGCCCGTCATCGCGGTCGGCGTGCCCACCGTGGTCGACGGCGCGACGCTCGCCCACGAAATTGCAGGTCAGCTCGGTGGCACGTCCTGTGAGGCACTCGAGGATCTGTCCCGTCCGGTGATGATCACCACACGCGACATCGACCGCGAGGTAGCGGATGTGGCGCGTGTGATCGGCTATTCGGTCAATATGGCGTTACACCCGCACCTAAGCGTCGAGGACATCGACCTCTATCTTTCCTAACTTATCGCCGTAATTCGGTCATACTCGCACGCGGACGGGCGTATGATAAAAGCAAACACAAGGGGGTGGCGGCAATGAGGCGGCGCACAAAACATCGGAACCGGCGGCGAAGCGGTATCGGACTACCCGCTGCTGTCACGCTCTGCCTAGCTGCCTCCCTGCTGCTGTTTTCCAAAGCAGGAGGCGAAGAGGCCGTACAGCAGCTCATCGACCATTTGGCTGGAGACAGCGGCTTTATCGCGCGGGCGGTTTCGCTCGAGCTAGGGCTGTCAACCGACACCGCCGAGGTATACGCGCCGCGCACGGCCGCCGCCGCGCGCAATGAAAGCGCGAATGATCCGCTCGCAGAGAGTGCCTATATCCCCCATGACGCCTCAAACGACGCGCCCGTATTAGACGCGGCTGACAAAGCCGCGACCATCACGGTCAACAATGAGACATCGTACGAGGTAGACGTCGCTGCCTGCCTTGCCGCGGATACAGCAATCCATACAACGGATGACGGACCGCAGGTGCTGATCGTACATACCCATGGCAGCGAAAGCTACACGCCGGACGCCGCCTTCCCCTACACTCCATCCGAAAACACGCGCACGACCGATACACACTATAATGTTGTGCGCGTGGGCGACGAGCTACAAAAGGTGCTCGAGGAGAATGGCGTGCCGGCTGTGCACATCCGCGATATTTTTGATTCCCCCACCTATTCAGGCTCATACGATCGCTCGCTTGCCGCGATCGATCAGGCGCTTGCCGAATATCCGTCCATCAAGGTCGTGATCGACGTGCATCGTGACTCGATCCTGGCCGACGACGGCACTGCCTACAAAACCTCGTGCACGGTCGACGGTGTCGAGACCGCGCAGCTAATGTTTGTGGTCGGCACAGACGAGGGCGGGCTTTATCACCCCAACTGGCAGCAGAACCTAAACTATGTCACAGGACTGCAATACACGCTCAACCGCACCTATCCCGGATTGATGCGGCCGGTCAACCTGCGCACCCAGCGCTTTAATCAGCACGCAAGCGCAGGATCGATGCTGCTCGAGGTCGGCTCTTCGGGCAACACGATGACCGAAGCGCTTGCCGCTATTCGTCTGTTCGGGCAGACGCTGGCCGCCGATCTGACGGGCGCATAAACCGCACCCACCCCGCGCAAAATATCCCTGCTAAGGGGTGAAACCATGGATCAGATCACTTTTTCCACCGATCTGGAGAGCAATATCCGTCTGTTGCAGGCGATTTTCCAGGGAGACAACACCTTTGTGACCCGCCGGGCAGCGGGTCACAAAGGTCTTTCGTGCGCAGTTTTCTTTTTCGATGGCATGGTGAACAATATCGTAATTAATCAGAGCGTTATTCGACCGATCGTCTGCTCCGACTGCGCGCGCGTAAGTGCGGACGAGCTCGCACGTACCATTTTGCAAATCAACGACAGCCGCGTCGAGACCGATACCGATAAGCTGTTCGCCTCCTTTTTATATGGCGACACGGTCATTTTTACCGAGGGCGACGCGCGGCCGGTCGTGGTCAACACCAAAGGGTTTGCCGTGCGAACGGCGAGCGAGCCGGAAAACGAGCGCGTGCTCTCCGGCCCGCGCGAGGGCTTTACCGAATGCTTTATGCCTAATCTCGCCCTCATCCGCAGGCGGCTGAACGACAAGCGCCTCAAATTCACCTTTTTGCGTATCGGCAGCCGCACGAACACCGTGGTCTGCCTGTGCTATCTTGCGGGCGTATGCGAACAAAAGCTGATAAACTATCTGCGCCGCAAACTGGAGGCGCTCGATCTGGATAGTGTGCTCGACGCCAACTACCTTGCCGAGCGCATCCGTGATCACCGCTGGGCGCCCTTTCCAACGCTTGGCACGACTGAGCGGCCAGATGTCGTCGCTGCACGGCTGGTTGAGGGGCGGTGCGCAGTCGTGGTGGACGGCAGCCCGGTCGTGCTGACTGCGCCTTTTCTGTTTCAGGAGTGCTTCCAGTCAAACGATGACTACTATATCGGCTTTTTGCACGCCAATCTATCACGCGTACTGCGTGTGCTGGGCTTTGTGTGCACGCTTACCTTTCCGGCGCTTTATGTAGCGCTTCTGCTCTATCATCGCGAGCTGGTGCCTGCCCGGCTGCTGTTTGCGATCTCTGCCGCACAGCGCGGCGTGCCGCTGCCAATCGGATGGGAAACCTTTTTGCTTCTGCTTGTGCTCGAGGCGCTCAAGGAGGCCGGCGCACGCACACCGGGCGCAATGGGTCAGACGATGAGCATCGTCGGCGGCCTTGTGCTTGGGCAAGCTGCGGTCTCGGCGCGCTTTGCCGCCGCGCCAACCGTGATCGTCGTGGCAATCGCGGGCGTGACCGGGCTAATGGTGCCCAAGCTGCAAACTGCGTCACTCTGGCTGCGCTTTGCCTTTCTGGCGGCCGCCGCAGCCTACGGGCTATACGGCGTTGGGCTGGCGCTCGCGCTTGTGCTGGTCTGGCTGTGCCGGATGCACTCGTGCTCGGTGCCTTATCTGCTCAACCTTGTGCCGCGCATCAAGGCCGAGCAGGAGGACGCCTGGCTGCGCGCCCCGTGGTTTTTCATGCGGTATGACCGGTTTGCGGTCAAGCGAAACGTCAGAAAGGAGGACAGACCGTGAAGCTGCTTGCAAAGCTGCTGCCCGCTATCGCGCTCGTTGCACTGTGCGGCTGCTCGCGCGAGGTATCGCCGGTCTCGGCGCTCGCGCTGGACAAGACAGAGAGCGGCTACCGCCTGACCGCAGAAGTCGTGCGGCAGGACAGCCTGGACGACGCGGCCTCACCCGCCTACCTTACCGTTTCGGGCAGCGACATGCCCGACCTGCTGCAGCGGCTTAGCAATCTTCTGCCCGGCGAGCTGTATCTCAGCCACGCGCAGGTGCTACTGCTGGGCGAGACCGCGGCCGAGGACAGCATTCTGCCGCTGGCGGACTACCTGTGCACGGAAAATGACGTACGGCTCAGCCTGCGCGTAGCCGTTGTGCGCGGTGGCACGGCCGCCGACCTTATGCGAAACGACGACGAGGTGTATGCACTCAGCGAGCTGCTCGAGCGCGCCGCGCGCGAAGGCACACTGCCCGATATGCCGCTTTACCGCGCAGCCGAGGTGCTACATGCAAGCGGCACTGCCATTTTGCCTGCACTTACGCTCGATGAGTTTGAGCAGACCGCACCGGCCGGCACGGCGGTATTTGCCAACAGCCAGCTGTCCTGCTTCCTGGACGGCGGCGAGATCGGAGGGGGTGAGACCGGTGCGTGAACACATGTTTGCACGCTGGGGCGCGGCGCTGTTCGCTCTGCTGCCGCTCAGCGAGATTCTGTATATCCCGGTCACCAGTCAGACAGTGTATGCCGTAGCAATCTCGAGTTTGCTGTGCGCGCTTTTTGCCGCCGGCGCGGCACGCATCGCGCCCAGCTGGCAGCGCTACCGCGTGTTGCAATGGCTGCTTGCGCTCGCGGCGGTCTGGCCGCTGGTGCAGTCACTCTCTCGCATGGGCATCTTCTTACGGCAGACCGTATTTCACACCCGGCCGCTGTGGAGCCTGCTCTTGTTGCTTGCCATATGCACCCTGCTTGCGGCCTCCACCGGGCTGAACCGATGCGCGATGTGGGCGCTGCCGGTCGCCTGGCTAGCGGGTGCGATACTTGTCCTCTCCGGGGTGCTAACGGCCACCGAGCTTGACCTTTCCTATTGGCAAGCGCCGGATGCCAGTCTTCTCGGACAAACGCTCGAGCTTATGCGCACACTGCTGCCCGCGTCGATTGTGATCGGCCTATCCTTGCCCAAAGGTCTTGCCGGCGCCGCGTCGCGCGGCATCGCAGCCGGCGGCGCGCTGGCCGCGCTTATCAGCCTGCGCACCGTGCTACTGCTTGGCGTGCACACGGCCGCACTGCTACCTTATCCAAATTTTTCGGCGGCCGGTCTCGCCTCTATCGGAGACTTTGCGCGGCACGGCGAGGTGTTTTTCGCCGTGCCCCTGATACTGTGCGAGCTTGGGCGATGCGCCGCGCTCGCCTGCGTGCTGTTGCTGCCAGTTACCCGCACCTATGGTGTGCCACGCCTCAGGCGCGGCGAGATGCACAAGGCAAAAACACGATGAAAACAGGCTGCCGCAGCATATCTGCGGCGGCCTGTTTTGCTGTCGAAACCACTTGTATCGCGCGATCCCCTATTGCAGTGCGGCAACGGCAGCAAAAAGCCGGGCTTTGCCCGGCTTTTTGCATTGGTGTTTGAAAAGATGGTTCCAAATAATGGAGGATTAAGCGATCAATCGTAAATCGAATCGACTTCCCAATCGAGAATATATCCCGTATTAGCATCGATCGTGAACTCATATTCACGGTAGTTATAGATGATCTTGCCCTCATACTCCCAGCGGCCGTCGTCAAAATCCAGGCGGAACTGATAGATGTTCGCGGTGCTCGCGCCCGGTACGCGGCTGAGCGCGGTCTGCTTTGCCGTAGCTTCGCTAACCGATACGTTCGCGCTGCTGCCGTTGTTGCCTACATTGCCGGAGGGAGTGGTCGGACGGTAGTACTCCGCATCCCGGTCCATACTCACAATGCGGCCGGTTGTAGCGTCGATCTCGTAGTCATACTCCAGGAAGCTGTTGCCGCTTGCAACGATGAATTCAACATCATATACGCGGCGGCCGTCGTCATAGTCCAGATACGCACGCACAAAGTTTGCCTGGCTTGCGCTCACGCCGGCGTTGTTCAGTGCGATCTGCTTGGACTGCTCAAGCGAGATCTGGCCGGTTGTGGTCTGGCCGCCAGTCTGACCGCCAGTCTGTCCGCCGACGGAGGGATTGGCAGTGTCATAATCGGTCACATCACTGCCGGCGCCGCTGCTTGTCAGATAGACTGTCTGTGTTGCGCTGTCCCAGGACACCGTCTTGCCCATGATCTCACCAATCGCGCGGATCGGCAGATAGATGGAACCCTGATACAGCACTGGGTCGACCTCCATACCGACCGAGTTGTAGAAAGTGCGCGTGACGCCATCAATGACGATGGTGATACCCGGCTCCATGCGAAGGGAGATAGAACCGCCCTGCGCATTTATATCCGGGGTGCCTACGGTTGCTGGCGTGGTGCGCGTGCCGCTGATGGTTGCGGTATTGGTCGCGGCATCCCAGTTGACGATCTTGCCCATCAGCTCACCGATCGCACGGATCGGCACATAGGTTGTGCCCGCATACATGATGGGGTGAACCTCCTGCCCCTGCGCGTTATAGAATGTACGCGCCGTGCCGTCGATTATAATCTGAACATTCGGGCTGAGCTCGGCGGTTACTGTATACGAGCCGGGCGCTGCCAGTGCCGAACCCGTTACCATTGTGGCCATAGCTAGTGCACAAATCAATTTTTTCATTGCAAAAATCCTCCCTAGTTTCTAATCTTTCATCTATATTAATCGAAAACCGACTCGGCGTCCCACTCGCGGATTGCGCCGCTGTATGCGTCGATTTCGAACTCATACTTCATGTTCTGATAGATGATCGTGCCTTCATATTGCAATCTGCCATCATCATTATCCAGATAAAGGCGAATGTCATTTTGTGTTGCGCCCGGCACCTTGGCCAGCGCGATGCTGCGGGCTTCCGCCTCAGTTTTGGTTGTTCCGGAGGACGCCGTGCCAGACTGCACCGGCGCGTAGTTTTCCGCGTCATAGTCCATACTGCGTATTGTACCGTCCGTAGCATTGATCTCATAATCATACTCGGTGTTGGTCGCGGCAACGTAGAACTCAACATCGTATACCATCCTGCCATCGTCGCGGTCAAGCCGCACACTCAGATAAGCGGTATCGCTCTCCTGCACGCCCGCGTTTTGCAGCGCGATGCGCTTAGCCTCGTCCTCACCGATCTGACCGGTGGTGCTCACACTGCCCTGGCCCTGCTGCGCGGCGGCGGTTGTGCTGCTTGATGGCTCCGGTGCGGTGGTTGTGCCGTCCTGCACCTGCGTATCGACCGTACCCTGTGCGCCTTGCTGCGCCGCCGAGCCGGTAAACTCAATCACCGTGCCGGTCATCGCGTCGATCGCGTAGTTGTAATCCTGTCCGCCCGCGGTAAAGCGCACCTGGTAATAGGCCGCTCCGTTATTTTGCTCCAGCTCGACCGAGGTAAAAGCCGCGTCCGCGCCGTTTACCTGCGCCGCGCTGAGCGCGACTGACTTGGCGGTTTCCATATCCACATAAGACGCCTGCGTGCTTGAGTGAACAGCAGGGGTGCATCCTGCCAGCGCCGCCGAGAGAAGCAGGCCTGCAGTTATCGATAAGAGCTTATTTTTCATATTGCTCACACCTTTCTTGATCTGTTGTATACAGCATACCAGCGCATTATTAAAAGAACATTAAAACCGAAAAATTTTTTCAAAAATTTTCTATGCTCTCGCGCTTGGCGGGAAAACGCAGCGTAAAGCAGCTTCCCTCCCCTTCGCGGCTGTCGACTGTCACAGTGCCGCCGTGCAGCGCCGCAATCTGGCGCACCATGGTCAGGCCAAGGCCGACGCCGCCCGCCGCGCCGCGTGAGGTCTCCACTTGATAAAACCGCTTCCAGATCTTATCCAGCTGGTCGGCGGGGATGCCGATGCCGTCATCCCGAACAGAGAGCACCACGTCATTGTCCACATGACGCAGGCTAACCCAAATATGCCCGCTCTCCTTGCTGTACTGCGCGGCGTTGTTAATCAGGTTTTGCAGCAGACGGCTGAGCAGCGTCACATCGAACCACGCTTCCACATCGGGCTGGATGTCGGCTTGCAGCGTAACGCCCGCCGGCAGTTGGGGCTGCTCTTCGCAGATCACCTCGACCAGCCCGCTAAGATCCGCCTGCTCGAACGAAGCGCGCTGCGTGCCCTGTTCAAGCCGAGTCATTTGCAAAAGCTGCGCGATCAGGCTGCTCATGCGCCTCGCCTGCCGCTCGATCACATCGATTGCCTCAGCGTACTGCTCGGGCGTATCGGCATTCTGCCGCGCATCACCGCACTGGGCAAGGATGACCGCAACCGGTGTGCGCAGCTCGTGCGAGGCATCCGATGTAAACTGCTTCTCCGCTTCAAACGAGGTTTCCAGACGGGCAAACATATTGTCAAACGCCTGACCCAGACGGCTGATCTCATCGCGTCCGGGCGGCAGGCCGATGCGCTGCGACAGGTCGCGCCCCTCCCCAATCGCACCAGCGGCCTGGATAATACGGTCGATCGGGCGAAAGGTCGAGCGCGCCAGCAGATAGGCGCCGAGGCCGCTCACAATAGCAGCCAAAGGCAGTACCAAAAACGCAATCACCGCCAGTTCCCCCATCACGTCCTCGGTGTCCGGCGCGGCGGTCACACCACGCACCCAAACGCCATCCTCCCAGCCAAAAGGCAGCCAGAAATCTACAATATAAAAGTCGCTGCTCACACCTGATACCATGCGCGCCGCGCCGTTTGTAAAAACCTCGCCCTCAGGAAAAGCAAGCGGCGGCTGTCCGGCCAAAAGCGCGCCGGCAGCACTATATACCAATATATAAATATCGCCCTGCGTGAAAGAAAAATCCTCACTGAAAGTCAGCGTGTTGTTTTCCCTTGTAATGCCCGGCAGACTTTCACGCACCGTGACCATCAGCTGCTCATAGGTGTGGCCGGATACAACCGAGCTGCTCAGCGCCATCATAAAGCCCAGCACCAGCGCCACCAGCAACAACATGAGCAGGGTGATCCAAATCGTCAGCTTAATCTTAACCGATAAATGTTTCACGGCTCCTCCTTTATGACCCAGCCTGCGCCGCGAACGGTATGGATCAGCTTTTTGTCAAAGCCGGCATCGAGTTTTTTGCGCAGGTAAGTAATGTAAACATCCACCACGTTGGAACCGCCTGCGTAGTCGTAGTTCCAGATATGATCCTCCAGCCGTGCGCGGGAGATGACCGTACCCCTATTGCGCAGCAGGTATTCGAGAACGGCGTATTCCTTGGCCGACAGCCGGATCTCCTTGCCACCGCGCGTGACCGTGTGGCTGACCGTATCGACCGTAAGATCGGCAAGGGTCAGCACGCTCGTCTTTTGCGCGCCGTATTTGCGCGTCGCCGCACGGATACGGGCGAGCAGCTCATCAAAATCAAAAGGCTTGACCAGATAATCATCCGCGCCGAGGTCAAGCCCCTCAATACGGTCTTGAATGCTGTCGCGCGCGGTCAGAAAAATGACCGGTGTGGTATCCCCCTTGGCGCGCACCTCGCGCAGCACCGCATGTCCATCCCTCTTAGGCATCATAATATCGAGCAGCAGGCAGTCATACTCCGCCCCCATAAGATAGTCAAGCGCCTCTTCACCGTCAAAACAGCTGTCCACACTGTAACCCGCGCGCTCAAGCGTGCGGCAGAGCAAACGGTTGAGGTCGCGCTCGTCCTCCGCTACCAAAATACGCACATCTCTCTCCCCTTTATCTGCCAAATGTTCTGTTAATGTCCATTATAATACATTCGGCGGTTTTTGCAACCATCTTGCCCTTGTTTGCCCGTCCTTACTTTGCTATAATTAAGCAAAAGGAGTGGTACAGCGTTGAATATACAGATTTTCGGCAAGAATAAATGCTTTGACACCAAAAAGGCGCAGCGCTGGTTTCAAGAGCGCGGCATTAAATTCCAGATGATCGACCTGGCGCAAAAGGGCATAGCCCGCGGCGAGCTGGACAGCGTGCTGCGGGCGGTGGGCGATCTGGAGGCGCTGATCGATCAAAAGAGCAAAGGGTATGCCTCGCTTGCCTACCTCGCCTACGGCGAGGATAAAAAGGAAAAGCTACTCGAGGACGGAACACTTATCCGAACGCCGATTGTGCGTAACGGCAGGCAGGCGACGGTCGGATACTGTCCCGAGATTTGGGCAGCATGGGAATGATGATAGTCCAGCGCGGATACTGCATTTACTGGCAAATATCTGCCCAAGCGCCTGAAAAAGCACCGCATCGTTATGATGCGGTGCTTTTTCTTTAGTTTTTCAAGCTCTGGATAGGCGCCGGTATGCGTCCTCCGCGGCTAATAAACCGCGCAGGTGATCCGGTCGCGATCGGCATGATGGGCGCCGCGCCCAGCAGGCCGCCGAACTCAACCATGTCGCCGACCTTTTTGCCGATGGCCGGGATGACGCGCACGGCAGTCGTCTTGGCATTTACAACGCCAATGGCCATTTCATCCGCAATCAGGCCGGCAATAACCTCGGCGCTCGTATCGCCAGGCACCGCGACCATATCAATGCCGACCGAACAGACCGCCGTCATGGCCTCGAGCTTTTCGAGCGTCAGCGCGCCCGACTGCGCCGCAGCTATCATGCCCTCATCCTCAGACACCGGGATGAATGCGCCCGACAATCCGCCGACGCTCGACGACGCCATAACGCCGCCCTTCTTAACCGCGTCGTTGAGCATGGCGAGAATGGCCGTCGTGCCGCAGCCGCCGCAGACCTCGAGGCCAACTTCCTCGAGAATGCGTGCAACCGAGTCGCCGATTGCCGGAGTCGGCGCGAGCGACAGGTCGACAATACCAAACGGCACGCCCAACCGCTGGCTTGCCAGCGCACCGACGAGCTGCCCCATGCGCGTGATCTTAAACGCGGTCTTTTTGATCACCTCGGCCACCTCTCCTATCGAGCAGTCACCCGCGCGACGGATGGCCGACTGCACCACACCCGGGCCAGATACGCCAACATTAACAACCGTCTCCGGCTCGCCAATACCATGAAATGCGCCGGCCATAAAGGGGTTGTCATCAACCGCGTTTGCAAACACGACAAGCTTGGAGCAGCCCATCGAATTGTTATCCCGTGTCAGCTCGGCGGTTTGTTTGATGATGCGGCCCATCAAGCCGACAGCATCCAGGTTGATGCCCGCCTTGGTGGACGCAACATTGACCGACGAGCAGACAAGACTGGTCTCGGCGAGCGCCTCGGGGATCGAGTGGAGCAGAATTTCATCACCTTTGGCAAATCCCTTTTGCACCAGGGCGGAAAAGCCGCCGACAAAGTTGACACCGGTCGCAGACGCGGCGCGGTCGAGCGCCTTTGCAAGCGGCACATAGCTGTTCGCGCGCGTCACCGCGCCGATCATCGCAATCGGGGTGACCGAGATGCGCTTGTTAATGATCGGGATACCAAGCTCGCGCTCAATCTGTTCGCCCGTGGCAACCAGGTTTTCCGCCCGGCAGGTGACCTTGTCGTATATCTTGTCCGCCAGCACATTGACATCATCGCTGGCAAGGTCGCGCAGCGAAATGCCCATTGTGATCGTTCGAATATCGAGGTGCTCCTCCTCGATCATCTTAATGGTTTCTAGAATATCTTTTGTGTTGATCATTGACATAATAATTAAACCCCGTCTTTACCCATAACAGGAGATTTTCTTGCCACACATTGCCGTCAAAACGCCGTGCGACCGGCTCAAAAACAGAATATTGCAGCGCAATTTTTCATCAAAAAGCGCAGACTTTGCCCGGTTTTTAAATTTTATGCATTGCGTCAAAGATGTCCTCATGCATGGTATGGATTTTCATGCCGAGCGCCTCGCCGTCCTTGTCGAGCAGGTCGGCCAGCGCGCTAAACTCCACTGTGCACTTGTCGATGTTGACCAGCATAACCATAGCGAACATATCCTCCATGACGTTTTGCGAAATATCAACAATGTTAACCCCGCGCTGATATAACGTGTCCGATATTTTGGCGATAATGCCGGTGCGGTCCTTGCCGACCACCGTGATGACTGCACGCATAATTCTTCCTCCGAAATCTTTATTATTGTTTGATTTATGCAAGATAGAGCTATCCCCCATCTTCAATTCTCTACCTGTTCCTGGCCTGCCTCGACCACGGCATTGATGATGCTGTTAGACACGAGAAAGCCTTCCTCGGTCAGATACCAGCGGGTGCCTTGATGGGCGACCAGCCCGTTTCCCAGCAGCCTGCGAAAAGACTCTTCATAGGGTGTGGAGTCGATGCCGTAGCGTTTTTCAAGCTCGAGAAAATCAACCCCGTCCGCCGTGCGCAAGCGCACCATCAGGTATTCCCCTTGCCGCTGAAAGCTCGCAACCTCCTCCTCGTCTGTGAGGATGTCCTCCCCGCCAATATAGGCCTTAATATCGCGGGCGAAAGCGAACCGGCGGCCATTCATAAAGGAATGCGCGCCCGGCCCAAGGCCAAGGTATTCGGACAAATCCCAATATTTTATATTGTGCCGCGAGCGAAAACCAGGTTTTGCAAAATTTGAAATTTCGTAATGCTCAAAGCCGTTTGCGCGCAGCATTTCACACATGGCAAGATAGGTGTCCGCCTGCGCATCATCGTCCGGCAGGACGGGATTTTCCCGCTCCATGGGCGTGCCCGGCTCGAGCTTTAAGCCGTAGCACGACAGATGCTGCGGCCCCATCGCGAGACACTGCGCAACCGAGTCGAGAAACATCTCCTGCGTTTGGCCGGGCAGGCCGTATATGAGGTCGAGGCTGATATTGGAAAAGCCCCGCTGCTGCGCAAGACCGACCGCCTCCTTTGTCTGCCCAAATGTATGGATGCGACCGATCTTCTTTAGCTCGTCGTCATGCGCGGACTGCACGCCGAATGACAGGCGGTTAACCCCGTGCTTTTTCATCGTATCGAGCATCTTTTTGTCCGTGCTCTCCGGGTTACACTCGACCGTGATCTCCGCATCGTCCGCAAGCGGAAAGCAGTTGCGTACCTCCTGCAAAATGCGGGCAAGGAATTTTGGCCCGATACAGGTCGGCGTGCCGCCGCCGATGTAGACCGTATCGACCGTATAACCGCTGCACGTTCTGCCATAATCGCGGATATGGGTCAGCAGCGCCGAGACATAGCCCTGCATCAGCTCGCGATCGGGCACCGAGTAAAAATCACAGTAAGTGCACTTGCTCACACAAAACGGGATGTGTAGATACAGCCCGAGCGGCCGGTTTCGATAACTAAATTTACTCATGATTCCTCATCCAGCTTGAGCACCGCCATAAACGCTTCGGTCGGTATCTGCACCGTGCCGAGCGAGCGCATCTTCTTCTTACCTTCTTTCTGCTTTTCGAGCAGCTTCTTTTTGCGCGTGATATCGCCGCCATAGCACTTGGCAAGCACATCCTTGCGCATGGCCTTGACCGTCTCGCGCGCGATCACCTTTCCGCCGATCGCCGCCTGGATTGGCACCTCAAAGAGCTGGCGTGGAATGTTCTCCTTGAGTTTTTCGCAGATGCGGCGCGCGCGCCCGTAGGCCTTTTCGCGGTGCACAATAAACGAAAGCGCGTCAACCTGATCGCCGTTGAGCAGCATATCCACCTTAACAAGGTCGCTTGGCCGATAGTCGAGGAACTCATAGTCAAGCGAGGCATAGCCCTTGGTACGCGCCTTGAGCGCATCAAAAAAGTCGTAGATAATCTCGCCTGTCGGCATTTCGTAGTGCAGCTCGACGAGGTGGGCATCGAGATACTGCATATCTTTAAAAACACCGCGCCGCTCCTGGCACATGGGCATGATGTTGCCAACGAACTCCTGCGGCGTCATAATGGTCGCCTTGACGAAAGGCTCGCGCGCCTGGTCGATTAGGGCGGGGTCGGGATAGTCATGCGGATTATCGCAGCGGATAACCGTGCCGTCCGTCTTTACAATCTCATATATAACCGAAGGCAGTGTGGTGACAAGGTCGAGGTCAAACTCGCGCTCGAGCCGCTCCTGGATGATCTCCATGTGCAGCATGCCGAGAAAGCCGCAGCGAAAGCCAAAGCCAAGCGCGACCGAGCTTTCCGGCTCGAACGACAGCGCGGCGTCGTTGAGCTGAAGTTTTTCCAACGCGTCGCGCAAGTCGGGATACTTGGAACCGTCTTCTGTGTATATGCCGCAGAATACCATGGGCTGTGCCGGACGGTAGCCGGGCAGCGCCTCGTCAGTTGGTCGGGCGGCCTCGGTGACTGTGTCGCCCACACGGGTGTCGGATACAGTCTTGATAGACGCTGTAAAATAGCCGACTTCGCCCGCGCACAGCTCCTGCTGCGGCGATAGACCGAGCGGCAGCATGTAACCGCACTCGAGCACTTGGAACGACGCACCCGTAGCCATCATTTTGACTTTCATCCCCGGGCGAATACTGCCTTCCATCAGCCGCATATAGACAACTACGCCCTTGTAGGGATCGTACTGACTATCAAAGATCAGCGCGCGCAGCGGCGCATCCGCGTCTCCTTTGGGCGCGGGGATGTCGGACACGATGCGCTCGAGCACCGCATGGATGTTAATATTCATTTTAGCCGAGATCTCCGGGCTATCTTCAGCCGGGATGCCAATGATGTCCTCTATCTCTTGCTTTACGCGCGGCGCGTCGGCCGCGGGCAGGTCGATTTTGTTGATAACCGGTACGACCTCAAGCCCCGCGTCAATCGCGAGGTAGGTGTTGCCAAGCGTCTGCGCCTCGATGCCCTGCGCCGCATCCACAACCAGCAGAGCGCCCTCGCATGCGGCGAGTGAGCGCGAGACCTCATAGTTGAAGTCCACATGGCCCGGGGTATCGATCAGGTTCATTTCATATGTCTTGCCGTCGTCCGCCTCGTATTCCATGCGCACCGCGCGTGCCTTGATTGTGATGCCGCGCTCCCGCTCGAGATCCATGTTGTCCAGCAGCTGCTCCTCCATCTCGCGCTGCGGCACCGCCTTACACTGCTCGAGCAGGCGGTCGGCCAGCGTCGATTTGCCATGGTCGATATGCGCAATGATGGAAAAATTTCTGATTTGCTCGCGATTTTTCACAAGGAAAGCTCCTTCTCTGTCTGAGGATTGCAATGCAGCAATATTATATCATGTCCGTTCCTGTCTCACAAGCATTCTTTTGCATAATCCGCGCGCTGTATCGCGCTGTTTTTTCAAAAAATTGATCTCTGATTTTGCTTTGGATTTTATCTGCATCCGCTATACTGTTTTGTGAGCAAAGCACCATTTTCTCTTTTCTTTTATACTCTTCCCGAAACGGGGGCGGCTGTGGCCGCCCCCGTCCTTCTTTTGCACACTGGCAAAAAAAGCTTGCATTTCTTCCCGGCGCGGTGTACAATTTTTCTTAGCAAAATGATAAATCGTTTTGCACAACCGAATATCAGGATTCTTCAGGGCAGGGTGCAATTCCCTACCGGCGGTACAGCCCGCGAGCGGACGCCTTTTGGCGAAAGCAGGATTCGGTGAAACTCCGAGGCCGACAGTATAGTCTGGATGAAAGAAGAATGCGCGGAATATGGGATTTTTCCCGTTTTCCACTTGTTTGCTGTTCTGAAATGCCGTATGGTGTTTCAGATTTTTTATTTTCATCGGCAATTTAATGTTTTGCGCGCCCCGAGGATTCTGTCTTCGGGACTTTTTTATTGCCGAGGTGATGGTATTTGCAACAACAAAACGAGGTATTCATGCGCCGCGCGCTCAAACTTGCCGCACACGGCGCGGGCCGGGTCAGCCCCAACCCGATGGTCGGCTGCGTAATCGTCAAGGACGGCCGCGTGATCGGCGAGGGCTGGCACGAGTATTGCGGCGGGCTGCATGCCGAGCGCAACGCGCTGGCGCACTGCGCCGAGGATCCCGCAGGCGCAAAACTGTATGTCACGCTCGAACCATGCTGCCATTCGGGCCGTACCCCGCCCTGTACGGACGCGATCCTCGAGTGCCGCATCGGCCGCGTGTTCATCGGGTGCCTGGATCCCAACCCGCTCGTTGCGGGCAAGGGTGTGCAGATTCTACGCAACGCAGGCATCCCGGTCGAGACCGGGGTGTGCGAAGATGAGTGCCGGCGTATTAACGAGGTGTTTTTCCATTTCATCACGCACCAAACGCCCTTTGTCGTGCTCAAATACGCGATGACGCTGGACGGCAAGATCGCCTCGCGCACAGGCGACAGCCGCTGGGTGACAGGCGAGGCCGCGCGGACGCACGTCCACGAGACGCGGAACCAACTGACCGGCATCCTGGTGGGAGTAGGTACAGTGCTAACAGATGATCCTTTACTTACCTGCCGCATAGCGGGCGGACGCAACCCGGTGCGCATTATCTGCGATAGCCATGCGCGCACTCCGCTGGACAGCCAGATCATACGCACCGCACGCGAGGTGCCGACTATCATCGCTGTCACTGGCTGGAGCGACCGCGCCGCAGCGCTTGAAAGGGCAGGCGCTCAGATCCTTATATGTGCAGCGGACGCGCAAGGGCACGTCTCCCTCCCTGACCTGATGCGCCAGCTCGGTGCGCGCCAGATCGACAGTGTGCTGCTCGAGGGCGGGTCAGCGCTCGCGTTTTCCGCGCTCGACGCAGGCGTTGTACACAAGGTGCAGGCGTATATCACGCCCAAACTGATCGGCGGCGCGGACGCCAAACCGCCGGTTGGCGGCGCGGGCTTTGCCAAAATGGCGGACGCGCTGCCGCTGTACGGCCTGACCGTCACCCCACTCGGGGAAGATTTGCTTCTGGAAGGAGACCTTGTATGTTCACCGGCATCATCGAAGAAATAGGCACGGTACGCCGCATCGAACACGGTGCAAGGAGCGCGCGGCTGACCATCGGAGCGCAAACCGTACTCGAGGGCACGAAGATAGGCGACAGCATCGCGACCAACGGTGTGTGCCTGACCGTCACAAACCTGACTGCGGACAGTTTTTTTGCGGACGTGATGGCTGAAACACTGCGCCGTTCCGGACTGAGTGCGCTGCAAAGCGGCGCGCGCGTCAACCTCGAGCGTGCCATGCCCGCGAACGGCCGCTTCGGCGGGCACATCGTATCCGGCCATATCGACGGTACGGGCACGGTCTCGTTGCTGCGACGTGAGGACAACGCAGTATGGCTCGCTATCCGCCCCCCCGCTTCCCTACTGCGGTATATCGTCGAAAAAGGCTCGATTGCGATCGACGGCGTCAGCCTGACTGTCGCCGCGGTGGACGCGGATGGGTTTGCGGTCTCGATCATCCCGCACACGGGCGCCGAGACCATCCTGCTTGATAAAAAACCGGGCGAGACGGTTAACCTCGAGTGCGACATGATCGGCAAATATATTGAAAAGCTGCTCGGGTCATATCCGCAAGAACAGAGCGGCATCACCATGGAATTTTTAGCACAACACGGCTTTTAGGAGGAACTACACATGAATGATCTGGTGGAGCGCGCGCTCCGCGACCTGCGCGCGGGCAAGCTGGTGCTTGTCATCGACGACCCCGACCGCGAAAACGAGGGCGACCTAATCTGTGCATCGGAATTTGCCACCACGGAAAATGTCAACTTCATGGCGACATATGCAAAGGGCCTGATCTGCATGCCCATGTCGGGCGCACTGGCGGACGCGCTCGGCCTACCGCCCATGGTCGAAGAAAACACGGACAACCACGAGACCGCGTTCACGGTCTCGATCGACTACAAGGACACGACGACCGGCATTTCAGCTGAAGAGCGCGGCCTGACCGCCCGCATGTGCACGGCAGCGGGCGTAAAACCTTCAGACTTTCGCCGCCCGGGGCACATGTTCCCGCTGCGCGCGGTCGCGGGCGGCGTGCTCAGGCGCACCGGCCATACCGAGGCCACGGTCGATCTGTGCCGCCTCGCAGGGCTTAAGGAATGTGGCCTATGCTGCGAGATCATGCGCGCGGACGGCACCATGATGCGCACAACCGAACTAAAGCAGTTTGCCGCGCAGCACGGTCTGACCATGCTGTCGCTCGCGGATATCATCGCCTACCGTCGCCGCACCGAAACGCTGATCGAGCGTGTGGCCTGCGCCAGGTTCCCCTCACGGTACGGGCAGTTTACGATCTACGGCTATATCAACAAACTCAATGGCGAACACCACGTCGCCATGACCATGGGCGATGTGGCAGACGGCGAACCCGTACTCGGCCGCGTGCACTCCGAGTGCCTGACCGGCGACGCGCTCGGCTCGGCGCGCTGCGACTGCGGCGAGCAGTATGACGCCGCGATGCGGATGATCGCGCGCGAGGGGCGCGGCGTGCTAGTCTACATGCGGCAAGAAGGCCGCGGCATTGGGCTAATCAACAAACTGCGCGCTTACGAGCTGCAGGACCAAGGACTGGACACGGTCGAGGCCAACGTCGCGCTGGGCTTTCCGCCTGACCTGCGCGACTATGGCATCGGCGCGCAGATCCTGAGCGACCTGGGTGTGCACAAGCTGCGCCTGATGACCAACAATCCGACCAAGGTGGTCGGCCTGGGCGGCTACGGCATCGAAATCGTCGAGCGCGTGCCCATCCAGATCGCGGCCAACCCGTATGACGCATTTTACCTCAAGACCAAGCAGGTCAAGATGGACCATATGACAAGATATAAATAAGCAAAGGAGCATAACCGATATGAAAGTACTCGAAGGAAGACTGGTAGCGGGCAAGGGTCAATTTGCCATTGTTGCCTCCCGATTTAATGAATTTATCGTCTCCAAACTGATCACCGGCGCGCAGGACGCGCTTGTACGCCACGGTGTGGACACGGATGACATTACGCTCGTCTGGGTGCCAGGGGCGTTTGAGATCCCGCTCGCTGCGCAAAAGCTCGCACAGTCGGGCAAATACTGCGCGGTCATCTGCCTCGGCGCGGTCATCCGCGGCTCGACCAGCCACTATGAACTGGTCTGTAGCGAAGCCGCAAAGGGCATTGCGCAGGTCAACTTGAAAACCGGCGTGCCCACTTCTTTCGGCATTGTAACGACCGAGAGCATCGAGCAGGCAATCGAGCGGGCGGGCACCAAGGCGGGCAACAAAGGCGCGGACGCAGCGCTCACTGCGCTCGAACTGGCAAACCTGCTGCCACAGCTTTGACTGCTCTTTTCTTTCTTTATATTTATACAAATATTATATAAGGATATTTCACCGATTTCGGTTGGCCAAAAAAAGCATCCCCTGCTGCCCACTTCAGCTGGGGATGCTTTTGCTTTGCGGCCTGGCCGCCTTAGTCAATATTGAGCGCCTCGCGCAGCACGCGTAGACTGGACAGATGACCATCCATCATAGATAGCGTCAGATCCTCCATCTCGAGCGAGACCTCTCCGTCGTATCCTGACATACGCACGACCGAGAAAAATTCTTTCCACCACGCCTGGCCGTGCCCTGCGCCAACCGCAACATAGTTCCACGCGCGATACGCAAACGCGTCGATTGGCTTGGTATCCAGCATGCCGTTGGGCTGCCAGAAGCGGCGCTCAGCACGCGAGTCCTTGCCGTGGATATGGTAGATCGCGCCGTGCTCGCCCAGCACGCGCGCCGCCTCGATCGGATCGCCGCCCATCCAGAACAGGTGCGAGGGGTCGAGGTTCATGCCCACCATTGGCCCAACCGCCTGCCGCAGACGTAGACAGGTTTCAGGATTATATACCAGCTGCATGCCATGGTTTTCAAGTGCAATTTGCTTGATGCCGCAGTCCTGCGCCATTTTTACGATCCCTTTCCAGGACGGGATGGCCACCTCGTTCCACTGATAGTTTAAGATGTCCTGCGTCTCTGGTGGCCAGGAGGTCGTGATCCACACCGGCGTTTTATCCCCCTCACAGCCCGCAGGCAGTCCGCTCATCATCACAATCTTGCGAACACCGAGCAGCCGCGCCAGCTCAAACGTCTTTTTGGTGACGTCCATCTCCCTTTCATACGCCAGCGGATTACCCGAGCAGTTGAGCGCGCACAGCGAAAGCCCGCGCCGCCGCATCGCGTCATACCACGCCTCGCGCGCCGTTTGATCTCGCACCAGCAGATCCAAGTCGCAGTGCGGCGCAGCCGACCAGTTGCCCGTGCCAATCTCAAGCGCTGCAATGCGCTGCTGAACGCAGAAATCCAGCATTTTGTCATACGGCATATCCAACGTGCATGTTTTGATCGCCAGCTTCATGATAATACCTCTCTTTGGTTGATTTGTCACAATTTTACCATACTGTTATCTTCATTCGCAAGACATCTATCCAAAATTTACTCAAATTTACAGTATTTTGACCCTCCTTTTTTTAACTATACTGTTTAATTAAAGAAAAAATGCACAATGCACATCCCTGCATGCAAGTTAATATTTACTTTCTTTGTAAATGTGCACAAATCCTACCAAGTGTAAAACACTATTAACGACAAAAATAACAATAAACACTTGCCAAAGACGGGTAGATGCATTAGAATATTAACAGAACGTTGGAGCGTTCCATTCCTGCACTGGCAGGAAAATTCCAAGAGCAGAACGACAGATGACGGACAGCAAAGGCAGCTGCCTTTGCTGTTTGGGAATATTCCCAAACAGCTGTTTTTCTGCGCGAAAAAAGGAGAGAGGTTTTATCATGAAGAAGAGACTATTGGCAATGTTGCTCACAGGCGCGCTCTGCGCGAGCATGGCGGCTTGCACCAGCTCCCCCAGCGGCGAGACAGGCGGTGAGACAGGCGGCGAAAACGCCGAGGGCGGCTACTCCATCGACGTCATCCTCAAGACGACTGCCTCCGAATACTGGCAGTACGTACAGGCCGGCGCCGAGGCGTATGAGGCCCAGAATCCGGGCGTTACCGTTGAGGTAAAGGGCGCTCCGTCCGAGACCGCCTACCAGGATCAGCTGAACATGATTCAGACCGACCTCGCTGGCGACTATGACGGCTTTGTTATCGCTCCGCTGCAGGATGACATGGTCGCCAATCTGATCCAGGGTGAAGAGCGACCGATTGTTGCAGTTGACACCAGGATCGACGCACCCGAGGTTATCTCCTTTGTCGGCACCGGCAACGAGTCCGCAGGCGCCCTGGGCGGTGCGGCTGCCGTAGAGGCCGCTCGCGCAGCCGGCTGGGAAACCATCCAGGCGATCGAGATCGCCGGTGTTGAGGGTGACACCACCAACACCGACCGCATGAACGGCTACAAGCGTGGCATCGAAGAGGCCGGCGGCGACTTCCTCGAGGATGAGGTTCAGTATGCCGATGCTGTTGCAACCAAGGCGGTTGACGCGATGAACGGCATCATGTCCCGCTTCCCGGACGGCATCGCCATCATCTGCGCGAACAACGATGATATGGCAATCGCGGCTGCCAAGGCTGCGGCTGACTCCGGCAACGAGGCGTATGCCAACACCATCTTCCTCGGCTTCGACGGCATCCAGTCCGCTTGTGACGCAATCCTCGAAGGCCGCCTGACCATGTCTGTTGCTCAGCAGGGCTACGAAATGGGCTATGAAGCGGTTGCGACTGTTGTCGCTGCGCTCAATGGCGAAGAGGTGAACGAGTTCGTTGACTCCGGCGCCGAAGTTATTACCGCTGAGAACGCGCAGACGCGCAAGGACACCCTGCAAGGCTACCTGGAGTCGCTCAACGGCTAAGCTTATAACTTTGTATCGGGTGTAGGTAACAACTGATTGATAACGCCCCTGTATTACGAGACGATCTTCATACAGGGGCGTTGCTTTTTCGGATGAGCCGGTGTCATACTGGCGCGAATACCTCACAGTAATAAGGCCAGCCGTGCCGAGAGCGGCTTCGGCCGAAGTTTGCACCAATCCCCCATCTCGGAGAAGAAAAGGTGATTATGCAATGAGTGAATACGTAGTAGAGCTGAAAAACGCAACCAAGCGGTTTCCGGGCGTTGTGGCTCTAAAGAACATGAGCCTCTCGGTCAAGCCTGGCGAGATTCTCGGTCTGATCGGCGAAAACGGCGCAGGCAAATCCACGCTCATCAAAGTTTTGACAGGCGTGCACCAGGCTGATGAAGGCCAGATCTTTGTAGACGGTGTAGAACAGCATTTCAGGGATCCGAACGATTCGGCCGCTGCGGGTATCGCATGCGTATATCAAGAACTGAACATTGAAAAACTGCTCAGCATTACAGATAACATTTTTATCAACAAATGGATTAAAGGCAAGACTGGCCTGCTGGATTATCCAGCTATGCACAAAAAGGCCAAGGAAGTTATGCTTTCCCTCGGCCAGGATGTTGACCCCACCAAGCCTGCGGGCAACTTTGGTATGGGCGTTCAGCAGATGATTGAGATCGCCAAGGCGGTTCTCATCAACGCAAAAATGATTATTATGGACGAGCCGACCTCCTCTCTTGGTGAAAAAGAGGTAGAGCAGCTGATGAAGACCTGCCGCGAACTGCGCGATCGCGGAATCGGCATCGTCTTTGTTTCGCACAAGCTGGAAGAGCTGTTTGAGCTGTGCGACCGCGTGACCGTCATTCGTGACGGTGAGTACATTTGGACCAAGAACGTCAGCGACACCAATAACGATGATCTGATCGCCGGCATGGTAGGCCGCACGCTTGAAAACCAGTTCCCGAAGGAGTTCGGCACCAAGGGCGAATGCTTCCTCAAGGTTGAACATCTAGAGGAAGGCGGCGTGCTGCACGATGTAAGCTTTGAAGCCTACGGCGGACAGATCCTCGGCTTTGCCGGACTGGTAGGCGCCGGCCGCACCGAGACCATGCGCGCCATCTTCGGCGCAGACCCGATCGACGGCGGCAAGGTTTATGTGCACGGGAAGGAAATTAAAATCAAGACCCCGAGCGACGCCATCAAATCCGGCATCGCGTTCTTGACCGAAGACCGTAAGGGCCAGGGTCTGGTGCTGGCGCAAAGTATCCGCACCAACCTGATCCTCGCCAACCTCAAGGGCTTTAGCAACGGCCCCTTCCTTAACGCGAAAAAGATCCTTGAAAGCGGCGAGAAAAACATCGCTGCCCTGCGCATCAAAACCCCGTCGATCGACGAGATCGTCGGCCAGCTTTCTGGCGGCAACCAGCAAAAGGTGGTTATCGGCAAGTGGGTCAATACCGACGCTGATATCTACATCTTTGACGAGCCGACCCGCGGCATCGATGTTGGCGCAAAGGTTGAGGTTTACAATGTAATGAACGACCTGGTAAAACAGGGCAAATGCGTTATCATGATTTCCTCCGAAATGCCCGAGATCCTCGGCATGAGCGACCGCGTGATCGTTATGCGCGGCGGTCAGATCATGGCCGATGTCGATCGAGACAGCGTGCACTTCAATCAGGAAGATCTCATGAAAGCAGCATGGGGAGGTACTTTAGATGACTAAGACGAAGAAAAAGGGTAATTTTAATCAGCTCGGCGTACTAATCGCGTTGGTTTTGCTGTGCGTCGTGCTTTCCGTTATCACTGAAGGGCGTTTCATCCGCATGAGCAACCTGATGAACGTACTCGATCAGACGGCGTTCAACGCAATGCTGGCCATCGGCATGCTGCTCTGCCTGATCACCGCCGGCATCGACCTGTCGGTCGGCGCAAACGCGGTATTCTGCTCCTGTATCGGCGGCATGCTCGTACTGCGCGATGTAGAAAACCCCATTCTGATCATTGCCGTTATCATTGTATGTGGCACGCTAGTCGGCCTGATTAACGGCCTGCTGCTGACCCGCCTGCACCTCCCCCACCCCTTTGTATCCACCCTCGGTATGAAGAACTTCCTCTGGGGCATGGCGCTACTAGTTACCGGCTCGTCGATGGTTTCCGGCTTCCCGGACGGCGTGATGTGGCTGGGCAGCAAGAGCTTCGGCGGCGTAAAAGTCAGCTTCATTCTGGTTATCATCCTGTATATCATCATGCACATCCTGCTGACCCGCACCTCGCTTGGCCGCTCGATCTTCTGTGTTGGCGGCAACCCAGAGGCTGCCCGTCTGTCCGGTATCCATTCCAACAATGTGCTGACTTTCTGTTACACGATTTCAGGCTTCTGTGCATCGCTCGCCGGCATCATCACCATCGGCCGTACCTCGATCTGTAACGGTACTGACGCGGTCAACCCGTATGATACCGATGCGATCGCAGCCTGCATCATCGGCGGTGCATCGTTCATGGGCGGCAAGGGTACCATGCTCGGCACTATCCTGGGCGCGCTGATTATCGGTACGCTCCGTAATGGCTTTACGCTGATGGCTGCTTCTTCGGCGATCCAGAACATCGTGCTTGGTCTGGTTATCATCATTGCAGTATTCATCGACGTTACCCGTGAGCGCCTTGAAGCGAAAGCGCGCCGTCTGGCTGCGAAATAATCACTTTGTATATACCCAGAAAAAGCCTTTGCCCTGGCAAAGGCTTTTTGCTTGTCTGTATTGCATGCATGCGGCGTTTGTGCAATAATAAAGCAAATCCCCGGAACCTATGGACAAAAAGGAGTGTAGACCACAATGCTAAACATTGGTGTTATCGGCTGCGGCGCGATCGGACGCGACCACATCCGCCGCCTGCACGATCTGGTGCCTGGCTGCCAGGTCGTTGCCTGCGCCGACTATTTTGAAGAGGCGGCCGTCAAAACCGCCGCCATGTACGATGGCATCCGCGCCTATGCGAACGGCGAGGCGCTGATCGCCGCTCCCGAGGTGCAGGCGGTTGTCATCGCCTCGTCTGACCCGAGCCACGCAGACTATGTGCTCAAAAGTCTGGCGCATGGCAAATATGTGTTCTGCGAAAAGCCGCTAGCGCAGAACGCAGCGGACTGTGAAAAAATCATCCAAGCTGAGCTTGCGCACGGCAGTCGATTGGTGCAGGTCGGTTTTATGCGCCGCTATGACCGCGGCTACGCCGAGATGAAGCGTATCATCGACTCAGGCACACTCGGTGCACCGTTGATGATTCATGCCTGTCACCGTAACGTTTGCCAGCCAGACGGCTTTCAGACCGAAATGGGCGTATCCAATGTTGCGATCCACGAGCTAGACATCTGCCGCTGGCTGCTGTCGGACGAATATGAGAGCGGGCAGGTGCTCAAGGTGCGGCAGTCTGCCTGCTCGACCAAAGGCTATGACAATCCCCAAATCGTGCTGCTAAAAACTAGATCGGGTGCACGCATTGACGTCGAGGTGCAGGTCGCAGATGCCTACGGCTATGACATCCAATGCCAGGTGGTGTGCGAAAAGGGAACGGTCAATCTGCCCGACCCGTATGCGGTTGTCACACGCGCACATGCCGCCCGCTCCTTCCCCATCCTGACCGACTGGAAAGACCGCTTTGTCGAAGCCTACGACATCGAGTTGACACACTGGGTCAACTCGCTTGCCATGTCCGGCGCGCCAGACGGCCCCTCCGCCTGGGACGGCTACGCCGCCTGCGTGGCGGCAGACGCACTTAACCGCTCGCGTGGCACAGAACAGTTCTGCCCCATTCAGATGATGGGAAAACCCGCGCTCTACCAATAAGAAAAAGGCTTGGAAGCTATAGCTTCCAAGCCTTTTTGCAACTTATTTTTCGCTAAACGCATCTTTGACTTTATCCCAGAACCCCTTACGCTTGGACTGGTTTTCATCGGTCGCCATTTCTTCAAACTCACGCAGCAGATGCTTCTGCTTGTCAGACAGTCCCCGCGGCACTTCAATGCTCACGCGCACATACTGATCGCCGCGGCCACGACCACTCACATTTTGGATTCCCTTACCTTTCATGCGGAACACCGTGCCCGGCTGCGTACCCTCGGGCATCTTGTATTCTACGCGGCCGTCGATCGTCGGCACGCGGAGCGTGTCGCCCAACGCGGCCTGCGTAAACGAGACCGGAATCTCAACATAAACATCCTGCCCCTCACGGGTGAAGATCGGATGCGGACGGATGGACACAGTAACGAACAGATCGCCCGCCGGACCGCCGTTGATGCCCGCGTTGCCCTGCCCGCGCTGCTGGATAGACTGCCCATCATCAATACCGGCTGGAATGTTGACCTTAAATTTGCGCGACTTACGCACACGGCCCTGTCCACCGCACTTGGCGCACGGCTTTTTGATGATCTTGCCCGTACCGCGGCAGTTCGGGCAAGCGGATTGCGTTTGGAACATGCCGAGCGGTGTGCGCTGGGCCTGGGTCACCGTGCCGGTACCGCGGCAGTTCGGGCAGGTCTCGACGCTCGTGCCTTTAGCAGCGCCTGTGCCACCGCATTCATCACAGCTCTCAATACGATTCACCGAAATCTCTTTTTCACAGCCGAAAGCCGCCTCTTCAAACGAAAGAATGATGCTCTGTCGGATCGACTCGCCGCGCTGCGGCGCGTTACGGCGCTGCGTGCGCCCGCCGCCAAAGCCACCGAAAAATGAGCCGAATAGATCGCCGAGGTCGCCCATGTCAAACCCGCCAAATCCGCCCGCTCCTGCGCCGCCGCCATAGTTTGGATCGACACCCGCAAAGCCAAACTGATCATATCTGGCGCGCTTATCCTTGTCAGACAGCACCTCGTAGGCCTCGTTGACCTCTTTGAATTTGTCCGCTGCCTCTGGGTTATTCTTATTTAAATCGGGGTGATATTTGCGTGCCAGCCGGCGGTAGGACTTTCTGATCTCATCCTCACTCGCGCCCTTCTGAACGCCAAGCACCTCGTAATAATCTCTTTTATCTGCCATAAAATCAGTCCTCTATACAAGGGGATAGGCGCGCCGGGGCGCGCCTTTCGCCTGAACGCGGAGAATGCCGCATTGCGACCTTCCCCCACGACCTTATCGGGTCACTTACTTTTTGTTGTCCTCGTCGTCTTTTACTTCAGTGAAGTCGGCATCGACAAAGTCGCCCTGCGGTCCGGACTGCGCACCCGCACCCGGCTGACCGCCCGTGTTCGCATCACCCTGCGGAGCCTGCTGCTGATAAATCTTGCCCGCAAGATCACTAAACTTCTTGGACAGACCATCGGTCGCCATTTTGATCATCTCAGTGTCGGTGCCTTTCAGTGCTTCCTTAACCTTATCGATCTCAGCCTGCACGCCCGCCTTTTCGTCTGCGGACAGTTTATCGCCAAGGTCGGTCAGCGCCTTTTCAGACTGGAATACGAGCTGCTCGGCGCTATTTCGCACCTCGACCGCTTCCTTATTCTTCTTATCCTGCTCAGCGTACTGCTCTGCTTCATGCATCGCCTTGTCAATCTCTTCCTGCGACAGGTTAGTCGAAGCGGTAATCGTGATCTTCTGCTCCTTGCCGGTACCAAGATCCTTGGCCGATACGTTTACGATGCCATTGGCGTCGATGTCAAAGGTAACCTCAATCTGCGGCACGCCGCGCGGCGCGGGTGCGATGCCGTCGAGCGTAAAGCGGCCGAGGGTCTTGTTGCCTGCCGCCATTTCTCGCTCGCCTTGCAGCACATGAATCTCAACCGACGGCTGATTATCTGCTGCGGTAGAGAATATCTGGCTCTTCTTGGTCGGAATGGTAGTGTTGCGCTCGATCAGCCTGGTGCACACACCGCCCAGCGTTTCAATGCCAAGCGACAGCGGGGTAACATCGAGCAGCAGCACGTCCTTGACCTCGCCGCCGAGCACGCCGCCCTGGATGGACGCGCCGATCGCAACGCACTCATCCGGGTTAATGCCCTTAAATCCGTCCTTGCCGGTGATGCCCTTTACCGCTTCCTGCACGGCCGGGATGCGGGTAGAACCGCCGACCAGCAGTACCTTGGACAGATCGGAGGCCGACAGGCCGGCGTCACTCATCGCCTGGCGAACCGGGCCCATGGTGCGCTCGACAAGATCGGCGGTCAGCTCGTTGAACTTGGCGCGGGTAAGCGTCAGCTCAAGGTGCTTGGGGCCGGTTGCATCAGCAGTGATATATGGCTGGTTGATCGAGGTCTGCGCCATGCCGGACAGCTCGATCTTTGCCTTCTCGGCCGCTTCTTTCAGACGCTGCATGGCCATCTTATCAGCCGACAGGTCGATGCCGTTAGATTTCTTGAACTCATCTACCATCCAATCAATGATGCGCTGGTCAAAGTCGTCGCCGCCGAGATGGGTATCGCCCGCGGTTGACAGCACTTCGAGCACGCCTTCGCCAATATCGAGGATGGAGACGTCGAACGTGCCGCCGCCAAGGTCATATACCATGATCTTCTGCTCGGCTTCCTTGTCTACACCGTAGGCCAGCGCAGCCGCGGTCGGCTCGTTAATGATACGCAGCACCTCAAGGCCTGCGATCTTGCCCGCATCCTTGGTCGCCTGGCGCTGAGAGTCGGAAAAGTAGGCTGGAACCGTGATAACCGCCTGCGTTACCGGCTGACCGAGATAAGCTTCGGCGTCCGCCTTGAGCTTTTGCAGGATCATCGCGGAGATTTCCTGCGGAGAGTAGGGCTTGCCGTCGATGTTGACGCGGTAGTCCGTGCCCATATGCCGTTTGACGGAGATGATCGTACGATCCGCATTGGTAACGGCTTGGCGCTTTGCCACCTGGCCGACCATACGCTCGCCATCCTTGGAAAACGCGACGACAGACGGGGTCGTGCGCGCGCCCTCCGCGTTGGGGATGACGACGGCCTCGCCGCCCTCCATAACCGATACGCAAGAGTTTGTGGTACCAAGGTCAATGCCAATGATTTTGCCCATGATTGATTGCACTCCTTTATATGATTCAGATACTGTATTACCTTTTTATCATCACGCCAGCCGGCGCGTATCAAAACCCAAAGCCGGAAGCGTGTTTACCGGCTTCTGCTTGCCCGTGTTATCCGCTTCAATGGCGGCATACGGGCACCATAAGTTGCCTCCCCAAGCCGTATGCTTAGTTTGCAACCTTAACCATCGCGTGCCGGATCACCTTATCGCCGATCTGAAAGCCTTGTTGGAACACTTCGGCAATGACACTCTCGCCAAGTGCAACATCCTCCACATGCATAACTGCATTGTGGAAGTTGGGGTCAAAAGCAGTGCCCACGTCAGCCCCGATCAGCGTGACGTTCAGCCCCTTAAGGCTTTCGATCAGCTGATTCATGGTCAGTTCTACGCCTTTTTTATATTCAGAGTCGGCAGTCTCCGCTTTGAGCGCGCGCTCGAGATTGTCGTAAGTCGGAAGCAGCGCGGTCACCGCGCGGCCGACCGCGTCAGTGTATGCCTGCTCGCGCTCGCGCTGGCTGCGCTTGCGGAAGTTATCGTATTCCGCCGCCATGCGCAGATAGCGATCATTGAGTTCGTCAAACTTTGCTTTCCAGTCCTCGCCCGGCTGTACGTCGGATGCCTGCCCGACCGGCTCGGGCTGAGCGGCGGTAGTGTCCTCTGCCGTCTGATCGGCGGCAGTGTCCGCCGCCTGTTCTTCGGTCTTGTACTCAGCCTCGGCGGCTTCCGCCTGCTTCTTTTTACTCATGTCGTTTCATGCCTCCGTTTGTCACGAAAAGTCAGTGCTCCCCGTCTTTTTTATCCAAAAACGTTTCAGCAATCAGCCGGTTCAGTTCCTTGGCAAAATGGCTGAGCTGGGCGGACAGCTTGGCGTAATCCATGCGGGTTGGCCCCACAATACCAATCACGCCCTGCCCGATCTTGCCAATGTCGTATTTCGCGTATATGGCCGAGGTATCGCTCAGCGGGTTTTCGCCGTTCTCCGGCCCGATGAAAAACTGAATGCCGTCGATCTTGCGCGTTGCCGGCAGCAGGTGCCTACGGTCGTCCTCCATATAATCGAGCAGTGTCTGTGCCTTTTGCATATCACGATATTCTGGAAAGCGAAGCAGCTTGCTCGCCCCCTCAAGAAATACCTGCTGGTCGCTCAGCTCCTCGATCAGCTCAGCAACATATTCGGCTACCGGCGCAAGCAGCGCGGTCAGCCCGGCAGCGCGGCGCACAATATCGAACCGCTCGGCCGTGATGTGGCTGAGCGGCAGACCGGTCAGCGTCTGATTGAGCACATAGGTCAAAAGCTCGGCCTCGTCTTTCGAAACGTCAGCCATGGTGCGGACCATCTTGTTTTTCACCGTACCCGAATCGGTCACCACCACAATGACAAAGTTCATTTTATCCACCGCGATGATCTCAAATTGCCGAATGGAAATCTGCGTCATCGCCGGGGTGACGGCGACCGATGCATAATTGGTCAGGCTCGAGATGATCCTGCCGGCTTCCTGAATGAGACGATCAAGCTCGCGCACCTTTGTGTGTATCATATTTTGCAAGCCTGTGTCCTCTTCGCCGTCATCCGGCGGCTGCTCCATCAGCTCGTCAACATACAATCGATAGCCCTGCGGTGAGGGAATGCGCCCAGCAGATGTATGCGGTTTTTCCAGATAGCCCATCTCCTCCAGCTCGCTCATTTCGTTGCGGATGGTAGCGGAGGAAAACGGGAGGGAATGCCCCTCGGTCAGGGATTTGGAACCGACCGGCTCGGCCGTGCGGATATAATCCCCGATGATTGCCTTTAATATTTGCTTCTTGCGTTCCGAAAGCTCCACCGAAGCGGACTCCTTTCCTTTGGCTTAGCACTCCACTCCCTTGAGTGCTAAACTAAATTTACCACTGCAAGCAGGCAAAGTCAAGTGCCGTTTATGAATATTTTGTTAAATGATTGGCAGCATGTTATCACCTGCCGGGCTGGACTGCTAAATCCGGCCGAAAATATGCGCCGTGCTGCAGCCATTTAATCGTTTGCCGCTTGCGCGACGCCGCAGCCAGTGGTATGATTATAAGCGAAGAGCAGCGCGGCCATACCGCTGCAGCATAAGAGAATTTATTCCACATCAAAAAGGAGAAACGGTATGAAAGAAGTCAAAGTCGGCATTGTCGGGCTGGGGCGTTTGGGCGCAGTCCATGCGGAAAATCTGGCGTTCAAGATCCCCGGCTGCCAGCTGGTTGCAGCCTGCTCGCTCGAGCAGAAAGAGCTTGACTGGGCAAGGGATTATCTCAAGGTCGATTTCACCACGGCTGATTATAAAAAAATGGTCGACGAGGCCGACATCGAAGCGGTCGTCATCGTTTCCTCCTCACCCGAACACTGCTGGATGATCGAGTACGCGCTTGACGCAGGCAAGCATGTGTTCACCGACAAGCCGCTCGGCTGTTCGCTCGAAGAGTGTAAACGCGCCGAGGCCGCGGTCGAGCGCCACCCGGATAAGGTGTTCTTCCTCGGCTTCATGCGCCGCTACGATCCCTCCTATGCGGACGCCAAGGCGCAGATTAACGCCAACCGGATCGGCAAGCCCTATCTGGTTAAGGCGACCGGCCTCGATCCTGAGGAGCTGGTCGAAAGCTGCATCAAATTTTCCAAGACCTCGGGCGGCATTTTTATCGACGCTGCCTCGCATGACATCGACCTCATGCGCTGGTTCCTCGGCGGTGAAGTGACCGAGGTCTACGCCGCGGGCACAACGTTCAAGCATCCTGAGTTCACTGAAAACGGCGACACTGAAACCGGCATGGCCATGCTCAAGTTCGACAACGGCACCGTGGCCTTTCTGCACGTTGGCCGCACCGCGCCGCACGGCTACCACACCGAGACCGAAATCGTCGGCACCGAGGGCCACCTGCGTGTTGCCGGCGTGCCGTGGAAGGACCGCGTAATGGTATACGACAAGTATGGCGCGCGGCAGGAGATTGTGGAAAACTTCCCGCAGCGCTTTGCCGAAGCCTACCTGCTCGAAATGATCGATTTTATCGACTGCGTGCAGAAAGACCGCAGGCCCGAGCTGACCGTTTATGACGGCACCCGCGCAACCGTCGTCACCTATGCAATCACAGATTCGTTCCACTCCGGCAAGGCCGTCAAGGTCGAGTACTGACAGATACAAAACAAAAGCCGCAGGCAATGCCTGCGGCTTTTGTTTTGTTCTGATCGCCGGATGCGCATCACTTGCTGCGGTAGTAGCGGATGAGCGCCTGCGTGCCAAGGTCGCCCATCCCCTTTTCCTCCAGATCGGCATACATAGCGCACACCCGCTCGAGCACCGGCAGTGTGCCCTCCTGCTGCTGGGCTATCTTCATATCCTTGATAAAGTGCTTGAGGAAGAAACCCGGAGCGTAATCCTCCCGCACCATCTTGGGCATCAGGTTCTCCATCTGCCACGAACCCGCCGCACCCTTGGAAATGCTGGCAAGCAGCTTGTCCGGATCAAGCCCCGCGCGCTCGGCATAGCTGAGCGCCTCGCACACGCCCGCGATCGTGCCCGCGATCGCAATCTGATTTGCCATTTTGGTATGCTGGCCTGCGCCTGCCGGGCCTTCGTATACGATCTGCGTGCCCATGGCCTGAAATACGGGCAGGCAGGTATCAAAGTCCGCCTGTTCTCCGCCTACCATGATGGACAGCGTGCCGTTTTTCGCCCCGGTGTCGCCGCCCGAAACGGGCGCGTCCAACACATGCAGGCCGCGCGCGCTCCCCTGCGCCGCAATGCGCACCGAGAGCGCAGGGTCGGTAGTCGTCATATCAATCAGATAGGCGCCCGCCCGCGCGCTTGCCAGAATGCCGTTTTCGCCAAAATAGACCTGCTCTACATCCTGCGGATAGCCGACCATGGTGATAACAACGTCACGCCCGGCCGCGCAGGCTGCCGCGGTATCGCACCACTGCACGCCGGTCTCCGCCAGAAAATCCGTTAGCTTGGATTTGGTGCGCGAGTAGACCGCCACCTCATAGCCCGCTTTCAGTAGATTTCTGACCATTGATCGCCCCATAACGCCCACACCGATAAAACCGATCTTTTTCATAATCCTTTCTCCTCCTCATACTCTGTGCTTTGCTCAGCGCTCGCCAAGCGGCTTATACTGCACCGCAGGCTGCACGCTACGGTAAGCCGGGCGGATAATCTTATCCGAGTTAACCAGCTCCTCGAGCCGGTGCGCACTCCAGCCGACAATGCGCGCAATCGCAAACACCGGTGTATACAACTCGGGCGGCAGATCGAGCATCGAATAGACAAAGCCCGAGTAAAAATCCACGTTTGCGGACACGCCCTTGTAGATATGCCGCTCCCGCGCGATAACCTCGGACGCGAGACGGGCTACGGTGGAGTACAGCGTAAAGTCCGCATCCCGTCCCTTTTCGTGCGCTAATTGGCCGACAAAAGATTTGAACACCTGCGCGCGCGGATCGGAAATCGAGTACACCGCATGGCCGAGACCATAAATCAGACCCTTATGATCAAATGCCTCACCTCGCACCAGACGCTCCAGATAATCGGCTACCGCTTCCTCATCTGAGGTGTCGGCCACGTTCTTCTTCAGATCCTCAAACATCTGCACGACCTTGTAGTTCGCGCCGCCGTGCTTCGGACCCTTGAGCGAGCCGAGCGCAGCCGAGATCACCGAATAGGTGTCCGTTCCAGACGAGGTCACCACATGGGTGGTGAACGCCGAATTATTGCCACCGCCGTGCTCCATATGCAGCACGAGCGCCAGGTCGAGCACGGTCGACTCGAGCGGCGTGTACTTCATATCAGGCCGCAATATACGCAGGAAGTTGGAGGCCGTGGATAGGCTGTCCGATGGGTAATGGATGTACATGCTACCGCCACACTCATAATGATTATAGGCATGGTAGGAATAAACCGCGAGCAGAGGGAAGACGGAAATCAGCATTAGGCACTGGCGCAGTACGTTCGGCAGGCTGATGTCGTCTGCATAATCATCATAAGAAGCGAGTGTTAGCACGCTGCGCGACAGGCTGTTCATCATATCGCGCGGAGGCGCTTTCATGATGACGTCACGCGTAAAGTTGGTCGGCAGCGTACGGCCCTGCGCAAGTAAGTTTTTAAACTCACTCAGCCGCTTGGCATCCGGCAGCTCGCCGAACAACAGCAGATAGGCGACCTCCTCATATCCCCGGCGGCCATCTTTCATAAAGCCCTGCACCAGGTCGTTGATGCGGATGCCGCGATAGTACAGTTCGCCATCGCAGGGAACGAGTTTGCCGTCCACTTCCTTTTTGGAGATAATGTCCGAAATGTTGGTCAGCCCCGCAAGTACACCCTCGCCATTTAGGTCACGCAGGCCGCGCTTGACATCGTATTCCTTATAGAGCTGTGCGTCAATCTTATCGTGCTGCCGGCACAGCTCGGCCAGTGCCTCTACATGCGGCGTCGTTTGCAGGATGTTCTGTTCTGCTGTCATCTTATATCCTCCTTTTCCAAAGTATACTACCCCATGTATATTATTTTATCTGGAAAAGTGCAAGGCTTCAACGACAATTTGGTTACATCCTGTTAAAATATTGTGAATTGTAGACAGTCCATGTACGGCAAACAGCCTAATTAGTCGTCATCCTCACCGAGCACCGCCTCTTTCTGTACCCGGCGGCGAAGCGCATAGCGAAAAGAAACATAAGTAATCCCCAGCAGGATTATAGTGGTCAGTGGCACAATGCACACCAGTTGAACCAGAAATACCAGCAGAGCATAGCCCAGGCCTAACGATGCCCAGGCCGCGCCGCTGAAATACTGCCCCACGCAGATCAGAACGCATACGGACACGCCTGCCAGGATGCCCTGCATGAGATAGTGCTTCCAGGGGTAACGGTCGGCTTCGGCATAGGCGTTATCGTCCATCAGTCCTTTGCGCCCCATAAGTGCTAAGCACAGGAACTGCGCGACCAGCACCACGCCGAATTCAAGCAGGTTAATCGAGGCAAGCGGTGTGTGCACCTCTACATGAATATTCATCACTTGCAACACAATATCAGCCAGGATGCCGACCGTTAGAAAATTAAACCCAATCTTGTAAATGCGGTTGACTTCGGCGATCACACGTTCATCTTTCGCTTTACGGATTAATTTCATTTTGCTTCCCTCCTTATTGTAAATGCTGCGCCGGTCAGCGGCAGTGCGTCTTTACACCGCTTGCGGGCCGTATGTTTTATCCACATGCTGTATCGTTCCATTCTACGATTCCTCCCAAAAAAGCTGATCGAGCGTTCTGTCCAGCGCCTTGCAGATGGCTATGCACAGGCCGAGCGTCGGATTGTATCCACCGGCTTCGATCAGACCGATGGTCTGACGTGTCACGCCGACCTTTTCGGCCAGCTCGGCCTGCGAAAGGTCTTTTTCCACCCGCGCAAGCTTAAGCTTCTTATTTTTCATGCGCTCACCTCTTCTTATGACCACAAGTATACGATATATCTTTGATTATGTCAAATATATATTACATTTTATAAAATAAAACTTACATAATGCAATTTTTTCTGTATATCCATTCCTGTTCACGCAGCGTAAAAAGAACCCAGGCACAATCGTACCTGGGTTCATAAAAGAAAGGGCAAGCGTCTGCCTTTTGAAACAAGTGCGAAGCAACGTTTCGCTTGCTTGAACTTTGCACCCCTCTCAAACAGAAGGCGCGCCTTCCGTTCCAAGTTATCGGATATAATTGAACATCGTGCGATGATGGGTTTCCGGCGGCGCGATGCCCGCCTTGTCGATCACCTTGAGCATCCACGCAATGTTGCGGCCGAGCTTTTCGATCACCTCAACGCCCTCAATATCCTGCCCGGCCTCGCCCGGGTCCGCGCCGTGCACGGCGTTCCAGTAATCCGAGGTGACAAGCACCATCTCCATGCAGTTTATGGTTGCAAGCAGCTGCTGGTAAGTCTCCAGGCCACCCGTACGGCGCAGTGTACACAATGCGGCGCCCACCTTGTGATGCAGCTGGTTCTCGCCGCAGCCCGCAGCCAATATCAGCCGGTCGAGCACGCACTTCATATTGCCCGCGATGCCGCCGTGGTACACCGGCGAGGCAAGCACAATGCCATCCGCTGCGATGCATTTTTCGATAATTTCATTTACGCCATCGTCATTCTGGATGCAGCGCAGCGTGTTGTTATTCAGACAATGATAGCACGCCAAACACGCATGCACCTTTGGTCCCGGCTGGCATACCTCAAACTCGATCCCCTCATGCTTAAGCACGCTGCCAAGCACCTCGAGCATCTGCGCGCAGTTGCCGCTCCTACGCGGCGAACCGTTAATTGCTACTACCTTCATTTTTCTCGTCCCCCTATGTTTGTTTTGTAAATCAATCCTGCGTATGCAGATGGTGTCTGCCTTTCAGCTAAAATGCTTCTGGTTTTCCAGCCGGTACAGGCGCATCACAACCAGCGTGTGATTGAGCTGCGGCCCCATGAGCAAAATCATGCTGACAATATACAGCCACAGCATGAGCACGATGATCGTACCGAGCGAGCCATACAGCACTGAATACCGCGCCAGATTATCCACATAAAACGAAAACACCCAAGAAACCAAAATCCATGCGACCAGTGAAAACAACGCGCCTGGCCATACCTCCCGGAACCGCAAATGCAGATTAGGCACCACCCGGTTAAACAGCATCAAAAACACAAAAATAAACGCGATCATCACCCAGAAGCCCGCGTCGCGCGTCAGATCGAGCGCAGGCTGCGGAATCGGGAACAACCGTGGCAGCAAGCGCAGCAGCGTTCTGCCCGCAACCACCAGCACAAAGCTGCACACGACCGAAACCAGAAACCCCGCCGTAATACTAAGCGAAATCAGCACATCCTTGACCACGCCGCGCGCCACCTCAACATGGTAAATGTCATTAACCGTGCGCATCATCGAGCGCACGGCGCGCGAAAGAAAATACAGCGTCAGGCCGATGCCGATTAGCATGGGACTAAAAGATGGCGTGCCCGATAACTGCGCCAGATAGCCCGTTATCAACTGACGCAGGCTTTTGGGCAGCATATCAAGCACCGGCGCAATGCTGTCAATCGAAATATCCAGCTGCGCCAAAATAGAGTTGACAAACATCAGCAGCGGAAACACGGAAAACAGCAGAAAATAGGACAACTCAGCCGCTGCCTGCGGGATTCCATCAATAAAATAGCGGTATACCATGCGCTTAATCAGGTAAAACAGACGGTTTTGTCCGTTCATATCCTCCCTCCCCTGCGTTTTTTGCCTGCAAATATTGTACCAGCTTTTTGATTGATTTACAACTTGCGTTTTATCCGCCATTGGTGTATACTGTACAAAGCAGAACATTTGTTCTGATTGGGGGGTAAAGCATGCAGAACCATCGCAATATAACTTGTTGTTTTTCGGGCTATCGCATCGAAAAAATGCCCGTACGTGCGGACGATTTGTATGCTGTGCAGTCACTGGAAACTGAGCTCGACCACGCGGTCTCCTTGGCCGCAGCGCGCGGATACATGCGTTTTTTTTCTGGCATGTCCACAGGGTTTGACCTGTGGGCGGCTGAAGCCGTGCTGCGCGCGCGCGATCAGCTGCCTGTCCAACTGCTGTGCGCCGTGCCGTTTGACCGGCAGGCCGACCGGTATCCAATCGAATGGAAGCGCCGCTTTAACCACTGCCTGCTCGCAGCCGATCGGGTGTACGCTCTATCACGCCAGTATTATGTAGGCTGTTACGCGGCGCGCAACCGCTTTATGGTCGACGCTTCCTCACTGCTTATCTGCTACTATGACGGCCGGCCTGGCGGCACTGCGCAAACCGTTCGCATGGCCGAGCAAGATGGGCTTGCAATCATTAACCTGGCGGCGCGGTAAGGTGCGACAGCGCTACAAGCAAAAAAAGTTCCTCAAGCACGCTTGAGGAACTTTTTCATCGAACATCGTCCGCGCCGTTGATTGGCGTGGTGCTGAGCGTGATGCGCAGCGTCGGGATATTCTGCCGGCTCATGTAGCCCGCCAGTGACTGCACGGTCTGCGCGGTCGCGCGACTGTGGTGCAGCCGGACAACGACGGTTGCGCTGGTTGAGGTAAAGTACTGTGCGGTCGTGGCATAGGCACGCGCGGCGGACTGGCTCGCGTCTCCCGCGTCGAGCGTGGCATCCCAGAGGCGGTAGCCGGCCGCAATAAGCGCGTTTCGCTGCGCCTCGGTCAATGCCGCGCAGCCGCTGTCATTCGAGACGATGCGTGTCGACACCCCGGTCAATAGTGTTAGCCGCTCGTTTGCAGCAGCAAGGCTGTCCACCATCGCCGCAGAATCGGTCTGCGCATCCACGTCAAGCAGCAGCGCGGGCGTGTGCCCCTGCGCAACGATCCGGCGCACGGTGTCATCCGCCCAGGAAGCGGTATTCACCGGCAGAAAGAACGCCGCCTGCCGAGCCGCAGCCGACAACGCGTCCAGCACTGCCGGGGTATTAGCGGTCGGTGCGCCGTAAAACGTCAGATAAACGCCTGCCGGTTTTTGCGCCGGTTCTTCCTCAACCTCTGGAATGGGCGGCTCGGTCTGCGTCTGCGATCCACCAGAGGGTCCTGAAGCGTCCCCTCCCGGCTGCGAGGGATCAGCAATGCCGCGGTATGTATTGATGGCGTTTTCGATCTCTTCGGCTTTTGCCGCGGCAAAGCTAGAATCGCTCTGCGCGGTGCCGTCGGTCACGCGTAGAACGGTCTCGCCTGCGACAGAGAAGGTAGAGTACCCCAACCCAAACTTACCGCAGCACAGCGTCACGGGTACATACACCGTGCCATTCATGCTATATGCCGGGCTGGTGTAGCTGTTGAAGTGCTGATCGTAAACATACCCCTCATCCAGTGAAAAGCTGAGCATCTCGCCATTTGCCCTCAAGCTAAGCACACTGCCCTCGCTCATGGCCGAAACACCAAGTGAGACGAACACGCTATACGGCACATACAGCTCACCGCCCATGCGGGTGGGCATGGTACTGTCGCTTAGCGGGAGCAGCGTGTCGTTGACCGCGGTCAGCGTCACCGCGCCGGCCGGCGCAGGCAGCAGCTGAAGCAAGAGCGCCGCACACAGCATAAGGCTAAAGAATTTTCTCCATATGCGTTTAATAGGCGCTCGCCTCCTTTCAGCAAATCGTACGAACATATTATAACAAACTGCGACGGGTTTGTCACCCTTTGCAGACGAAAACGCCTTGCTTTATCAAAGCAAAGTGCTATAATAAAAGAAAAAGGCAGCCACCAGCAGTGCCAGGCGCCCGCCTTTCCAACCAAATCCAAAAAGAAAGAGTGAAGATACTATGCTGCAGATCAAAACACAGCTGACCCAGCAAAAAAAGCCCAAGCCAGATGAGTCCAGCCTAGGCTTTGGCGTATATTATACTGATCACATGCTAATTGTTGACCACGATGCCGAACAGGGCTGGCATAACGCACGCATCATACCATATGCGCCGCTGTCGCTTGATCCTGCGGCCATGGTATTTCATTATGCGATGGAGTCGTTCGAGGGCCTCAAGGCTTACCGTACGCCCGATGGATCGATCCAGCTGTTCCGCCCGGAGAAAAACGCGCAGCGCATGGTGAACACCAACCGCCGCATGTGCCTGCCCAGCCTGCCGGTTGACGATTTTGTTCAGGCAGTCAAAGCGATTGTATCGGTGGACAGCGACTGGGTGCCGCACGCACCGGGCACCAGTCTGTATATCCGTCCGTTTGTTATTGCAACCGAACCGCACCTTGGTGTACGCCCCTCCAGAACACACCAGTTCATCATCGTGTGCTCGCCGGTTGGCGCCTATTATTCGACCGGTATCAACCCGGTCAAGATCTTTGTTGAGGATGAATTCACCCGTGCCTGCCCGGGAGGCACCGGCTTTACCAAGTGCGGTGGCAACTATGCGGCCAGCCTAATCAGCCAGGTCAAGGCGCACGAGCTTGGCTACGAGCAGACGCTGTGGCTCGACGGCGTAGAGCACAAATATGTCGAGGAAGTCGGCTCGATGAACTGCTTTTTCAAAATCGACGGCACGGTCTATACTGCCCCCTGCGTGGGCACGGTGCTGCCGGGCGTCACCCGCATGAGCTGTATCGATCTTTTAAAGCACTGGGGTGTGCCGGTCTCGGAAGAGCGTCTGCCGATTGCCAACGTCATGCAGGCGGCTAGGAATGGCAAGCTTGAGGAAGTATTCGGCACTGGTACCGCAGCGGTCATCTCACCGGTCGGCGAGCTGCGCTATGAGGACGATGTCGCCTACATTAACGGTGGCGAGATCGGCGCGCTGACCCGCAAGCTGTATGACACGCTGACCGGCATACAGTGGGGTACGCTGCCGGATGAACTTGGCTGGACGGTCAAGGTTGACTGATAACCAGAGAGTAACTCCATTACAAAAAATCCCCGCGCTAATGGCGCGGGGATTTTTATTCGTTTGCAATGCAGTTTTATCCGATCGCCGCCGACAGTTTTTTGAGCAGCTCGTCGCCGTACTGGTATTTGAGCAGATAGGTCATCGTCTGCTCCTCCAGCCTGGCGGCCTGGCGCACCTTGTCGATCGCGGCCTGCACCTCGTCGCCCGCCATCGGGATGTCCGCGCGTGTCTGCGGCGCGGTCATGCCTGGCGTCTTCGTGCTGGCATCGTAGGTAACGCCGTAGCCCGCCTGCGTCAGATCGCGCAGCCGCATGTAATTCTCGCCGTCCTTCTCGATCACGCTGCAAGCATAATCCTTGCCGTCAATGCTGACTGTCTTTTCCTTTACCATTTCGTCCTCCTCTTTGCTCTGTACGGCTACGCCGAAGCCCTCGGCCACGCCGTCCGCGATCGCACGGGCAATGGCGTCAAACTTCTGGCCGTACAGCGCCATATCGTCCTTATCATCAATAAAGCACGTCTCGATGAGCGCATGGCTGACCCCGCGCTGAAAAACGTACTTTAGCACCGCAAGGCCGGCACTGCGCTTGATGCCTCGGTTGCGGAACCCCAGTGCCGCCATGCGACGCAAAACAGCCTGCTCGACCGTCACGCCCTGCTCGTTCGTGTGCACGAAAATCTCCGTGCCGGTCGTGACACCGTTGCCATTGGGATCATTCCCGCGCTGTTTAGGTGGAACTCCATCACGTAGTCCACATCCGCCAGCGGCAGGCTGCCGCCCTGCGTGACGATTTTGTATGCGTCTTTGCTTTGGTCGTACAGCTGCACATCAAAGCCATACGCCCGCAAAAGCGGCGCAACTGCGTTCGCCATGCGGCGGGTCTCGACTGCTTCCGTATAGCCGCTCGCCGTCGCGCCGGTGTCATACGGCGTGCCGCCGTGCCCGGCAATGAGTAAAATCTTCATACGCACCTCACTTTTCAAGCGGTTTCTCGTAAGTTCTTGCCCGGTCGCTGTCGGTCAGTCCACTGGTCGTCGGATCGTTGAGTGCGCTCCAAACGTTGCTTGCGATCAGAAATACACAGTACGGGTTTTTCACCGTGCTGATGATCACATCCAGCACGCCGCCCCAACTCGTGAGATCCGACGCAGTCAAGCCTGCGTAAGCCAGCGCAGTCGCAAACGCGCCCAGCAGAATTTGAACCCAGAACACCGGGTTCTTTGCCCTTACTTTAAAATTCATGGCTGCCTCCTTCCGTCTTTATGCGACAGGCCGTGCAGTCACCCTGTCCGGCAACAGACACTCCTGCCCTTCCATACTATGCGGCTGACCCGGGCGGTACGTTCCGCAACCCCTGCTTGCCGCCTGGCCGGAGCGCTCAACCTAAGTTCGTACCTCCTTTCCGGCGCAAACCGCCCTCATCCCGTCAGTAGATACCAATGTAAATTGATATGCATTGGTCAAGCCGAAAAAAATACCGCCCTGCGTGGCATCGCAGGGCGGCGCGGACAAAAAAATTCCGCCAAACCAGTGTTTGGCGGAATAAATCGCTTCGTTTAGCGCTTGGAAAACTGCGGCGCACGACGAGCGGCTTTGAGGCCGTATTTCAATCGTCTGAGCGATGATTTTCCTTGATATTCCGGGCTTTTTTGAGCCTCGGCCCCTCGGTT
>NZ_CALWJJ010000003.1 GCF_944380985.1 uncultured Agathobaculum sp. | reverse complement strand
ACATATTTGCGAAAGTTTTTCCTGCGAAATCACCTCAAATACACCCTACTATATCTGAATTTGCCGAGTGGGAATAAAACGAAACGCCGTAAGGCCCCAGTGTTCATCAGAGCTTGCGGCGCTTCAAGAATTCTTTTGATAACAATTTGATATAGCTATACAAGAGCCATTATTCTTGTAAGCCAGTGGTTTATGGGTTACAGAATGATTGGCAGGCGGCTTGTATGGCGAAAGATTCCATATTAGAAAAGCCCTTAGCTATGGGTAATCACTCATAGCTTAGGGCTTCTTGTCGCTATTTTTGGAGCTAGTTTTCTTTAGAACAGGAAGTTCATCGTACATAGATAAAAACAGGTTGCGGAGAAATTCTCTATTGTTAATCTCATCAACTACGAGCATTTCTTTTGCTCCATCATACGGCAATTCACAAGTAGCCATGGGCATAAGGGCGATTGCGGAAGGAACAGGTTTTACAAGCAAGGGTCATTATAGATACCGCCTACAATCTTCTCACCAAAATAGAGGATATATTCGCCCATCATTGCTCGATAGGTAATTTCCTCTAAGTCTGATATAACTGTTCCAATACCAAGGTTAAATATTCTTTATTTGAAGCCATTCTATACCTTCTTCAATCGTTGGTTTTGGGTTTATCTATGAATGTTTCCATCAATGCGTCGCTAAGCTCCTGCGAAGGAACTTTCGCCCAGAGCTGAGTGGTGTCACATTTTATATTACGAAAATTAATCTACACAAATATCTCTTATATTATTGATGAAATAACTACTTTCAGGAGCGCTGCACAATTGATTGAAATATCAACTTTATTAACACTGTTCTGCTGGTAATTCCATTTGAAATTGGATTGTTATGCTCTAAACCGAACCTCGTGGTTTACCTGAATAAGGACAATGTCAGCAGGGAAAGGCCACAGGAAGTATAGAAAACTGAAATACACATTTTAAGATCGACACGCTACTTGTTTAGACTAGAAAAGATATAGTTTTATTTTCGATAAATCCAAAATCTATTCATCAGGAAATTGTAGGGAACAGTAATTAAGAGTGAGAGAATTGGGGCGATAACTTCTGATATATCAATAATCTGCACAAAAATATATATTAGAAGTGTGCTGATTCCTAATGATGATATATATACAACATATGTTCGAATTAAATATTTTTTTGGGGGATGCCTTTTGTTCTGAGTAAATACAAATAGGCTGTTCATAATATAGGCATTAAGTGTACTAATTAAAAAGCCAAGCGCATTTCCAATCAAATACCATTCTTGATTGAATAAAATGACAATATAATAGATAATGAGTGAAATAATATTATTAATTATACCAACTATACCAAACTTAAAAAATTGTAAGGCATTTGCTTTGAAATTATGCATCATTTAACGTTGCTCCGAAGCATCAGATTCGTTATCCACATCATCCTCGATGATATAAACTGGTCGCTTTCTACTGGCATCAAATGTTCTCCATAGATAGTTTCCGAGGAGTCCTAAGGTTAACATAATAATACCAAAGCTAAAGAGCTGGAAAATAAATAATGATGTATAACCTGCTACAGTAATATCACCGATTATCTTTGAAAAAAATACTATAATTGCCCATAGTGCGGATCCAACACAGGAAAGTCCGCCTATCCAAATAATAAGTGTAATAGGCACTGTTGAAAAGCTAAATAGCGTATCTGTTACTAATCGAATTTTTTTCTTTAACGTCCATCTGCTTTTACCGATTTCTCGTTGCTTTCGGACATAATACACTTCTGCAGTGCGAAATCCACTCCATAAAATTTGCCCTGTAATTGAACTATTTTTTTCATCCAAAACTTCAAGAACACGAATTACCTTGCGATCAAGGAGAAAAACATCAAATCCTTGCGGAGGCATTTTAGGCAATGCTACCTGACGAGTCAACCAATAATATAGATTGGAGAAAATAGATTTATCTTCTCGATCTTTTCGAATTGCTAATACAACATTATTACCTTTTTCCCACTCGCGATACATGTCTAAAATAAGCTCTGTAGGTTCTTGTAGATCTGCTGCCTTAACAACAGCACAATCTCCAGTACTATTTGATAAGCCGCATAGCACTGCTGCATGGCTACCAAAGTTTCGAGATAAATGAATAATGCGAATACAAGGATCGTTTGCGGCTAATTTCTGCATAATCTTCCAGCTTCCATCTTCCGATCCATCATCTACCATAATTATTTCGTAATTAAAATCTATGATATCTATAATTTTTTTTCTAATATCATCATATAGCGGCTCTAAATTTAATTCATTAAAATATACAGGAATAATTATAGATAACTTATTCATAGCTCTGAATTTCCTTCAAATACATTACATAATCACGAATATACTCTGCCGGATCGTAAGTTTCACTTGCAAGACACAACAATACAGAATCTGGTGAAAAATCAAACATTTCTTTCCATATCATTTTGGGTAGATAAACACCCATATGAGGTCGATTTAATGAAATAACTTTTTCATTCGTTCCATCTATTACCTTCACTTTAGATGTACCACTAACATTTATTAATACAAATTCTGATTTTCTATTTGCGTGACGACCGCGAATAACGCTTCTGTCTGAGCCATAAATATAAAAAATTCTTGCTATTGCAAATGGAATATCCTTTTGTCCTTCCACAACAACAAGATGTCCTCGCTCATCTCCGTTTTGTGCAAACTGTAAGATCTGAACGTCTTGTACGTTACTCATCAGTCTCCTCCAATATTAGTCCAATCACGAGATTTCAAATATACGAATTTCGGATAAATCAGGATGATTATTAATAAACTGTTTTTTTGTGGTCATCAACTTACACTCAAATCCACCTGATGAAAGTAGGTACTTATCAATAATTGTATACCCTAATCGTTTTGCTCTTTTCATGCTGGCAATATTATCTTCATGAATGTGAGCAATGATTTCCTCCAATTGCAATTTCACAAAGCCGACGTAAACGGTCATGAGTTCACTATAAAATCCTAAAGACTTTCCGCGCGCCTCATCATCTCCGATTATTGTCTTTCCCACCTCTGCGGTATGTCCAGAAAAATTGTATAATGATGCAGAACCAACCACACGATTGTAATCCCTCGTTTCATCAACTGAGAATGTAACGATGTCTGTATCGGCTTGGTTCTTGTTGAACCACTCTTCCTGCATCTGTGGTGTAATCTCACCAATAGGGGTCAAATATTTGCTAAGCGATGTGTTATTTCTCCATACACGAAAGAACTCTATATCCCTATGCAGAACAGGCCTAATTCTGCAATTTTTATATTCCGCTACAAACATGTGTTTCATGAAATTTCCTCTTTCTTGTTTACACAAATTTGTGTATTATGAATATTATTTTTTGCTCCAAGCATTTATTTTAGCGATTATATAATCCTGTTCCTGGATCGTCATTCCATTATATATAGGCAAGCTTAAGACTTCATCCGCGTATTGTTCGGCAATAGGGAAGGAGCCTCTGACATAACCAAGATATTGATAGGCCTTGCTTAAGTGAGGTGGGATGGGATAATGTATAATAGTGCCGATGCCATTGTCTTGAAGATAAGAAGATAACGCATCTCTGTTTCCATTCTTGACATGTATAACATATTGATGCCAAGTAGAATCCGCACCTGGCCTGATGCGAGGAAGTATAATGCTTGGGTGCTTTATTTCGGCAGAATATCTTGCTGCAATTTGGCATCGCTCAGCATTGAACCCATCAAGATATTTCAGTTTTATCCTGAGAAGTCCAGCTTGCAGTTCATCAAGGCGACTATTTGCACCAACGACTTCATTTTGATAGCGCATACGGCTTCCGTAGTTTCGATAAACACGAAATTTGTCCGCAATACTATCATTATTGGTTACGATTGCACCTGCATCACCAAATGCACCACATCCTTTGCTGGGATAGAAGCTGAAGCATCCTATATCACCAAAGGTGCCAACGGTTTTATTATTCCAGTGATTTCCATGACTCTGTGCACAATCCTCCACCACCCGCAAAGAATATTTATTCGCAAGCCTCATAATTTCTGTCATATCACAGGCCTGTCCGAAAAGGTGTACTGCTAAAATTGCCTTTGTTCGTGAAGTGATTTCTGCTTCAATCTGATACACGTCGATGTTATCATATTGATCCGGCTCCACAAATATAGGTGTTGCGCCATTAATGGTAATACCCATTACACAAGCGATATACGCATTCGCACAGACAATTACCTCATCTCCAGCGCCGATACCAAGAATTCGAAAACTTAACCACAGGGCATCTAATCCGCTTGCTAAGCCCACACAATATTTTGTTCCTACATAATTGGCCCATTCCTTTTCAAATTCTTTAACCTCATTACCCAACACATACCAGCCGCTTCGAAGTACTTCTAATGCCTTTGCTTCGTATTCTGATGCATGAAGGTCATATTGACGTTTTAGATTGTTTGGCATGATAAATTGCATACAGTATCCCTCTTCTACAACACTTTGAATTAGGGGGGGGTAAACTTATAATAAGTGGTTATTAATGGTTGTAAGGTAAACATGAATAAATGCACAAATCCATATAATGCTTAGAAATATGGGGCCAGCCACTTCTATATTTGATTGTGAATAGTTACACGAACTATGAGCCACTTCGTTATTATAACATTGAAAATGCTGATGAATATATGAAAACAAATATTCATATCCCCTAACCATAAAAATCATGATCGCTGGTAATGCAGCGATTATATATCTACCTTGTGGTTGATAACCCATCGCATATGATTGATATAGGCTAAACAGAATGGGTATTAATATAGTACAAACTAAGCAAATATTGAGCAGTATTTCTTTCCTCAATTTTGCTATAGATATCAAATAAGCAAGTATGCCAACAAAAATTATGACATAATAATAATAATACATATATGGTTGCATTGGGATGTCCATGTATCCAAATAAACCTAGAAGGCTATTAAACGATGTCACTATCCAAGGAGCAAACATCGAAAATAGATTAATACCCTGCTGTTTTGGTGGTACAGGAACATATACGTCATGCCCAGCAGCGGCATAAGCTGCCGCACACTCTCGTGAGGCATTTATTCCTAAAAAATCTCCATTATAAATGATTGCATTTCTTATAAAGTACCATCCAGCAAATACAAATATAATGGTAGCAACTAAAAGAGTTCTACTTAGAATAAATTTATATTTGTTCTCAATAGTTTTATCATATAAACATGAGCCGATACAAAATACTATACTGACTAATATCCAACCATACGCAAAATAATAAGTTAACATACATGCTGCAATTGAAACAGCCAATGCAATGCATTTTTGCACTGGCCAGTGTTCTTTATGACCAGAGACTAAGAAATATAGTATAGATAAGCAAGTCAATAAGGAGAAAATATCGTTATTTAAATATCCACTAAGAAAACTAATTTGCGGTAGCGCTCCAATAGTTAATCCCAAAAAATAAGCGCTCCATTTTCTTTGAAAAAAATATGAACCCAACTTAAAGCCAAAATAGACACAACCACAACCCGATATAACGCTCACCATCCGCATAGCAAGTTGCAAAGACTCGCTCGAGGAAGTAAAAATAGAAATAATCTTCATGAATACATATGCAATAATAGATGGTAAATATGGCATAAAGGCATAGGAAAATCCCCAAGCATTATTCAATAATTCAGGTTCAGTGCCAATTGGTAAACTATTGTGGTTATATATCCAATATGGTATATCATCTCGCATATATTCATCTGGAGCCAAATCAATCGGAAGGTTCTTCGCAATATTTAAATATAAAGCAAATAAAACGTATAATATTAAAGCCTTAATAGCAAATTCCAATGAGGAAGCCTTAAAATATAATGTCCAAGACTCATTTAATGTTGATTTCTGAAAAATAGAATCCTTACAAATAATAGCTACAATCAGTGCAATAATGATAAACGTAACTATTCTTGATAAGTTCCAGTAGGGAGGCGTGACGGAATAAACTAAATCCCCCTGCACCTGCACTCCATTTAAGGTAAGAGATGCATCCGAAACTACATCTTGACTAGAGCGCCAGATCGTAATAGCCGACCCAGATACACTATCCGAAGTAATTTGAACATTAACTAAACTGTCTTTATCCCGCGTTGCCAACTCCTCAAGCGGGATAGATACGTAACTATTGTCTTTAATTTCTGGGATATCTATAGAGAGATCAGCATACTTTATTCCACTCTGCACTCCAATAACTTGAATTTGTAGCGTTCCTGCATTTTCCCTCGCATAAGTTGCACAAAGAAGTTGTATTTTTGCAATATTAGTTTTGATTGGAATACTCTGTATAACTTGTGTTCCTGATACAATTTCTCCAATCGGTTCATCTGCATGTATATCTTCTGAGCTTAATTTCTCTGAAGAAAAAACTGATTGAATATGATAAAGTCCAAAGGAAGTTAATAAATATAGAATATATACAGAAACAATAATAAATAAACATAGTATAACTCTTTTTTTACAAAAATTAAATTTTTTACTATAAGTTCCCATATATTTGTTCCTTTACAGTGTTATAGATCTAATTTTCAGAGAAATTGTATTTTTGTCTAATTATTTAAAGACTATGCAAAAAATCATATGTTAACTCGATATTATCGCGAATTGAACTTCCGGCATATTGCTTCAGGCAGTAAATTCTTGCCTGTTCTGAAATCTTTTTTGCAAGTCTTTTATCATCGTGTAATTGTTTTAAACGAACATACATATCCCCGGGGTGGCATAAGAATCCGTTTTCACCATCAACTATTGCCGATTGGTAAGTGTATGTTGGAACAGCGATAGTAGGTGTCTCTACAATTGCAGCTTCAAAGAATTTTAACTCAGATTTACAATTAGTAAATATATTCTGCACCAACGGTACAATATTTACATCAACTTCGGCTATCAATCTCTGCAATTCAATAAAGTCAACTAAAGGAACATATTGAATCCGTTTCTTCTTGATGAGAGGTTCCATTGATTTAGGAAATTCCATAAATCCCACAACCTGCAAAATTGCGTCTGGAAAGTCCTGAAGAAAACTTGCTATTTCTGCTGAGACTGTTCGAAAATCATTGATATGCGACGGAGTTCCACTAAAATAGCCGATTGTAAAAGGTTGGATTGACCTAGTTCGACCTTTAGCAGATAGGCAGAGCTCCGAAGCCCTTATTTGTTCTCTATTTAGAGAATTAGGTATAATTTGAAATGGCTTTGCAAACCGTTCGCTTAACCGGCTACCTAAATACTTGTTTGTTGCAATAAAACCGTCCACCATTGAAGCAGTATATTCCATCCGAGAAAAATCAGCAAACCAGAAATTATAATCCACTTCGCCGCCGAAATGGACATTAAGTGTGTTTGTTACTGTTTTCAAATATCGTATATCGCACACTAAATCATCGATGTCATATACTACTGGTATCCCTAGCGCTTGAGTTCGATGAATCAGATCGTCAATAATGTGCTCCCACTTAAGCCGCACCAAAACAAGTAGCGAAGCCTGTGGAAGTAAATCATATAACAGCGAAATTTCATTTACAAAAAAGTAAACACCATCCCATGTAGAGGAATCATCCAATGCCTGCATTACATTATAGCATCGATAACGAAATGTAGAAGTATCAGCATGGTGATAAATCATAATCGTTAAACGCTTTCCCGAGCGGAGCGATTGCGCCGCTCGAGCCTTACGCACACTAAATGCGATCTGCCACGGCTCACGGCTAATTGGCAAGTTGACGGAAATCTTATACAATATCTAAACACGTCCCCATATACGATATAGTATCTTTTAATGTTTCGTTCCAGTTATGATGAATGCTGTTTTCCACATAGTTTTTTTTGCGTGTCTGCATATCTTGCGCTAATGCAACTGCCTTTTCAAATGAGTGTAAAAACTCTTTTTCTTCGAGGGAAGATAGAATCACATTTTTGCATTCTTTAAACTCCACTTTATTCAGCATTTTGTTGGATAGCACAACTCCGCCAGAGCAGGCTACATCGTATGGAGGGTAGCTGGGGTGGGGAGTATACATCAGACACAGCCCTAAATCTACATCCGCCAAAAACTCTGCATATTCTGTCCAGGACAGTTGCCCTAAATTTTTGGACTTGTATCCATTGCAAAATGTGATTTCTGGAGTATTTTGTCCAACACAGTATATGTCCCAATGATTAGTGTCCAGAATGCCCGTCGAAACTGCTTTATCCAGCATTTCAACGCCAAAAGTATATAGATTACGGGGATTATTGGGTCTCGCATAGAAAAAAAGTTTATAATGATTTTTTTTCTCAAATCCCTTACAACTATATAAATTATCTGGAAAAGCTGGTTCAAAATAACAGCCATTTTCCACTATATTCTTGTTGGTTGCGATAAAATAATCATATAAATACTTAGAATTAATAATATAGTCAATATTGTTTTGATTCATCATCTGAGAGCAAAGCAAATGTTCGCTGCCAAAATTATAAAAGAATGTCTCCACTTCTTGTATAATATAGAAAAATCTTTTATTCATAATGGTTTCATTAATTGCTTTAGCGCTCCACCAAGAGGTAGCAAAGAAAACATCATTGGGTCCAACTTCTAGTTTGAAGTCGATTTCCCGCTCATGCCTTTCTGCATCACTATAAAAAGTTACTTTATTGGCACCTGTGACTCCACAGACACGTAAGATATTTACATAGTTAAGTGGATTGACTTCCGAATTCCTGGTAATGATTCGTAGCTCATAGTTATATCTACTTGCAAACTCAGTTGCGACAATGAGTGCTGTTGCAACCCCGCCGAGTAACGATTTAGAGTCGATGGTGTCTGTTACCAAGTTGATTCTTTTTACCGGATCAGATACAGCAATGATTTGAATAGGATCAATCGGATGACCGGTAATTGAGATTTTTGTTGCGTCAATTTTATGATGTGAAGCAAGTGCGGGGATAGTGGTTTGACCACGTAGTTTGTTCTTTACTTTAATGCAAGTTTCCTTGATACCATTTTTGCGCATAGAAGAAAGAATCTTTCGCGTTAATGCAAGTATACGCTTTATGGCATCCATTAGCATTCTTAGCGGTTTGGAGACTTTCCATATTGTACTATTTTGAATAGATAAAAGCGCATCGCTTATTTTTTGCCGTTCTCCACGCTCGTATGCGACCAGATTTGAGTAGTCTTCAACTTCATTTTGAAGCTTTTGACTAAGATCCAGCATATCAGCCATCTCATTTTGCATGTTTTCAATGCAGCTGTTAAGCTTGGTAATTTCAATTTGATTTTGGGCTAACTCATTTTGCAATTCAGCGCGTGAGTTTTTAGAAACTTTAAGTTTTTCTTCATATTCATCTCGAATACTGCTTATGGAGTTAAATAATTCAAGCCATCCTGTTTCTTGAACCGGAAGAAGCTCTGCGGAGATCTCTATCCAAGTCAGATTAGGGTCACTTAAATCAATCCGGAGCTGGGGATCATGTGTTTGGAATAAATATAAATTCCCCAACTTTATTCCATTATGAGAGGATACCTGTAAAAGCGAGTTTATGGTTCTAATATGCAGGTTATAGATCATACCCCCCATTCCCTCGAACGGGTCGAAGCGAACCGTCCTGCAATCGCGGGGTAAAGCAACTTTTTGCTTGAAGATTTCACCGACTGGAATTTCAAAAACAATACAATTATTTTCGCTTTCTCCATTACCACAATCAAAATATACCCTACTGGAAAATACACCCTTTGGCTGGGCGAAAGAAATCCGCAAAAATCTTTCATATTCTTTGATAACTGAGAGAGAATCCTCTGTTTTTGAAAATAATAACGCCTGAGGCGAGACATAAGATGCGTCATAAAAAACCTTATCATAGAATCCATTATCTGCGAAAATGCCGGCCCAATATTCACGCTGTTGCACATTAACATGGGTACGATCTTCAAAATCATTTGGAGTGGATGAAAATAAAATTGCATCTGTTTTGTTGCATAAACTGGAAATTGCCTTTTTACCATCTTCTGCATATAAATGTTCAAGAGCTTCAATAGATACAATCAGGTCATAATTTGTGGGTAAGGCATCTGGCCAGTTACTATTAGCAAGAGAATGTACGTGACAATAAGGCTTAATATCATCACGAATTTGAGAAATTGCATACTCAGATATATCAATACCATATGCTTCGACACCTAGGTCGCGTAGTGCAGCAACCAGATGTCCTGTTGCACAACCTGCGTCTAAAACGGTTCTTGGATGAAAATCATTTACTATGCACATTGCAACATGTTTCATAAAAACTATTAAATCATTGCAGGAGTTATATGCTACTCTTTTATTACCAAGAATATATTGATCATAATACTCTTTATTATAAATCTCGTTCATCTTGCACCTCATTAAGCAGATTGGTAACTTGCACAGACTTTTTCCGCATCTCCGATCATTCGCACAGCTCCATGATCCAGCCAAATAACCCGATCACACATCTCCCGGATTTGTTCCAAACTGTGAGATACGAATAGCACGGTAGTTCCACCGCCCATCAGCTCGTACATACGCGACTTGCTCTTCTCTTGAAATGCCGCATCGCCAACGGCTAAGATCTCATCAACGATTAAAATTTCTGGCTGCACAACAGTAGCAATAGAAAATGCAAGACGCATCAGCATACCTGATGAGTAATTACGGATCGGAATATCAATAAATTTTCCCAGTTCAGAAAAGTCAACAATCTCATCATATTTTTCCTTCAAATACTGCTCGCTATAACCCAATATCGCACCATTCAGGAAAATATTTTCCCGTCCGGTCAGATCATGGTCAAATCCACTGCCAAGCTCAAGCATGGGAACAATATTGCCGTTTACTTTTATTTCACCATCAGTGGGCTTTAGAATGCCGGAAATCACTTTAAGCAAAGTCGATTTTCCGGCGCCATTATGTCCAATAATGCCCACCACTTCACCTTTTTCTATTTCAAAGCTGATATTCTTCAATGCCCAAAATTCTTCATATTTAATTTTTCCTCTTACTAGCTGCACCAGGTATTCTTTGATGCTCTGTATACGATCATAAGTCATCAAATAGCGCATCGAAATGTTTTTTGCACGAATCATCATGAATATACAACCTTATATTAAATATTGAGGACAAATCGATCCTGCGTCTTTTTGAAAACCATTGCTCCAGCCAAAAGTGGAACAATCGACGCAATCAATGCCAATGCATACGCTTTTGGCTCTGGCGAAACGCCATCTATCAGAACAATACGGATAAAGCGGATGATATGATACAAAGGATTCATCTTATACAGCATCATAAAATTGCCCGGAATAATGCTTTCCGGGTAAAAAATTGGAGTCGCATACATCCACAACATACTGATAACACCCCAAAGGAATTGTGTATCTCTAAAAAATACCATCATTGCCGCCAAAAGCATTCCAATTCCAAGAGACAGGGCGAACAAACACCCAATGCCAAAAGGCAACAGCAGGATGGACGGCCGTATCGGGGTTCTTGTAATAAACAAAACAATTAGAAGAGGCACAAGTGACAGTCCAAAATTAATCGTTGAGGACATGACTCTCGTCAATGGATAGATATATTTGGGCACATAAACCTTGGTAATTAGAGATGCATTACCCACAATTGAACTGAGCGACATCGTAGTGGCTTCGCTAAAAAAGCTGAAGCACACAATACCGGTCAACAAATATACAGGAAAATTTGCAATGTCGGACTTGAACAATGTCGAAAAGACGATATATTGCACCAGCATGGTCAATAGCGGATTCAGAAAACTCCACAATACACCAAGCACGGATCGTTTATATTTCGTTTTAAAATCGCGGGATACCAACTGTTTCATCAGATAGCGATATCTTGAAAACGCGATGCATATGTTAATTGCAAGCATGCGCTTTCCGCGCTTTGCACCGTAGAGCAAATAGATGCAATAGACCAGTAGAGCAAATAGCCCTGCTGCTGCAAAATGCCAGTAATAATTTCCAAACCATAAATTTTCACGGCTATGCACCTGAACACACAATGCGCCTTCCAACGCTGCACCATTTATATAGACAAGATTAGCTTCATCAATGCCTACTTCCACTTGTGCCCGTGCCGTTGACATAGCTGTACCACTGTATAGAGTTACCGCATTACCTGCTGTGCTTTGCGGCGCCGTGATGCGAATTTGTGCAGTTTCAGAAGGAATAGAGAGAATGGGATCAAACGTGACAGAAATTTCTCCACCATCTGTCATAGTAGCAATATCAATAGATTCGGTATCCAGCGGCTGTCCATCCGCTAATACTTCTATTTGCAAAATACCAGTATTCTGCCGTGCATACGTTGCACCAATAAAAGTTAATTCAGTTAGCTGTCCGCCATCCACATTGATTTGCTGTGTTACTATGGTGTCAGCAGTGATCTCCCCTATGGGGGTTTCAGCTGCAAGCATATCTGTTACGTTATTGCGATAGTGGAACTGGTCTCCACCAATCAGGAAAAACGCGACAGCCAAAATGATATATGCCGTGACAGTAATGAAACAGCCTTTCTTGAGCGATTGGATATTCATTGATCCTTTAAAATCTCCTTTAAAAATCGTTGCAGCGCATCTTTCCAATGAGGAAGCCGCGAAAAGCCTGCCTGTTCCAGCTTGTCCTTGCTCATGCGTGAGTTAAGTGGACGTATTGCGCGGGTCGGATATTCTCTTGTTGGAATATGATTGACCTTTACATTTTTTCCCGCAAGCCTAAAAATTTCTTCTGCAAACTCTGCCCAAGAGCAAATCCCTTCATTTGTCGCATGATATGTGCCATACTTATCGGTCACAATCATATCACAAAGCAACGGCGCCAGATCTGCCGTATAGGTCGGGCTACCGATTTGATCACAAACTACATTTAACTCACTCTTGGTTTCGGCAAGACGCAGCATTGTTTTTACAAAGTTATTCCCATTTATTCCAAAAACCCAGGAAATCCGTACGATAAAGTACCGATTGAGGAGTGTCTTGACCGCTGTTTCACCGCCAAGTTTGGTTAGGCCATATGCACTAAGCGGACCGGTCGGATCGTCCGGCTCGTAAAAACGCTCTCCAGTACCGGGGAAAACATAATCGGTTGAAATATAGAGCATTTTTGCGTCGATTTCTTTGCAAGCTGATGCAATATTGCGCGGACCTTCTGTATTTACCGCACGAACGGTGTTGAGCTCGTCTTCCGCCTTGTCAACCGCGGTCCATGCAGAGCAATGGATCACAACATCAGGACGATAGCCGACAATAAACTTGTGTGTCGCCTCAGCATCGGTTATATCGAACTCCGCAAGATCGGCGCCTTTGTGCTTAATGCCTCGGGCTTGTAACTCCTTGCAAACATCATAACCAAGCTGACCGTTTACACCTGTGACCAAAACTCTCATATCAAACCTCTTTTTTATAAATCTGGAAAATCTTTTTTACCGCTATTATTGGAGTCTTCCAGCCATATTTTTTAAATTTCTCCAAGTACCAACTCGCAAGACCAATTACTTTTATAAGGGGTAAATTTGCCCGTATCGCTTTTGTGTGATAATTCACAGATAACTTAGCAATTTCTTCTTCAAATTTTCTTGCCGCAAAGGGAACGGAAAACACCGTATTAGCCTGTTTTAAACAGTTTTGTGCAATGTTTTGTCTTAAGCTATGATTATCAATCAATTGTATTAACGCGTTTACCCACGCATCGGGGTTATTCGGGCAAAGCAAGCCATTATATTGATCTTGCACTGCGCCTCGATAAGGCACCACATCTGAATAGATGCCACAAATCCCAAATCCTGCGTACTCCACCAACTTATTAAAGTGTTTGCAAGAATGGAAGTCAGTATCCGGCAAAGGGGCAAGCCCAATATCCCAATTAAGCTTTTGCATTGCTTGTTGATAGAATTCATATGAATCGTGATAGGGATATACGGTGCAAGGGATAGTTTCGGCTATTTGCGGACGCACGCCATAAAATTCGATTGACACGGTATCACCATATTTTGCACAGATCTGCGTTAATACCCCGGACAAGATCAAATCTATATCGCGCCCACGGTCGGATGATCCAGCAAAACCGATATGAACCTTTCCATCTTTATGGATAGGTTTATTGTTCCAGCAAAACAACGAAGGCTCTATTAACGAAAATGTATATTGAAATAAATTTCCATATTTTTTTAAAATCTTCAATGAAGGGGATACCAACACATCACTATATTGCATCATCCGATTGATATGGCGCTTTACTGATTTTTGGCTATAATATGGTCCGCTTCCGAGGTATTCTGGCACATGCAGAAGATCGTCATCCAGAATATAAAGAACAGTTTTACCAGCTCTATGGCAAAGTGCTGCAACTTTTTCGTCCAACAGCGCGTCACCTCGGACGAATGCAACGATCTCTGCCCAGTTCAAATCATCGTTTTTAACCTCGAGAATTCGTTTATGGCGGAACTGACACCTGCCGCTTGACGCCAGCCATTTTAGCTGCGCATAGCCGCATAAGTTAACGGATGGCCCAAATGTACGATATAGCAATAATATCTTTCTTTGGTTTACCTGTTGAATCGCCATAAAGCCCTCACAAAATTCTTTCCCAAATAAGATGCGGCGGCCGCGATCCGATTCTTCATGCGTGCTGCCGTATTTCTGATGATGCTGCCGCGCTGCTTGCATATATACTGCCATATCTGTTTTTGCTGCGCCAAATACGCATGACGCGGAAGCTTCATCATTACTTGAAAATATGCGCTAAAACGCCTACACTCAGCTGCCGTTTTAAGTGCTGGAAACGCGTTTATAACATACTGGAACATCATATCTGCGGCTTTCAACTCGTCCAGCAGCCGCGTACAGTCTCCGCCGTTCATTGTGCCGTCTGGAGTTGAGCGATAGTGATAGCCGGCGTTTGGTACCAAAACTACGGTTTTGCAGGCGCCGATCATCTGACACACTATTGCCAAATCTTCAAAAAACATACCCTCCGGAAAGCGGATTTGTTTGACCGCATCAGTTCGAAATAACTTTCCCCAAGGGCTTGTGTCAAATGAACGCTGATAGAGTAGTTTTCTTACCGCAGCTTTCGTATCCAAAACAGTTGGCGCTGCCATTGACGCTACTGCAATAGCAGCGTCCGCATGCGCTGACACAGCCGCTTGCCATAACTCCATAATATAGTCTGCATCAGTCCAATCATCAGAATCGACATAGCATATATATCCGCCCGAGGCAGCTTGGATGCCGGCATTCCTTGCTGCGGAAACACCGCAATTTGGCTGATGGATGACACGAACGCGCCGATCATCTTGCGCAAAATCATCACATATTTGGCCGCATGCATCAGGGGATCCGTCGTCAACCAAAATAATTTCAAGATGCTTGTAGGTTTGCTGTAACAAGCTATTTACACACTGCGCCAGATAATTTTCTGCTTTATAAATCGGAACAATAACGGAAATCAGCGGTTTATCGGTTTCCATACATCCGTTCATAGTAATTCTGATATTCTCCCGAGATAATGTTCTCCCACCAGGGGCGATTGTCCAAATACCACTGAATGGTTTTCTGAATACCATCCTCAAATTTGGTTTTGGGCAGCCACCCCAACTCATTGTGAATCTTGGTCGGGTCGATAGCATATCGGCGGTCATGTCCGGCACGGTCTTTGACAAACTGGATTTCACCCTTACCAAGGGCTTTAATAATCAGCTCTACCACTTCAAGATTGGTCTTTTCATTGTGCCCGCCGACGTTATACACCTCGCCAACACGGCCACGGCGCATAATTAAATCGATCGCTGTGCAGTGGTCTTCAACATAAAGCCAGTCGCGCACATTTTTGCCATCTCCATAAACCGGCAGCGGCTTGCCTCCGAGCGCATTGGCAATCATCAGCGGGATCAGCTTTTCCGGGAAGTGGTACGGTCCGTAGTTGTTTGAGCAGCGTGAGATCGTTGCGGGCACTTGAAATGTGCGGTGATAAGCCTGCACCAGCAAATCTGCCGAGGCCTTGGAGGCTGAATATGGGCTAGAGGCATGCAGTGGCGTCTCCTCTGTGAAAAATAAGTCCGGGCGGTCGAGCGGCAGGTCGCCATATACCTCGTCGGTCGAGACCTGATGGTATCGCTGAATACCATACTTGCGGCAGGCGTCCAGCAGCACCTGCGTACCCATTACATTGGTTTGCAGAAAAATGGAAGGATTCTCAATCGAACGATCAACATGGCTTTCTGCAGCAAAGTTTACAACAATCTCGGGCTTTTCACGCTCAAATATATCATAGATTGTTTGGCGGTCAGCAATATCAGCTTTGATAAATTTAAAATGCGGATTATTCATTGCAGGCGCCAGTGTCTCCATATTGCCTGCGTAGGTCAATGCATCCAAACAAAGGATGTCATCCTCTGAATGCTCGCGCAGCATATAATGCACAAAATTACCGCCAATAAATCCGGCGCCACCCGTAATCAGTATTTTCATTTATTTACCACTCCTCAAATCCGGTTACGGCATCTTTTAAAAAGGGCGAAGTGCTATCTTTAGCTGACAGCACGGGATTGGTTACACCCCAGTCAATAGCAAGTTCGGGGTCATTCCAGCGGATGCCGCCATCGGCCTCGGGCGCGTAGTAATTATCCGCCTTATACAGAAATTCAACGTGGTCGGCTAAGGTAACAAAGCCGTGTCCAAAGCCGCGTGGGATCATAAGTAATCTCTTATTTTCGGCGGACAATTCGACTGCTACCCATTGTTTATAGGTTGGGCTGGAAGGCCGCAGGTCGACCGCTATATCAAGCACTACGCCGCTTGTGCAGCGGACAAGCTTGGCCTGCGCCTTATCGCCGCGCTGGAAGTGGATGCCACGCAGCGTGCCTTTTTGAGTTGAGGAGGAGTGGTTGTCCTGCACAAAATCATAGTGCAGCCCCAGCTCATCCATCTTGCGTTTAGACCAGCTTTCCATAAAAAAGCCGCGATGATCGCCGAACACATCAGGTTCTAAAATTACAACGCCTTCCAGTTTTGTTTTCGTTAGTTTCACCGCATTTTCTCCTTAATACCGAATTTTGCCGTCCGCTACATGACGCAGATGATGACCGTAAGGCGATTTGCCGTATGCCTGTGCAGAAGAGAGCAATTCTTCCTTTGTAATCCATTCGTAGTGAAATGCAATCTCTTCCGGCGCCGAGATCATTATGCCCTGGCGTTGCTCGACCACCTGTACAAACTCCGCTGCTTCAACGAGAGAGTCCATCGTACCGGTATCGAGCCACGCATAGCCTCGCCCGAGCAGCTGAACATCCAGGTTGCCCGCCTCGAGATATATGCGGTTAAGATCGGTAATCTCAAGCTCGCCGCGGGCAGAGGGCTTGACCTGCTTTGCATACTCGGTTACACGGTTATCATAAAAATATAGTCCGGTAATAGCATAATTGGACTTTGGCTGCTCTGGTTTTTCCTCCACCGAAATCACGCGGCCGGCCTCATCAAACTCCACGACGCCAAAGCGCTCCGGGTCGTTAACATAATAGCCAAATACAGTTGCTCGACCCTGCGCCGCATTTTCTGTTGCAGCTTTGAGGCGCCTGCTAAGTTCCGCGCCATAAAAGATGTTGTCGCCCAGAATCATAGCGCAGCAGTCGCCTGCGATGAATTCCTCACCAAGCGTAAACGCCTGCGCAAGACCATCAGGGGATGGTTGAACCTTATAGGAAAGATGAATGCCATACCGGCTGCCATCCCCAAGCAGACGCTCGAAGTTTGGCAAATCGTCAGGTGTAGAAATGATTAGAATATCTCGAATACCTGCCAGCATCAGTGTGGATAGGGGATAATATACCATCGGTTTGTCGTAGACAGGGAGGAGCTGCTTGCTCGTCACCATTGTCAGCGGATATAGTCTTGTTCCGCTTCCTCCTGCTAATACGATGCCTTTCATTTGTTCCCGCCTTTCATCTTCTTCCCATCTTTAATTCTAAGAGCAACACTTTATAATAAGATTAAAATCATGCTGCCGTTAAGATAAATCAACTAGGAGATTATTGCGAGTATTGCTTAAAGTTGGATATATCGCGGCGCTCTACTACAAAATATACTCATGGCAATAATACTACAAATACCATTATTTTTCAAGTCAATTCACACGTTTTATTATGTCAGTATACCCATTTTGCAAAACCATATGATAACGGGCCGGTTGTGCGAGATAAAGAAAACATCCGCACCTTTCGGCGAGGGAAAGTGCGGATGTTTAGATATATAATTCGTATTCTTTTCTGTCTGGGCATGCTTTGGCCAGCATGGCATTGACTGCGGCAATTATTTCGCTGTTAGCTTCTCGCGCCTTATGCGGGCATATGGCAATGCAGCGCATGCATGAGATGCAAGCCGCATCGTCTACGATGCTGGCGTCTTTTCTATCGATTGCCTGCACCGGACATTTGGTCGCACACAAGCCGCAGTTGGTACAGTCATCGGTGGGCCAAGGCACCAGACCAGCTTCATTGGCATCCTGATAGGGACGATTACCAGGTACGGAGGGTGCCGAAACATCGCCTGCGGACAGTTTGGCGCGGATTTTTTGAGCAAATCCTGCAAGCTGTGCATAGTCCTTCGCATCAGGACGACCCGCACCGATTTGATGAGCAATGGAGTGCTCTGCGATGGCGGCGATGGCGGATATGACACGGAAACCCGATTTCATCGCGATATCCTGCAATTCAATGAGCGTATCTTCATAGGCACGGTTGCCATATGTACAAAGAATGACAGCCCTTGCTGCATTCCCATGGATTTGCAAAAGACGCTGCACGGCAGGTTGCGGCACACGTCCGGTAAAAGAGGGCGCTCCAATAATGGCAATATCCGCAGGAGAGAGGAAAATTTCAGAAAAATCTTTTTCGCTGTCGGTCAAATCGACACGCTGAATTTTCCCCGACAGCTCCTTTGCCAGCAGTTCTACAGCTTTTTGGGTGCCGCCGGTAGGACTAAAATAAATTTCATACAATTTCGTACAATCCGCCTCCTGCCCGAAAACAAATAAAGAAATTATAGATTGCACCTGTTTACTTACCAAAATAAATATAAAATAAACAGATGCAAGGAAATAGTTTCTATCTGTGCACAGTATAACATCAGTGTAGTGTAAAGTCAATTTTCTCATCCATGCAATAAAGCGTACAAAAGGAGGGAACACAAAATTAAACACCGCAATTTTAATGCGCAATGCATCAAAAAATGCGGTGTTTTTTGGCGGAGAAGGTGGGATTCGAACCCACGTGACGTGTTACCGTCAACTCGATTTCGAGTCGAGCTCGTTATGACCACTTCGATACTTCTCCCTATCACTTTGTATATAAGTGCCTAATTATTTTACCATGTATGCGTACGAAATACAAGAATTTTTTTCATAAATTTGAAATTTTCTATCCATGGTAATATAGCCTTGATTTTACGCTTGTGCCATTTTATAATAAATACACAAATGCATCCTAACATTCAGCCGGCAAACTGCTGGCTACGTGTAAGGTGTTGCCGAAAAGACATGTAAGAACGGTTGCACCTTTTTGTGGTGCAGCCGTTTTTCTACAATTACAACAGTTACAGAAATGAGGTGGGCAGATGAAGACCAGAGTCGCCGTTATGGGTATCATTGTGGAAGACACAGAGTCTGTCGAACGACTCAACGGGCTGCTGCATGACTATGCAAAGTATATCATAGGACGTATGGGTATCCCATACCGGGAAAAGTCCATCAACATCGTGTCGATCGCAATAGACGCGCCACAGGATACCATCTCGGCCTTGTCGGGCAAGATTGGCAATCTTGCTGGTATTAGCGTAAAAACAGCGTATTCGAATATAACCGGCGATGAATAACAGTATAAGGGAGCTTATTGACCAGCTAGAGCAGACGCATTCACTTACGCATACCGAATATGCTGAGCTGATCGACAGCCGTACAGCAGAAGCGGCATCATATCTTGCGGGAAAAGCGCGGCGCGCATGCCAAGGTATATATGGGGATGCAGTCTATATCCGCGGGCTGATCGAGGTCAGCAATATTTGCGCAAACGATTGCTTGTATTGTGGTATACGCCGCTCAAACGCATCCTGTCAGCGCTACCAGCTGACAGCTAAGCAGATCCTGTCCTGCTGTCAGGAAGGATATGCCCTTGGCTTTCGCACGTTTGTGTTGCAGGGAGGGGAGCGGGGGATCGACATTGATACCTTGTGCGGGATTGTCCGGTCGATTAAGAAAATGTTTGGCGACTGCGCGGTTACGCTATCTCTAGGCGAATATCCATATGAGGCATATCGCGCGCTGTTTGAAGCTGGAGCGGATCGATATCTACTGCGCCACGAGACAGCGGACCGCACGCATTATCAGCTGCTGCACCCACCGGAGATGTCATACGACAACCGAATGCGCTGCCTGCGAGACTTGAAGGAAATCGGCTTTCAAACGGGCTGCGGCTTCATGGTTGGCTCGCCCGGACAGACGACCGATACAATTGCAACGGACCTAAAATTTGTTGAAACGTTTGCCCCGGCGATGTGCGGCATAGGTCCATTTATCCCACATGCAGATACGCCGTTTGGAACAAAACAGGCAGGTAGCGTCGAGCTGACACTCTACCTGCTGTCCATCCTGCGACTGATTCGGCCCACGCTGCTCTTGCCCGCGACGACTGCGCTTGGCACGCTCTTGCCAAACGGCAGGGAACAGGGCATGATGGCTGGCGCAAACGTTGTTATGCCTAACTTGTCACCGCCTGAAGCACGAAAAAAGTACACCTTATATAACGGTAAAAAGCACAGCGGCATGGAATCGGCACAGCATGTAGCGGAACTTCGGCAGCGCATGGCGGCAATCGGCCTGCGCGTCGTCGCTAGCCGGGGCGATGCTGCATCTGTTTGAAATATAACTATCTGAAGGAAAGAGTAATCTGACCGCAAGAAAGGAAGAGACAATCCATGGCACTTTATAATCCCAAATCCCTTTTGGCCGAGGAGTTCATCAGTCATGAGGAGATCCTCGAAACCATCCAATACGCCGAGGAAAACAAGCGCAACATTCCACTGATAGACAGCATTCTTGAAAAGGCGCGGCCGCAAAAAACAGTTTCCGGCGTCCACTGCGCAGGGCTTACCCATCGCGAGGCATCGGTGTTGCTTGCGTGTGACATCCCGGAAAAAGTAGAGCAGATGTACCGACTGGCCGAGCAGATCAAGCTTGCGTTTTATGGTAACCGTATTGTAATCTTTGCGCCGCTCTATCTGTCCAACTATTGCGTCAATGGATGTGTTTACTGCCCATATCACGCGAAAAACGGGCATATTACACGCAAAAAGCTCACACAGGATGAGATTCGCGCTGAGGTCATTGCACTGCAAGATCTCGGGCACAAGCGCTTGGCAATCGAGGCGGGCGAGGATCCAGTCAACAACCCGATCGAGTACATTCTGGAAAGCCTTGAGACGATTTACAGCGTTCGGCATAAAAACGGCGCGATCCGCCGCGCAAATGTCAATATCGCCGCAACCACGGTTGAGAACTACCGTAAACTCAAAGAGGCCGGCATTGGTACCTATATCCTGTTTCAGGAGACCTATCACAGAAAGAGCTATCTTGAACTGCATCCGACCGGACCAAAGCATGACTACGCCTATCATACTGAGGCTATGGACCGGGCAATGCAGGGCGGTATCGACGACGTTGGGCTTGGCGTGCTGTTTGGACTTGAGCGGTATCAATATGAATTTGCCGGCCTTATGATGCACGCCGAGCACCTTGAGGCGGTATACGGCGTTGGCCCGCACACAATCAGTGTGCCCCGTGTCAAGCGTGCGGATGACATCGACCCGGATGCGTTTGACAACGGCCTGAGTGACGAGCTATTTGAAAAAATTATCGCGTGTATACGCATTGCGGTGCCTTATACAGGTATGATTATTTCGACGCGCGAAAGCCAGGCGGTGCGCGAAAGGGCGCTGCGGCTTGGAATCTCACAAATCAGCGGTGGTTCACGCACTTCGGTCGGTGGATACACTGAGCAGGAACGCCCGCACGACTCCGAGCAGTTTGACGTAGCCGATCAGCGCACACTGGACGAGGTTGTCCGCTGGCTGATGAAGATGGGTGATATCCCCTCTTTCTGCACGGCCTGCTACCGGGAAGGTCGCACGGGTGACCGGTTTATGACCCTATGCAAAAACGGGCAGATTCTTAACTGCTGCCATCCAAACGCCCTGATGACCCTTGCAGAATACCTAGCTGACTACGCTTCGGACGATACTAAGCAGATCGGCAGGGCGCTGATTGAGCGTGAGATTGAAAAAATCCCGCGCGACAAGGTGCGCGAGATCGCGCGCGAGCACATTGCGGAGATATATCATGCAAATCGCCGTGATTTCCGATTCTGAGGAGGCGGAAAAATGGGAATGAACGATGTGGTATCCGCCGAGAGACCGCATATCGCCTTTTTCGGTCTGCGCAACGCGGGCAAGTCGAGCGTGGTAAATGCGGTCACTGGGCAAAAGCTGTCGGTGGTGTCCGCGGTCAAAGGCACGACCACCGATCCTGTGCAAAAGGCCATGGAGTTGCTGCCCGCAGGTCCGGTCGTGGTGATCGATACCCCGGGTATAGACGATACGGGCGCACTGGGGGAGGAGCGTGTTCAGCGTGCGCGGCGCGTGCTCGACCGCACCGATATTGCAATACTGGTTGTGGATAGCGGGGCAGGCATGCAGAATGCAGATCGAGAATTGCTCGACACATTCCGCGCGCGCAAGATTGCACATCTTGTCGTGTTTAATAAGTGCGATCTGCTCAGCACATTACCAGCAGCGGGGAAAGAAGCGCTGTATGTCAGTGCGATTGACGGCACAAATATTGGTCAGCTTAAAGAGCGCATCGCCGCACTTGCGTGCCGGGATGCGCCGGAAAAGCAGCTCGTTGCTGATCTGCTGTCACCTGGAGATTTGGTTGTGCTCGTCGTACCGATTGACGATGCCGCGCCCAAGGAACGACTTATTTTGCCGCAGCAGCAGACCATACGAGACATTCTGGATGCGGGTGCGATCTCGGTCGTGACCGGAGTGGAGGAGCTGCCGCACACGCTCTCGTCGTTGCGACAAAAGCCGCGGCTTGTTATCACAGATTCGCAGGCGTTTTCTGTTGTCAGCCGCGCCGTGCCGCCGGACATTCAGCTGACCTCCTTTTCCATCCTGTTTGCACGTTACAAGGGCAGTCTGCGCCGTGCAGTGCAGGCGGCGGCCGTGCTTAGCCGACTGCGGGAGGGAGATTCCGTACTGATCTCGGAGGGCTGCACCCACCATCGCCAGTGTGGGGATATTGGCACGATAAAACTGCCGAACTGGATACGGCAGTATGCAGGATGTGAGCCGCGGTTTGTCTTTACATCGGGCCGGGAATTTCCGGATGATCTGACGCCCTACTCGCTTGTTTTGCACTGCGGCGGCTGCATGCTCAGCGAGCGTGAAATGCACTCGCGCGGGCATTATGCAGCCATGCACAGTGTTCCTATGACGAATTATGGTATCGCTATCGCGCAGATGCACGGCATTTTAGCGCGCTCGCTCGAGCCGTTTCCTGATTTTTTGCGGGAGCTGACGCAGGCACAACTTTAATAAGATAATATAAACCCCTGTCTGCCACGACAGGGGTTTTGGTATTCAGCGAGGAAATCAGGCGGTTTCCTCTGCAAAGTTACCGGTATAGAGCTGATAATATTTACCTTTCTTTTCAATCAGCTCATCATGTGTGCCGCGCTCGATGATGCGGCCCTGTTCCATGACCATAATGCAGTCGGCATTGCGCACGGTGGATAGCCGGTGCGCGATGACAAAGGTTGTGCGTCCGGTCATCAATGCATCCATACCGTCCTGCACAAGCTTTTCTGTGCGGGTGTCGATAGAGGAGGTCGCCTCGTCCAGTATGAGCACCGGCGGGTCGGCAACTGCTGCGCGCGCAATCGCAAGCAGCTGGCGCTGACCCTGCGAAAGATTGGCGCCATCGCCGGTGAGCATGGTATCGTACCCATCCGGCAGGCGGCGGATAAAGCCGTCTGCATTGGCAAGCTGGGCGGCCGCCATGCATTCCTCATCGGTCGCATCAAGATTGCCGTAGCGGATGTTTTCCATCACCGTGCCGGTGAAAAGGTGCGTTTCCTGCAATACAATACCCATTGAGCGTCGCAGGTCAGGCTTTTTAATTTTGTTGATATTGATGCCGTCATAGCGGATTTTGCCGTCCGCAATGTCGTAAAATCGGTTGAGCAGATTGGTGATCGTCGTCTTACCTGCGCCGGTCGCGCCGACAAAGGCGATTTTCTGTCCGGGCTTTGCCCACAGACTGACATTGTGCAGAACCAGCTTATTGGGGTCGTAGCCGAAGTCGACATCATCGAGCACAACGCCGCCCTCAAGCTTTTTGTAAGTGACCGTGCCGTCGGCCTTGTGCGGGTGCCGCCAAGCCCAGACGTTGGTGCGGGTATCAGCTTCGTGCATATTGCCCTCAGCATCCTCCTTGGCGTTTACCAGCTCGACATAGCCTTCGTCTGTCTCGGATGTCTGATCCATCAGTTCAAAAACGCGCTGCGCGCCGGCTGCCGCTGTCACGACGAAATTGATCTGCTGGCTGACCTGGATGATCGGGTTGGTAAAGCTCTTATTCAGCCCAACAAAGGTGACAACCGTGCCGATCGTTGCGCCCGCCAGACCATTCATTGCCAGTAGTGCGCCGATGATGGCCACGCATGCGTAGCTCAGCCAGCCGATATTCGCGTTGACAGGCATCAGCAGGTTAGCATAACGGTTTGCCTTGTTCGCACTGTCGCGCAAGGCATCGTTTATCTTGTGGAAATCGTCTATTGCGGCTTGCTCGTGACAGAATACCTTGACGACTTTTTGACCGTCCAGCATTTCCTCAATGAACCCGTCCACAATACCGAGGTCGCGCTGCTGATCGACATAGTACCGGCCAGCCAGCTTTGAAAATTTGGCGGTGACCACCAGCATGATGACCGCGGTCAGAATTGAGATCACGGTCAGCGCCGGATTGAGTACAATCATAGTGATTATGGTTGCCGTCATCGTGATGACCGAGTTGATGATCTGCGGAATGCTTTGACTGAGCAGTTGGCGCAGGGTGTCAATATCGTTGGTATAGACCGACATAATATCGCCATGCGCATGCGTGTCGAAATACTTGATCGGCAGGGATTCCATCTTGCAGAACAAATCGTCGCGCAGATGGCACAGCGTGCCCTGGCTGACATTTGCCATGATGCGGTTGTAGAGAAACGCCGCTACAACGCCGGTAGCCATGATGATGACAAGCCGTACTAGGTCATTTGCAAGCGCACTGAAATCGTGAGAGCCAGAGCGTAGCATCGGCACAATATAATCGTCTACCAGCTTCTGCGGAAAGGTCGCGCCGACGACTGTACATACCGCGCTGACCAGAATACAGAGAATGACAAGAGCAAATAGCACCTTATAATAACGCAGCATATACCGGATGACGCGCTTTAGCACAGACATCGAGCGCTGCCTGAGCGCCTTTTGTTTCATATTTCATGTTCCTCCTTTCAAGCCGGCTGATCGAAATCGCCGCCGCCCTTAACCTGGGATTCATAAATCTCCTGGTAAATGGCGTTGGTCTTGAGCAGATTTTCGTGGGTATCGAAACCGTTGACACGGCCTTCATCCAGTACAAGGATGCGGTCGGCGCCTTCAACGCTTGAAATGCGCTGCGCAATGATGATCTTGGTCGTACCAGGGATACGCTCGGCAAACGCCGCACGGATTTTGGCGTCGGTTGCGGTATCGACCGCGCTTGTCGAGTCGTCCAAAATGAGCACCTTGGGCTTTTTCAGCAGGGCGCGCGCAATGCATAGGCGCTGCTTTTGGCCGCCCGATACATTTGCACCGCCGCGCTCAATACGGGTGTGATAGCCATCCGGCATACGGTCGATGAATTCATCAGCGCAGGCGGCTTTGCAGGCGTCGATGCACTCCTGTTCGGTAGCCTCGGGGTTACCCCAGCGCAGATTGTCGAGAATTGTGCCGGAGAACAGTGTGTTTTTCTGCAATACAACTGAGACCTGATTGCGCAGGACCTCCATATCATATTTCCGCACGTCCACGCCGCCGACATATACCGCGCCGTCGTCAACGTCATACAGGCGGCAGATCAGGTTGACGAGGCTGCTTTTGCCCGAGCCTGTGCCACCGATCACACCGATGGTCTCGCCAGCGTTGATATGCAGATCAATATCGGATAAGGCGTTTTTGCCGCTTCCATGTTTGTAGGAAAAGCTGACGCCGTTAAAGTCGATGCGGCCGTCGGACACTTCCATGACTGGATTTGCCGGATTATTAAGGTCAGGCGTTTCCTCAAGCACTTCGCCAATACGGCGGATGCTTGCCATCGACATGCTGATCATGACAATAACCATGGACAGCATCATCAAGCTCATCATCATCGACATGATATAGCTGAACAGGCTGGTCAGATCGCCAGTTGTCAGACTGCCGCCGACAATAAACTGCGCACCCAGCCAGGAGAGCGAAATAATGCAGAAATACACCGCCACCATCATAACCGGATTGGTGAATGCAAGCAGGCCCTCAGCTTTTACAAACATGCGGTATAGATTGGCAGACGCCTTGGAAAACTTGGTGTTTTCATAACCTTCGCGCACAAACGCTTTGACGACGCGGATAGCGGAGATGTTTTCCTGTACGCTGGCATTGAGATCGTCATATTTTTGGAACACGCGATTGAAGATACGCATGGCGATCACCATGATCACACCCATAACGAACACCAGGAATGCGATCGCAATCAGGAACATAAGACTCAGTCGCACATTGATAATCAGGCACATTAGATAACTAAAGACCAGGTTGAGCGGCGCGCGCACTGCCACGCGAATGACCATCATAAATGCGTTTTGCACGTTTGTGATGTCGGTCGTCATGCGTGTGACAAGACCGGGTACGCTGAACTTATCGATGTTAGAAAAGGAAAAGGTCTGTATATTAGCGTAGATAGACTCGCGCAGATTGGCGGACAGACCCGAAGCGGCACTGGCCGCGAACTTGCCCGCTGCCGCGCCAAAAAACAGGCTGAAAAATGCAAGCACAATCATCAGAATACCATAGCGGTAGATGGTTGGCATATTGCTGCCTTGCAGACCCTCATCAATAATGATTGCGGTGATAAACGGCAGTAATATTTCCATAACGACCTCAAGCGCGGCCATAGTGATACAGAGGAAAGTGTCTTTCTTATATTGCTTGAGCTGTTGTATCACTTTTCTCACGTGTGGTTGCCTCCTTTTGTTTGCATGCGTTTAACTTGCTAAGTTGTAACAGTATTTTCTGTTGTAAGCGTTCAATTTCGCGCTGTTCTTCGGGCGTAAAGTTTTTATCAAGCCATAGCTGCGCTTTTTCATTTGCCTCGGATAAGACCTGCATCAGCTGCCGGCTTTTTTCTGTTCCATATAGTAGCTTGCAGCGGTCGTCGCTTTGGCAGTGCTCAACCTGCACATATCCTTTGTTCCGCAGCTGCTTGATCAGCCCGGATAGGGTAGCCTTGGAATACCCATAGGTCCGGTGGATCGCGGTCAATGACGCGCCGGTATCCGCATGACGTAGAATATACAACAGCACCTGCGATTGACGGCCGGTCAGTTGCTTTTCGCCAAGCTCACGACTCGCCCATAGATCAAGCTGGATGCCGATCTGGCGGTTGTTTTGCGCCAGAATTCCAATATCCAGTGCCATCGCTTGTTAGACTCCTTTCGATTGTTCGATGCAAAACTATTTCGTTCCTTACAATTTATATCATAAATTTTCTTGCTTGTGAAATTCAAATATGCTATTATCTATAAAGATATTTTATTAATTATATGCATTTTACAAATTTATACTGTCAAATTGAAAGGACTTTGTATGAATACCACACAGCTTGAATGCTTCATGGCGGTCGTGAATTTTTTAAATTTTTCACGTGCGGCGGAATCTCTGCGGCTGACCCAGCCTGCGGTCAGCCATCAGATCGGAACATTGGAAAACGAGATGGGGGTGCGCTTGTTCCACCGTACAAGCAAAAGCGTACGGTTAACGCAGGAGGGCTACTTATTCATGCAATACGCCGGGGAGCTGCTCAAGCTGACCCGCACTGCCCGCGCCCGCCTGCAGGAATCCAAGCAGACAAAGCCCATGCGGCTTGGCATCGGCTGCCGAAGCACCTTTGACCTGGCGCTTACGCGTCGCCCGCTCGAGCAGCTGCGGCGGGAGGAGCCGACGTTGCAGCCAGTTCTGCGGGTCGTGCCGTTCGATTCGCTTGATCATTTGCTTGAGGACGGCGAAATACAGCTAATGTTCGCCTTTGCTGAATCCGCTCCCAAAAAAGCGCAGTACCACGAACTGATGAAGTGTCCAATCGTGTGTGCCTGCGCGGCCGATCATCCGCTTGCCTCCCGCATACAGCTGACCGCACAGGAGCTGAAGTCTGCCGGTCAGGTTGTGACCTTTCATCCGCCTGCATATCCGCCGTCACTCTTTCATATCCAGAGCCAGATCATTGCGGGCCATATGCCGGATCAGCTGTTTTTCTGCGACAATCTGGAGGTGCTCAACACCTTGGTTGCTTCCGGTTTCGGCTTTGCTGTTGTGGCAGACTGTCCGCAGATGCGGGTTGCAGGCATCCGCTACATTCCGATGCCGGAGTTTGAGCCTGTCTCGTTTGGTGTGGCCTATCTGCGTGGGGAGATGCATCCCATTTTGCGTCGGTTTATGAAGATCATGGAGGAGACTATACAATGCCACGCGCATGCATAAGAAACGCTTTGTTCTGTACTCAAAACGAAAAGCAGAACTCATGTAAAATATCAATGGACCTCAATAGAGGAATTCGCTACAATACATCATGTCCAGCGCGCTAAACAGCGCATCTATGTACAGATGCCACTTATCTACGAAGTGGAGTAGTATGCATAGGAAGGTAAGCTCGGGCACTGCATGGCCAAGCAGATCGAGCGGCACTTTGTAATACAGCTTAACCAGAACGAGTCGCCTGGTATTGCGATACACTTTACAACCGCACGCTATAACGATGTGTTGGAGGATATGGTCGGCATTGTGGCGGACAAGCCTGAGAATCGTGATCAATCTCAGTTACTGCACAGACGTATAGGCGCGCGGCGCATATCCCTCTTTTGTAGAGCGCATGCTAAAGGCACTGGGTGTTACGCTTCAGAACGAGCCTGGATACGATATGTAGCCTGATAGCTCGATCAACGATGATTTCCGCATCGCCCGCATAAAGAAGAAATCGTTTTACTGGTATCAAACGGTCATCGCGACGAATGGCGAGGATCTAGATTGAAAAGGAGTTTTCAAGATGAAGCAGTTTGAGTACGTCATTACCGATCCGGTGGGCATCCATGCTCGCCCTGCAGGTTTACTGGTAAAAGAGGCCAAGCAGCATGAAAGCAAAATTATGCTGCAAAAGGGCGATAAATCGGCGGACGCGACGCGCATGATGAGTGTGATGGGGCTTGGTGTCAAATGCGGTGATACGCTGACAGTAACAGTTGAGGGGGCGGACGAGGACGCCGCCACCCGGGCTATGCAATTATTTTTTGCCGAGAATTTGTAATAAAAATGCAGCGGACCGAAGTAAAATGGGTTCGCTGCATTGCATATGGAGCGATGGATACACTTGACAAGAAGCATACAAAATGCTAACCTATGCTTGCAAGGGAGCTTCTGTAAGAGGCTGAGAGGAGGTTTGTAACCTCGACCTTACCTGATTTGGATAATGCCAACGTAGGGATGCGAAAAATGATTGCAGCGTAAATGCGCTGGAAGAGGACGCATACAGAGGACATCCAACAGGATGTCCTCTTTTAGTTTCAGAATAAATGAAAGGAAGGAGCAGACTATGAAAAAGGTGCTTACCATCGCGGGGTCTGACTGCTCAGGCGGCGCCGGCATTCAGGCTGATCTTAAGACCATGGCGGCACACGGAGTGTTCGGCATGAGCGTGATTGTCTCGGTCGTTGCCGAGAACACGGTCCGTGTGATAGATATTCAGGACATCAGTCCGAAAATGATTGAGGAGCAAATCGATGCGGTATTTGAAGACATTGTGCCGGATGCAGTCAAGATCGGCATGTTGTCATCGCCGGATTGTATGCGCGCAGTCGCAGGTAGGCTGCGCCGTTACCGACCGCCGCACATTGTGCTTGACCCGGTAATGTTTGCCAAAAACGGCGACGCACTCATGGCGCCGCAATCGGTTAGCGCGCTGGTCGACCTGGTTTTGCCGCTGGCAGAAGTACTTACCCCCAACATCCCGGAGGCGCAGCATCTCGCAGATATGACGATTTTAAGCCCTACGGATATGGAAGAGGCCGCGCGCCGCATTCATGCCAAGAGCGGTGGAAATGTATTGATCAAAGGCGGCAAAAATATGGCGGACGCGGTGGATGTACTGTATGATGGCAGTATTTTTCACCGCTATCAGATCGGTCGGGTCGACACCAGCAGCACGCATGGAACGGGCTGCACACTATCCTCAGCCATCGCGTCTAATCTGGCGCTTGGGTGCGCCGTGCCAGAGGCGGTTAAGCGCGCCAAAGCGTATGTAACCGATGCGATCCGGCACGCACCCGGCCTTGGGCATGGATGTGGTCCGCTTAACCATTTTTACCATATGTTTTCCAAGGAGTGAACCTAAATGAGCTACAAATCCATCCGTAAACTAACCGTTGCCGGACTGCTTGTCGCAGTTGCCGTGGTAGGCAGTTTGTTTTCCATTCCGGTGCTGGGTGCAAAGTGCTCGCCTGTGCAGCACATGGTAAACGTACTGGCAGCTGTGCTACTTGGCCCATGGTATGCCCTTGGCATGGGCTTTGCAGCATCACTTTTACGCAATCTATTGGGATTGGGCAGCCTGCTGGCGTTTCCCGGCTCGATGATTGGCGCACTGCTGTGTGGCCTTTTGTATAAGGCTTGTCCCAAACTGCCGGTGGCCTATGTGGGCGAGGTGTTTGGCACAGGCGTGCTTGGCGGCATGGCCTCCTATCCGATTGCGGCAACGCTGATGAACAATGCTACTGCCGCGCTATTTACATTTGTGCCGTCTTTTCTGGTGTCGACCGTCGTGGGCGCGGCGATCTCAGTTTTCGTTCTGGTGGCGCTCAAACGAACCAATACATTTAGCACGCTGGAGGGGGCGCTGCGGTGAAAGACGCGATTCGGCGGGTCGTTCAAAGGACAGCGGAAAGTCATCCGCTTGTCCACTCGATTACAAATATTATTACAGCCAATGACTGCGCCAATATCATTCTTGCCTCGGGTGGAACTGCTATTATGGCGCAGGATGAGCGTGAGGTCGGAGAAATTACTGCGCACAGCGCATCGCTTGCACTAAATATGGGCGCGCTTCGCGCACAAGAGGCCATGCTGCTTGCCGCCCGTGAAGCAAAACGGCTGTGCCATCCGGTTGTGCTCGATCCAGTTGCTGCGGGCGCAAGTCGCCTGCGCAGCGAAATGTGCAGCCGCCTGTTGGCAGATAGATTGGTTACAGTTATCCGCGGAAACGCCTCTGAAATTCATGCACTCGCAGTAGGGGAGGCGCGCGCAGCGGGCGTCGAGGTCGCTGAGCCTGACCGCGTGACCGAGGGAAATTTGATGCAGTCCGCTGCTTTTCTTGCGGCCTTTAGCCGGAATACGCATGCAGTCGTGCTGCTCAGCGGGGCGATCGATCTTGTGTCCGACGGGGAGAGGACCGCAGTGCTTCGCGGCGGCAGCACACTTATGAGCCGTATCACCGGCACGGGCTGCATGCTGACTTCGCTGACTGCAACTTACTGCGGGGCAAATCCGAATCAGATATTTGAAGCCGTTACAGCAGCATCGGGGGTGATGAAAGTATGCGGCACAATAGCCGAGCGGCGTGTGCGTGAAGGAATGGAGGGCACCGCCTCCTTCCGTACACGCCTGATTGATGCAGTCAGCCTGCTGTCAGCCGAGGAGCTGGCAGATCAGCTGCACATCGAATTTTTATAAGCATATAAACCAACAAGCGTTGCCGGCCGCAGGCCGCCAGCTCAAACAAATTCATTGGGGGTACCACCTTGAAAAAAAACCAAACGACCGAGCGACTGCTCGCCGCCTCTCGCACGATTTGGGAAGGCTATCTGACCCATCCTTTTGTGCAGGGAATTGCGGACGGCAGCCTTGCTGTGCAAAAATTCCGTTTTTATCTGTTGCAGGACTATCTGTATCTGTTCGATTACGCCAGAGTATTCGCGCAGGGCGTGGTCAAGTCGCGTGCACCTGACGCAATGCAGGTATTCGCTTTCTATGTTGCGAGCATCTTAAATGGCGAGATGGAAACCCACCGTGCCTATATGAAGCGGCTTGGCATCACTAAGGCGCAGGCGGAGGCGGTCAAGCCATCGCTTGTTAATCAGTCCTACACCGCGTATATGCGCGCGGTTTCGGCCGAGCAAGGCCCGGCCGAAATTATGGCCGCCGTTCTCTCCTGCGCGCTCAGCTATGAGTATATTGCAAAATGGATCGTCACCCATCATCCAGACGCTGAACAGCACGATTTTTACGGTGAATGGATCAAAAGCTACGCCAGCGATGCGTATGCGGCGGAAAACACACGACTTGTCGGCCTGATGGAGTGTCTCGCAGCTGACTATACCGAGCCTCAGCTTGCGCGATTAACAGATATTTTTATCGACTGCTCGCGCTTTGAGGCGTTGTTCTGGGATATGGCGTGGAACGAGGCGATGTGAGCAATGCTTTCGTTTAAAAATGTAGCATTTCAGTATGATAGTGAGGACTTTGACATCATCGACGGGCTATCATTTAATATTGGCAGGGGCGAATTTGTCTCACTGATCGGGCCATCTGGCTGCGGTAAATCTACGATTTTCCGTCTAATTAGTCAGCTTTTAACACGAAAGAGCGGTGAAATTCTGGTCGACGGCGTGCGAATCGACGGACGGCGCGGTTACTGCGGCTATATGCCGCAGCGTGATCTGCTATTTCCGTGGCGCACGGTGGCGGGAAATTTGCGCCTGCCGATGGAGATCCAGGGCGGCATAAGCCGTGCCGAGATGGACAAGCGTGTCGCAGAGACGCTTAAACATATTGGACTTTCCGGCTGGGGCGATAAACGGCCTGACGAGTTGTCAGGTGGCATGCGGCAGCGCGTGGCTTTCGCCCGTACGCTATTGACCGGCTCGGAGCTACTGCTGCTCGATGAACCTTTTTCCGCACTTGATTTTCTAACGCGCATTGGTATGCAAGAATGGCTGCTCGATCAATGGGGGCGCGACCACAAAACTGTGCTATTTATTACACACGATGTTGAGGAAGCGATTTTTCTGTCCAGCCGTGTACTGGTTGTGGAGCAGATGCCGATTCACCGTCTGGTCTCATTTACAGTTCCCGCACCGTTTCCGCGCACGCGCGCTTGTCTGACAGAACCCAACATGCTTGCGTTGCGTGAAAACCTGATCGATTTATTACGGCGGGAGGTAAACACATGAGAAAGAATGCCAACTTATCTGCACTCATTTTGCTGTTTATCCTGCTTGGCATATGGCAGGCGGGTGCAATGGGTATGAATGCAGCCTACATTCTGCCGTCGCCTATACAGATTGTTGTACGACTATGGGAACTGCGCGGTCCGCTACTGACCGCACATCTACCAGCAACGCTGCAGTGTACCGGTATTGGTCTTGCGATCTCAATTGCGCTGGGTTTGCTGCTTGCAGTGGTGATGGACTGGAGCACGACGGCGGAAAAAATGCTGTATCCACTCGTTGTCGCCTCACAAACAATACCAACGACTGCGCTCGCGCCGCTTTTTGTGCTGTGGTTCGGCTATTCGATTTGGAGCAAGGTGTTTGTGACTGTGCTGATTGCCTTTTTCCCCATCACAATCACTGTGTTTGATGGCTTTCGCTCGGCAAAGAGCGACATGATCGACATGCTGCGAACTTTTGGTGCGGGAAAGCGCGAGATATTTCTAAAGCTTAAGCTACCCGCTACACTGCCTTATTTTTTCTCAGCTATTAAAATGACCATACCACTGGCTATTATCGGCGCGGCAATCGGTGAATGGCTGGGCGCGCAAGCTGGACTTGGCTATTTCAGCCGGCGCATGATGACGCAGCTGGATGGTGCGGGCGTGTTTGCGCCAATCGTTCTGCTGAGTGCGGTCGCGATGATCGCGGTTGCAGCTGTATCATGGGTTGAGAGAAGGCTTATTAAATGGCGAGCAAGCCTATAAGAAACAAAGGAAAGGAGCAGAATATACAGATGAAAAGAAAAATGTTTGCCCTTTTTGCGGTAGGCGTTATGCTGCTTACTGGATGCTCTGCCGAACAGAGCACGCAAGGCAATGAAAGCGCCGATACGGCGGAGGATGGCACGCTGCGTGAGCTGACCGTTGTGCTTGACTGGTATCCGAATGCACTACATGCATTTCTGTACCAGGCTGATCAGGCCGGTTACTTTGCTGAGGAAGGTCTGCATGTCAATATCCAGCCGCCCGCTGGTGTAAATGACGCCATGAGTATGGTGGCAGCCGGACGGGCAGACATCGGTCTCTATTATCAGCAGGATGTTATCCAGGCACGCGCGGAGCAGGGTGTGCCGGTCAAATCGATCGGCGCGGTTGTTCAGGCGCCGCTTAATATCATCCTGTCGCTGGAGGAAGAGAATATCACCGAGCCTGCCGATCTTTCGGGAAAAACAATCGGCTATGCGGGCACAGAGCTGTCTGAGGCGCTTGTTCACAGCATTATGGAATACAGTGGTGCAGATCCTTCGAGCGTTGAGATGATCGACGTGGGCTTTGACCTGATGAGCTCGATGGTGACCGGCAATGTTGACGCGACGATCGGATGTCTTGTCAATCACGAGGTGCCGCAGATGGAGAAAGAGGGCTTTTCGGTCAATTACTTTTTTCCGGATGATTTCGGCGTGCCGCAGTACTATGAGGGCGTATTTCTCGCCAGCGATACCATGATAGCCGAGGAGCCAGAGGCGCTTGCAGGATTTTTGCGCGCCTGCGAAAAGGGATTCCGTGATTTTCAGAGCAGCACCGATGAGGTGTTGCAGGTATTGTTGGATAATCAGGATGCATCGAACTTTCCACTTGACCCGGAGGTTGAGCAGCAGTCCTGTGCAACACTGCTGCCGCTGATGGAGACTGCAGATGCGCCTTTCCTCAGCCAGACTGCGCAGTGTTGGCAGCAGAATATCGATTGGATGTATGATGAGGGTTTGATTTCGGTAAAACCTGCGGTGTCTGATGTCATGGCTACAATCGCGTATTAATAGAAAAAGTCGGGATAATGCCCGACTTTTTTGTTCGTATCAGTTTTGACCGAGGATGAAAGCTACCAAACGTTCGGTTGCATCGGGGTGAGCGACGGCTTGCATGGTCTGGCGCACGGTTTGCAAACGCACGGGATTGCCGAATAGCTCGTATACCGCCTCGTCGATTGGAAAGTTTTTGGTGACGAGTGCTGCCATACCATTATTGACCAGAAAATCGACATTGCGCTCCTCGTGTCCTGGGATGGGATCGACCAGCAGCATGGGCAGATTTTTGGCGAGCGCTTCGGAAACCGTAAGGCCGCCGGGCTTGGAAATGATGCAGTCTGCGGCGCTCATCATTACCTCAACATTGTCTACAAAACCATATGGCTTGATAACGCAGTCGCCATCATATCTAGCGGCAAATCGCTCTACCCTGGTTTTCATTTTTGCATTGTTGCCACAGACCACCAAAAGCTGAAGCGGCAGCCCAGTCTGTGTAAGCGCTTCAAGCGTTTTGACATGGTCTGCGTGTCCCATGCTGCCGCCCATGAGCAGTAATGTGCGCATGGTGGGATCGATACCAAGCTCCGCCGCCGCCAGGCGACGCTCGAGGGGCTGATTGAATTTGGGATGTACCGGTATACCAAACGGCAGAATGCGATCGGCGGGAATGCCGCGCTTGACACAGCGATAGGTAAGCAGTTCGCTTGCCGTTACAATGTGCTGCACGCGCGGCACATCCTCCCAATATGGATGGAGGGTATAGTCGGTAACAATGCCGATCGTTTGAATGTCGTCAAGTTTTTTGCGCTTTTTCAGCTCGTCCACCATCTGTGCTGCAAAAACATGCGTGCATACGATCACATCCGGCGTATAGGCAGCCAGCACCTTAGCAAATTTAGACGCGCCGAGCGCATTAATGATATTGATGATGCTGGGCGCTGAGGAAAAATAACTTGCGCCGTTGTTCTCGGCGAGCTGATAAACTAGACGATACAGCGTCTGCATATGCTTAGAAGAAAACAGATAGCCCTTGTCGATCGTTGTTTTGATCATATTGCTGATATAGGCGTATACATCGAGCGTGTGCACCTCGGCGCCGCGGCTTATCAGTAGGTCGCCTACAGCTTTGGCGGTTGCGTGGTGCCCATAGCCTGCCGTGACGGATAAAATCAATACTCTCATATCAAGCCCCTCTCTTTTTACAAGAGATATTTTATCTTAAGGCGAGGCAAAATGCAAATCATTCCAACAGGGGAGCAGGTGCGTTAAGTTAAAAAAGTAGTACGGTAGGCGTTTAGTACCTCTGTTTCCAGCTCATCGCGCAGCGTGTTGCCAACAGGATGCGCAATATCACGGAAGTGGCCGTCTGGCATACGACGTGACGGCATAGCGAGAAACAGGCGGTCATGGCCGCTGATGATTTTGATGTCATGCACGGCAAGAACTCCATCAAACGTGACAGAAACCAGTGCGCGCAGCTTACCGTCTGGCTCCACATGACGGAATTTAATGTCTGTGATTTCCATAATGCACTCCTTTTCTCTGATTGCCAACATAAAATTGTCTTTGACTATTTTAATTTTGACAAATCTGTACTATAATATACCAGGCATATGCATATGGAGAGATAACATAAAGGAAGCGGGAGGCATAGCAATATGGCTTTGTCAATCAAGCCCTATATCGAAAAAAAAGTGCGGATTCACTTGGTTGGTATCGGCGGCGTGTCCATGAGCGCGCTCGGTGAGCTGTTGCTCAGCATGGATGTGCCGGTATCCGGATCAGATCGGACAAAGAGCGCCGCTACCGTGCGTCTGGAAACGTTAGGCGCAAAAATTGCCTATGGGCATCAGGCGGAAAATGTGGAGGGCGCGTCGCTAGTCGTCCGTACTGCTGCGGTGCATGATGATAACCCGGAAATCGCGCGAGCCCGCGATCTTGCAATTCCAGTGATGGAGCGCGCTGAGGCATGGGGGCACTTGATGCGCGATTATGAGCATGTCGTCTGTCTTGCAGGAACGCATGGCAAAACTACCTCAACCTCGATGATGACGCTTATTACAATTGAGGCAGGGCTTGACCCGACTGTCATGGTGGGCAGCAATCTGCCGGCAATCGGCGGCACACTGCGCATCGGTGCGAAAGGTTGTTTTGTGGCAGAAAGCTGCGAATACTGCAATTCTTTTTTGCAGTTTGCGCCAACGATGGCCGTTATACTAAACGTGGAAGAGGATCACCTGGACTTTTTTAAGGATCTGGATGATATAATTTACTCGTTCCACTCGTTTGCAGAGCTAACGCCTACGACCGGTCTTGTCGTCGTTAACGGCGATGATCCGAATGCTATGCGCTGTGTGGAGGGCATGGATCGCACCATCCGCACGTTCGGCCTTGGCGCTCATGTGGATGTGCGCGCCGCTGATATTCGAGATGAAAACGGATACTACCGCTTTACCGTTCTGATTTGTGGGAAAGAATACGCGCATGTCTCTCTGTCCGTGCCCGGACGGCACAACATGCTCAACGCGCTGGCCTGCTGCGCCGCGGCGGAGTTTCTCGGCGTATCCGGCGCGGCGGCAGAGAAAGGGCTTAATCAGTTTACCGGATCGTCCCGGCGCTTTCAGCTTATCGGAAAAATGGAGAACGGCGCAACTGTTGTGGATGATTATGCACATCATCCAAGCGAGATGGAGGCTACGCTGACAACCGCACGCGAGATGGGGTTTGACCGTATTCTGTGCGCGTTTCAGCCGCATACCTATACTCGCACCAAGGCGCTTTTTGACGAATTTGTAAAAGCGCTCAAACTGTGCGATCAGGCGGTTCTTGCGCCAATCTATGCAGCGCGTGAACAGAACACCATTGGCATCAGCTCGTCTGATCTAGCGCAGGAAGTGCCGGGCGCCATTGCTTTTGATACATTTGAGCAAATTGCGGCTTATTTGAAGCAGACTGCTGGGCCAAATGATCTGGTGCTGACCATGGGCGCGGGTAATATCAATGAAGTTGGCTCTATGCTGGTGCAATAAGGTACAAAAAATCCTGAAATTTACTTGACAAAAATGATAAAATGGTGCATACTAAACCTACAAAGAATTATGCAATATGTATAATTTAATCTATAAGGAGGGTGCGTTATGAATAATAATTTGATCATCACCATTGGCCGGCAATATGGTACTGGTGGCCGTGAAATCGGCCAGAAAATTGCGCTCCGCCTTGGCATTCCGTTTTATGACCGAGAGCTGATCACACGTGCGGCTAAGAAAACCGGCTTTGATGAAAAGCTGTTCGACCAGCTTGACAAGCGTGCGACAAACAGCTTTCTGTATTCGTTAACCATGTTCGGCTCGGTCGGGTTAAACGGCATGAGCCTGACAGACCAGCTATACCTTGCGCAATCTAATGTCGTTCGCGAAATGGCGGAGGATTCGTCCTGTGTTATCGTTGGGCGCTGCGCAGATCATGTGCTTCGTGATTTCCCAAATAAGTTTGATTTCTTTATTCATGGGTCCATCGAAGATCGTGTCAGGCGCATCCAAACCTGCGGCGATTATGAGATCGAAGGCAAAACGCCTGAGGCTGCACTTGAAAAAATGGATAAACAGCGCTCCACATACTACAATTACTACACCGGCAAGGTCTGGGGCAAGTGCGAACATTACGATATGTGCATTAATGCCGGCAGGCTGGGCGTGGAGTATTCTACAGATATTATTCTTGATTACATAAACCGCCTGAAAAAATAATAAATTGACCCCAAAATTCTGAGGAGCATGTGGGCGCCGCGTTCTGAGAACGCGGCGCCCGGTCTTATGTATGCCTTAGGTGTCAGTTCTGCATTTATGACTTGCATTGTTTGGATTTCCTGAAAAATAAATCGTTTTGTTCTATCTGCTCAGAGCAAGTTGGACAATGTAATTTTTCATTTATAGATTGGAAATAGCTATCTTTTTTAGTTATAATCCGATATAATATAAGTGAAATGATGGGCTGCGGCACAAGATACTTCTTTGTTTTTCTTTACCGATGCAGCTGGATGGAAAGAGGGATGGCAGTATGATGTCGATCGATCGATTTGAAGAAATATTAGAGCAGCTTGCAGAAGAACTGCCGGAGGAATTTTATGACCAGTTAAACGGCGGAATCATTGTCGATTCGGGATATCCGCTGCACCCGGCGGATGAGAATGGAGATTTGTACATTATGGGGGAGTATCGGACTGACCCGGCGCTGGGAAAATATATTGTGATATTTTACGGGTCGTTTTGCCAGGTAATGGATACGGAGGACGAGCAGGAATGGATACAGGAGATGCGTGATGTATTGCGCCACGAGTTTCGGCATCATATGGAGGGGCGCGCCGGCCTGCGCGATTTGGAGATCTGGGATGAGGCGCAAATCGCAGCCTACCGCGCGCATATTAGAAGGGAGAGAGAACCTTCATAACGATCGCGTGGGATGGTTTGCTGATCCGTCTAAGTAGGATGTGGCACGCTTTATTGCATGGTATTCTTATTTTGAATAATAAGTGATAAAAGATAAGTATTTTACATCATTCTAACAGCGTGCTATACTATAAGCAAGGTTGGAATCTGTCTTGCAGCAATCCTGTGACGAGGACAGATGCACAACACAACTTGTATTTTACAACCAAGGAAAGGTGTTTGTTGTGAGAATCAGTGACAAGCAGGCGTTTGATAAGCAAAATATGTTTGGTAGGGGTGAGCCGAATACAGCTTATGCGCAGTATTTCATCGGAAACTCCTATCTCAATCCATTGACCGAGCTGGGCAAATGCGCGGCATTTTTGGCCAATGTTACTTTTGAACCGGGTTGTCGTAACAACTGGCATATCCATCATGCGGCCTCTGGAGGCGGCCAACTGCTAATCTGCACGGCTGGAAGCGGCTGGTATCAGGAAGAGGGCAAGCAGCCCGTCAGCCTTGAGCCGGGTATGGTTATCACTATTCCGGCTGAGGTCAAACATTGGCACGGCGCGAAGAAAGACAGCTGGTTTTCGCACATTGCGGTCGAGGTACCAGGTGAGCAGACATCCAATGAATGGCTCGAGCCGGTAGACAATGAGGCATATTTCGGCCTGGAATAAAGCAAAGTTTTGATGCTATTTTGTGTGGAAACAATCGAAAGAAGGAGGCTTTCACCAATATGGATTACCGGCAAACTGATCCGGAGTTTGCAGAACGCTTTGCATACTTTGCTGGGGATGAGGTCATCAATGAAGAAGGGCAACAGCTGAAGGCAGATGTCCGCTACATGGCGATACTGGCAACGCTGCTGGGCTGCCAAGGTGTTGGTGTGTTCCGCTCGGTCCTACCGCGCGCGCTAGATTCCGGCATTACACCGGTAATGGCCAAAGAGATCGTCTATCAGGCGGTGGCCTACCTTGGCATCGGCCGTGTGCAACCCTTTTTGGATGTAGTAAATGAGGTACTGACTGCGCGCGGCGTTGCTCTCCCGCTTGACGGGCAAGCAACAACTACGCTTGCTGACCGCCTGGAAAAAGGTGCGCAGGCGCAGGTAGCTATTTTTGGCGATGGCATGGCTGAGGCATGGAAAAATGGTCATATCAACCGATGGCTATCCGATAACTGTTTTGGTGATTACTATACCCGCACCGGACTGGATCTTGCGCAGCGAGAGATGATTACTTTCTGCTTTCTGGCTGCGCAGGGCGGCTGTGAGCCTCAGCTGATCGCGCACGCAGGCGGTAATATGAACATGGGAAATGACAAGGCGTTTTTGATCCGTGTCGTGTCGCAGTGCGTGCCCTATATCGGTTATCCGCGCAGCTTAAATGCCATCCGCTGCATTGAGCAGGCGGCGCAGACGCGCGGCTGAGGTTATCCAATCGGTTAAGTTGGAGCGTGAACGACTGTACATGTTTCACGCTCCGCTTTTGTATATATATGCGTTTCATTCATTCTGCAAAAGGTCTTGACGCGGTATATGTATCTTATGGTATGCTAAAGAAAAACGGCGCAGCAAACGGCTGACAGAAAAGAGGTTTACAGCATGGGCGTTACTGCAAGAGAGGCGGAAAATACCATAGCGGAGGTATGCAAGGCGATCTTGGGCAAGGATCTCGAGGTGCGAGAAGTCATGCTCGCATTCTTGGCCAATGGGCATGTATTGCTAGAGGACATGCCCGGAGTTGGTAAGACCACACTGGCGCGCGCGTTTTCTCGTGCAATGTCTCTCGATTGCCGTCGCGTTCAGTTTACGCCGGATGTGATGCCCTCCGATCTGACGGGTTTTTCAATTTTCCGCAAGGAGGAAGGACGGTTTGTCTACCAGCCTGGCAGCGTGTTTTGCAACCTGCTGTTAGCAGACGAAATCAACCGCACCTCACCAAAAACGCAGTCTGCACTACTCGAAGTGATGGAGGAGCGCAGCGTATCCATAGATGGGGTAACACGCCCTGTGCCGACGCCTTTTCTCGTGATTGCAACGCAAAATCCATTTGGCGCGGCAGGAACGCAGCATCTTCCAGAAGCGCAGGTAGACCGCTTTATGATTAGTATGTCGCTGGGTTATCCGGATTTTGAAAGTGAGCTGCATATGGCAAAGCAGGCCGGGGCTGTGGACCGTCTGGAGTATGTGCAGCCAGTAATCGACCGGCATGCTCTGATCGAAATGCAGCATGCAGTCAACGATGTCTACATCCATGACGAAGTTTACCGCTATCTTCTCCAGCTAATTACAGCAACGCGCAGCCAATCCTGCTGGGAGCGCGGCGCAAGCCCGCGCGCTACCATTGCGTTGGTGCGTATGGCTCGTGCCGCCGCCTGGCTTGAAGGACGAGATTTTGTCACACCGCGTGATGTGGCTGGACAGTTCACCTATGTGGTTTGGCACCGCCTGGAACTAAATACAGCGGCGCGGCTTGAAAATCTCAATAAGAAGCGATTGATTGACGATTGTCTGCACGGCGTTCACATGCCGCCGATGGGTACCCGCGGGAAATGAAGAAGATTGCTTTTTTATTGTTTGCGGTGCTCACCGTCTACTTTGCCAGCATGTATCGCTTGGCATCGCTTACAACGCTGTTCATCGCGCAAATACTGGTATTTGTGGCTATGTTTTTGCTGTCGCACTACTTGTTGCACACAACCAATATTATGCTGCAATCGCCTGTCAAAATAGCGCAAAAGGAACGGGATGCGCTGTGCCGTCTGTCTGTTCGGCATGCGGGCCGCATACCGGTCGGACTGATCCGCTTGCGCCTGCGCTATCGGTATCTACGCGAGACAAAACCCCGCACGCAAATCATTTCACTAGATGCAGCGCACATGCAGGAGCTTCCCATCCGTGGGTTTTATTGCGGACTGCTTCATCTTGAAACAGACCGCCTGTGGGCCTGCGACTATTTGCAGCTGTTTTCGCCTGGCAAACAGATCACAAACGTGTTGACACTACCGATCTTCCCGAATGGGCGCGCACTTCGCTTTGTGCGCACCGCTGGCAGCCGCGAAACCTTTGTACCCATCGAGCGCATGCAGTATGCCCCCGATAACAGCAGCCAGGAAATCCGGCAAATTCGCGAATACCGGCCCGGGGATACGCGTCGGTCGATTCACTGGAATCAAAGTGCAAGAACCGACACGCTTTGGGTTAAGGAATACGAAAAGCAGGAAGAACTTTGCGCCGTGCTACTGCTGGATAATAATACCGCCGGCACGGCGTTGGGCAACGATGATTGGAGCGCCTTTTATGAACTGGCATCTGCGGTCATTCTAGGGCTGCTGCAATGTGTAAAAGCTATTCAGGTATATTGGTACGACCCGGCGTATGCAGCTTTCCGTCAACAGACAGTTTGTGACATCGAGCAGTGCAGGATGGTGCTGTACAGTTTATACAAAGCAGAATCCGCAGCAGAAGAACACAAGAGCGTATCCTCCGCAGGCATCTCGCAGGATTATTTTTGCCTAACCACCCGGCTGATGCTGTATTACGGTGTATCGTTGCTTGCCCGCTTTTCAGCTGAAAAGTTGGAACAGCAGATAACGGAACGGACCATTATATTATAGGAGGCTGAAATGAAACCCAGTATCAGGATTGGGGCTAATCGCATAGATGGTAGAAGAAGCACATCGGCATTTGAGCTTTTGTTTCTGATTGCCGGTGTATGTGGACTACTTTCCGCCTTGCATGACCTGCCGGGCATTACATGGAATGCGCCCGCAGTTTATCTTTCTGCGGTAGTTATGTGCGCGGCACTCTGGTACACTTATATGCTGGGAAAAGGATGGTTTACTGCGGCGTTTCTGCTTGTCATTGCCGTCTGCGGACTTGTCGAATACCGATATTGGGATCTGCTTGGTATGCAAATTGAGGCGGTTATATATGGCCTGACGGGCGAAAGTGCAGGCCTTCCGGTGGACATCACATCTGCTTTGCTTGTGCTGGCCGCTCTGCTGATACTGCTGCTATTTTTGTGCGAGATCTGGTTGCGAAGCAGTATGATTTTGTTATCGCTTACAATATTGCTGATGATATGTGGGCCGCTTGTCGGTCTGCGACCCGGCTATGCAACAGTTTTTCTTCTCGCTACGGCGCTATGCGCATTCACAGCGGAGCGCGTCGCCGGGCATCGCCGCAAAACCGTTTTACTTGGCAGTGGACATGCAGGCCGTGTCGGCAAGCGGACAGCAGCTGTATGCCTTGCAGCTTTGCTTGCGTTTGGCGCTGCGGTTCCGCTTTCCATGTGGAGTGGAGACAAGATCTACCAGGCTGTATATGCAACTGAGGGTGAGGTTCAGCGCGCTATGCGTCAAATTGCGGGAACGGATGCCATTTTTATATCGGATGGTCTTATCAGCCGTGGCAACCGGCACGCCACCGGCGCCGTGCAGATGGAGCTAATTGTTAATCGGTCACCCACACAGCCGATCTATCTTCGCGGATTTACCGGCGCCGATTACTTGGGCGGCGAATGGACACCGGCCGACATCCAGGTACTAAGTAATCAGATTTATATGAATTTAATGCGTGGCTTAGGAGGCTGGTCCGTGTCTGGGATCAATTATCACAATCTGTTTTTCATCTTGAATTTGTCCAGTGGGGGAGAAAATCCGTATTTTCTCACAATCTTGCCGCGAGCCGAAACCAACCTCACCAGTTACTATGAGCCGTATTACAGCCGCTGGAGCGACAACTGGATGGCACAGGATGGATACAGTTTTCAATATTTCGAGCCGAATCAGATGAATATCAACTGGGATTTGTTAAACGATCAGTCCAGATGGTTGCAGCTGATTACACAGCGCATACAAGAAGCTTACATGAGTGCCGCGCAGACATTGTATACCGGGGTGCCGGTCGACCGACTGCCACAACTTACCGCACTGTGTGCGGAAAACCCGCACCAGAGCATCGAGGAGGTTACAGCATTTATCATTAATACGCTGCACAACCGCGTACGCTACTCGACAACCCCCGGTCTTGCGCCGTTAAACGAGGACATTGTCGAGTATTCTCTGTTTGAAAATGGAGAGGGATATTGTGTACATTTCGCGGCTGCCGCTACACTCATGTACCGCCTTTATGGAATACCAGCCCGGTATGTATCAGGCTATATCATCCAGCCTGATGCTTTTGTGCCGCAGGGGGATGGAACATATCGTGCGCTTGTGACAGATGTGTCTGCGCATGCATGGACCGAGCTATTCATCGAAGAGCGCGGCTGGACGCCAGTCGAGGTCACACCATCGTCAGCAGAGGAGCAAGATATGCCCAGCGGGAACGGGAATGCCGCGGCGCCGGCAATGCTGACCGGAACCGATGCTTCACAACCCACCGAGGGGCAGTTAGATGGCGGTGCAGATACTATGCAGAGGGAAGAGATGCCGTCAGAAACGCCGGTAGAGCAACAAAGCCACACTGAGCGGCATTTATTGCAAAAAGAAATATTATTCATTGGTGCGCTTGTTGTTATGGTAGTAGTGCTTTTAATCAGTTTTGTGGTGTTTCAGCGACGCTACCGGCTCCATCGTATGCAGAGAAAGGAGTGCCGTGCACAATTTGAGCGGCTGCTTCACATGCTGTCCGACGCTCAGGTGCTACGCGGCTGCACTGGACATGAACCGGATTTTGCAGCGAGGCTCTGTACGGCAGTGCCAACCGTGCGGCAGGTAGACGCACAAAGGTTGGTATTGATTGTCAGTCGCTCTGCCTTTAGCGAGTCTCCAGCTAGTGCTGAAGATAACCGTTTTGTTATGCAGCTTTATTTCCGTGTTGCGGAAGAGATATACTGTAAGCTAGGTCCTGCGCGCCGGTGGTTCTTCCGCTATATCAAGGTATATTGCTGAATAAAACGTGTATTTTCTACAAAACACAACGATCATGGATACTTCTATATGAAAGTATCCATGATCGCATAGGGCTGGTATGCAAAGTGTAAACCGTGCAATTTATTCGCGTATATCATGCCGCATAATCCGCTCCAAGATCGGTTGATCGGCAGGGCAGAATTCATACTGGGGGATAGCGTCGGCGGTAATCCAGCGCAAATCATGATGTTCAAGCATCTGTGGCACGCCTGAGATGATTGATGCGTGATACAGCGTCAGATGTACGGTCATATCTGGGTAGGTATGTGTAACTTCCATAAATATGTTACCCACGGATAGTTCGACTGCAAGTTCCTCCCGGCATTCCCGGATGAGCGCCTGCTGACGGGTCTCGCCTGGTTCGACCTTCCCGCCGGCAAATTCCCACTTAAGGCCGCGTGCCTTGTGTTCTGGACGCTGGCAGATCAAAAAGCGGCCGTCCTGCCAGATCAGTGCGGCAACTACTTCAGTCATGCGCGGTGTCCTCCTGTTCTGCTTGTTATATAAACAAAGCAATAATTATGATATAATAAAATCGACAAAGCGCTGCGTGAGAGGAGCAAATTATGCCGGATTTTTCATTCTACAAACTGGAAATCTTCATTCCGGAAAGCCATCTTTCTGCATTGCAGTCGGCGCTGCAATCGGTGGATGCTGGCCACATTGGAAACTATGATAGCTGCCTTTCTTATAGCAGGGTGACTGGCTGCTGGCGTCCGCTTGCGGGAAGCCGGCCTTACATTGGAACTGAGAACGAAATTTGTATGGCTGACGAGCTGAAAGTAGAGGTCACCTGCCGGGAAGCCAAGATCGATCGGACGATCGAAGTGATCAAGATGGTGCATCCCTATGAAGAGCCGGTCATCAATGTAATTCCGCTGTTTCGCACGGGAATATAACCCGTTTTTCGCTTAAAAGGAGGAAAACTATATATGCAGCGGCTGACAAACCGCAGTGATAAGGGGTATGCACTGCCGGAAGAGATGCGTCACCGTGCGCTCGAACGTCTCGGGCGCTGGGAGGACATGGCCGAGCAGCTCGAGTGCGAACAGGCGGACATTGCCGCGCAGCTTGAGCAGTTGCGCAGGGTAGGAAAGGAACGATCTGTTCGGTTTCGGGAGCTGTTTGCGCGCAAGCTGACTGTATCTACTGTGTTGGACATGCTGCGGCAGAGTGAGGTGCAATGAGCAATGTTCATAAAAGCTCAGTTTATCGGTTGATAACCTTCATCTGCAAGCCTTCCATCACATCGAGCGCCTTTTCATGCAGTACTGGGTCATAGCTGCGGCACAATGCGGCATCTACGGTGATTTGTGCTTCAGGCCACTGCGCTTGTAGAAGTACCGCATTGGAGATAACGCACATATGCGTCACAACGCCGACGACCAAAATCTCGCGCAGGTCGGGCAACTCGCTTCCCAGTTTGATAACCTCAGCTGGCGGCATGCCAAAGGCGTGCTTGCACACATTGTGAATCTGATGATTAGCGGAGGTTTCACGGCACAGCTCCTGTGTCTTGCCATAGAGATGCCAGCCATCCTCATTTGGGTTGCAGTGGGGAATAGGCAGAACGCTGCCTTCGCGCGTCTCGAGATAGGTGTCATCGTGCGTGTCATAGGTAAACAGCACATGGTCTCCCTGCGCAAGATAGGTCTGCGCCAGACGGGCGATGCCGTCGTCAATTGCAGCCGAGCCATCAAAACCGAGCGCACCGGTCACGAAGTCATTCTGATAGTCGATTACTACGAGCAGTTTTGGTGTCTTATTCATATAGTCTCCTCCATTTCTCTGCCTTTATCATAGCATGATTTTGCGCGTGCGGCAATGAATTTATTGCGTATAAACCCGATATAGATTATAATGGATCAAAAGCGCGCATACGTTTAGACGACGGAGGTGCGCGCGATGGACAGACAAACCGGAAAGCGTATTATGCTTGGTGCGGCGCTGCTCGCAGCCGCATTGTCGCTTTGTGTTGGCGGCGGCAACGCTGTACAGGCAGTTATGCGCGGTAATGCGGTTCGCACGTTGGTGATCGACGCTGGACATGGTGGATTTGATGGTGGCGCGACCGGCGCAAACGGAACATCGGAGCAGGATATTAACCTCAGTATCGCGCAGCGCGTGCAGCTGCTTGCCGCTTTCTTCGGTGTGCAGACAGCCATGACGCGTACGGACGAAAACGCGCTTAATTATGATCCCTCGCATCCCATCCGGCAAAACAAGGTTGCCGACATCAAGGCTCGTGAGAAAATCGTTCAGCGCCTTGCTGATCCGATTTTTTTGAGCATTCATCTCAATAAATTTAGCGATGCGCAGTATCACGGCGCACAGGTATTTTATTCGTCCAATCATGCAGACGGCAAAAGGCTGGCCGAGCTGCTGCAGGCAAGCCTTGCGGAAGGCTGCGACCCAGAAAATACCCGGCAGGCCAAACAGGCGGAACGCACGATCTATCTGATGAAACAGCTGGAATGTCCAGCTGTGATCGTCGAGTGCGGTTTTCTGTCAAATCCCAGTGAAGAGCGGCGGCTGGCCGACACGGAATATCATAAAAAACTCGCTGCCAGCATTGTAGTCGGCTATTTGCGATATGAGGGCAGCTTATAATGGAGGAAATATGAAGCAAAAAACGGTTTATCTCTGCGGGGAATGTGGATATGAAGCCCCAAAATGGTATGGTAAATGTCCGTCCTGCGGTGCATGGAATACCATGAGCGAATACAAGGTGCAGCCGGAGCCCTCCACCCGCGGTACAAATACATTTACCCGCGGAGCATCCCGGCCGATGCTGTTACGCGACATTGAAACCAGCGATGAAACGCGGTTTCACTCCGGTATCGGAGAGTTAGATCGTGTGCTGGGGGGTGGTGCGGTGCATGGATCATTTGTACTCGTGGGTGGCGAGCCTGGTATCGGTAAATCCACGCTTTTGCTGCAAATGTGCCAGGAAATGTGCCGTTTAGCGCGTGTGCTGTATGTTTCAGGCGAGGAATCGTTGCGTCAGATTAAGCTGCGTGCAGCACGGCTTGATATATCTTCCCCCGAGCTTTACATTCTTGCGGAAACCGATATGGATCAGATCATCAACGAGACTGAGACGCTCGCACCTGACATTCTAATTGTGGACTCGATCCAGACAGTTTACAGGCGTGACTTGACCGCGGCACCCGGCGGCACGACGCAAATCAAAGAATGCGCCATGAGCCTAATGCAGTATGCAAAAAATAAAAATGTGACCATTTTTATCGTCGGTCATGTCAACAAGGAAGGCACGCTTGCCGGCCCAAAGATACTCGAGCATATGGTCGACTGCGTTCTATATTTTGAGGGAGAGAGCACCGGCCCGTTTCGTTGCCTGCGCGCGGCCAAAAACCGCTACGGTTCGACCAATGAAATCGGTGTGTTCGAGATGAGCGATCATGGTTTGATCGAGGTGCAGAACCCTTCCGCAGCAATGCTGGCCGGGCATCCGCAAAACGCTTCGGGTAATTGCATCGCCTGCGTGATGGAAGGCAGCCGCTCACTGCTTGCCGAGGTGCAGGCTCTTGCTGCCAAGACCCAGTTTGGTGTGCCGCGCCGCACAGCCGCAGGTGTAGATTACAACCGCATGGTGCTGTTGCTGGCGATCCTAGAAAAGCGGTGCGGGCTGTTTCTTTCCTCCTCCGATGTGTACGTAAACGTAGTCGGCGGCATGCGGCTGGACGAGCCTGCGGTCGATCTACCGATGGCGCTTGCAATCGCGTCCAGTTTTCGCGATAAGCCATTGCCTGAGGGCGTGATGAGCTTTGGCGAAATCGGTCTTACCGGTGAGCTGCGTGCGGTATCCAATGCGACGCAGCGCATCAATGAAGCCTATCGCCTTGGCTTTCACACCTGTGTTATGCCCATGCAGGAGATCGACGATGAGCTGGCACGAAAAATGAATATTGTGCGCGTCAAGACTGTGGCGGATGCAATTCGTGCGCTGCTCTGAAAAATCTTCCATGCGTAAAACCGGCCCTATAGCTGCAGACTATTAGTAGTTTTGCGGCAGGAGGTCGGTATTTTTATGGAAAAAAGGGCACGGGCAATTTTGGTATCCACAGCGGTCATTTTGACTTTCATGCTGCTGTGGACGTGGAAAAACCGCCCTGCCGAAGCCGAGCTGGTGCAGGCTGGAAAAGCTTCCGTGCAGGACATCTTTAACAGCGTCACCATATCGGGAACGATCGAGGCAGCAAATAGCATAGCACTCTGCCCAGAGGAGAGTGGAATCGTGGCCGCAGTATACGCCCAGCCGGGCGACGAGGTAGAGCAGGGTGCGGTATTATGTACGTTGACCGCACTACCGATGAACGATGTCACGGCACCAGCAAAAACAGTTTTAAGCGCACTGTATGCCGCTGCTGATAAAACGGTTTCCGCCACTGAGCCAAATGTACTGCGCGCACCGGCATCAGGCACGGTGCTTGAGATACCGGAACAAGGTGATACCGTAATTGCGGGTCTGCCCTGCATCCGCATTGCAGACCTTGCGCAACTGCAAGTTCACGCACAGTCGCCCGAGCTATATGCTAGCGAATTGGTAGCGGGGCAGCGCGCCAATGTAACATCTTCAGCCGCCGGTAAGCAGGTTTACGGCGCGCGGGTGGAAAGCATTGCGCCCGTTGCAGTACGCGCAATGGGCCTGACTGGACAGAGTGAGGAAGCGGTCGTCGAAACGGTGCTGTCTTTGCACGGGGATGTGACCGGCTTGCGCCCTGGATATTCCGCGGCAGTAAAAGTGTTTACCGACCACCACGAAAATGCTGTGGTCGTGCCACACGAGGCGGTTTGTCAGCGAGGCGAACAGGAATATGTGTTCTGCATTGAAAGTGGCCGCGCTGTGCAGCACGCAGTGACCACCGGATACATGCTTGAATCTATGACCGAAATTGTCGAAGGAATTGATGCCGGGGCGACAGTCATCCTTTCGCCGGCAGAAAGTCTGATCGACGGCGCGCCGGTCGAGGTGGCCGCATGAGGGTGGCTGACCTTTTTTGTCTTGCGGTAGGTAATCTGCGTGAAAACCCACTGCGCACTGCGCTCTGTGCGCTTTCAGTTGCTGTTGGAAGCGGCGCACTGCTGCTGATTGCGGCAATCGGTCTGTTTGGCCAGACTCAGCTGCAGGCCGCTTTGCGCACAATCGGTGTGAGCGGTTTGACTGTCTATCTCGACGGTCACGGCGCCGGCAACGCACTTTCTGCAGAGCTGGCCAACACCATGGAGCAGGCGATAACTGGCATTGACAGCGTAATGCCGATCAAGGCGGCGACCGGTACGGTCCGCGCCGGACACGCAATAGAAAACGCGGTATTCCTTGGCGCCGATGAACGGCTCGGCAAAGTCATGCATCTCGAAGTGCAGGCTGGTACCTTGATGACGGCACAGCAGGCGGAGGCCGCCGAGGCAGTTGCGGTGGTTGGCGATGAGCTGGCGCAGAGGTTATACGGCCGCACCAATATCGTCGGACGCGAAATCCGCCTGCATTTAAACGGCCGGGATCAGTATTTTACGGTTTGTGGCGTTGTTAAGTCACAGACGGGTGCGCTTGGCAGCGCGATTTCCTCTTTTGCCCCGCATTTGGTATATGTTCCATACGCATGCCTAGCCTCGCAGCAGCAAAATGCCGATCAAGTGTTTGTGCAGTGCACGGCTGAATCCGATCTGGACACAGTCAGCGACCAGATTGAAACATATCTCACCCGGCGCGGACAGGTGGATGGTACAGTACGCGTGCAGAACATGACTGGTATGGTCGAAACCATAGAGGGGATGGCGCAGCTGTTCATAGCAGTGTTTTTAGCTGTTGGCGCAATAACGCTCGGGGTGGCGCTGATTGGCGTACTATGCTCAATGCTGGCTGCAACACATGAAAAAACAGAAGAAATCGGCATTTTACTTGCTATCGGCGCTCAGCCGCGCGATATTCGGCGCTTATTTTTGCTGCAATCCGGCCTGCTGTGTATGATCGGAGGCCTGTGCGGATTGGCGCTTGCGAGCGGAGCAATCTATTTCTTTACCTCAATGCTGCTGGATTGGCGTATTGTCACTTCTCTGCTCGTGCTGTCGGTTGTCTGCGGTGCAGCCGCGGGATTACTGCCGGCTGTTCGTGCCGCGCGGCTCGACCCAATCGACGCAATGCGCAATTAAATCTTTTTTTTCCCTTGGCTCTGTGATATGATAAATACAAGACAGAGAAAGGGAAGGATAGCCGTGCGTCACATTATCGACTTGAGTGATTTGACAGAAAAGGAATTCTCCGATTTATACAAGCTGACAACAAACATTATCGACCGGCCGGAAGGATATGCCGATGCGTGCCGTGGCAAGGTGTTGGGAAGCTTGTTTTATGAGCCGTCGACGCGTACCAACTTGTCGTTCTCCACGGCGATGATGCGCCTCGGTGGCAGTGTGGTTGGCTTTTCCGATCCAGGCTCTTCATCGACGACCAAGGGCGAAACGCTCAAGGATACGATCAACATGGTGTCAAGTTATGCAGATCTGATCGTTATGCGCAACCCGCGCGAGGGCGCGGCCAAAGCTGCTTCGATGTATTCCTCTGTACCGGTTATCAACGCGGGTGATGGCGGGCATCTGCACCCGACGCAAACGCTGACCGATATGGTTACTATTTTACGCCTGCGCGGTGCGGCGGACAACATGAAGATCGGTATCTGCGGTGATTTAAAATATGGACGCACGGTTCACTCCTTGCTGCACTTTCTTGCGCGGTATCACAATGTGCAGATCTATCTAATTGCGCCGGAGGCGCTCAAGCTGCCGGATTATATGTTGCAGTTCCTACGAGCGCATAATATGCCGTATTGCGAGGCTTCTAGTATCGACGCAGTGCTACCCGAACTTGATGTGCTGTACATGACGCGCATCCAGCGCGAGCGGTTTTCCTCAGCGCAGGAATACGCAAATCTTGAGGGCAATTATCAGCTGACAGGGGAAAAATTAAAGCGTGCGAAAAAGGACATGCTTGTATTGCATCCGTTGCCGCGTGTAGATGAAATTACACAGGATGTAGATGACGACCCGCGTGCAGTCTATTTCCGGCAGGCACGGTTTGGTATGTTCGGCCGCATGGCACTACTGTTGACGCTGTCGAAGCTACCGTTTGAGCGCGCGGCACATCAGCAGATTGGCGCGCATGGGATCTGCTGCACCAACCGGCAATGCATAACAAAAGCTGAGCCGTATCTTCCTCTTATAGGAAAGCCGGGTGCATACTGTCCATACTGTGATGCTCCGCTAAAACTGCACAACGATAAAAGTTGAATAAAATACAATGTTTTATTGTATACTACAAAAAACTGTCGAATGTGCGGCAGTTTTTTGTTTAGACAGCTCTTGCCCTTCAGCGTGTGGGAAGCGCGCTGCCGTTCTGTACCTCCGATAGCTGGGGTATATGTAAAAGTGGTAATTTGTCGACCAAACTGGCAGGAATAAGAGATTAAGAAGAAGGAATACGCTTTGTTCCAAGTTCTTCAAAAAAGACGTAGTGGCTTGGGTAGAGAGGAGGCTTTGGATTCTCTGAACAAAATAAAATTGACTGCTAAGGAGAATTAATCGATTGCTTTGATTTCCTTTTTATAATAATTACGAACAGGCAGACATAAAAGTGGCCGGTCATGTTTTTTGCAGAAGCAGAAAACATGACCGGCCTTTTTGCACCTATATACAACTGCGTATCAGCAGATCAGGAGGAAAATGGGCGAAAATAATGATTTATCGATCTATTTTTGTCGCAAAAAGCGTATATTATGACAAAATATATCGAAGTCTGAAAGTATAGTACAATCAGACAAAAACGGCGGCTTTATGAAAGAGATGAACGCTGTGAAAGTCGAAATGCCGCCTTTGGAAATACTCGTGTTTCGGACAGGGAAAGATCGCCTGTCCGACTTGCGTTCCAGGAACAGTTGCAAAAAAGGTGCGCGCCGAACGAATGATGCCACCCGGCAGACGCGGAGACTCTTGCAGAGTGGAATAATATTTTGAGTTTTTTTGGCGGCGTCGCCAGAGGCGCCGGATATAGAAATTGCAAAAAAAGGTTTTGATTAATATCCTGCTGTGAAAAAAGATAGAAAGTAATAACCGGATCATGTCTATATACCGATCCATGCCATAAAAAAAACGTTTTATGCCAAAATACACCATAAATATTGCAACTGTGCTATAACTGATCTCAAGGACGGCGGATTTCCTAAATAGGAGGATAACGCTCATGGAAATTATCTTAGCCGTTCGAAAAGAGCTGGAACTTGCGCTTCGGAACAGTCTGAAACAGAAACTGGCAGGACAGGCAGGATTGATAGGATTTATTTACGCCGTCTCATTAGCGAACAAGTCTGCACTGCAGCGCCAGCTCTGCACAAAGACCGACTGTTTGATCATCGCCCAGGTGTCCGAAAAGAACGATGGACCATTTCTTTCCTGGGAGGAAGTGGAAAATTTGCAACGAAAGCAGAGAAATTTATTTTTTCTCCTTTTGGGGCAGGACGATAGAGACTGTTGCAAGGCAGTTCAAAGCCGTCTGCATCTGGTGGGCTACTTTAACCAGAATGACGAGCAGCTATGTGAAAAGATCACAGAAAATATCTTGTGGATCAGCCGGATGGCAATCCCGTTTTGTGACGGAATATTCGTCAGCCGGAACGGGGAGTACATCTGGATCCCGAGCTCGGATATCTGCTGCATTGAAACTGTTAAGGGAACACATTATTGCGATGTAAAATGCGAGGGGAACATTTATTCCCTGCGTGCAAACATCCGAAAGCTTGAACTGTGCATAGGACCGTGCTTTTGGCGCTGCCGGGCATCAACGCTCATCAATCTAAAACATATCCGCAAGGTAGACGTCCGCAGCCGAATCTTTGTCTTGGATGGGGATTACCGTTGCACCTATCCGAAAGAGCGCTCGGGCGAGGTTAGAAAACTTTTGAAAAATCATTTTGAACGAAACGGATACAGCGTGAAAAGCTAGAATAAAGCAGGGGGTAGCTGCCCCTGTTTTAGAGGAAGGACTGCGGCTGCCTGAGTGTACATAACGGCGCAGCAAAAAAATTTTGCATGCCCGCTGTCTTCCGCATAAAAGCATCCGATATAAGAAAGGAAGTAATAACTATGAACAACACAACTGATTTGAAGATCCGTATCGTCAGCCGTCTGGCTACCACCCAGCAGATTTTGCTTTACCAGGAGGATATTCAGACAAATGTAAAGAATTTCCTCACCGCGGCATGGGAGCATCCCCACATTGCGCCGAGAGCGAAATATGAGGTAACGCTGCCTATGCAAATCGGCGTAAGCGCCGCGGAGGACATCGGCTCCGGCCGTGTGACCACCAAGCAGCTTACAGCAGATTATAACACAGCATGGGAAATCTACGACAATGAGCAGGGTCTCGATATCCGTGAAGCGAGTGGACCGGCACCCTCCATGGACACGATTGAGGTGCTCAACAGCTGTGAGGACACGAAGTTCGCCATGGTAACGAAGGATTCCAAGCCGCTGTTTGCCTGTGAGGTACGCCCGGATTTTCGCGTAAACTTCGCCATTCACCCAAAGCTATATGTAGCACTGAGCGATATGGAGATCCACGAAGAATTCTTTGACGCCGCAACCCTGTCCCGCGCGCCGGAGATTATCGATTACGAAGGGCAGCAGTATATTACAATCTATCTGGATGAAGATGTGAGCAGCGGAAAGGTAACTATCACCTATGACTTTGCCAAATTCAACTGATTGTAACTATCTGTAATCGTCATAGGAATATTTAAACTACGGGCGGTGCCAAAGAATTCAGGGCGCCGCCCGTAGTTTGCTAAGAATCAGGAGGGATAACAATGATTTGGACAAAGGAACAGCTGCAAAAAGAGCTCCTTGATTGGGGTGTGGATGCTCAGCTGAAAGCCGGCACAGCAAAAAAAATTGCCAATTATTATGAAGAGAAAAAAAACATGCTGAATCAAAAAAGGCTACAAGGGAATGATTTTCAAAACGGTTTTTGCTTAGCGATTGAGGCTTTGATGTCATTATGCATAGATAAATGTAAGAAGAAACTGGTCATGACCAACTTGGAAAAAATGATGGATATTCAAAACAAAGAAAGAACTTTTTTTGAAATCCTTAGCGCAAAGAATTTTACCAATAATCAGCGCGCACAGATGTGTGAGGATATGGCGGATATTTTATCGTACCATGTATGTAACCCATGCAAAGTTATTGATAATATAGCTTATAACGGGATCTTGGAGCTTTATTGGAGTGATAAGACAAAAGAGAATACCTGTAAGATTATGGCGCAAAGGCTCAATAAACTAAATTGTTTTATTAAAAGTGTGGCCGAAAACCAGGCTTATGAAAATTATCAAACAATTTGTTTGACCGGATCGGATCCCCATATAGGAAACAAGCAGGTACTTATTATTACCAAGGAGGATGGAACGAAAGTTGTGTATAAACCGCACGCGGTTGGGGCGGAACAGCTACTCAGTGAAATCATCCAGATATTTAACCAGTATTATCAAAGTCACGCAGGGTATGAAGATCTAACGCTACCAGTTATGAAGGCAGAGACAAAAATATTATCTGACAACAAAACGCAATATGGAGAAGTGCAATTTGTGGAAAAAACGGATACAATGTCTCCGATTGAAGCGAAAAAGTATTACCAGAAGATGGGCGTTTTGATCTGTATTGCCAAGCTGCTCGGGCTTACCGACTTACATCAAGATAATATAATGGCGACAAAGGAGGGCCCGGTTATTCTGGATGCGGAATGCATTTTGACGCCTGAAATTCTCGGAGACTGTAGGTTTAACGAGACCAATCTGAATATGGCGCTCAACCAGGCGACTGTGCCGGGCGACGAGAGGGCGAACGCAGCGTTTCGGATTTTTGATGGCAGATCATACAAGGAAAGCAATATCGCATATAAAGAATACCGAGATGAACTTTGTATGGGTTTTTTTGAGGGGAAAAGGGCATTTCATGAAATTAGCGAGCGTGTTACAGAGTTGATTATAGAATGGGTCACAGAAGAAACGGCCACCGATAAAAAGCTGGAAAAAATACGCTGGGTTCCCATTTCGACAGCCGATTTGCAGTGCTATTCGTACTCTTATGCGGAAAATATGGATACTAGATGGAAGGATGGTGCGGAGACACAACTACTTGTTCAAATGCATGAACTTTCAAAAGAGGAGGTATATGACAAAAACTGGAGAAACATATGTGGCAAAATGACAGACGCATTAGTCGAGAGCATTAAAAATGGCGATATACCTTATTTCACAATATCCTACACAGATAATAATACAGTTGTTTTCTGTGACAACACGGAAATATACACATTAAACCAACTGAAAAAATTGGATATACAGCGAATTATTAGGGAAAATGGGCGTCAGTTGCTGTCGGGAGGATGGGATAAGTATATTACGGAATTCTTAGCTTTAACATTATAATTTACATGGTAAGAGTATAAACAAACTGCGCTAAAAAAAGGAAGGGGAAAACCATGAAAATTAATTGGATAGTAAGAATCAAAAACAAAACATTCTGGCTGACGCTTGTACCGGCGGTGCTTCTGCTTGTTCAGAGCGTGCTAACCCCGTTTGGGTATCAATGGGATTTTGGGGGATTGGACGAACAGCTTGCAGCCATCATTAACACTATATTTACAGTTTTAGCAATTTTGGGGATTGTGGTCGATCCAACAACCATAGGAACATCAGACAGCAGGCAGGTTATGACCTATATGGAACCGAAAGGACGATGAAAAATGAGTAATTCTGGATTGGTATCTTATACGGGGCTTTCCCCGAATCATTCAGGGCAGCGCGTCCACAAAATTGACCGCATCACACCGCATTGTGTGGTGGGACAGCTTTCGGCAGAGAGCATTTGCAGTTGCTTTCTAAGCCCGTCAAAGCGAGCAAGCTGCAATTACGGCATTGGAAAGGACGGGCGCATATCCCTTTGTGTAGATGAAAAAAATCGCTCCTGGTGTTCCTCCAGCTATGCCAACGATCAGAGAGCAGTAACGATTGAGTGCGCGTCGGACGATAAACCGCCTTATACTATGAATGATGTGGTTTACCAGTCGCTTATCAACCTCTGTGTGGATATTTGCAAGCGCAACGGAAAGAACAGGCTGCTTTGGTTAGGGAATAAGGAAAAAACCCTTGCCTATCAGCCGAAAGAAGGGGAAATGGTGCTAACCGTTCACCGCTGGTTTGCCAATAAGAGCTGCCCCGGCGATTGGTTATATGCAAAACTGGGCGATCTGGCCGGAAAGGTTACTAAAATACTTGGCGGCAGTTCTTCCAATCCATCCACAAGCGAGGCAGAGCATATCATTCAGACCCCAGTTTTAAAAGTGGGCGATAAGGTAAAGCTGGCGGGTGGCGCTCCGATATATGGTAAAAGTATAAGGTTTCAGCCTTGGGTGTATTCTTGCAGCCTATATGTTCGTGAGATCAGCGGCAATCGGGTAGTCATTTCCACACAAAAGAGCGGAGCAGTTACGGGAGCAGTTGATAAGAAGTATCTGACGAAAGTTTAAAATAAAACGAATCCGGTGAGAAAGCGGAAGGTTGAAAGAATCTATAAAAGACTTATTCCCATTTTTGCGGTAAAACACAATACATAGTAAAAAGAAATCCTGGTGATATTATGGCGCTCTATCCGATGCCGCTTGTTGCGGTTGGCACTATGGTGGAGCACGGAACCAACTGGATGCTGGCGGCGGCTCATCTGGTATCATGAGGCATGATCGCGTGATAGTTAGCCTGAGTCGCGTGTCGCTACATCATTCAGTACTTCGCTTGTCAAAGCCAATCAACCGGGTTACGTCGCCTTCCAGCTGGTAGAAAGACAGTGTCATTCCTCCCATTCCACTCGGTGCTGCAGCGGTCCCGGGCCATGCCCTAGATCAAGTCCAAACTGGATGCAAGCCGTCAGATAGCGTTTGGCGCGCTTGACACTACCGGATAGAGACACACCAAGCGCTAGATTGCAAGCGATCGAGGAGGATAGTGTGCATCCAGTTCCATGGGTGTTTGGGTTTTCAATTCGTGGGGCGTGCAGCCAGTGTAGCCCGCCGTCATTATACAGCAGATCGTCCGCACAGTCCGCCAGATGTCCCCCCTTAATGAGTATGCCGCCATTGGTGCACAGCGCAAGTTGCCGTGCGGCCTGTTCCATTTCGGCGCGCGTTCCGATCGACCGACCGGTCATTGCCGAGACCTCATGCAGATTGGGTGTAATTAGCGTACACAGCGGCAGAATGTGCTCCATCATTACCGGAAGGGCATTGGCGCAGCTTAGCGTATGCCCGCTGGAGGAAATCAGCACTGGATCAAGCACAACATTCTTGGCGTGGTGTGCACAAAGCCGCTCCGCTACTGTGTAAATGATCTCGGCGCTGTACAGCATACCAAGTTTGACCGCATCTGGTCGAATATCCTCAAATACGCAGTCAATCTGTTTTGCTACCAGCTCTGGCGAAACTGCTTGCATAGCATATACGCCGGTCGTGTTTTGCGCAATCACGGCTGTAACGGCCGCCATGCCATACAAGCCATGCGCTTCTATCGTCTTTAAGTCTGCCTGGATGCCCGCGCCGCCGCTGGGATCAGTACCGGCAATACTAAGTACAGTCTTCATTTGCTTTTGTCCTCCAATCCTGTACCGTCAAAGACCGGAATAAAGCTTTCGCTGACGGCCGTATCCTGTTGGAAAAAACCGCCAAGCCCAAGTTCACGAAAAAGCGTACATGCCTCGTCGTATTCCGCGTTCGTCACTGTGCGATTCAGCTCGGGCCACTCATCCACGCCAAAGGGCGTATATTGCCGCATTAGGCTGACCAGCACGGTATCTCCAAACCGATTTGCAATATCGCGCAGGATCTGTGCGGTATCACCCGTAAGACCGGGCAGCATCATGTGGCGGATAATTGTTCCACGTGTCAGCATACCGTTTTCGTCAAATTGCGGCGCGCCCGTCTGCCGCACCATCTCGGCAATGGCGCTGACGGCAGTTTCATGATAATCCGCCGCACGAGAGTAGCGCGCAGCATAGTAACTGCTGTAATATTTATAGTCCGGCAGATAAATATCCACCCAGCCTTCCAGCATATGAAGCGTCTCGACGCACTCGTAGCTACTTGTATTGTAAACGACTGGAATGGATAATCCTGCCTTGCGTGCAAGGCTCAGCGCGTTTATAATTTGCGGCACATAGTGCACAGCGGTGACCAAATTGATATTGTGTGCTCCCTCGCGCTCAAGCGAGAGAAAGATCTGCGCGAGCTGAGGGATGGTGATCGTCTGTCCAAACGCCTCGCGACAGCTGATTTGACGGTTCTGGCAAAAAACGCAGCCAAGCGAGCAGTGTGAAAAGAATACCGTACCCGACCCTCGTATGCCTGTGATCGGCGGTTCTTCCCACATATGTAAAGAGGCGCGCGCGGCTTCAACCTGATCGTTGGCGCCGCACAGACCGCGGTTTTTCATGCGATTTACGCCGCATGCGCGTGGACACAGGCGGCAGTGTCTAAGTTGTTCTGTCAAGGGAATTCCTCCAGTTATTTTATTATATCGTATTTATAGCTGGAAATAAAGGTATGATTTATGCTATACTAAGACAAATGCAAAAAAACAGGAGCTGAGGCACATGAAAATTTCCAGCATTTTTGATACAAATAATGTCACGCTATCGTTTGAGGTGTTCCCGCCGAAAACAAGCAGCACATATGAAACTGTTGCGCAGGCGACACAGGAGATTGCGGCGCTCCGTCCGGATTTTATGAGCGTTACCTACGGTGCAGGCGGTGGAACGAGCGAACACACGGTACATATCGCATCTGATTTGCAAAAAAAGTATGATGTAACCGTGCTGACGCACCTGACCTGCGTTTCCTCAACGCGCGAACATGTAGCCAAAATGCTTGGAACTTTTCAGCAGCAGGGAATTGAAAATGTGCTTGCACTGCGTGGTGATATTCCGCCCGGCGGCGCGAGCGCAAACGACTATCGCTATGCCTCCGAGCTTGTGCGTGATATCAAGTCGCAGGGGGATTTCTGCATAGGCGGCGCGTGCTATCCCGAGGGTCATACCGAGGCGGCCAGCAAAACCGAGGATATTATGCATCTCAAAGAAAAAGTTGAGGCGGGCTGCGAATTTCTAACCACTCAAATGTTTTTTGACAATAATATCCTGTATAACTTTCTCTACCGCATTCGGGAAAAGGGCATTACTGTGCCTGTTGTGGCAGGCATCATGCCGGTGACGAACGTCACCCAGATCAAGCGCATTACTTCAATGTCGGGAACCTATCTTCCTGAACGGTTTAAAGCAATTGTTGACCGATTCGGCGGCAACCCGGCTGCTATGAAACAGGCGGGTGTGATCTATGCGACCGAACAGATCATCGATCTGATCGCAAATGGTGTTAACCATATTCATGTCTACTCGATGAACCGCCCTGAAGTTGCGGCGGGCATTCAAACCAGTTTGTCGGAGATTTTACAATGATTGAGTTTGATCGTAATGAAGCGGTACGCTATCTGGGCTATCGCAGTGCACAGCCGGATGAGGCTGTCGAGCAAAATCTTGCGCGCTGTGCATCGGAATTACAGGCGGCGGTGCAGCCGCGGTCGGTATTCCGCCGTTTTATGCTGACACATCCGGAAGAGGATGTGCTTGCTTTTGCGGACATTACTGTTTGCAGCAAAAATCTGGCCCGCAATCTCAAGGGCTGTGTGGCGGTGTATCTGATGGCAGCCACACTCGGCATTGCGGCGGATCGTTTGATCGCGCGCGCAAGCGCAGTGCGCATGAGCGATGCAGTGCTATACCAAGCGGTGGCGGCGGCCATGATCGAAACCTACTGCGATGAGGTTAATGAGGCGATAGTGCGGGAGGCAGAGGCGGATGGTCTGTATTGCCGGCCACGCTTTAGTCCTGGATATGGTGATTTTCCTATCACGCACCAGCATGATTTTAGCCGCCTACTGGACACGCCGCGCAAGATCGGGCTAACGGTTACGGCAAGCTGCTTGCTCGCGCCTGTCAAATCAGTTACCGCGGTGATCGGCCTTGCTGACACGCCGCAGCCTTGCCACCGCAAGGGCTGTGAGGTTTGCGAAAAAACAGACTGTGCATTTAGGAGATAAAACATGAACCTAAGAGAACGATTGGGAAAAGAATGGCTGTTTTTTGATGGCGGCATGGGTACGATGCTGCAGGAGCGTGGCCTTGCCGCCGGTGAGCTTCCCGAAACCTGGAATTTAACACATTCTAACGAGTTGATTGCCATACACCGTGCTTATCTGGAGGCAGGCAGCCACATCATCAACACCAATACATTCGGCGCAAATGCACTAAAATTTCCGGATAATCTACGAGAAATTATCGGGGCTGCAGTGGAAAATGTAAAGGAGGCGCGTCGGCAGACCGGGCGGGAGGATGCCTATATCGCACTGGATATTGGACCGTCCGGCCGGCTGTTGCAGCCGATGGGTGACCTGCCGTTTGAGCAGGCGGTCGGGCTATTCGGTGAAGTGGTGCGTATCGGCGCAGAAGCGGGTGCCGACCTCATTCTCATCGAGACGATGAGCGACAGCTACGAAGCCAAGGCCGCCGTACTTGCCGCCAAGGAAAACTCCAACCTGCCGGTGCTTGTCACCACGATTTTTGACGAGCAAGGTAAGCTGCTGACCGGTGGCACGGTGGATTCGGTTGTAGCCATGTTGGAGGGACTGCGCGTGGATGCACTGGGCGTCAACTGCGGACTGGGTCCGGCACAAATGCTGCCGATTGTCAAGCGAATGACGGAAGTAAGCTCCCTGCCCGTTATTGTCACCCCAAATGCGGGCCTGCCGCGCAGCGAAAACGGCAAAACCGTATTTGATATTGACGCGGACCAATTCGCTGCCCTGATGGGCGAGATTGCCGAACTTGGTGTGCAGGTCCTTGGCGGATGCTGCGGCACTACGCCGGAGCATATCGGCAAGATGATAAAGATTTGTAAAGATAAGCGTTTTGTTCCCGCCGAAAAAAAGCGGCGCACCGTTGTATCGTCTTTTTCGCAGGCGGTCGAGATCGGGCAAAAGCCGGTTATTATCGGCGAGCGTATCAATCCGACGGGAAAGAGCAAATTTAAAGCGGCGCTGCATGAAAATAACATTGAATACATTCTGTCTGAAGGGTTAACACAGGAGGATAATGGCGCGCATATTTTGGACGTCAATGTCGGTCTGCCTGAAATAAACGAGCCGGAAATGATGGAGCGCGTTGTCACGCGGTTGCAAGGTGTGACTGCGCTGCCGCTGCAAATCGATACCTCTGACACTGCGGCGATGGAACGCGGCATGCGTCTTTATAACGGCAAGCCAATGATCAATTCGGTCAGCGGCAAGCGCGAGAGTATGGAGGCGGTATTTCCGCTGGTGCGCAAATACGGCGGCGTGGTCGTAGGTCTGACACTTGACGAAAACGGCATTCCAGAGGATGCCGAAGGCCGTGTCCGAGTCGCAAGGAAAATCTATCAAACTGCCGCGCAATATGGAATCGATCCTGAGAATATTGTGATCGATGCGCTTGCGATGACTATTTCGTCCGATAGCCGCTCCGCGCTTGTCACACTGGAGACACTTCGCCGTGTGCACGATGAGTTGGGTGGGCACACCATTCTTGGTGTATCGAATATTTCATTTGGCTTGCCGCAGCGCGAGATTATCAACGCAAACTTTTTCACCATGGCGCTGCAAAGTGGCCTGTCCTGTGCGATCATTAACCCAAATGCCGAGTCTATGATGCGTGCCTATCGCGCTTATCTTGCGCTTACCAATCAGGATACGCAGTGCGCAGATTTTATTGCAGCTTACGGAAATCAGCCGGCAGCGCTGCCGCCGGTATCTACTGATACAGTGGTATCGCTTGGTGATAGCATCGAGCGCGGTCTGCAGTACCGTGCCGCCGAGGCTGCAAAAGACGCTTTGCAAACTGTGCCGCCGCTTGAATTAGTCAACACCGAACTGATTCCGGCGCTCGACCGCGTGGGCAAAGGATTCGAAGCAGGCACGCTATTCTTGCCACAGCTTCTAATGAGCGCCGAAGCAGCCAAAGCAGCGTTTGAGGTTGTCAAAGACGCAATGCGCGATGTGCCGCAGCAAACCCGTGGCAAGGTCATTCTTGCAACAGTTAAGGGAGATATTCATGATATTGGCAAGAATATTGTCAAGGTGCTGCTTGAAAATTATGGCTATCAAGTACTTGATTTGGGCAAAGATGTCGACCCTCAAGTGATACTTGACACAGTTCATGAGCAAAGCGTGATTTTGGTGGGGCTAAGCGCGTTGATGACGACAACGGTCGTGAGCATGGAACAGACTATCCGTTTGCTGCGCGAAAAGGCGCCTGGAACAAAAATCGTGGTTGGCGGCGCAGTCCTTACACAGGATTACGCAGACTCGATCGGGGCAGATTGCTACGCAAAAGACGCAATGGCAACCGTGCATTATGCCGATTTGATTTTGGGATAGCGCGTTGACTGCGATGACAGCGTGCAGATTTGCTTTAACTGTATTTCTCGCAATGAATAGTTATTTCTTTTAAAAGCAGGCATAGTGTGCGGCATACCCGTCAAGCTCCGGCGCTGCACGTTGTTTCATTTTTGTTTTATCAAATTGCATACTGAATACGTATGAATTTTACTTGAATTTCCAGGAAAGCACTGCTATAATGTAACCAAAATAAATGGTTGTTTGTAACCTAGATTGGCGCCATTTGGGTTAGATTGCGCGCAGTGGATGTGGTTCGCCGCGCGAATGCCCGGAAGAGTTGGAGAGGGGATATGCACCGATATGAGCAAGAAAGATATGCTGAGGCGGGCATTGTTGCGGCTGCTTTGCGCGGTAATGACGTTGGGTTTGCTCTCGGAATTCGCACTTGCGGCCAACTCATCGGACACGAAAACACGCGCCGCATATGCCGAATACAAAGTTGCTGGACTGGCTACGAATACCATAGACAATCACGCAGATAATGCTGCAGCCAGTTCTATCAATCTGGCCTTTCTGGTGGACACTTCCGCAGGTGGCCATGTGTCTTATACTGCATTTGAACAGATGATGCGCGACAATGACCACGGAGTCTCTCATGCCGTGCCGGATACCCATTCCACGACAATCGAGCGAGATATAGTTGACCCGGACACCACCGGCATAGCAGATTGGCTGCAAGCAATCGATCATACGGCTTATCTCAACGGCTATGCGAATGGTGCTTTTCACCCAGACGGCAATATGACTCGCGCCGAGGTAGCGCAGATGTTCTACAATCTGCTGCTGGATTATAACTTTAATATAACGGTCTCGTTTACCGATGTTTCAGAAGACGCATGGTATGCGGATGCAGTTCATTTGTTAGCATCGCTTGGCATAATAAGTGGCGTAGGTGACGGGATATTTGAACCTAACCGACCGATCACTCGCGCGGAGTTCGTCGCGATTGCGATGCGCTTTGCCATGATACCTGAGAATGGTGTAAATCCATTTACTGATGTTCATGCAGGTGATTGGTTTTATGATTTGGTAGCAGGATCGATTCAGTATGGATGGATTAATGGATATGCGGATGGTACGTTCCGCCCAAATAACACGATCACTCGCGCTGAGGTGGCAACTATGGTAAACCGTATGCTAGGCCGCACAGCGGATAAGTTCTTTATTAACAGTAACGCAGACAGTCTGCGGCGTTTTACCGATGTGCCCAGTAGCTACTGGGCCTATTATCAGATCATGGAGGCTGCAAACAGCCACGATTATATGATAGACTTTGGCGCAGAACTCTGGACGGCGGCTCGCTGATCCGGCAAAAACCGCTATTATAGGTACACATGTACCGCCCTATATAAAATACAATACTCCCTTTGCAGAACATGGGTTTGAGCGCACTCATGTTTCGCAAGGGGAGTATTTTGATGCTGTTCATATTCTGGCTGTCAGGCTGCAGCGAGCTCTGCCATTGCTTCCTGCTTACTGTCCGCGGAAAACAGAAACGTTCCGTTTTCATCATATACTTCGATGTGTCCGTTTACATATTCGATTGAGTAGCCCATATTCGGTTCTCCTTTCTTTGATGTGCTGATTGTACCAAGAAAGAAGTCCTTTAAAACGGACTTATTCAATCATTGCCTTTAATTGTTGCTGAAATTGTTCACGCACTTCGGTAGGCTCTAATATGCGAACCGCGCCACCAAGCCCAAACACCCAGGAAAAAAACTGCGGGCTGACAGCAACTGTGACGTTAACTGAAAAATGCGTGTCATCCAACTTATGTACGATTAAATCTGCGCCAAAACGATCGCGTATCACGCCGATAAATCGGTTTTCACACGCAAGGCTAACGGTTTTCTCCTCGCCGGAAAACATGCCGAAAATCTTGCGGGAGTAGGCGGCGACGTTAAACTGATTGCAAAACATCTGCTGGCCCTCGCGTGAATTATCGGTTAGCGAGATGCCCTCCATCTTGTCCACCCGATAATGCCGGATCTTGTCGGTGGTTTTATCATAGGCGATCATGTAATAATTCTCATCATCCCAGGTCAGCGCCCATGGACTGACCTGATACAGTGCCCCGTCCTTGCGATAACGCTTTTGGATGCGCGCCGATGCAGAAAAGTCGAGTGCCCATTCGAAATACCGAAAGGTGATCTGCACACCCGCAGAAATTGCACTATGCAGCGCGTCAATATTGTAATAAATACTTTCATTAATGGTTTTAACACGGTCAGAAACATAAACCTGGCGTTGTAGCGTGCGTGCCTGCGACTCGCTTGCAAGCGATTCCAGCTTTTTAATCAGTTCATTGGATTTTTTTGCTGTGATGAATCGTGAGCATTGAATTGCATCTACGAGCAGCTTTAGTTCTGGCAATTCAAACTCCCGGGATGCTACATAATATCCGCCGCCTGGACCGCGCTGGTGAATCACATCCAGCCCAAAATACTGCAATGATTCAATATCTGAGTAGATACTCTTCCGCTCGGCCTCAATTCCGTGCTGCGAGAGCGCGGCTATCAGCTCATCAGCGGTGAGCATGTGCTGCTCGTCGGTTTTTTGCAGTAACAGCTGAGAGAGATACATCAGTTTTAGCTTTTGGTTTGGCTTTTTAGGCATTGTCATACTCCATTTCCGCTAGCGATACATTGTCGCTACGAGGCATCGAGATGTAGGCTACATTAACGCGTATCGGTAATGAAAACTTCGATCTCGCCCTGAATTATTTGCGCTTGTTTGAAAAATATGCTACGTGGAATTGAATGCTGGATTTATTATATGCCAACATTCTATAAAATGCAACTTGTCCAGCCTGACAGCAGGCATATAAAAGCGTCAGGCCGCTTAATGCGCCTGACGCTTCTATACATTTTGATTTAATTACCGCGAGAGGCAATTACGTCGTTCATATCGTATATACCGGACTGGGTGCAACCAGCCATAAACACTGCCGCATCCACCGCACCGACCGCAAATACCTCGCGCGACAGCGCAGTATGTTTTAACTCGATAATCTCATCACGGCCACAAAACAATACGCTGTGCTCGCCAACAATCGTGCCGCCCCGGATGGCCGAAATTCCAATCTCATGAGCAGGGCGCTTTTCCCGGCGTGCATGACGGTCGTAGACATACTCTACATCGTAGGGCAGAGCGTCACTAACCGCATCCGCCAGCATGAGCGCGGTGCCAGACGGCGCATCCAGTTTTTGATTGTGGTGCTTTTCGATGATCTCCACATCAAATTTATCCCCAAGAACTGCAGTTGACTTGCGCAGCAGTTCGGTCAGCAAATTGATGCCAATAGACATATTGCCCGACCGAAATACCGGGATTTTTGTCGCAGCTTCCCGTATCCTGTTCAGCTGCTCAGTCGAGTGACCGGTCGTACAGATGATGACCGGAATGCTTTTCTTTTCACAATAGGCAAGTAGATGTTCAGTACCGGATGCATTGGAGAAATCGATAATAACATCGCAGCTGCCCTGAAACTCAAATGGATCGGCAAATACAGGAAAATCGCCATATTTCACTGTATTTGGATCAAATCCGGCCACAATCTTCATTTCGCTCCGCGCGCCCACAATATCGGCTATGACACGTCCCATCCGGCCGCCACAGCCGGAAAGTGCAATTTTTAACATCCTTTTCATATCTCCTTTTGGCGGATCACCAATCAGATCTTGCATCCAGCCGCGTCAAGCTCGCGGCGCAGCAGATCAATATGCTCCTCAGTCGGTGCCACAAGCGGCAGCCGTAAATCTCCTGCGTTCCAGCCGAGCAGTTCCATCGCCTTTTTCACAGGAATAGGATTTACCTCGCAGAACAGCGCATCGATCAGGTTGTGGAACTGAAGTTGCAGCTTGGCTGCCTCAGGATAACGGTTTTGGAAGCAGAGCTCAGTTATATTATGGGTTTGCTGCGGCGCAACATTAGATAACACCGAAATAACGCCCTTGCCGCCAAGCGACATGAGCGGAACGATCTGATCATCATTACCCGACCATACGTTGAGGTCATCGCCGCACTTGGCCATTACCGATGCCAGCAGACTGAAGTTACCCGAAGCAGCCTTAAGGCCGTTGATATTTGGATGCTTAGAAAGCTCATATAGGGTATCGGCCGTAAAGCATACACCTGTGCGACTTGGTACGTTGTAAAGTATGATTGGCAAGTCACAGCTATCCGCAATAGCGGTGTAATGCGCGACCAGACCGCGCTGTGTGGTTTTATTATAATATGGGGTGACCGAAAGCCCTGCGTCCGCGCCGCACTCCTTGGCAAAGCGAGTAAGCTCAATCGCATAGGCGGTGTCGTTCGACCCAACGCCGGCAATAACTGGAACGCGGTGGTCTACATATTTGCAGCACCAGGCCACAACCTCACGGTGCTCTTTGTCATGGAGCGTGGAGGATTCGCCAGTCGTACCACAGACGATGATCGCATCGGTTCCGTGTGTGATCTGATGGTCAATCATACGGCCAAACTCTTCGTAGTTTACTTCACCGGTTGATAGAAACGGCGTGATGATTGCAACGCCGGCGCCGGTAAATACAGGATCTTTCATGCAATGCAGCCTCCTTATCGATCCATATAGCCTTCAGCGCACAGCAACTCTGCCATCAGGACAGCGCCGCCAGCGGCGCCGCGCAGCGTATTGTGCGACAGGCTGACGAATTTATAATCATACAGAGCGTCCTCGCGTAGACGGCCGATCGAAACGCCCATGCCGCCTTCTAAATCACGGTCAAGACGAGTCTGCGGACGGTCGTCTTCTTCAAAATAGGTAAGGAAATGCGCGGGCGCAGATGGAAGATTCAGCTCCTGCGCGCGGCCTTTATAGCTAAGCCAGCGCGCGATCATTTCCTCTTTGGTCGGCTTATTTCTAAATTTGACAAAAGCCGCTGCCATGTGGCCGTCCGAGCAGGCCACGCGCAGGCATTGCGCGGTGATAACAGGGGAGATAGCGCTTTCGATGTGGTCGCCCTCGATATGTCCCCAGATCTTCATGGGTTCTTTTTCGCTCTTTTCTTCCTCGCCGCCGATATAGGGGATAACGTTATCTACCATCTCCGGCCATGAGGTGAAGGTTTTGCCGGCGCCTGAAATCGCCTGATAGGTGCAGACGGCTACTTCGGTCGGCTCATAGTCCATCAGCGCGGAGAGCGCCGGCACATAGGATTGGATTGAACAGTTGGATTTGACAGCAATAAACCCGCGCTTTGTGCCAAGGCGGCGACGCTGTGCCGGAATGATCTGCGCATGATCGGCATTGATCTCCGGGATGATCATCGGAACGTCGGGCGTCATGCGGTTTGCCGAATTATTGGAGCAGACCGGACACTCAAGCTTTGCGTATTTCTCCTCGAGCGCGCGAATCTCGTCTTTTTTCATATCTACCGCGCAGAAAATGAAATCCACCTTGGAAGCAACTTCATCTGCATCTGCACTAGCATCATACATGACCATATCCTTATATTTTTCCGGCATGGGCACAGCCATTTTCCAGCGGCCTTCACAGGCTTCGGCATAGGTTTTGCCACGGCAGCGCGCCGAAGCCGCAAGTGCTGCTACCTCAAACCAGGGATGGTTTTCCAGCAGCAGCGCAAACCGCTGTCCGACCATGCCGGTCGCGCCCACAATGCCTACTTTATAATGATTCACTTACATCAAATCCTTCCTAAAAGAGTAGCAAGCCGCAGCTTATCCTTGCCCTGGAAATAAAGAAAAATACCGGTTGAAAACCGGTATGACCTATACTATAATAGAGGAAGCGGTACTTCCGCATTCTTCTAAGCAGGATAGCTCTCCACCGGCATTTCTGCTGATGACAGACGCAGGGATGTTTTCCGGCAGCGTCCAGCCGGCCCTGCCGCAGCGAGGTACCAGCTTCGGCGGAAGACCCTTTCTCGGCTGCTCAACGGGTTTGCGGACCCTCCCAGCCGGTACTGATGAAAACCGCGCCTCTATCTGTACACTTACTTTATCCCTATTGTAAGATAAGGCCAATAGTTTGTCAATAGAGGGCACAAAAAATAAAACAGGAGTTGATGGTGTGAAAAGGTTATTATCTGCACTGCTTTGCGCAGCCGTTGTGCTGGGCGCTGTGCACATTGTGCCGGCGTCGGCGGTCGATACCAACGTTACGCTGCGTGTCGGCCTGACAATCGACGGCGCGAGCAGCTTTGCTGACCCCAAGCTCGAAAACGTTTCGGGGGAGCCGACGGGTTATTCCATCGGCACGATGAACGGAACAAGCTTTTCGGGCGGCACGGCCATTTCCGCCTCTCAGCTTACCATTCGTCTTGTAAACGATGCCTTTCAAGTAAGTGATACATCTACCGGCGCCGTTCTTTATACCTCGGCCGCAGGTGCAGACCATATCGCTATTCGCCCAAACAGCGCGCTTACCTGGTTCCGGGGCTATCAGTGGCATGGTGATTTTGTCTATCGTCCTGCCGGGGGTGGCAACATTACTGTTATAAACTATGTTGCGCTTGAGGATTATGTGAAAGGGGTTTTACCTTACGAGATTGATCCGGACTGGCCTGCCGAAGCGCAAAAAGCGCAAGCGGTCTGCGCGCGATCCTTTGCGCTCGGCACCAGCAAGCATAATGAGTACTTTGAATTATGCAACACCACTAACTGCCAGGTCTATCTGGGTACAAACCGTGCAACCACAGCCTCGGATGCGGCAGTTGACGCAACGCGGGGTCAGTATCTGGTGTATGCTGGCGAGCCGGTAATTGGTTATTTCTTCTCGTCAGACGGAGGCGCAACCGAGGACGCGGTTAATGTGTGGGGCGGTGATTATCCCTATCTGCAAGGCAAAGAGGATCCTTACGAGACCCATGACAGCTCCTGGAGCGTTACACTAACTGCAGATGAGATCCGTCAGATGCTGCTGGATGCCGGTTATGAGATCGGCTCTGTCGACAATGTGATGGTAACCCGGCGCACGGAAACAGACAATGTTAATGAAGTTACTGTAACCGATACCAACGGCAAAACAGTTGTTCTTCAGCGCGATGACTGCCGGACGGTATTTGGCCTTAAGAGCATCCGATATACGATTACACCTAATGGCGCACAGCGCAGCCCAGTGGCTGTACAGCGTACAAGCCCTAATGCTGTTCCTTCATCACATAATGTCACCGTGGATGGATTATCTGTCATGCCGCAGGGCTATAATATCGGTGGCAATAACTTTTATAAGCTACGAGATATTGCGTACATCCTGAGCGGCACAGACAGCCAGTTCAATGTCAGCTGGGAGGCTGAAACTGACCGAATCCTCATCGCCTCAGGCGTGCCGTATCAGGCGGTCGGCGGTGAAATGTCCTCCGCCGCTTCCACACAGATCAATAGTTTTCTTACATCGGATGCGGTGGTCGTGATCGATGGAAGGACGGTCTCGCTGACCGGCTATCGGATCAATGGCAACAACTATTTTATGTTACGTGATATTGGTGTCGCGCTCGATTTCGGCGTAGACTTCGACGAGGCCACCAGAACCGTTCTGATCGACAGCGCCGCGTCTTCCACAGATGAACCGCCGCAGATGTCGGGCGCGACAAGCTACACATTTGCTGGCTCGGGCTGGGGGCACAGCGTCGGCATGAGCCAATGGGGTGCGTACGGAATGGCGCAGCAGGGCTTTAACTACGAGGAGATTCTGAAATTCTACTTTACCGGCATCGAAATTGGCCGGTAAATATGTGTACACAATAAGAAGGGGGATGCAGCATGGGCGCTCCGTATGGGCGCCCATGCTTTTGTAATGAAAAAGAGCGATTTTTATTTTGATCTTCCAGAGCAGCTGATTGCGCAACATCCGCTTGCTCAGCGTGATGCCTCGCGCTTGATGGTACTCAACCGATCGAACGGGTCGGTGCAGCACTGTCATTTCCGTGATCTGCTGGAATATGTGCAGCCGGGCGACTGTATGGTGCTTAACAACTCGCGCGTTATCCCGGCCCGACTGATGGGTCACGCGGTTGGACGCACTGCACCGATTGAGGTGTTACTGCTAACCGATAAAGGAAACGGCTTGTGGGAGTGTCTGACCCGGCCGGGCCGTAAGACCCGTGAGGGCGTCGAGCTGACCTTTGGCGATGGACTGCTGACTGCAACTGTCGAGCAGGTACAGCCGGACGGTAACCGCCTGATTCGCTTTCATTATAGCGGCATTTTTCTCGAGATTTTAGACAAGCTTGGCTCCATGCCGTTGCCGCCTTATATCAAAGAAAAACTCAGCGACCCGGAACGTTATCAGACGGTTTATTCCAAAACGCCAGGCTCGGCCGCAGCGCCGACTGCTGGGCTGCATTTTACAACAGAGCTGCTCGATAAGCTGGTGCAAAAAGACGTGCAACTTGCGTTTGTTACACTGCACGTTGGTCTTGGCACATTCCGCCCCGTAAAAGAGAATGAGATCACAGACCATGTGATGCATTCCGAATATTACGTTATGGAAGAGACAGCTGCGCAGCAGATCAACCGAGCACATGACGCTGGGCGCAAAATTTGGGCAGTCGGCACGACAGCCTGCCGCACGCTTGAAACCGTAGCTGATCAGACTGGCCATGTGCGCGCACAGTCCGGCTGGACGGATATTTTTATCTATCCGGGCTATCGTTTCAAGGTAGTTGATCACTTGGTAACCAACTTTCACTTGCCGGAAAGTACTTTGATGATGCTGATCTCCGCCTTTGCCACACGAGAGATGGTTATGGACGCCTACCGGCAAGCCATCGAACAGGAATACCGCTTTTTCTCATTCGGGGATTCCATGCTGCTGTATTAAATTTTCTACTAGATGCGAAAAAACGTCCTCTGCTTGTTGCAAAGGACGGTCAGCCCCAAACTGGCTGTGTTATTTCTCCGATAGATGTGAATTGTTAATCTTTGATATGTTTGATCTTATCTAAGTTCCCGCTGCACAGTGTAGCCATATTTCTGAAAATTTTGTCTGCATCCCAGTTCCACCATTTCAGAGCCAACAAATATTCGATAAGGTCATCATCAAATCGTTTGCGGATTACTTTACAGGGATTTCCTCCTGCAATACAGTATGCAGGAATATCTTTTGCAACAACAGAGTTTGCCGCAATAATTGCACCGTCATCAATATGCACACCGGGCATCACGGTGACATTCTGCCCGATCCACACATCATTCCCAACTATTGTATCACCTTTGAAAGGCAAATCCTCTAACGTCGGAGTGAACTGCTCCCAACCACTGCCCATAATATTAAACGGATAGGTCGTCACGCTGTTCATTCTGTGGTTTGCGCCATTCATCACAAATTCGATACCTTTAGCGATTGCACAGAATTTTCCTATTATGAGCTTATCACCTAAAAACGCATAATGATAGGTTACATGTTCCTCAAATTTTTCTGCGCCATTTATATCATCATAATAAGTATATTCACCAACGATAATATTAGGATTGGTAATTACATTTTTAATATAAACAACTTGCTTAATGTTTTCATTGGGGTAGATATTATTTGGATTGGGCCCCGTCATATAAATGTACTCCTTTACATATTTCAATTTGCCGGTCTCTATTTTGTTTTATTGTAGCACTATCAACGATAAATTTCTACCAGTTTGCCTCCTTCCTTTTACAGCATAGCGGAGGAACTATCTATACTAACACTAGTGATACTTTACGGGAATGAGCATTTGATATGTGCTTTAAACTAGACGCTGATGTCTGCTGCGCAGATGCCTTGCAAGGCGTCCAGACGGTAGGCACCAATATATCGTGCCATAAATACTCTTCTATTTTGTCATATTTACGTCTGTAAAGCAACCATATTAAGAGCAAATGTTGCAATTCTACTGAAATTATGATAAAATATATACAATTATGTAAAATATGAGGGCTGTATGGAAATTGGAACATTTCAACTAATCAAAACTGAGGAAAGAGCGCGCAGAGGAGCGTTCTGCACAGCACATGGCATAGTGCAGACCCCGGTTTTTCAGAATGTCGGTACGGCCGGCGCGATCAAGGGCGCGGTCGATGCTTTTGATCTGAAAGAGCTTGGGTGCCAAATAGAACTGTCCAATACCTACCATCTGCATGTCCGCCCAGGAGACCAAATTATAAAACAAATGGGCGGTCTGCATCGATTCATGCGCTGGGATGGGCCTATGCTGACCGATTCTGGCGGCTTCCAGGTGTTTTCGCTTGCCACCTTGCGTAAGATAAAGGAAGAAGGCGTCACCTTCCACTCGCATGTAGACGGCCGAAAGATCTTTATGGGACCGGAGGAAAGCATGCGCATCCAGTCCAACCTGGGATCTGATATTGCCATGGCGTTTGACGAGTGTATCGAAAACCCCGCGCCGCGCGAATATGTCAAAAACTCGATTGACCGCACAACGCGCTGGCTGAGGCGCTGCAAAGACGAGCTGGACCGGCTCAATACGCTGCCGGACACAGTAAACCCTGATCAGATGCTGTTTGGCATCAACCAAGGCGGCACCTATGACGATCTTCGTATTGAACACATGCAGGCGATCGCCGAGCTTGATCTGCCCGGATACGCGATCGGCGGGCTTGCCGTGGGTGAGAGCACAGAAACCATGTATCATATTTTAGATGTCGTGCTGCCGCATGCACCGGTGGACAAACCGCGTTATCTGATGGGGGTAGGCACACCTTCTAATATCATTGAGGGGGTAGCCCGCGGCGTCGATTTTTTTGACTGCGTTATGCCGACGCGCAATGCCCGGCATGGGCATCTGTTCACCCATAATGGCATTATGAACATTATGAATGCCAAATATCAAACGGATGACCGACCGATCGAGGAGGGCTGCCAGTGCCCGACCTGTCGTCGGTTCAGCCGCGCCTATCTGCGACATCTGCTCAAGAGCGGGGAGATGTTGTCGCAGCGGCTGCTGGTCATGCACAATCTGTGGTTTTATAATCAGTTGATGCAGGAAATTCGTGACGCGCTGGACAATAGTACATTTGCGCAATACCGCTTGGAATACAGCGAAAAAATGAGCAAACGAATTTGATCAAACGACCCGGCTTCCTTTAGGGAGAGCGGGTCGTTTGCCACTCATATTAAAAAGCTCCGCAGCATAGCCTTAAAATGAAATGGGGTCATGCTGTGCGGATTCAAAAAAAAACTATCCTATATGCGGCCGGCGTATTGGCTTGCGGCAATCTGGCATTACAGGCACTCGGCTTTTTTTACCGCATCCTACTCAGCCATTTTGCAGGGGCCGAGGGACTTGGTGTATACCGACTGGTAAACTCTGCCTATCTTGTGCTGAATGCGGGCTGTTTGTCTGGCGTAACTATGGCATGCTCCCGCCTGAGCGCAGCAAGCGAGGCCAAAGGCGAATGGCGTAAAATTGGCGCGGTGTTGCGGCTTGCGTTTTCCGTATTTTTTACGCTGTGCGCAAGTTGTGCGGCCGTTGTGCTGCTGTTTGGTGACTCAATCGCTTCCACACTTCTGGGAGACGGACGATGTGCGCGGGCGTTTCCGTTTGTGCTGCTCTGCCTTGCGCTGACCGGAGTGGAAAATATCTTTAAGTCGCTGTTTATCGGTCTTGACCGCATGCAGTATACTGCTATGTCCGAGGTTGGCGAGCAACTGATTCGCATCCTGTCCGTCGGCCTACTGCTATATCACTACCAGGGAGATGACTACGGCGTAATCGCTATGCTGATCTTCGCGGGCATGGTGATCAGCGAAGTGTTCAGCGCGTTATTTCTGACCCGTCTGTTTCGCCGCAGCATTAAAGGTGTATCACTCACTGCGCCGCTCGACCATTCTATCGCGCGTCAGTTCTTCCTCATTGCGATGCCGCTCTCTGCATCGGCTCTTATCGGCAATCTTATCAGTTCAGCGGGCGCTGTGCTGCTGCCGCAAAGATTGATGACGGCTGGCCTTACATATGAGCAGGCGCTTGCGGCACTCGGTGTTATTTCAGGTATGGCCATGCCGCTTATCCTTCTGCCGGTCGCGCTGGTCAGTTCTGTGTGCACGGCGCTTCTGCCTGCTGTCACGGCTGCACAGGCGGTCGGCAGCGGTAAACGGATACGCGCGTTGGTCGGGCGTGCTATCTCGACAGTCGGGCTGATCGGCGTGCCTGCAACGGCTGTGCTGATACCGCTCGCGCCGCGGCTGAGCGAGCTGTTTTTCCGGCAGCCGCTAACTGACGGATACGTCGCTCTGCTGGGAGTGGTCGCGGTCATCAGCTATTATCAAATGACGTCAGGCAGCTTGCTTAACGCACTCGGCCTGCAGCATTTGAACTTGCTCACAGGTGTCAGTGCAGAGCTGTGTCAACTTCTACTAATCTATCGCTGGTGCGCCCGTCCGACGCTTGGCATTTACGGTTATCTGCTCGCCATGATTTTAACTGGCTCCATCGCTTTTTTTGTCAACTTATGCATCCTACACCGAAAAAGCCATTTTGCCGTAAAACCGCTGCGCCGCTTTGGCGTACCGCTGCTCTGCGGCACCGCATTGTTCGCCTGGACACGGATATTCTTCCACGCATTTCTGTCTGCCTGCCAGAATGAAACGGCCGCGTTAGCTCTTACCATTCTTGGCGCAGGCGTACTCTATGCGCTCGTGCTCCGTCTGCTTGGTATCCGGCTGCTCCGCTACCTTTCGCATCGAATCGAAAAACCGTCCGTGCCTTATCTGTGCCTGTGATACCACCTTGACAAATAAAAAAGAACCCGATAAGATAGACATATCATCGATTGGCTCCTGCCGGGCAGCGGCAGGAGCCTTTTTTCAGAAAGGAGAGTGCCGGAATGGAACTTCAAATGTGCTGCCCGACACTTTTTGGCCTCGAAGGGATCGTTGCAGATGAGCTGCGCTTTGGCAGCAAACTGGCTAATGTACATGCGGAAAACGGACGCGTATTGTTCACGGGAGATGAGTCGATACTGGCCTGGGCGAATCTCAATCTGCGCTGTGCGGAACGGGTATTGATCCAGCTTGGTAGATTTTCGGCTAAAACATTCGACGCGCTTTTTGAGGGCGTGCGTGCGCTGCCATGGGAGCAGTTTATCCCCAAGGATGGCGCCTTTCCGGTCAAGGGCCATGCTCTGAACTCTGCACTCCATTCCGTACCAGACTGCCAGCGAATCATCAAAAAAGCTGTTGTTTCACGTCTAGGGCAGGCGTATCATCAAAACTGGTTTGAGGAGACGGGTGCTACGTATAGAATACAGTTTTCGATCATGCACGATGTGGCTGAACTATATCTGGATACATCGGGCGCCGGACTGCACAAGCGCGGCTATCGCGCCAATAGTAATACCGCGCCGATGCGTGAAACGCTTGCTGCTGCGATGGTAAAACTTGCGCGCTGGCGGGGGAGGGAGCCGATGATTGACCCGTTTTGTGGGTCGGGCACCATTGCGATCGAAGCTGCAATGATTGCACAGCGGCGCGCCCCTGGCCTGCTGCGCGGATTCGATGCTGAGAAGTGGGTGTGCTTTAATGATGAGATTTGGCGCAGGGCGCGCGAATCAGCGCTCGATATAGCTGACACGCAGACGCCGCTTGAGATTGTCGGCAGCGATATAGATCTGGCCTGCGTGCAGCTTTCTGCCGAAAATGCATATAAGGCAGGTGTTGCAGACGCCATACGCTTCGAGAAAGCCGATGCTACTTCGCGAGATTATGGTGAACGTGGCACGCTGTTTGCCAATCCGCCTTATGGCGAGCGGCTGCTTGACCGGCGGGCGGCGGAAAAGCTGTATGTCGCGTTCGGCCGCGCACTGGCAAAATCGCCGATGAAGCAGTATATCCTAAGCTCGGATCCGCTATTTGAGCAATTATTCGGCAGGCGGGCGGACAAGCGCCGTAAACTTTATAACGGTATGATCAAATGCAATCTGCATATGTATTTCAAGCACTCGTTGGGGCAGTCTGCTAATTAAAATAAAAATTATTGTCCAAATTAACAAATTATTTAAAATTTATGTAGAGATTTTTCCAAAAACCTCTTGCGCATTTTGCGGAGTTGATGTAATATAATACACGAAGTTAGCACTCGGATGAAATGAGTGCTAAATACAGAATTGGTTAATCTTATTTCTTATAGGAGGAATCCATTATGAAACTCAAGCCCCTTTGTGATCGCGTTGTTATCAAAATGGTCGAAGCGGAGGAGACGACTGCTAGCGGCATCATTCTCACTGCGTCTGCGCAGGAAAAGCCGCAGGTTGCCGAGATTATCGAAGTGGGACCAGGCGGCATTGTAGATGGTAAGGAGATCAAGATGGAGGTCCAGAAGGGCCAGAAAGTAATTACCGGCAAATACACCGGTACCGAGGTAAAGCTTGATGGCGAGACATATATCATTGTTCGTCAGAGCGACATTCTTGCGATTGTTGAGTAATTCGAGGAGGTAATTTATCATGGCGAAACAGCTTATTTACGGCGAAGAGGCGCGCAAGGCGCTGCAGCGCGGCATTGACCAGCTCGCCGATACGGTAAAGGTCACGATCGGTCCTAAGGGCCGCAACGTGGTTTTGGATAAGAAATACGGCTCCCCGCTGATCACAAACGACGGCGTTACCATCGCCAAGGAAATCGAGCTGGAGGATGCCTACGAAAACATGGGTGCGCAGCTCGTCAAGGAAGTTGCGACCAAGACTAACGACGTAGCCGGCGACGGCACCACGACAGCTACTGTGCTGGCCCAGGCGTTTGTTCGTGAGGGATTGAAGAACGTTGCGGCAGGTGCAAACCCGATGGTTATGCGTCGCGGCATCTCTAAGGCAGTCAATGCAGCAGTAGAAGCTATCGCCAAAAACTCCAAGTCGATTGATGGCAGCAATGACATTGCGCGTGTCGGCGCGATCTCATCGGGCGATGAGGAGATTGGCAAGCTGATTGCCGAGGCGATGGAGAAGGTATCGACCGACGGTGTTATCACGGTTGAGGAGTCCAAGACCGCTGAGACTTACTCCGAGGTTGTTGAAGGCATGCAGTTCGACCGCGGCTATGTGACCCCGTATATGTGTACCGATACCGAGAAGATGGAAGCCAATCTCGACGACGCGCTCATTCTGATTACCGACAAAAAGCTGTCTAATATCCAGGAGTTGCTGCCGATCCTCGAGCAGGTTGTCAAGTCTGGTAAAAAGCTGCTGATCATCGCCGAGGACATCGAAGGTGAGGCGCTGTCCACGCTGATTGTCAACCGCCTGCGCGGCACTTTTACCTGTGTTGCAGTCAAGGCGCCGGGCTTCGGCGACCGCCGCAAGGATATGCTGCGCGACATCGCCATCCTGACCGGGGGCACTGTGATCTCCGAGGAGGTCGGCATCGAGCTTAAGGATGCGACCATGGATATGCTGGGCTCAGCCCGTCAGATTAAAGTTACCAAGGAGAACACCACGATCGTTGACGGTGCGGGGAACAAGCAGGCTATTGCCAGCCGCATTACCGAAATCCGTGGCGCGATCGATCGCACCACTTCAGATTTTGACCGTGAGAAGTTGCAGGAGCGTCTGGCAAAGCTCGCTGGCGGTGTTGCGGTTATCAAGGTTGGCGCTGCAACCGAGACTGAAATGAAGGAAAAGAAGCTGCGTATTGAGGATGCGCTCAATGCGACCCGTGCAGCCGTCGAGGAAGGCATCGTTGCTGGCGGCGGCGTTGCGTATGTTAATGCAATCGCTGCAGTCGAGGCGCTGGCCGAGTCGGCCGAGGGCGATGAAAAGACTGGCATGCAGATCGTTGCGCGCGGCCTCGAGGCGCCGATGGCGCAGATCGCAGTTAATGCAGGTATCGAAGGCGCAATCGTTGTCGACAAGGTAAAGAACTGCGGCAAGGTTGGCTACGGTTTTGACGCCGCTACTGAGACTTATGGCGATATGATTTCGAACGGTATCGTCGACCCGACCAAAGTCAACCGGTCTGCACTGCAGAATGCGGCGTCGGTCGCTTCGATGGTTCTAACCACCGAGAGCCTGGTGGCTGATAAGAAAGAGCCTGTCGCCCCCGCACCTGCAGCGCCGGATATGGGAGGCATGTACTAAACCGAACACTTCCGATCCTGCGGACAAAAACATCGCATAATTTATACCCGGCACTCACAAACGTGTGTGCCGGGTATTTTTATCAGGATCAGAGCGTATTTCTGCGAAACTGCGTTGGCGAGCTGCCGGTTTTTCTGGTAAAAGCTGTGATAAAATTGACTTCGCTGTGGTATCCAACACGAAAAGCGATTTCTTTGACCGACAAGGTAGTGGATTGTAGTAACGCCTTTGCTTCGTCTATCCGATGCAACATGATATACTCGTGCGGGGAAAAACCGGTCGTACTGCGAAACAGGCGCGAGAAATGAGAGGAGCTGAGATTTACAGCATCCGCAACGCGGCGGACAGATAGCGGTTCAAACAAATGTGCTCCGATATATTCTATAGCTTTGGCTATCAAATCATTTTGCGGCACACAGCCCTGCTGCTGGGCTGGAAACATCAGGCTACACAGTATGCGGTAAATGCGCTGGGAGCAGTCCACTTCGGTCATGCTGGCGCTGCGCAGCCCGGAAATAATCTGTGCCATATCCTGTTCAATGCGTCCATCCGACGCAGGAGTGAACGTCTGCTTTCCGTTGCGGAAAGCAAGAATTTGATGAAAAAATGCATCGGAATTAGCGCCATCAAAATGAATCCACATGGACTCCGCTTGTCCAGTAGTGAAAAAACGGTGCGGCTTGTGGCAGTCGATCAACGCAACCTGGCCGCGTTCTGCAGCAAAAACTTGCGTTGTTTCAAAATACATGGTGCCGGCGCGGACAAAGGCCAGAAAGAAATTTTTGTGGCTCTCCTGATGGGCGACCTCCGAGCTGTCAAGGAAGTTATAACGCTCATCATAATAATAATGCCCAACGCGAGTGACATAGAAAAACAGCCCGCGCGCCGTTGTCGAGGGCGTGGCGAAAAACCGCTCTGAACGTGATAAAACACCCGCTTCGTTAAGCACTTTCACTGTCTCTCACATCCTTTTTTTCATCATATCATAAAACAGCACAAAATGTAAATATATTGCGGAGTTTTGTTATTGTTATCCTTTCGTTACTGCTGTATGCTTACTATGATAGAATAAAAACATATGCTATCGTGCTAATAAGGTGCAATAAAAGAAGGGCTGCGATGATGATCCGGGAAAAGACGTTTTATAAGTCCTTTATGATGCTGGCGTTTTCGTTAGCGCTGCAAAACCTGTTAACATACGGTGTGAACATGATGGATACCGTCATGCTTGGACGATACAGCCAGAATGCAATGAGTGGCGTCAGTCTGTGCAACCAGGTGCAGTATCTGCTGCAGATGCTGGTTGTCGGCGCGGGCGAAGGAGCAGTCGTTCTTGGATCGCAGTATTGGGGGAAGGGGCGGCTTGATCCTATTCCACACATCATTGGCGTGGCGCTTCGCTTTGGCGGCGCGCTGGCCATGCTGATGTTTGCCATTGTGCTGCTTTTCCCTGCGCAGCTGCTGTCGTTACTATCAAACGATGCAGCCGTCATTGCAGAGGGTGCAAAATATTTTCAGATCATTTGCTTTACCTATGTCATTTTTACAGTTACCAATATTTTAGTCGCTTCGCTCCGCTCGATTGGCATTGTCAAAATCGGCTATATTATCGCAGGATCGACGCTCATTATTAACGTGTGCCTCAATTATTGCCTGATATATGGCAACCTCGGTTTTCCTGAACTTGGTGTGCGCGGCGCAGCGATCGCAACACTGGTGGCGCGCTGCGCCGAGCTGATGATCGTCATATATTATTTAAAGCATAGAGAACATCGGCTTAAACTGACACTCAAAAAGCTGCTGCATATCGATACCAGCTATATCCGCGACTACGCCCGTGTGTCCTCTCCGGTTTTGATCAACCAGGCGCTTTGGGGTGTAGCGCAAATGGTGCAGACCGGTATTCTTGGGCACCTGGGTGGCGATGTTACAGCGGCCAACGCGATTGCGGTGCAGGTCTATCAGGTTCTGTCGGTCGTTTGCTATGGTGCGGCGTCCGCATCGGGTATTGTGGTCGGCCGCACAATTGGCTCTGGAAGCGAGGATCGGCTTCGTCCGCTGGTTCATACACTTCAGATTCTGTTTATTGTCATCGGACTGTGTTCGGGAATGCTGATCTTTGCACTGCGCACACCGATTTTGATGATTTTCGGCGGCTCGCTGACCGAGACAGCCTATCGGCTTTCCATGCAGTTTATGATCGTCCTTGCGGTTACAACTGTAGGCACAGCTTATCAGATGGCGTGCGACAACGGTATCATCCGTGGAGGAGGCGACACCGCTTTTAGCGCCAAGATGAATCTAATTAGTATGTGGCTGATTGTTGTGCCATTATCGGCGATGGCAGCGTTCTGGTGGAAAAGCGCGCCCGTGATTGTATTTTTCCTGCTCAAGTGGGATCAGCTCTACAAGGCGGTTCCCGTTGTCATTCGGCTACACAGCTGGAAGTGGGTGAAAAAAGTCACTCGGCAGGAACAGTCATCTATTGGTTAGACACTCTCTTCTCTCTCCTCAAAAAACCGGTCTTATGACCGGTTTTTTGTTGACAAAACGTATCAATAGTGGGATAATAATAAAGCAATATTGTGAATGCGATGAGGAAACGAGTTTTCCACCCGGCAGATCCGAAGCGAGAGGGAAGCGGTGCAAGCCCTTGTTCTGTCAGGAAAACAGCCACTTCCAAGCAGCTTGTCAAAGCAAGCCGCCTGATCCCCGATACCGGATCGCTGAGATGCGCGGGCATATTCTCGCGTAGATCAGGGTGGTACCGTGGAAGCATGCTTTCGCCCCTGACAGGTTCGGGCGAAAGCTTTTTTCTTTTGTAATAATTAGACATTTGGAGGATAAATGTTATGCAGTACAGAGGACTTAACGAATTGCGCGAAATGTATCTTAGGTTTTTTGAAACCAAAAACCATCTGCGCCTGCCGAGTTTTTCGCTCATCCCGCAAAACGACCCATCACTTTTGCTGATTAACTCGGGCATGGCGCCGATGAAGCCGTATTTTACCGGCGAGCAGGAGCCGCCTTGCCGCCGCGTAACCACTTGCCAGAAGTGCATCCGTACGGGCGATATTGAGAATGTGGGCAAAACTGCGCGTCACGGCACTTTCTTTGAAATGCTGGGCAACTTTTCCTTTGGCGACTATTTCAAAAAGGAAGCTATAGCCTGGAGCTGGGAATTCCTGACCAGTCCGGACTGGGTCGGCATTGATCCAGACCGTCTCTATCCGTCCATCTATGTGGATGATGACGAGGCGTTTGAGATCTGGAATAAAGATATTGGTATCCCGGCCGAGCGCATCTTCCGATTTGGCAAGGAGGATAATTTCTGGGAGCACGGATCTGGACCGTGCGGCCCGTGCTCGGAGATATATTATGACCGCGGACCCGAATATGGCTGTGATAAGCCGGATTGCACGGTCGGTTGTGACTGCGACCGCTATATGGAGGTATGGAACAACGTATTCTCCCAGTTTGATAACGACGGCAACGGCAACTACACTGAGTTAAAGCAAAAGAACATTGATACCGGTATGGGACTTGAGCGCCTGGCATGCGTCGTGCAAGGTGTTGGCTCGCTGTTCGATGTAGATACTGTGCGCAATATTACAAACAAGGTCTCTGAAATTGCGGACAAGCACTATGGAGAGAGCGAAAAAAACGATATTTCGCTGCGCGTTATCACCGATCACATTCGCTCGACCGTTATGATGATCTGTGACGGCGTTATCCCGTCCAACGAGGGGCGCGGCTATGTGTTGCGCCGCCTGCTGCGCCGCGCCGCACGCCATGGCAAGCTGCTCGGTATCGATCGTCCATTCCTATCCGATGTAGCAACAACCGTAATCAAGGAGTCGGGAGGCGCTTATCCTGAGCTTGTGGAAAAGCAAAAATATATCCACAAGGTAATTGAAAATGAGGAGGCCAGCTTCAACAAGACGATCGACAGCGGCTTGTCCATTCTCAATGAGCGCATCGCAGCTGCAAGCGGCAAGGAACTCGCAGCTGTCGACGCATTCCAGCTGTACGACACCTATGGCTTCCCGATCGACCTGACACTCGAGATCCTCGAAGAGCAAGGTATGACGACCAACCGCGAAGAGTTTGACCGTTTGATGAATGAGCAGCGTGAACGCGCAAGAGAGGATCGCAAAAAAATGGGCGATCTCGGTTGGCAGAGCGAGGACCTTGGGCTTGACAAGTCGATCAAGACCCGCTTTGATGGATATGAAACGCTCGGCGAAAAAGCAAAGGTGCTCGCAGTTGTAAACAAAGGCGAGGTATCCGGTGCAGCGGTCAAAGGTGAGAAAATCACTATTGTGCTCGATCAAACGCCGTTTTACGCAGAGATGGGCGGCCAGATCGGCGACCACGGCACGCTTGTGGGCCGGCATGGCGCCGTAGCCATATCCGATGTGCAACGCACCAAGGATGGTAAGTATATGCATGTCGGCGTTGTTACCGAGGGCGAAATCTCCGTCGAGGACGAGGTCGAAGCGAAGGTTGATCCTGAATACCGCCAGGCGGTCTGCCGCGCGCACACCTCGACCCATCTGCTGCACAGAGCATTGCGCCAGGTACTGGGCGAGCATGTTGAGCAGGCAGGTTCTTACACGGCAAACGACCATATCCGCTTTGACTTTACACATTTTGCTGCGATGACCCCAGAGGAGCTTCAGCAGGTGGAAAACCAGGTAAACGAAGCAATTCTGGCTGGTAGCCCGGTCATCACTGAGGAAATGTCGATCGACGAGGCTAAAAAGAAGGGCGCGATGGCGCTGTTTGGAGAAAAGTACGGTGCGGTTGTGCGCGTGGTTCAGGCCGGTGATTCGGTTGAACTTTGCGGTGGCACGCATCTGGACAACACCGCTAAGGCCGGCATGTTTAAGATCATCAGCGAGGCTTCAGTTGCAGCCGGTGTGCGCCGCGTAGAAGCTGTAACCGGCAAAGCGGTACTGTCCTATCTCAACGAGCGTCAACACATCTTGAATGTATCTGCTGCGGCGCTTAAAACCTCGCCGAACGAGCTTGCTGCTAAGGTAGAGCAGACGGTCGCCGACCTACGGGCGATTACCAAGAAAGTTGAAAAACTAAATGGCAAGCTTGCGTCTATGCAGACGGCCAGCCTGTTTGGCGATGCGCAGCCGATCAAGGGTGTGCGTGTGGCTGCGGTGCAGATAGAGGATGCTGCGCCGGATGTGCTGCGCACCATGGGCGACGACATCAAGGCAAAAGAACATGATATGATTGCGGTGCTGGCTGCTATCAATGATGAAAAAGTCAGCCTGCTGTGCATCTGCGGTGAGGATGCGGTTAAAAAAGGCGCGCATGCAGGAAAAATTATCAAGGAAGTCGCCAAGATTGTAGGCGGCGGCGGTGGTGGCCGTCCGGACAGCGCGACCGCAGGCGGTAAGGAACCTGCAAAACTTGCAGAGGCGCTTGCAGCGGTTAGCGGTATTGTCGACGCGATGCTGTAACACACTGTGCCATCAGATAGAAAGGAACGGTTTATATGTCGGATTGTCTGTTCTGCAAGATCGTCGCGGGGGATATTCCCTCCAGAAAGATTTATGAGGACGAGCAGTGCTACGCTTTTTATGACATTGATCCACAGGCGCCCACGCATTTTCTGGTAATTCCTAAACAGCACATCTCGTCAGTTGCGGCGGTAGATGCCTCAAACAGCGCAGTCGTAGCACATTGCTTTGAAGCAATCTCCAAAATTGCAAAGGAAATGGGTCTTGACAGCTTCCGCGTTGTCTCCAACATTGGAGAGCAGGCAGGGCAGAGTGTATTTCATTTGCATTTTCATGTACTCTCTGGCCGTGATATGACATGGCCGCCGGGCTGACACAAAAGTAAAGCGGGAGCGGCATATCCGCCGCTCCTTTATCTGCGCATATGAAAGGAAAGGGGGAGCGATAGCCATGCTCGAACGGCCGCTGCTTTATCTGGTGCCGCCCGCGGCGGCGGCGCTCTATTGCTCTGTATGTCTGGATTTCGCACCGGGCCTGCATCTTTCTCTCCTCCTGCTTTCCATATTTCTATGCGCCGCTGGCGCGCTGATCCGGTATGAGCGGCTGTTTGCCGTTTGTTGCATGCTTGCGGCGGCATCGCTTGCATTTTCGGGCTTTTGCCTGTATCGTGATATTGTTGTCCAGCCAGTGCGCGAGCTTGCCGGCCGCCACATGGAAATCTCGGCAACGATAGTACGGGATCCTGACGTCTACGAAGACAGCCAGCGTGCCGAACTGTCGGTTGATGCGTCGGATTTCCTGCCCGGAACATTTCGCATGTTATGTTATCTACCACTGACCGAACAGCCGCTTTATGCCGGCGATCGAATTCGCGTGCATGTTGGTTTTTATATTCCTAGTGCATCCGAAGGCTTTGACCGCGCTTCTTATCAGGCATCAAACGGTTGGTATATTGCAGGCTCCTATACAGAGGACGAGGATGATATGCCGTTATCCTTTTCCGTGACCGAGAGGGAGGGGAATGACCTTCGCTGGCTGCCGCAGCGCATCGCCCGCTTTTGCAAACAGGCATCGCTGAATACGCTGCCTGCCCGTGAGGGAGGTTTGCTCAGCGGCCTGCTGATCGGCGACACAGCCACACTGCCCGATGATGATACACTGGCGTTTCAAATCTCTGGCTTAAGCCATATGGTTGCGGTTTCAGGCATGCACGTTGCCTTTTTGGTGGCATTTTGCTATACGCTGTTCGGCCGTCGCATCGGCACTTGGGTGTCTATACCGATGATTTTGTTCTTTGTACCGATTGCGGGCGCAACGCCTTCTGTTATTCGGGCTGCGGTTATGTATTTGATTGCGGCCGGCGCTTTTATCGCCCGCCGGGAGACTAACAGCCTAAACTCACTACTCGCAGCACTATCAGTACTGCTGATTGTCAATCCTTATTCGATCGCAAGTCTCAGCTTGCAGTTGTCCTTTGCCGCAACGCTTGGCTTGATTTTGCTTTCCAGCCGCATGCAAAGCCGGATGATGCGTCCATTCTCCGGATTGCCAAGGATTGTAGGAAAGCTCATTTCGATTATTACTGGCGCAATCTCCTGCACGGTCAGTGCAACCATCTTTACCACACCGATTTTGCTGACATCATTTGGTTCGGTCTCTATGTTATCGCTTTTGAGCAATCTGCTGGTCGTCGGTGTGACCGCTATTAGTTTTATTGGCGGTATTTTGTTATGCGTTACCGCCTCAGTACTGCCCGCTGTAGTACCTTTTATTGCCGGCTTATTGCAGCCTTTCCTGACCTACATTTTATGGGTTGCAAATTTTGTAGCGGATATTCCGATCGGTCTTGTCAGCTGGGGTGATATGTTCGGCATCACGCTTATTAGTATACTGTTTGGTACGTTGCTGCTCTGGCTGCTCCTTAAAAAGCAGATACGCTGGCGCATTGTGTTGCCTGTCGTCTGTGTGCTGATTGCTGGGATTACAGCTACCGGGGCATATTACTATGGGCAGCGCTATACCGTTACCTATTTGACCTGCGGATCAGGTCAGGCGATACTGGTTTCCAACGCGGAGCGCGGCGTTACTTTGATTGATTGCGGCGGCGATGGCGGTTATCGCAATGCGGCGGATTCTGTGCGCGAATGGATGCGCTGGAACGGTGTTTCCCATATCGACACGCTGATTTTGACCGCAGTCGACCGCGGCCATGCACGCGACCTGCCACAGTTACTGGAACAAAATGATGTCGGGCAAATCCTGATTCCCGCCGGATGCAGGGAGACCAGGTATAATGCCGATCTGCTTGCACTGGTACAAGCATCTGATGCACATGAGGTAAGTGCTGCGCAGACGGTATACGAGGGAGAAGTACCGATTTACGTATTTCCGATTACAGAGGGAAAACTTGGCGTGCAGCTGTCGGACGATGTGCTGGTACTACATAGTCCTACGCAAAAACAGCTGGCAACCTATCTCGACAGTTCAGAAAACCCTCCAGCAGCGTCCGAGGTTGTTCTCTCAGAAAACAACCTGGAGGATGATGATCTGCTGAAAAGTGCGCTTGACACGGTAGGGGCTGAGCGCCTTGTCATACAGGCGGCTTACCGTGATATTGCGGAGGAATATGCAGGCCGTCCGGTGGAAAGCCCGTACCGCAGCGGTGAGATTGTGCGGCAGTTTGAAAAGGAGTGACCGCATGCCTACGGCGAAAACCAATCAAAATGGAAAAGCGCAGCTGATCCGCGATCTAAAAAGTGGTACATTCGCGCCGCTCTATATCATTACTGGCGAGGAAAGCTATTTAAAGGAATATTATCTGCGCGCCTTAAAAAGCAAAGTGATCGACCCTGCGTTTGCCGATTTTAACCTGATAGAATACGAAGGGAAGGGTCTAACACCCGAACAGCTGACTGAGGCGGTCGACAGCTATCCTGCTATGTCGGAAAAAAAGCTGATTATTATAACAGATTTTGATCTGTTCAAGCCACCCGCGGGTTTTGCGGATATGCTGCCTGAACTGCTCAGCGATCTGCCCGACTACGTCTGCCTTGTATTCTATTATGATGTGCTCGAGGGTAAGCCAGATAAGCGCATAAAGCTATATAAAACGCTCCAAAAAACGGCCTGTTTTGCGGACTTTTCTCGCCAGGAGGATCATGCACTGGTTGCTTGGATAGAGCGCCGTGTACGGGCACTTGGGTGTTCAATCGCTCCGGAGGACGCATCCTACCTGATCTTCCTTTGCGGCAACGCGATGACAAACCTTGCAAGTGAGATAGAAAAAGCTGCAGCCCACACGACAACAGGGGTTATCAAAAAATACAACATTGATGCGGTATGCTCGCCTGTGCTGGACGCTGTGGTATTTGACCTGACTGATGCGATTACCGCAGGAAAATTTGAGCGTGCAGTTGCTCTTGTAGACGATCTGATTGCACAGAGGAATAGCGAAGTAATGATTTTTACGGCAATCACCCGCCATATTCAGCGGCTATATGCAGCAAAACTGTGCGCACAGACAAGGGGAGGGGAGCGGCAGCTGATGGAGATGATCGGCTCAAAATCGCCATACTACGCCCGCCAGCTCCAGACCGCGGCGCGCCGTGTGTCGCTCTCATGGCTGAGGCATGCTGCATCTATCTGCAGCAAGACCGATTCCTCGCTCAAGGGGAGTGCAGTCGACCGGCAAAAGCAGATTGAGCTTGCACTGCTTTCAATGGCTGCTGCGCTGAAGGAGGAGGCTACATGATCCGCGTACGCGAGGCGATCTTGGTCGAGGGGCGGTATGACGCCAATACCGTTCGGCAAGTAGTTGACACGATCGTGTTGGAAAGTGGCGGTTTTCGTATTTTTAATGATAAAGAGCAGCTGCAACTACTTCGCCGCATTGCGCGAACGCGCGGTTTGATTATACTGACCGATAGTGATGGCGCGGGTTTTCTCATTCGCAATTACCTCAAAGGCGCGCTTGCCGCAGAGCGGGTAAAGCACGCATATATCCCGGATGTTACGGGCAAGGAGCGCCGCAAACGGCATCGCTCTAAAGAGGGCAAACTTGGCGTAGAGGGCATGCGTCCGGACACGATTTTACAGGCACTTCGACGCGCAGGCGCAACTTTTGAGGAAGGGGAGCAGGCAAACCACTCGGACGGCCAGAGCGCGGCTATCACCAAAACAGATCTTTACTTGTGGGGACTTTCCGGCAGTGCAGATAGCGCCAAGCGCCGCGCGGCGGTACTAGTCTCACTTGACCTGCCAGCACATATGTCTGCCAACGCACTGCTTGAATTCATCAATGCCGTCGGCACGCGGGAAGAAATCGAATCTATACTCCAACAGTTTACAAAAAAATGATTGACAAATGTCTGTCATTGTTTTATAATAAGACCGTAATAATTCAATCAGTTCTGTTTCAGGGCGGAGTGAAAGTCTCCACCGGCAGTATACGGGCCACAGCCTGATAGTCTGCGAGCCGCAAGGCATGATGGGTGAAAATCCCAACCGACGGTTATAGTCCGGATGGAAGAAACAGGTGTATTTCGGTACGTCTGCGCGCCCTTGGATATAATCCAAGGGTTTTTTGTTTCCCAAACAGAACTCCTGATGAAAAAGGAGACGACAATCCATGACTAAGACAAGAAAAATCACTTGCACTGCTGTATTTGCAGCAATCGCAACCATACTTATGTATTTTGAGTTTCCGCTTCCACTGATGCCCCCATTCCTTAAAGTGGATCTCTCTGGTGCGGTTGTGCTGATCGGCGCATTTATTTTCGGTATTGCGCCAGCCATCACTATGATTGGCATCAAGGATCTTATTCATTTAACACAAACACAGACAGGTGGATCGGGCGAGCTGGCTGACTTTTTGATTTTGTCCACTTTAGTAGTTGTCGCGGTGCTGGTTTATCGCATACGTTACACACGTAAATCAGCTGCTGTTGGCTGCTTGCTCGGCTCGGCAGCAATGGCAGGTATCGGTATCGTAACCAACTATTTTCTGATTATTCCGTTCTACGCTGCCGTCGGTATGCCGATTGAGGCAATTTTGGCCGCATGCACGGCAGTCAATCCATCGATTAACGGTATGGGCGCATATTTGCTCATCGGCGTGCTCCCGTTTAATCTGATTAAGGGCTTGATACTGACGGTAATCACCATGCTTGCTTATAAAAAGCTTAGCATCTTTATCAAGTCCAAACAAATTGCCACGCATACCAAACAGAGAGCTAACTAATTGAATGACAGGGGGATACGGGCAGCGTAAATTGTCACGTATCCCTTTTTGTTAAAATATTTATTTTTGAGAGGGAAAGGCAATCTATGGGCGCAAAAAAGAGGATCGCCTGCGCATTCATCCTGTGTGCAGCGGGCATCGGTATTGCTGGACTGCAATGTGGCCTGACCGTTCGGTACTATACTATACAAACGGAACAGTTTAAGTCGTACACGCCGCTCAGGCTTGTTATGCTTTCCGACTTGCACAGCTATATTTATGGGAATGATCAATCGCCTTTGATTCAAAAAGTAAAAGCTGTGCGGCCAGATATTATACTATTATGTGGTGATATAGTAGATGATAAGCGACCGCAGCGTGGAGCCAAGCTGCTGCTTGAACGAATTACAGATATAGCGCCATGCTTCTATGTGTCCGGCAATCATGAGTTTTGGGCAGATGATCCCCAAGAAATTTTCTCGATGATCGAGTCATATGGGATTCGAGTACTGCAAAATGAACAAGAAGTTATCGATTGGGGCGGGGAGCAGTTCACCATCTGTGGGGTAGATGACCCTGCACGCTATGGAGGACAGCGGCGCTCATATGGAAATGCAGAAATGTATAAAAGTGTACTCGATGGATTTGACGACCTTCCGGAGAACTCATTTCATATTCTGATGGCGCATAGACCGGAATACATCAAAGAATACGCATCACATCCATTTGATCTAGTGCTATGCGGTCACGCGCATGGCGGACAGTGGCGTATCCCATATTTACTCAACGGTCTGGTCGCACCCAATCAAGGTTTTTTTCCGTCCTACGCTGGTGGACAATATATTTGCGGTAGTATGACGCAAATCGTCGGACGTGGCTTAATGATTGATTGGAAGCCACGCCTGTTTAATCCGACAGAGATTGTTGTTGTAGACATCACCGGCATATAGATGTATAAAAAGAGAGGGAATAAAACAATCCCTCTCCTATAATTGAAATATATAATTATACAAAAGAAAAGTTTTGTATAATTTAGGGTGCCTTAGTTAGCCATTACTGCTACAATAGTGTGATTCAATATATGCGATCGCTTGCGATACGGCGCTTTCGTCGTTGCTACCCACTACAATATCTGCTTTTTGCAGGATGTCTTCATCCGCATTAGCTGGCGCAAAGCTAACGTGTGCTGTCATGATCATAGACTCATCGTTATAACTGTCACCAATAGAAAATGTATTGCTTTGCTGGATACCGCACTTCTTTGCAATTTGCCGCAACGCTGAGCCTTTGCTGACGCCAGCTGCTGTGATCTCACAGAAAGACGGCATGCTGGAGGTAATGCAGAATGCTTTGCTATAAGGCTTTAGAAAGGCCTGAACGGACTGTATCAGTTCAGGCTCGCCGGTCAAGTTGATTTTGCACCAGCTTTCCGTATTACTCAGTTTCTCTTGTGTCACAGTGGAATAATTCAAATCGAGCACGCGCAAATGATGCTCGGTCACATCACTCATCTGACAAACCAGTATCTGTTCGCCAACAAATATCTCACAACCTATTTGTGAAAATTTTGACAAGAGTGATCCAATCAGATCTATTGAGCTTTTCGGCATTCCCGCACTGTGTATCACATGATGATGCGCATCGAAAATCATTGATCCATTGAGCAGACTATACGGCGCATTAAAAGGTATCTGCGGCAAATATGTTTTGATCGCACCAGGCGCACGTCCAGTTGCCAGCGAAAACCTTCCCCCTTCCCTTGCAAAGTATTGCATGGCCTGTTCGTTTTCATAAGAAATGGAATGGTTACTGTCCAGCAGCGTGCCATCCATATCGCAGGCAAGTAACATGCCTTCAAACTTTTTCATTGCATTTTCTCCAATTTCATGAGAATATCAGTAAAATAATCCGGCAATGGTGCGGAAAAGTGCATAATTTCCTCAGTTTTTGGATGCATAAGCGTCAGTCTGGCGGCGTGCAGGCATTGCCCCCCAATGTCAGCAAAGCGATCTTTTTTCAATCCATAGATCGGATCGCCGATAATCGGATGACCAATTGACGCCATATGGACACGAATCTGATGTGTGCGCCCGGTCTCGAGCGTAAACGACATATGCGTATAGCCGCGATAGCGTCGAACTACGGTGTAGTGAGTAACAGCCTCTCGCCCGCCTTCGACGATCGCCATTTTTTTTCGGTCGGTCTTATGCCGTGCAATCGGCTTGTCAACTACGCCCTCGTCCATCCGGGGCGATCCGACGACAATCGCCTCATAGCCACGGTGTGCTGTATGGGCCGCAATCTGTGCTGCTAAACTTTGATGCGCGGCATCATTCTTTGCAACCACAAGCAGGCCACTCGTATCCTTGTCAATCCGATGCACAATACCCGGCCGGTGCGCTCCATTGATGCCGGAAAGGCTATTCCCACAATGATGCATAAGCGCATTGACCAGTGTGCCGCTCCAGTTTCCAGCTGCCGGATGCACGACCATACCGCGTGGTTTATTGATGACAACAATATCAACATCTTCGTACACAATATCCAATGGAATGTCTTCTGGAATTAGGTCAGTTTCACGCAGCTCGGGCAGCTGCACAATAACCATCTCGCCGCCGGCCAGTTTGTAATTTTTCTTCAGCGCCTTTCCTTCGCACAGAACCGACTGTGAAGCCAGCAGGTGCTGCGCCGCCGAACGCGTCAATCCATCTATATTATTGGTAAGCCATACGTCAATACGTCTGCCCACCTGATCAGACGCAGCCGTCAAATGCAATTCATTCATCGTTCTGCTTTGCCTCTTGCGATAAACTGTTTTTCTGACCCTGTACTTGCTCCGGCTTCTCTTCCCTATGCTGAAACAGGAAATAGATCACAAACAGTGCACCGCCAACGCAGATCAGTATATCTGCCACATTGAAGACCGGAAAATGCACCAATCGAAAATCAAATAAATCCACAACAAAACTGTGTTGTACCCGATCAATAGCATTTCCCATCGCACCAGCCGCGACCAGCACTAGAGACCAGCGGCCAAGAGCGGTCTGCATTATTCTTTTGTGCAGCACAATCACGATTGCGACCGTAATCACACAAGCAAGTGTAATAAATATCCAGCGTGAACCAAATTGTGAAAACAGACTGAACGCCGCGCCGCGGTTTTCCACATAGGTAAAGTGGAACACATTATCTATTACTGGAATAGTGTGCTGAACTTGCAGGCTGGTCAGCGCCCAATTTTTGACGATCTGATCGATAGCAATCAGCAGCAGTGCTGCTCCAATATATATCAGCATCATACACTCCTATCACTAAAAAGGGGAACAGAAAACGCTCTGCTCCCCCTTCCCTCTTATTTTAACCAACAACATGAGCGCAGCGCGCACAAAGCATAGGATGTTTTGCATTCATGCCTACCGATTTAGACTGCTTCCAACAGCGTAAGCACTTCTCACCCGCTGCGCGGCTAACCGCAATGTTAAGTCCCGGGAAATATTCGCTTTGCATGCCCTCTCCCTCGCCGGAGACGACTTCCATGCCGGAAACAATGCATAGGTCGGCCAAATCTTGCCCGCAACCATTCAAGAAGCTGGCAGCCGTCGCATCCGCATAAACTGTCACACTTGCCTCAAGCGGTTTACCAATTATTTTTGCATTGCGTGCACCCTCGAGCGCTTTATTTACATCATCACGTAACGCGATCAACTTTGCCCACTTTTCGCACTGCTCTTCGGTAAAGGAAAGCGCTTCGTCTGCCACCGGCATCTCGTTATAGGCGGCATTGCGCGCATCATCCTGCGTGGTATGCGGCATTGCCTGCCAGATTTCGTCCGCCGTAAAACACAGAATCGGGGACAACATACGCACCAATGCATTCAAAATCTGATACATTGCTGTCTGGGCCGAACGGCGGCTTATACCGGCCGTCTCATCGCAGTAGAGGCGATCCTTTATTACATCTAGATAGAAGTTGGACAGATCGACCACACAGAAATTGTGGATTGCATGAAATACCGTATGGAACTCATAGTTTTCATAACCATCGCGCACCTTGGCAACAAGGTCATTGAGCTTCATAAGCGCCCACTTGTCAAGTTCAGGCAGCTCAGCATAATCCACCAAATTCGTTTTGGGATCAAAGTCAAACAGATTACCCAGCATATAGCGCGCGGTATTGCGTATTTTCAGATAATTCTGTGACAGGTGTCCCAGCATATCCTTAGAAATACGCATATCCTGCCGGTAATCCGCAGATGCAACCCACAGGCGCATTACGTCAGCACCATACTGATTCAGAATATCGTCCGGCGCGATACCATTTCCGCGTGATTTGGACATCTTCTGACGCTCTTCATCAACAATCATGCCGTGTGTGATAACCGTCTTATATGGCGCCTTGCCCTGCGTCGCGATTGAAGTCAGCATAGATGACTGGAACCAACCGCGATACTGATCATTACCCTCGAGATAAACGTCTACCGGGGTGGACTGATGCTCACGGTTTTCAATCACCGCACGCCAGGACGAGCCCGAGTCAAACCATACGTCCATCGTGTCGGTTTCCTTATCAAAATCACCACAGCCGCATTCACACTTGATATCTGCCGGCAGAATGTCAGATGGCTCCATATCAAACCAAGCATTCGATCCTTTCTCGCGGAAGAGATCAGCAACGATCTGAATGGTCTTTTCATTTATCAGCGGATTGCCGCATTTTTTGCAGGTAAAGATCGGGATCGGCACACCCCACACGCGCTGGCGTGAAATGCACCAGTCGGAGCGCTCACGGATCATTGAGGTCATGCGCTCCTCACCCCAAGCCGGAATCCATTTGATCTGACCGCAGGCATTGACCGCTTCATCTTTGAGCGCATCAACCGAACAGAACCACTGCTCAGTGGTACGAAAAATAATCGGATTTTTACAGCGCCAGCAGTGCGGATAGCTGTGCACGATGTTCTCGACCGCAAGCAGTGCGCCGCACGACTTAAGGTCTTCAAGAATAACAGGCGTAGTCTTGTCATAATACATGTTTGCATACTTGCCTGCATCCGCGGTCGTCATACCCTTGCCGTCAACCGGAACAATAGTCGGGATGCCATATTTCTGGCAGACCGTAAAGTCATCCGCACCAAATCCGGGTGCGGTATGCACACAGCCGGTGCCAGCGTCCAGCGTGACATGATCGCCGCAGATGACGACGCTTTCGCGCTCCATGATCGGATGCTGGGTGCGCATCAGCTCAAGGTCAGAGCCAAGCAGCGTGCCCATAACTTCCCAGGAGTCGATCTTCGACGCCTGCATGACCGACTCTACCAACTCCTTGGCTATCACATAAACCTCACCCGACGGCACGCGAACCAGATCGTATTCAAACATTGGATTGACCGAAATTGCGAGATTGCCAGGCAAGGTCCAAGTGGTCGTTGTCCAGATGACGAAATATACATTATCCAGGCTACCAGTGATCGCAACGATCTTACCGCCCTTATCATCAGTCACATGGAATTTTACATAAATTGACGCGCACGGTTCTTCCTGATACTCGATCTCGGCTTCCGCCAGCGCAGTCTCATCATGCGCACACCAGTATACCGGCTTCATTCCCTTATAGATAAAGCCCTTTTTGGCCATTTCACCAAAGATTTCAATCTGGGCGGCCTCATAATCATGTGTCAACGTCAGATAGGGTCTATCCCAGTCGCCAATGACGCCAAGGCGCTTAAACTCTGTGCGCTGGGTATCAACATGCTTATGTGCGAATTCTTCACATTTGGAGCGGAACTCCGCCGTTGATACTCTGCTTCGATCCATGTCGTACGCCTTAATAGCCTGTCGTTCGATCGGCAGGCCATGGGTATCCCAGCCGGGGATATACGGCGCCTGGTAGCCAAGCATATTGCGGGAGCGCACGATAAAATCCTTCAGGATTTTGTTAAGCGCGTGCCCCATATGCAAATTGCCATTTGCATATGGAGGACCGTCGTGTAAAATGAAAAGCGGCTTGCCTTCATTTTTTTTCATCAGCTCGTGATAGAGATCATTCTGCTCCCATCCCGCCAGAAAACCCGGTTCACGCTTGGGAAGTCCAGCACGCATGGGAAAGTCGGTTTTGGGCAGATTGATGGTATTATTGTAATCCTGCTGCATCGTGCAGTATTCAGTCCTTTCGCTGTTGCTTTGCTTACTTTACATCATTGGGATCGTAATCCGATCCAAATTTCAATTCGCCGAAATCAAACTTGCGGGTCGAATCTTCTACCTGTGCCGGCTCATCCGGCTGAACCTGTACCGGCTGCTGTTGTTCCGCTTCCGGCGGCTGTGCCGGCTGCTGTTGCGACGGCTGATCTGGCTCAGGCTGACGCACCAGCCGCTCCGATTTAGCCAGTTCAACCAGCGCCTTGGCTTGCGCCTGATAAACCGCAGATACGCGGGCAATGAATTCAATCGTAGACTTCCGTGCAGCTTCCAGCTTCTGCGTCTCAGCTTGGATATCGGTCTGGGCCGCTCTGATCTTGTCTGCGGTTTCGTTCTTGGCCAATGTAACGATGCTGTCCGCTTCTTGCTTTGCCTTTTCCACCATGGAATCTGCTTCTTGCTTGGCGCGATCTAACGTCTCCTCTGCAATGTTCAGTACGCGCCCCATACTGCTCTCGCGGCCGCGGTATTCCTCGATCTTATCAACCAGGACTTTCATCTTGGCTTTCATCGCAGCGTTTTCTTTCTGCATCGAGGCAAACTCCTCTGCAACGCGCTCGAGAAACGTATCGACAGACTTCATATCATAGCCGCCAAAAACCGCTTTTTCAAAGCCGATCTCCTGAATTTCCTGCACCGTCATATTGAACTCCTCCGATTATATTCTTTCTTTTACCGCACTTACGGGAAAATGGCCGGGCTGTGCCCGACCACTTTGATGCCGTCCGTCCGGCAGCAGGCATTAAAACATGTACAAAACCCGTTGCAACGCTATCAGCACGAAAAATGCCAGTATAAACGCAAAATCAAACGGGCTGTTTCTTAATGCATCAATACGGCTGAGCAAAACGCGAAACGGCTGAATGAGCGGTTCGGTCGCCATGCAGAGAAACTCATATATTTTTGAGCCGCTTCCCTGTACGAACCAACTCATAATCGCACGAGCCAAAAACAAAAATTCCAAAATGCTCAGCAGGCTGCTTACCAAGTAAATTATAATGATGTTCACTGCCGAAAAACCTTAAAAATACATGCCGCTGCTTTCTAATTCATCGATCAGGTCACCCATAATATCGACATTGTACGGCGTAATAATATAGGTGCTGTTTGCAACCTTTTTGATTTTCCCCTCATTGGCGTAAGCAACACCGCTGAGAAAGTCCACCAGTCGCCGGGCAACATCTTTATTTGTTTGCTCAAGGTTGAGCACAACCGTACGCTTATCTTTCAGGTGATCTGCGATTTCCGCTGCGTTTTCAAACCGATCCGGCTTGACTAACACAACCGCAAGCTGTGTTGTCGCATTGATATTGACTACCTTGTTCCCGCGGCGCGGCGCGGTAGATTCAACCGATGCGCTGCTGTATGAACGGTCATAGGGTCTGTCATATGACAAGGATGCGGCGGAAGAAGGTTCCTCGCTGCGCTGCCGGGGCATCTCCTCTTCGTACTCGTCCTCGACATCCTCGCCTTTAACCCAGTCGATAAAGCCCTTGATAGAACCCATAAAAGTTCCTCCTTATGTTTTAAGGCGAAACGATTTGATACGGACGCGCACCAAAAATCGCCGTGCCAATGCGGACCATGTTTGCACCACACGCAATCGCCATTTCAAAATCATTTGTCATACCCATCGACAAATAATCCATATCTACATTATCGTATTTTTTTGTCAAGTTGTCAACAAATACTTGATGCATTTTATTGAAATAGCTTGAATTTTTCGTTTTTTCATCCGCTATGGGCGGAATCGCCATAAGACCGCGGATATGCAATGATTTTTTTTCGCTCAAGATGGCCATTGCATCGTCAAGATCTTCCACTAAAAAGCCGCTCTTGGCCGCTTCTTTTCCAATATTCACCTCAAGAAGAATATCCTGGCAGATTCCCTGTTTCTCCGCCACCTTAGCAATAGTTTCCCCCAGGTGTGCCGACCCAACTGACTGGATCAGCGATACTTTACCGACCAAGAATTTGACCTTGTTCGTTTGCAGTGTGCCGATAAACTGCAGGTCCGCACCGGCATACGCATTCTGCTCATATTTTTCTAGCAGCTCCTGTACCCGGTTTTCACCGCACACACGGATACCGGCTTTAATCGCCTCCTGCACATGCTCCGCGTCGTTCATCTTTGAAGCTGCAACGAGAATGATTTCCTCCGGATCTCGGTTTGCCTGTATTGCCGCGTGTCCGATGCGCTCGCGCACAGCCTGAATATGCCTGCGCAGCTCGATTTTCTCCTGCTCCGTCATGTCTATCTCACCACCATGTTATTTTGTAGGTTTCTACCGTGCACAATGATCTGATCCTGCTCTACCAGCATTTCTACATTGGTAGAACTTTGTTCCACAACATAAAAATCTTCTGTTTCATACAATGGGTCGCTGATAATCTTAAATTTCTGTACAGCGCCACTGAGAATATAAACGCCTTGCTGCTGAACGGTATTGCCATCGCTATCGGTATAGGACGTCATTCGCACAGCTTCCTTAGGTACGCGAAGCCCCGAATAAGTCGCCAAAATAATTTCAATCGGCTGCTGCCGCATGGACACGATCTCGCTGTTAAATTCAGTGCCTTCCAGAATAAGCAGCGCGGTATCGCTGCGGTGCTCCCGGATGACTGAGTACACAGAAACCGTTGTTTCAAATGATGCCTGCGTAAATTGCACGCGCAAATTTTGTCCTTCCTGCAAGCGTTGCGCCTGCTCATCCGGGATTTCTGAGACCAGATACCATGTAAAACCTTCGACTATTTTACCAATCGTTTGTCTATTGTCCAAATATGTTGGATTTTGAATTAATCTGCGAAAGCTCGCTATCGTGAGCGAATCGAGCGCCTGCAAGGTTAGCTTGCTTTCATATCCGTCAACAATTTCGGAAAAATAGCCAGATGATGGCGCTGTCAGCTCGGTCGTGCGCCCAGACAGCATTTGCTCCAAATTATCACGCTCTGCAATCAGCGCATCCCGTTCGGCCAGCAGCTCCACCGTGTTGATTTCGGGTAACACATTTTGTAGTGAAAGCATACGCAGCGAATCAACCGAAGACGCCAGCGCATTACCGCCACCTGCCTTAAGCTGCTCTGCGATTTGCTGAATGGTAAGCGTGATCATCTCGTCTTGATTGCCAATGTCCGTTACGTCGTCAATGGTTTCAAGCACATCATCCAGCAGCTCGATTCGGTTTTCGATCGGTTCAATCTCCTGGCTGATGGCAAGCGACCGTTCGTCGTCATAGACGGCAGCTAAAGCGGCATCTTTCTGCACGCGCTCACCGCTATACACAATGTGCCTGACCGATCCGACATTGCTTCCCGACACCGGCGTTTCATCACGAAAAAACCAACCGGTCGTCTCGAAGCTGTCATTGACCTCTATATGCACAGCGGGCTCGGTATCGAAGCTAAATAACATATCCGCGATCCGCATGCCGAAGTAAACCGTCACTACGATCGCCGCGATTATAAAAATCAGACGGAGATTGATCGTAGCTCCTGCACCTGTGCGCTTGCGTTTGTTGTGCGTGCCTTGCTCCATAAGTAACCTCGCAAATCGTCACTCCGCCGCATGTTCCTCCCATGACGCATATAAATCGACGCGGTGCTGTGGAACCAGCGTGGAAATCGCATGTTTGTAAATCATCTGCTGGCGGCCGTCACACTCAAGGATGACAACAAAGCTGTCAAACCCGCGGATAATTCCACGCATCTGAAAGCCGTTTGTCAAAAAAACCGTCACTAGCTGCCCCTGATGGCGGAGCGCACCCAGCATTCTGTCCTGCAAATTCATTTCATTACGCACAATATCTCCTCCAGTTTTACAATTTCTGGATATTATTGTACACCGTGTTTTTGCAGATATTTTGTCGTTTCTTGTAGGATAAACGGAAGTCCTTTCTCAGTATTATAATAAATCCAATGGATATTGTCATCTCTTTTGAGCCAGGTAAGCTGCCTTTTCGCATAATTGCGGCTACGTTGTTTAATCAGCGCAGCGCACTCCTCGAGCGACTGTTCTCCAAGCAGGTAGCCAAGCAGCTCTTTATAGCCGATCGCCTGTGCTGCCGTGCCATGTAGCGCGCCGCTGTCATGCAGACGCCGAGTCTCGTCTAACAGCCCGCTGGCAAGCATTTGGTCGACGCGCTGGTCAATCCGCGCATAAAGCGTTTGCCGATCGGCCGGGCAGACGCCTATCTTCACCGCGTGGTACTTGGGTTGAGCCCGCTTATGCAGACGGTTAAATTCGTCGAGCGTCATGCCGGTCCGTTCATATACCTCAAGCGCACGGATCACACGTTTGAGATTGTTGGGATGCAGCCGTTTGGCAGCATCCGGGTCAACAGCCGCGAGACAGGTATGCACAGCCGCATTGCCCTGCCCGTCTGCCATACGCTGATATTTATCGCGCACAACAAGGTCAGATTCATCCCCCGAAAAAGTGCTGCATTCGATCAGCGCATCCATATACAGCCCGGTTCCACCCACAACGACCGGCACCATGCCGCGCGCGAGAATATTCTGCGCGGCAGCATCCGCCATCTCAACATACCGCGCAACCGAAAAACTCTCGCCCGGCTCGCATACGTCAAGCAAATGATGTATCACGCCCTGACGCTCGGCTATCGAAGGCTTTGCCGTACCTACATCCATATTGCGATAAATCTGCATGGAGTCCGCTGAAATAATCTCGGTATGCAGTTGTCGGGCCAATGCAACCGAAAGCGCGGTTTTGCCGCTTGCGGTCGGGCCGCAGATGCAGATTAGGCGGTTTTCCATGCCATCTCCCCCTATTGATTGACGCGCTTAAACAGTTTATCCAGCTCATATTTGGTCAGTCGGACTGCCGTTGGCCGTCCATGTGGGCACGAGCGCACGTTTTCATCCTGCAACACCTGATCGCAAAGAGCCTGCAACTCGCCCAGGGTAGTAGGCTTGCCCGCCTTTATTGCCGCTTTGCAGGCAACGGTATGGAGTAGATCGTCCAGCCGGTCAGGTACGGCAGCGCGGCTGTTCATCGCCTTTTCGGCAAGCTCTTCCATCACGCTCTGCACATCCCCACCGTCAAGATAAGCGGGCACACTGCGCACAGCAAAGCTATTTTGCCCGAATGCGTCAATTGCAAATCCGGCTTTCCGAATATCTGCAATCCGCTCCTGGATCGCCGCAGCTTCCTCTCCCGTCAGCTCGACAATAACTGGCGTAAGTAGCTCCTGTACGGGCATTTCAGTTTCCGCGCGTAATTTATTAAACAGTAAACGCTCATGCGCGGCATGCTTGTCGATCAGAATTAGACCGTCTTTGTCCTCTGCAATCAGATAGGTCTGAAAGCACTCCCCGATCACACGCGCTCCGGCGTCCAACGGCTCAAGCACACGCGGCGCAGCATGCGCTTTCACACCCGGAGTGACCGTCAGAGGATCTTGCTCTGCCGCAGGCGGCATAGATGCATGGCCGGTCAGTGACGCACTTACCGCCCCTACTGATTTGCTCTCCTGTTGCAAAATGCTGGGTGCCGAGACATAGCTGTTAAAGCCGCGCGGCTTTGACGTGCGCGGCGGCACAGCCACAAGAAAATCCTCAAGATCCGGGATGTTATCACGTCCTCGCTCTGGCGCAGATGGTGTAAAAGTCGCTTTTTCTACCGCAAAACGCTGCTGTTCATATTTCGGTTCGACCACCTGCTCTGCTGGCGCAGGCTTTTCTTTGTGCTCTACGCGCGGCATGTTGTCATTCGCCATGATTGCGTTTTTACATGCAACATATATGGCCTCAAATACAGACTTTTCCTGTGAAAACTTAACCTCAATTTTAGCTGGATGTACATTTACATCTACCGCCGCAAGCGGTAGTTCAAGGAAAACTGCACCCGACGGATATTTTCCTGTAATCATAGCGTTGCGGTAAGCTTCCTCGAGCGCCGCCTGCATCAGACGGCTCTTGACATAACGTCCGTTGACAAAAAAATGCTGCATCGACCGATTGGGCCGGCCGGCATGGGGCTTTACGATGTATCCGTAAACCGTCATACTGTTTCGCTCAGTGCGCGGCACCTCGATCATATTGGCAGTCAGCTCCTTGCCAAATACCGCGAAGACCGGTGTAATCAGCTTTCCCTTGCCATCGGTGGCAAATACCTGCTTGCCATCGCGAATGAGCGTAAAGGCAATCCCCGGGTGCGACAGGGCGGCGTGCTGCACAACACCCAGGACATAACCCGCCTCGGTAAAATCCTTTTTAAGAAATTTCATGCGCGCTGGCGTGTTATAGAACAGATCGCGCACGACAATGGTTGTACCCTCGGGGCAGCCAGCCTCCTCGCTTGCGCTAATCTGACCGGCTTCCAGATGAAGGTGAAACCCCGCGATCGATCCACTCTGCCGGGTAAACAGATCTATGCGCGTGACCGACGCAATAGCGGCCAGCGCTTCACCGCGAAAACCCAGTGTGCCGATTGCGGCCAGATCTTCCTCTGTGTGCAGCTTGCTGGTCGCATGGCGGCGAAACGCAATCGGCGCGTCCTCAGCCGACATACCGCAGCCGTTATCCGCAATGCGTATATATGTGATACCGCCATGTTCTATTTCCACAGTGATGCGGCTTGCACCTGCGTCGATGGCGTTTTCAACAAGCTCCTTTGCCACCGAGGCTGGACGCTCGACAACCTCGCCCGCCGCAATCAAGTCGGCCAAATGCGGCGATAATTCATGAATGATTGCCATTTATAGGTCCTTTCTAAGCAAAATTAAAACGACGTATGTGCGGTTATACCAACTTTTTCAACTCATACAGCGCGTTGAGCGCCTCAATCGGGGTCATTGTATCTACTTGCAGCACGCGCAGACGCTCTGCAACTGCGTCACCGGACAGGCTGTTCATAGTTATCTGCGGCGCGTCCTCTTGCTCCTCGACCGCACGCAGCCCAACCTTGGGCATGGTGGACTCTAGATCGGTGAGCACTGCCTTCGCACGCTTAATGACCGGGCTCGGCACACCGGCAAGCTTTGCAACTTCAATACCATAGCTATCATCCGCGCCGCCGCGCACGATCTTACGCAGAAACGTGATGTCATCCCCGCGCTTTTTGACCGCAATATTGTAGTTTTTCACGCCGTCTAACAGCTCTTCGAGCACGGTCAGTTCGTGATAGTGCGTAGCAAACAGAGCGCGCGCGCCGATGCGGTGCTTGTCCGCCACATATTCGATCACAGCGCGGGCGATACTCATGCCGTCATAGGTTGATGTACCACGTCCGATTTCATCAAAAATCAGCAAGCTGTTTCGCGTGGCATGCTTCAGTATATCTGCAACCTCGCTCATCTCAACCATAAAGGTCGAGTGACCGCTCGCCAGATCATCCGACGCGCCAACGCGCGTAAAGACACGGTCGGCTACCCCAATATGAGCGGACGAGGCAGGCACAAACGAGCCGATCTGCGCCATAATGGTAATCAGCGCCACCTGACGCATATAGGTGGACTTACCTGCCATATTTGGCCCAGTGATGATTGCCACACGGTTATCCCCCCGGTCGAGCACAGTATCATTTGGGATGAACAAACTGTTCGAAAGCATCTTTTCGACGACCGGGTGCCGTCCATCCTGTATTTCGATCCGGTCGGAGCAGTCCACAGTCGGACAGGTATAATTGCTATCGCAAGCAACATCAGCCAGCGCGCACAGTACGTCGAGCGCCGCGACCGCCTGCGCCGTTTGCTGCACGCGGTGCACCTCTGCCGCAATTTTGTCGCGCACCTCGGTGAAAATCTCGTATTCCAGCGTTGTCAGCCGCTCCTGCGCGCCAAGCACGGTGCTCTCAAGCTGCTTTAGCTCCTCGGTGATATAGCGCTCACCATTTGCCAGCGTCTGCTTTCGGATATAATCCGACGGCACTGCGTCCAGATTGGAACGGCTAACCTCGATATAGTAACCGAATACGCGGTTATAACCGATCTTGAGCTTGCTGATACCGGTGCGTTCACGCTCGCGCTGCTCGATTGCCGCGATTTTTCCTTTGCCACCGGAGGCGAGATCGCGCAGATAATCAACCTCCTCGTTATATCCCGTGCGGATAAGACCGCCCTCCCGCAACAAGACGGGCGGCTCGTCGACGATTGCCATCCCAACCAGCATGCTAATATCCTCCAGCAGATCAATACTGGCGATCAGCTCGCGCAGCATAGGCTGCGTAAAAACAGCGGCTTGCGCACGGATCTCGGGAAGGCAGTCGATTGTGGTGGAAAGCGCCCGCAGATCGCGGCAGTTTGCTGTTCCATAGGTGATGCGGCCGATCAGCCGCTCCATATCAAATATCTTTTTTAGCATATCGGTCAGCGCGGAGCGGACGATTACATCGTCGCACAGCGCGCCGACCGCCTGTTGGCGGCGCACAATTTGCAGCGGATTGCAGAGCGGTTTTTCAATCCATTGGCGGATCAGACGGGAGCCCATAGCCGTACGCGTTCGATCGAGTACCCAAAGAAGCGTGCCCTTTTTCTCCTTTGTGCGCATGGTCTCGCACAGTTCAAGATTACGCCGCGCAATCAAATCAAGCTCCATATATTGTCCCTGCCGATACACTTGCAGGCGCCCAAGCGCTGCAAGGCTTGCCCGCTGGGTTTCCTCCAGGTGAGCCAGCAGGCCACCGAGGCACTGCATGGTCTGTGGCAGATCGGCAAGACCTGACTCTTCAAAATCCTCAACATGAAAGTGCGCCTTGATATACTCGGATGCACGCTGCGCATCAAAGAAAACATCAGGCAGTGGTTCAACCAGCGCCTCCAGCCGCTCTTTTAAAAATTCATGAAACGATAAAGCTGTCGCGGCAATACCGCCTACCAGTACCTCTCGCGGCGCAAATCGGCCAAGCTCACCGGCAATTTCCTGCCAGTTGTCCGAGCCGGTGGCATACACTTCGCCAGTCGTAATATCCGCAAAGCACACGCCTATCCCCTTCTCGTCCGCATAAACACAGCCGAGAAAATTATTGCGGCTTTCATCCAGCATGGATGCCTCAAGCACGGTACCCGGCGTGACACGCCGGACAATCTCACGCTTTACAAGCCCTTTGGCAAGCTTAGGATCCTCCACCTGCTCGCAGATAGCAATTTTGTATCCCTTTTGCACCAGCTTTGCAATATAGCCCTCCGCACTGTGGTAGGGCACGCCGCACATCGGTGCGCGCTCCTCCTGCCCACAGTCGCGGCCGGTCAGCGTCAGCTCCAACTCTTGAGAAACCAACTTGGCGTCCTCGAAGAACATCTCATAAAAGTCGCCCAGACGGTAAAACAGAATATAGTCCTTGTTCTTATTCTTGATTTCGACGTATTGCTTCATCATGGGCGTCAGTTCTGGCATATTAATACCTCTTTCTACAATTTTCGCGCGTATAAGCAGCGAAGAGTCGTCTTTTCTATCTCGGCCTCGACAAACTCGCCGACGCTAAGCCCTTTGCCGCGCACGCAGACGAGCAAATTACCCTCGGTACGGGCGGTAAACGGATAGTCCGGCCCCTTGGCTGCGCCGTCTATCAGCAGGCGCATACGCCTGCCCTGATAGGCGGCCTGCCGCTCGGCAACGATGCCATCCTGCAGCCGAAGCAGCCGCTCAAATCGAGCCTGCTTCTGGGCTGTGGTCGCGTTATCTGGATAGGACGCCGCGGGCGTACCGCTGCGCGGAGAATACAGAAATGTAAACAGCAGGTCAAAGCGCGTATCCTCCACAAGCCTCAACGTCTGCTCGAAGTCCTCTTCCGTCTCGCCCGGAAAGCCGACGATAATATCACTCGACAGCGTGATGTCTGGCATCTTTTCGCGTGCATAAGCGATCAGTTTTTTATATGAATCCGCCGTATAGTGGCGGTTCATGCGGCGCAAAATCTCATCGCTGCCAGACTGAAACGGAAGATGCAGCTGCCTTGCCACCTTTTCGCAAGCCGCCATAGTGTCAAAAAGCTTGGGGCTTGCATCCTTGGGATGACTCGTCATAAACCGAAGCCAGAAATCACCGGGCACAGCATTAAGGCGCCGCAGCAGATCGGCAAAATCCACATCAATCCCCAGATCCTTGCCGTAGGAGTTGACGTTCTGGCCGAGCAGGGTAATCTCCTTATAGCCAGAGGCGACAAGCCCGCGCAGCTCATTTTCGATCTCCTCTGGACGGCGGCTGCGCTCTCTGCCGCGCACATAGGGCACGATGCAGTAAGTGCAGAAGTTATTGCATCCATACATAATAGAGAGCCACGCCTTAGCCCCATCGGCACGCAAAATGGGCAGGCCCTCCGCAATGTCATCCTCTCCGCCGATGTCAAATACGCGCTTTTCTCCGCTCATCACGCGGTATAGCAGCGACGGAAACCGCCAAAGTGCATGCGTTCCAAACATCAGGCTGACCTGCGGATAGCTCTTTTTGATTTTTTCTACGTTTTTTTCCTGCTGCGCCATACATCCGCACAGTGCGATGATAACGTCAGGCTTTCTCTTTTTTAGATGGCTGAGCGAACCGATGTTGCCAAACGCACGATCTTCCGCGTGTTCACGGACTGCACAAGTGTTAAATAAGATGAAATCCGCCTCATTGACATCATCGGTCATCTCATAGCCCATCTCATGCAACATGCCGCGGATGTGTTCGGTATCCGCCTCATTTTGCTGGCAGCCAAAGGTATGCGTATAGGCGCGTAGCCGCTTATCGCGCACAAGCGAGGCAACCGCATCAATATAGGTGAACTGATCGTTCAGTTGTTCTTCAGAAACAGTGGCAGTGGTGTTCATCACACACATCCTTTTATCGAAATGGGGTGCCGTCAGCTGTAAATACGTTCATGCGGTGGTAAGTGCTGAACGGAATATCATACTGCGGCAGATATTGTCCAACCGCGCGAGTCAGGTACTCCGGGCTTAGGTTATCGTTTCCCGCGGCGGTTGTGACCACGGCGATAACTGCCGTGTCATTTTCAGTAATCGTCAGATCGCGTATCAGATCGCACATGTTGACCGTTTTTTCTCCGCGCTTGCTGCGCTTGACGATCTCAACCGCCTGACGGCCAAACAATGCGCGTACATTACGTACAAATCCTGCTGGCACAGCTCCATCAAACTCCCAGGTGATTCGATACTGTGACCAGGCGATCGCGCCGACTTTCATGCCGCCGTCCTCCAGCGGGTAAATTTCGATCGCGCGCAGCCCTTCAGGGAGCACATCGTTTAACGCCTCTACCGCGTTTACTGGCACAGACTCGGATGTGATATTAAAATTCAGAAACTCACATTCGCCCGAGTAGCCGGTCGAAAGCGGCAACACGACAGAGACATATGCGTGCTGATTAAAGCCCTCTGTAAACCACAACGGCATCTGGCATCGCGCCATCGCACGCTGCATGGTATGCATCAGATCCAGGTGGGAAATGTATTTCGCCCGCCCTTCTTTTGCAAATTTCATCCTTGCCTTAAACACAGCACTTGCCCCCTTTTAACAGTGCATTTGCACCGCAGCCCAGGCATTTTTTTATGCAGTCAGGCGAGATGGCGGCACTGCGGGACAGCTCCCACTCACGCTTTAGGTGATCTTTGCGCGTGCCGCACTCAATATGATCCCATGGGAAAACCTCATCAAGCGGCCGCGTGCGGGAGGCGTAAAATGCGGGGTCGAGTCCGCAGTCTACAAAAGCCTGCATCCATTTTTCAAAATCAAAGCACTGATCCCAACCGTCCATTTTGCAGCCGCGCTGCCAAGCAAGGTAGATCGCCCTGCCCTGCCGACGGTCGCCGCGGGCAAATACACCTTCGAGCACCGAGGTCTCGGCATCATGCCAATTGTAAGTGACATTTTTTGTCTTCATAATGGTTTTCATATACGCCTGCTTTTCGCGCAGCTGCTCGAGCGTATCCTGCGCATCCCATTGGAACGGTGTCTGCGGCTTAGGCACAAAGCACGAGGCCGAGGCTGTGATACGAACACCACGTGCGCGGTTATTTGTGTTCATCCGCCAGCAGTAAGCAACCTTTTTGCTGATTTCAGCAATACCGTTGAGATCCTCAAGCGTCTCCGTCGGCAGGCCGATCATAAAGTAGAGTTTGACGTTATTCCATCCGCCCTTGAATGCGATCTCGCATGCTCGGAGTACATCTTCTTCGCGGATGTTCTTGTTGATAACGTCACGCAAGCGCTGCGTTCCTGCCTCGCAGGCGAAGGTAAGTCCGCTTTTGCGCGTTTTCTGTACCCGCTCCATTAGCTCGGCGCTGAAACTGTCCGCACGTAGCGAGGGCAGCGACAAGCTAATGTGCCGTGGCTCGCAATAGTCGAGCATAGCCTCGGTCAGTGCAGATAGATCGCTGTAATCACTCGTTGACAGCGAGGAGAGAGAAATTTCCTCATAGCCGGAGTTTTTAAGCACAGCTTCTGCCTGGCGCAGCAGCGTTTCACGGGATTTGGTACGCAGCGGGCGATAAGTATAGCCTGCCTGGCAGAAACGGCAGCCGCGCGGACAGCCGCGGAACAACTCGACCATCGCCCGGTCAAATACAATATCGGTAGACGGCACGACAAAGGACTCCGGATAGTACATCGTATCAAGGTTTTGCACGACGCGCTTGCGTACCGTAGCCGGCGCACCATGTGTCGGTATAACACAATCGATCGTACCGTCCTCATGGTAAGAGACTTCGTAGAGCGACGGCACATACATGCCCTCTATCTGCGCAGCCTGCACGAGAAACCGCTGCTTGCTCCACCCTTCATTTCTCGCTTTACGATATAGGTCGGTAAACTCAAGTATGATCTCTTCCCCGTCGCCGATCATAAATAAGTCGACAAAATCGCACAACGGCTCAGGATTATAGGCGCACGGCCCACCGCATGCAACGATATGCTTCAAATCGGTGCGGTCCTTTGCGAGCACTGGCACGCCGCCCAGGTCAAGCATATTGAGAATGTTCGAAAAGGACAGCTCGTACTGCAGGGTAAAGGCAATAATATCAAAATCATACAGCGGGTCACCGCTCTCAAGTCCGTAGAGCGGAATGCCCGCCCGGCGCATTTCCTCCTCCATATCGATCCAAGGCGCGCACACGCGCTCACACCATATTCCTTTTTGCTCGTTGAGCAGTCCGTATAGGATGCGTGAACCCAAATGTGACATCGCAACCTCATACGTATCCGGAAAGCAGAATGCAAACCGAAGGTCAATTTCCTCTTTATTTTTCATAACGGAGCCCCACTCGCCGCCAACATATCGCGCCGGCTTTTGTACACGGGACAGAATAGATTCCATTTTCTGATGCAAGGTATTTTCCTCCAGAACAATATACAAAAATAGTATAGCACAGTTTGCACAAAAAGACCATACCGAAACGTTCGGTATGGTCTTTCTGTTTTACTTTACACCCAAAATGCGTGCGGCGTTCAGCACAGCCAGCACGGTTACCAGCACATCCGCCGCCACCGCCTGCCACATATAAGTTACACCAAACAATGTCAGCAGTACAAGCATAACCTTGATGAGCAGCACAAAAATCATGTTTTGCATTGCAATGCCATGCGTGCGGCGGGAAATACGCATCGCATCGTTCAGGCGCATGAGGTTATTGGTCATGATAAGCACATTGGCTGCATCGGCTGTCCGCTTGGAGCCGAAAGCACCTATCGCAACACCAACATCAGCAAGCTCAAGTTCATCAATATCGTTAATGCCATCGCCGATATAAGCTGCCGTTCCATCCGTCGGGATAGTACGCATCAGAAATTCCATCTTAGAGGCTTTTTCCTCGGGCTGCAAACCACAATGCACGGCATCAATCCCGATGGCATTCGCCGTCTGCTGGGCAGGAGACTCAGTGTCGCCCGTCAAGATAACCGTGCGCAAAACTCCCTGGCTTTTCAGGCTTTTAATTGCCTCGGCCGCCTCTGAACGAATAACATCCTCCAACACAATTGCGCCGGCATATTCGCCTTCATATGCAACATAGACCACCGTGCCGTTAATATCCGGCACACCTTTTACACCTCGGGCTACCATCAGACGACGATTGCCTGCCAGAAGACTACGGTTGCCGATGCTCGCACGCACACCGCGGCCGGGGAATTCCTCAAACTCATTGATTTTTTGTGGCTTACTCTGATAGGCGGCAACCACCGCCCGCGCAACCGGATGCGAAGAAAGCTGCTCGGCAGCCGCAGCATAAGCAAGAACGCTTTCTTGATTAAACTCCTTGGTTGCGTGAATTTCCTTGACATGCAACTTGCCTTCTGTCAGCGTGCCAGTTTTATCGAAAACAACCATACGCAGCTCAGCCATTTTTTCCACCGCTTCGCTTCCCTTAACGTGAATGCCCCGTTGAGAGAGCCGACCGGTTCCGCAGGAAAAGCAGAGCGGCACAGAGATGGCCATTGCCGTTGGACAGCAAACAACCAGAATAATCAGCGCGCGGTAAATCCAATTTGGAAGCGATGTGCTCGAGTTAAATAACGGCGGGATAACAGAGAGCAAAATCGCCAGAACAACAACGATCGGAATGACTCGCGCCGCCCCGTGCACCGCGCTCGTTTCAAGCGATGCTTTCCGCTCCTTGCCATCCTCCTGCACGCGCATGACCTGATTTAGCGCACAGTCGTCAATCGTAGCCGTCGCACGTATCAGCAGGATCGAGCCAGTATATAAACTGCCTGCCAGCACCCGATCATCTTTGCCAATTGGATGTGGCTCGCTGTCGCCTGTCAGCGCAGTGTCATCCACCATACCATCGCCTCGCAGAACGACACCGTCAATCGGCACACGCTCATCCGAGTTTACCAGGATGAAGTCGCCAACGCGCACCTCCGATGGCGTTGCGTGACGCTCTTTCCCCTGCATGTTGACAATCGTTGCCTTGTCGGGCACAAACATTGTTTGCTGGGAGATAGACTTATGCGTTGCATTGAGCACAACATCGCTGACAATCTTGCCCACCCCGTGTAGGATTAGCACAATGCTTGCTTCCGCATAATTGCGCAGAATAAAAGCGCCAAGCGAAGCGATTAGAATCAGCAGATATTCGTCAAAGTACTTGCCATGCGCACAGTTTTGCGCAACCTTGGCAACTACCGGCAGCACGGTGACCGCATAAGCAACCAGGTAGATTGGAAACGCGGCTGGCGTATTACGCAGCAGCAGTCCCAGCAGCAAAAAGACCGCAGCCACCCCAAGGCGAACCAGCGTAAAGCGGATGTCCATCAGCGACATCGGCTGATATGGCGCCTCGATACCAGCCGCTTCACGCCGGGCATTTTCTCGACGAAGGCGCGTTTGTTCACGGCGGCGCATACGCACATAATACTGCACACGCTCAAACAGCATCATCCCAGCGGTTTCATCCTTATTCTGTTCGGCAACCGTCACGGCTGTCTCATCGAGTGGCAAAGGCTCTGCATCTGCAGTAGTTTTATCGGTGTCTACGGCAGATGCAACGTCACTTTTTGACCCTGCCGCATCTTGTACATCTATCGTACTTTCTGCCTCCGCCTGGGGGCTTTCCACCGGCTCCTCGGACGGTTCCGCAGTGTTCTCTTCAGACGCATCAGAGGATAGCTCGTCCGCTTCCGTCTGATCCGCCTCTTGTGATACTGCAGCCGGACGTTCATCTGACTCTTCCACGGGCTGCGCCTGTCCAGCATCATCTTTCATTTCTTTATCCACTGCCGATGCATCAGGCTGTGGCGGTTCCGGTGTCCGATCCCCTTCTGCCACCACAGACGCAGCAGGCCGTTCTGGCGTTCGATGCTCCAAGCCAGACAGCAGGTCGTCCATCAGATCAGACGGAAAGCCGATTTCATCGACATTGACCCTGGCGAGAATATCCTCGGCAGAGGGTGATGAGGGCGTTTGCAGATCTTTCGCCTGCTCTTTATCCATTTCGCCGGGCAGCCGGTTATTCGTATCACTCATTAATTCATCCCTCCTGCACGTGCGCAATACCCTGCGACAAGATAATCTGAATATGGTCATCGCACAATGCATAATACACGGTTTTACCGCTTTTTCGGCTTTTGACCAGACGTGCTTGTTTGAGAAACCGCAGCTGATGAGAAATTGCGGACTGGCTCATACCCAAGATCGCCGCAATATCGCATACGCATAGCTCCTCTGTAACCAGCGCTGTCAAAATGCGCAACCGTGTTTTATCAGAAAACGCTTTAAAAAAATCCGAAGCGGCTGAAGTGATTTCATCTCCGGGCATGGCGCTTCGCGCCAGATTCACTGCGTCCATGTGGACAACATGCTCATCACAGCACTCAAGTTTTGTATTTCCTTGCTGGACCGCCAATCCAATCCCTCCCGAAGCAGATAAGTACCTATTTGATTATACTATCATCGAATCGTCAACCTGTCAAGAAAAGACGAGAAAACAGCCTGCCGAGTGCAATATGGCAGGCTGCATCATGTCATTTTTGCGTATTGGGATCGGTCACAACCTCTTTAAGCGATGTTGCAAGCCCGGCAAGGCTCTGTATCTCGCTCGGTATGATGATCTTGGTCGACTTGCCGTCAGCCGCGGCACTAAATGCTTCGAGCGATTTAAGCTTGATGACCTGCTCGCTCGGCGCGGCCTCGTTGAGCATGGTAATCGAGTTGGCCAGCGCCTTTTGAACAGTCAGCAACGCCTCTGCTTCGCCCTCGGCCTCCTTGATCTTGGCCAGGCGGCTGGCCTCTGCCGCCAGCACTGTCGCCTCTTTTTCGCCCTCGGCTACCAGAATCGCGGACTGCTTTTTGCCCTCGGCTACAAGAATCGATTCTCGGCGCTCACGCTCAGCCTTCATCTGTTTTTCCATGGATTCCTGAATCGCAGCGGGCGGAATAATATTTTTCAGCTCGACACGGTTAACCTTGATGCCCCATGCATCGGTCGCCTCATCCAGAATCGAGCGCATTTTGGTGTTAATGATGTCTCGGCTTGTCAGCGTCTGGTCAAGCTCCAGATCGCCAATGATGTTGCGAAGCGTTGTCGCGGTCAGGTTTTCGATCGCCGCCATCGGGCTTTCGATACCATAGGTGAATAATTTGGGGTCAGTGATCTGAAAATATACGACTGTATCAATTTGCATGGTGACGTTATCCTTGGTGATGACCGGCTGCGGTGGGAAGTCAACGACCTGCTCTTTGAGCGTTACGCGGCGCGCGACGCGCTCAAACAGCGGCACCTTGACGTGCAGGCCGGTACTCCAAGTGCATTTATATGTGCCAAGACGTTCAACAATATATGCCTTTGCCTGCGGCACAATCACAATATTGCTTGCAAGAAATGCAATCAGCAGGATTGCTAGAATAATCCAAATAACAGGAACTAAATACGGCATAAGCTCACTCCTTTACCAACTTCATCCAACTGTTTCTACAACGGCCTTAACGCCGCGTATTTCAACAACTTTGACCGTTGCACCGCATGGAATGGCGGAATCATCAATACTGCACGCGCTCCATACTGCACCAAGCAGCCTTACCTCACCCGTTCCCCGCAGATTGTCGATTTCCTCTATCACAACAGCGGTCTGCCCGATAATGCGATCTGCATTGGTCGCCTCGTTTTTCGTTTTCAGAAACCTGCGGCAAAATGGACGCACTATCACGAGCAGCGCCGCGGAAAACAAAACAAAGATCACGAGCTGTGCCGCAACCTCAAGCGAAAGGCTGGCCGCTACCAAAGCTGCTACACCGCCCACAGCAAACCAAATGGCAGACAAATCCAGCGTAAACGCTTCAACTGCTATACACAGGATGATCACCGCCACCCATATATACAGCGTATCGATTCCAAACAACATTTCTATCCCCTCCCTTTGCAAGCAGTATGGCACGGTTGCCTGATAAAATACAGCCATCCCATATGATAGTATTCCGATAAATCAAAAATCTTCATTCAAACCGAATAAAAATCTTAAGCACACTTTATATAGAACCGAGGAATATAAACCACGCCGTTTACCTCATACATGATACATGAAGCTTACCGCATGTGGACGCGCATTGGACAGCACCGCCATCAACTGCTGTGCACCGGTGGCATCAAAATAGACCCGCAGTGTATCTCCTGGCTGGATGCTCGACCAAAGCTCACCGAACGTGCCAACAGAAGCGCCTACACTATCTACATAGATGTGCGCATTTTCCGCAGGGCGGATCGTCTGTGTACTGGTTTGAATCTCACTTGCAGATACGGAAATAACCTCGTATACTTCCACTCTGCTGTTTTTGTCAGGCACAATGCCAGCCACTGCGCCATCTTTCAGGAGCATGGTACCGTAAACGCCAATCATAGCGCTGTCCAACGTGCCAACGGTTTGGCGCGGAATGCCGCTGATTACGCCGTCTTCATAAAAAAGCGCCTCACTATCCGCGAACAAATTATTTGTATCGCTGGTAGCCAGCAATATGCAGCCGTCTACTTTCTCGGAAACCAATCCGTCCAGAAGCACCGCGTCTTGGCTGTCTTTAACAGGAACTGTTAATACATTGACAAGCATGGTAGCCGCGTCCGACCGTTTGACGACCGCTTTGGCGTCCGAGATGGAAACGCCGTCAGTCAGTCCAAGCTCCTCAGCCTTTGCAATGTAGTCAGCCGGCCAGAACAGGCCGACATCCTCCTCGGTATAACCCAGCATGCGGAGCAGCATGGTGCACACCTCACCGTAGTTTACCGCCCGATCCGGCCCGAAGGTGCCATCCACATAGCCACGGATAACAGCACGTTCCCTTAAATCCGGGTGGCGTACCGCAGCGTTTACATAGGCCGCCGCCCAATGCGTATTCTTGACATCCGGGAATATTGTGAAGTTTTTATATGCGCTCACATCGGATACACCCATTGCTGTCACTGCAATTTTACAGAACTGCGCGCGCGTCAGCGAACCGGCGGGATCAAATTGATCGTTACCGATACCTTGCATAATGCCAAGCGCATCGAGAATAGAAGCGTTTTGCGCAAGTGTGCGGTCTGTTATGTCTAAAAATCCAGCCGATGAGGGCGTCAGCGCGAAGATGAGCGCCAAACATATGGTGATCCATCTTTTTTTCATTGCTTATACCTTTCCTATTGTGCGCGAAGTGCGTCTACCGGCTGTAAATTTGCAGCTTTATTTGCCGGATATAGACCGAAAATAATACCGATCAGAGCGGAAAACAGAAATGCGCCGATAACCAGGCCCAGAGAAGGCAGAACGGTGAATTGCTCGATAAGCGGCAAATAGCTTACCTGTATCTGCAACAGCATCAGATTTCCAAGAATGGCCGACAAAAAGCAGCCGATAGCAATACCAATAATGCCGCCAAAGCAAGATACCACAGCCGCTTCAATCAAAAACTGACGGATAATATCGCGCTTGCGCGCGCCGATCGCCATGCGAATGCCGATCTCCCGCGTCCGCTCCGTGACTGACATCAGCATGATATTCATAATACCGATGCCGCCGACAAGCAGCGATATGCCGGCAATGCCGCCAATAAGCAGCGCCATCATATTTGTGCCAGATGCGCTCTGCTGCTGCATCAGGCTGTCCGAGCTTGCATAAAAATATCCGCCATTTTGCTCACACCGGCTTTGCATGAACGATGGAAGTAGAGAGTCAGTCAGCGCTTCCAGGTCGCTGCTGCTTGCCGCCTGGATGATATACTGCCGGCCCTGCATGCCGCCCATACCCATCATATTGGCCTGCAACGTATAGGGCATAACGATCATCTGATCTTCCGTATTAAGCTTGCCGCCATATTTACCCTCATAAACACCGACGATTTCAAAGCTCTTGCCCCCGATACGCAGCTTTTGCCCGATCGGGCTAATCGCGCCGAAGAAATATCGTCGAATGGTCTCGCCAATGACACAGACGCGGGCACGGCCATTGCAGTCTGCCTCGGAAATATCACGACCGATCGAGAGCACATGGTTTGTCACCGCTCCATAGTTCTGGTTGCCAAAATATATATAGGTATTGGTTTCGCTCCCCAGCTTTTGCGCGCGATACTGGACGCCTTCTCCTTGCCAGTCATAATATTGCGCCTGCGGAGACCATGCGCGTACTTGATCTGCCAGCTCTTCATCCAGATAGGCTTCAAATTCCTCCCAATCCTGGCTTTTTGCGCCCCAACCAGATACATTGATGCGGTTGACACCGAGCGCCTCATATTGCAATCGCTGAAGTGTACCCGCGCCCTGAATAAACGCAACGATCGTGATGACCGAAGCAACGCCGATAATGATGCCCAACATGGTTAGAATGGAGCGCAGCTTGTTATTCATGATTGACTTGACAGCCATACGGATTGTCTGCATCAGGTTCATATGCCGCTCTCCTCCCTTTTCTGCGTATCCGAGATAATACGGCCGTCCTGCAAGGTGATAATCCGCTGTGCCATCTGCGCAAGGCGGTTATCGTGCGTAATCAGTATGATTGAAGTACCTTTCGTATTCAGCGTATAGAGTTGCTCCATGATCTCCTGACCAGAGACGGAATCCAGATTGCCGGTCGGCTCATCCGCCATGATGATCGGCGGCTTTGTCGCAACCGCACGCGCAATGGCAACGCGCTGCTGCTGCCCGCCGGACATTTCCCCCGGCCGATGATCCGTACGGTGTGCCAGCCCAACAGCTGTCAGCGCGTCCAGCGCCAACTGTCGGCGCTCCTCCCGCCCCATGCCGCGATAAATGAGCGGCAGCTCGACATTTTCAAGCGCGGTCAGCGCCGGAATCAAATTAAATCCCTGAAAAACAAATCCGATCTCACGGTTTCGGATACCGGACAACACAGACGGCTTCATATCGCTAACCGCTTGTCCATTGAGATAATAGCTGCCATAGGTTGGAATATCGAGACAGCCAAGGATATTCATCAATGTGGATTTTCCTGAGCCGGACTGGCCGAGAATGCACAAAAACTCGCCGTTTTGCACGGTTAGAGAGACATGATTGAGCGCGCGGACCTCATTTTCCTGCCCCTCATGGTAGATTTTGCTGATCTGCTGCACATCAATCAGCACATCACTTTTAATCGGGTCATTTATTACTGCACCAGCGGCCTGCGGCGCATTTTTATCAAACATTGCGCCCTCCTCAGAACGTGATTTCCGCATCCGCATACACATCCGCATAAATATCCTGCGGCCCTGCAAGATAAACGGTTGTTCCTTCATCAATTCCCCAATAGATCTCAGTGTTGGTGCCATCAGAAATGCCAGTCTCGACCGGAACCAGATAGTAGCCTTCCGGAATACCCTCCGTTCCTTCCGGAACCGTAAGTATTTCACTAAATGGAATTTCCTCGCCGTTCTCGTTAACCAACGGCCGCGCGAACACGGCTGTACCGTCCTCTGTATTGACAACTGCGCGCGACGGCACCATCAAACAGTTCATAGAAGATGCGGTTGTGATCTGGTATTCTACCATCATTCCGCTATAAATCGACTGCCCCTCAATGGGATCGATCGCGATCACCACATTAAAGGTGGGCATACTGCCCTGCATACTATTTGTATCCTGAGTTGGTTCAAGCGCAACCGACTCTACAACACCGGTCAGCATCAGCTGCGAGCCGTCATTCGTATACATGCTCATAGTCGCATACTGCCCCGCCTCGACCGCGCCGACGTCGGTTGACATGACCTCTGCATTGACAATAATGTTACCAAGATCTGCAACCACAACCAGAGGCTCAGTGCCAGAAAACGCCTGATTCTCCACCGCATTCATGCTGACAACCACGCCGTCGATCGGCGACTCAATCGTTGAATCATTAATCAGCCTTTGCAGCTCAGAAACGCGCGCCCGCTTGTCCGCTACTTCTTGCTGCGCCGCAGAAACGCCGTTTCGTGCTGCAGTAACGCCGGCCTGTGCGCTCGCCACCTCGTCCTGCGCTGAAGCGCTTGACAGACGCATGATCGTATCGCCAGTGCGGTAGCTATTGTAATCCATGCCATTAAGCGCCGTAATCTCGCCGCTGATAGGAGCGGCGATGGCCTCCTCGCGGCTGTATACCAACGTACCGGCATCAGCAGGATAAACCGTGCCCGCGCTTCCGGCCGATATAGCAGCGGTGGCAGTCATTCCCTTAGTTAGCATGCCGGACGCATTATCAATCGATATGACCACGCGGAATACCTGCGCACCGTCCTCCGATACGCGCAGTGTTCTGTCCACCGAAGCGACCGTACCGCTGACTTCGCTCATCGCTGAGGGAATGGATACTGTCGCAGACTGTCCAGTCTGTACCGTGTTGACGTAAGCCGCGCTAAAAGGCAGCGTCAGGCTCATTCGGCTGTCATCAATCATATAGCCGACTACCTCGCCCTCGCCTACCTGCTGGCCTACACGGTAGGTGACACCATCTTCCGCCGGGATAACCTTGCCTGCAAATGGCGCGGTAATATTTTGCCGGCTCAGCCTGCCCTGCGCGTTATTCAGCACGCTTTGCGCCTGTGTAAGCTCACTCTGCGCTGTAGAGACCGCGCTCTGCGCCTGCGTCAACTCATCCTGCACTGTCTCAAGCTCCTGCCGCGTATCTGTCGGGTCGATGACGAGCAACTCGTCACCTGCGTGCACCTCGTCGCCCACCTCGACCAACACCTCGGTCACGGTACCCTGAATGTCCAGGCCAAGCTCTTCGCGCACCCTTGCGGCGGTGACACCGGTGCCTTCAATATAGGTCTCAATCATACCGTAAGAGGCGACTGCGGTTGCATTTACGTCATGTTCTCGACCTAAACCGCGCGTGATTATCACAAAAACAATGCCGGCTACAAGCAATAGCACAAGAGCCGTAATGCCAACCCCGATTCGGACACGTTTGCTAAGCCCGCTTCTTTTGTGATTCATCTTATCCGCGTATTTGTTGCGTTTGGGCAGCGTTTCCTCATTAGTCGGCGCCGACTCCGGGGGCAAATTATTATCAAAGGTGTTGTGCGGCGCTTCCAGCTCGGAAGCGTGTGCATTATCTGCTTGCAGCGCCCCGTCGTACCGATTGTTTTCGTCCATCATTTTGTCTGTTCCTTTCTTCATCTCTATCCAAATATATCAGTTTATGTGATCCCATAGCGCACTGCGGTCTATCACCCTATCATATCTTTCAAAAACCAATGTACTCTCTCCGGCAGCGCTTCCAGCACGCTGTCGTTGATAAAAACCCCATCATAAACATAGTCTGCAACGTTGTCATCCGAATAGTTCCCCAGCGGCCCACGGCTCTGCTCCATCGCCGGACGACGCACAAGAATCGCCTTACATCTCGGCCCCACAGCCTGACGGAAGCGATCAATCTGCTCAGGCTCACGGATATGGACAAACAGAATCTGTCTGTCATTTTGCATAAACACCTGATACTGCTCCACACAATAGCGAAGCGGAAGATCATTAAACGCGGTACAAGCTTGCTTCAGTTCAGAGAGGAAGCGTCTGGCTGCCGGGGTCTTTTCGCCATCCCATCCCGCTGCGCGGGCAAGCGTGCAAATGGGTGTGATGGAGGATATATTCTGCACCCGCCAAAACTGTTCTGCCGCCTGGCAGAATGTGTCCTTTCCGACGCCACCGCTGCCATTGATCACAAAAACATGCTTGTCCACCCACAACACCTTCCCGGGAAAACGGTTTTCAATGTATTTTAACATATGATATAATGCATTGCAAGCATGTTGCACGCAATGCATCTGTGTATCATGCAGAAAGGACGTTTATCTGTAGATAAACGTCCTTTTGCAATGCCATCCGCTTACAGGATGATACAGATCAGCCCACCAGCGCTTTCATTTATAATTTTTTCCAGAGTCTCCCTAATTTTGCCACGCGCGTCGTCTGGCATACGGCTGAGCTTGTGTGACAATTCCTCCCGTACCAGGTCATTTAAGGATTTGCCGAAAATATTTGTATCCCAAATCTTTTCAGGCTGTTCCTCAAATTCACTGAGCAGATAGTGCACCAGCTCTTCAGACTGCTTTTCCGTACCCACAATCGGGCTGACCTCTGCCTTGATATTAGCACGCATCAGGTGGATGGACGGAGCGGACGCGCGCAGCCGGATACCGTACCGTCCGCCCTGGCGGACGATTTCAGGTTCTTCAAGCGTCAGTTCTTCTACCGAGGGCATAACAATCCCATATCCGGTTTGATAGACTTGCTCCAGCGCGCCTTGCAAACGTTCATACCTGCGCCGAATATCAGCAAAATCGCTCAACATGCCGATTAAGTCGGCTGCATCCTTGATCTGGATGCCGGTCTGCTCGCCGATAATGCCATAGAATACGCGATCTGGTATCTCTATTTTTAACCGCGCCTCACCACTTCCCAGCGCCAGATAATCGATTGCCGCATTTTCAATGTAATCGTTTTCCGCAAGCTGATGACAAATGCCGCGCAGATCGCGCATCTTCTTTTCCATGCCGGCCGATGCGCGGATGCACTGATAGATACTTTTTTGCACCGGGTGCTGCATAGGGAGCGCACCAATATACCGCGGCAGCACAAAACCGATTTCCCGAACCGGGAATTCGTATAAAACACGCTGCAATATTCCCGTGATTCCTGCCTCGTCCAACTCGGCACAGTTGACTGCAATCGGCTCGACGCCGTACTGCGCTCGCAGTGCATCACACACACCTTGCGCGCTCTCGCCGCCAGGCTCCGCCGAGTTGACGAGCACCACGAACGGCTTGCCCAGCTCGCTAAGCTCCTCGATCACGCGCTTTTCCGCAGGCTCGTAATTTTCGCGTGGAATGTCGGAAAAGCTGCCGTCTGTAGTAACGACAAGGCCGATTGTCGAGTGCTCGCCGATAACTTTATGCGTGCCTACTTCGGCAGCCTCGGCAAGCGTCATCGGTTCCTCCCTCCACGGGGTGGATACCATACGCGGCGCATCATCTTCCATGCTGCCAAGCGCACCGTCCACGAGGTATCCAACGCAGTCAACAAGCCGAACCCGGCAAACGGCGCCGTCCGGCAGTAGGATCTCTGCTGCCTCTTCGGGCACAAATTTAGGCTCCGCCGTCATAATTGTGCGCCCGGTTCCCGACTGCGGCAGCTCATCGCGCGCCCGTTCCCGTTTATAGACATTATCCATGCCAGGCAGTACCATCGTCTCCATAAAGCGCTTGATTAGAGTCGATTTGCCTGTGCGTACCGGCCCGACCACGCCGATATAAATATCGCCGCCCGTTCGCTCACTGATTTGATGATAGATCTGATTTTCCATTCTCTCCCCGCCTTTCAAACCTGGATTGGGATCAGCAACATGGTATTGCTGACGGCCGATGCATCTTCCGCCAAATCATTCGCCCTGCGAATGGCATCCATTGTCGCGCCGCACTCTTTTGCAATGTCCCACAACTGCTGCTCCCGATCAATATACCGCAGTCGAAGCGTGACTCCATCTTCTCCCATGGCGCTCTTTTCTGTTTCGATGGAGCTGATATGCGAAAATACAAATGATTCAACTGGCGATGTCATACCGGCTGCCGCAATGGTCAGCAGCATGCCCTTTTCCCCTGCGGACGAGGCGCGTGCTGTCAACTCTATCTGTGAGATCTCACCCGAGGCGGCGCAGGCCATGCTAAGCGGCAGCATGCGCTGCAAAAAGCAGAGTTGCTGGTCATCGCCAAGATACAACACTTGTACGGCCGCCGTGATCTGCAACGTATTATCTTCGCCGCGTTTCGCGCTGCAGCAGCATGCGCCGGCAGATATAACGTGCGAAACATGTTGCTCGGTCGGCACCGTGTCAGATGCCTCAGCGGCAAACGGTGTAAGCGGCGGCATGGTGCGTAGCGTCTTTTTTTCCATCTGTATCTGTAGCGCCGCGCCCGGTAAATATAGATCCTCTATCTGACGCACGGCACGCATATGCCGCAATGTAATAAGCGCCGAGGCGGATACTGTATAAGAAAGCAACCCGTCGGCCTCCAACCGGCAGTCTGCTTCCAGCACGGTCACCTGTGCGCTGGCCGCATCGCCTTCTTCCGCGTCTGGAAGCTCGAGAATCTGTGTAAACGGTGTGCTGCTCGTTAGAACGCGCACCGCGTCGTCTTCTTGCAATGCAAGGCATTGGACTGCAGCCTCTCCCTTGAGTACGGCCTTTCCGCGTATTGCCCGGCACTCTGAAACTTTCACCGTGCAGGATGTATGCAACATAGATAAACCGGACGCCTCTTGCAGATTTACATCATCCAGTACCGTGATTGGATAGGTGCGTGCCTGCTCAATCAGTGACAAGGGCTGCATCGTGCTGCGCATCTGGATGCCAGGCAACGCTATCTCTTCTGTAATTGTGCATTCCGTTTTGCAGTAGCACTCTATGGCAAAGCAAAGCTGCACGGTTACACTGAGCTTACGGCTGTTGACTGCAGCCGCATCGACCGCTGCGGTCCGGCAGGCGACTAAACAAACCGACTCAGCATCCACCCCCTCGCATTCTTCAATATGTGCAAAGCTGATCGGAACGGTCAGCCGGCGAAGCCCGCCTCCCTCCGGCTCATATAAAATCACAGCCTGCACCATGCCTGAAATCAGCAGTCTGCCGCTTTGCGGCGTCTGATCCTTGACAGCGGCCGTGCCATATGCACAAATCACCCGGCCGACATCTGGAAAGGTATCGGGTACGATCGTATCCGCAGTTTCCGTACAGGTAACAATCCGATCCATGCGTTTGTCATAATAGCAGATGCTTGTTTGATTCAGTTCCATTATATGCTGCCTCCTTCGTTTCACTGCTGCTCCTGTATAACGGTATGTTCGCCTGCGTGAAAATATGAAAAAGGCAGAGGCGAAAATGCCTCTGCCTTTTTCATGATATGTGAAACAGCTTACACAAGATCCCGCGCAGATATTTTGGACTTTTCCAGACAACCACTTTCATCATCACGCAAACCTCCCCATTAGTGTTTCAATAGGAATATGCCTGCCGCAATCACGCCAAACGAGACAAGCCAGACCGGCAGGCAGGATGGCAAGACGCTGCCAATCAGCAGCCCGATTCCAAGGCATAGCATGGCAAATCCGATTGCTTGGCTACGGCAGAACATTGCGCATCACGCTCCTGTCATCAGTATAAGCAGCGTTCGAAGAAATGGTGACAAAACTACATGACAGGCATGCTGTTTATGCTTTACTTGTCGTGCTGCCAAAACCACCCTGACGTTGGCCATCCGCATCATCATCTTCAGTGATGCCATAAGGTAGAAATATGCCCTGTGCGAACCCCTCGCCTGATGCAATCGACAGCGTTTTGCCTAGACGGTTGTGGTTAGTCATCTTAATAAAAATATGCCCTTCGTTTTTGGCATGTATATAATCGCTGTCAATGATGCCGACCGTATTATCCATCTGCAAGCTATACTTAAACCCGAGCCCAGAGCGTGGGAAAAGCTGCAAGACCCATCCCTCTGCCATTTCGGCACGGATGCCGGTCGGGATCAAGATAGTTTCATGCGGCACAAGCGAAAAGGCCTCCGGTGCAAAAAAATCATACCCAGCAGAGCCTATTGTCGCACGGCGCGGTAAAAGAACTCGCTCGTAAACATGTTTTGCTTCAAATTCGCTACATTTTGTCGTCATACACCAATCCGCAATAAATTGCTTTTCTGAAACCTTGTGAAATTTCGCAATTTTCTGCATTGTTAAACATACATTCCTTTCTTAGATACGCCGCAGAGACAGCTGGCTCACACTTACACGATGCCATAACTAATCTGCAAATCACGAGTTATTTTATTATTATAGCAAATAACATAGACTCCGAAAAGAGTGCTTCCATTGATAAACAAGATATTTTGGGGTATTGTTTTTTATTGCGCATTCTGTCGTACCATCAAAACAATCCAAGCCTGATATACAAAATTTATATAAATATTAAATGCATCAATCTTCTATGGGGTACCTAAAACCCCTCTATTCTCCCGTATCATGTAGTAAAGAACAAAAAATCCGTCCTTTTCAGGACGGATTTTTAATGGTGGACAATGACGGGTTCGAACCGCCGACCTTCCGCACGTCAAGCGGATGCTCTTCCAGCTGAGCTAATTGTCCAGAGAAAGACGGTGAGAACACCGTCCCGGATTGGCTTACAATTAACTTTTGCAACGCTCCAGATATTCACCCGAACGGGTATCAATCTTGATGCGCTCACCCTGCTCGATAAACAGCGGAACCTGAACCATTGCGCCGGTCTCGACCTTTGCAGGTTTGAGCGTATTGGTCGCTGTGTTACCCTTAAAGCCGGGATCGGTCTCAATGACCTCAAGCTCGACAAACAGCGGGGCCTCTACTGCATATACATTGCCCTTATAGGAGCAAACCTTGCAGGTCTCATTTTCCTTGACAAAGCGAAAATCATCGCCCAGCGTATCCTTGCCAATCGGAATCTGCTCGTAGGTTTCGTTATCCATAAAGTAGTAGAGCTCGCCCTCATTGTAGAGATACTGCATCTCGCGGCGCTCCACATATGCGGCCTCATATTTATCGGTTGGGTTGAAGGAACGCTCGGTAACCGCGCCGGTAATCACATTCTTCATCTTGACACGAACAAACGCAGCACCTTTGCCCGGCTTGACATGCTGGAACTCGATGACCTGTAAAACCTGGCCATCCATTTCAAAAGTGGTGCCGTTACGAAATTCGCCTGCCAACATATCGTGATTCCTCCAAAGAATTTTTCCTCATTTGCGTGCACCCTACAAACAGTGCTTGTATATAATACCGCATTTCTCACCTCTTTGCAAGAGGAAAAACGATTTTTTTCTAAACTTTTTCTTTTTTACGCCCTTACGCCGCAGCAGGCGGCGGGCACACTGCCACGCCGCCTGTTTTCCGTTTCAGGTGTATGGAGTTGCGGTTGAATCAGCAGCAGCAGTTGTTACCGCAGTTGCAGCAGCCATTATTATCGCCATAGTTTCCCTGATCGTTGCAGCAGCAGATCCAGATCAAGATGACCACAATAATGATCCACCACCAATTATTTTCACCAAAGAGCGTATTCGAAGAGCACATACGTCATTTCCTCCTATCAAAGATTTCACTTCATACTATGGAGGGAACACATAGTTGGTTACAATCTTTTGGAAATGATTTGCCCACAAACACCATCCCGGTATAATCCGGTAATCCGAACACCGACTGGATTATTTTTAGAAGCACCCATCCCTTTAATGTATATAGGAAATTCATATCGACCATGTGCGGTCCACTGCTCCCCCGTGAGATGCTCAGGAAGCGCCTGCATCGTCCGACCGATAAAACGGGTGAGATATTGTTCGCGCAGTTTTGCAGCAACTGCTTTTGCCCGCTTCGCGCGCGCCGCCTTTTCCCGCTGCGATAGCTGATCCGGCATATCGGCTGCGCGCGTTCCTTTTCTGGCAGAATACGGGAAAACATGTACGGACGCAAAGGCACATTTTTCAAGAAAGGTAAGTGTCTGCAAAAATTCACCCTCAGTCTCGCCAGGAAAACCGACAATAAGATCGGTTGTTATCGAGCAGTCTGGGAAAGTTTTGCGCAGTAGCTGCACACCCTGAAAATACTCTTCTGTCGAATACCGACGCCCCATACGCGCCAACACGCTGTCGCAGCCACTTTGCAGCGATAGGTGAAAATGTTCTGCCAGATTGCCGAATCCGGCAACCGCTTTGCAAAATAATCCATCAACCATACGTGGGTCGAGCGAACCTAAGCGAAAACGTATATCGGGAAAGTCCGTCAGCAAGCGGCAGAGCAGTTGCGTCAACGAGATACGCGGAGACAGGTCCCGCCCGTAAGAGGCAAGTTCGATACCAGTCAGCACAATCTCATGCACGCCGCCCTGCTGCATGCGCTGCACCTCCTGCTGCGCATGCTTAGGCGGCAGAGAGCGTACCCGACCGCGTGCATGCGGAATAATACAATAAGTGCAGCAATAATCGCATCCATCTTCTATTTTGAGCAGCGCGCGCGTGCGGCCGCGCGGCACACCCGCCGGAAGAGATTCATAGCTATCTGATCTGACGGCAGCTGCGGTCACAGAACGCCCGGCAGCTGCTGCCTCACACAACTCTATCACTCGCGCGCGATCCCCCGTGCCACAGACTAGATCAATCTCTTTTACCGCGTGCACGCGCTCGGGATCGACCTGCGCAAAACACCCGCAAGCAGCGATAACCGCATGCGGATTATCCCTGCGCAGCTTGTGGAACGCTCTTATATTTTTATGATCAGATGCCGAGGTCACCGTGCAGGTGTTGATAATTACCGCATCCGCGTTCCGATCAACAATTTCATGCCCGCGCGCCGCCGCCAGCTGTGTCAACGCCTGCGTTTCAAACAGATTCACCTTGCAGCCAAGTGTAAAAAAGCCAAACTTCATCCGCTGTCATTGCCCACCTGTCTGTCGTATTTTTATTTATTCTATCATATTGAATGCTGAGTGCCAATCAGAAATTTTAATTCTAATTTGACAAATACGCCTGAACGTGCTATACTGTTTCCATAATGTAACCTTAACCTGTAACCATTTTGTAACCACAAGGAGTGTGCAAATGCCGTCCTCTACCAAGAAAAAAGAGTTGCTAGAGTATAAAGGCCATCCACTGATGCGCAAAGAAAACATCATTTATTATGGCTCAATGAGCGACTCTCACATTATTATGATGCAGATCCTTGACTCTGATGAGGTCAAGGGCATGCCGGTGGCCAAGCGTGTTTCCGTTCAGCTGCAGCAGACTGATCCGAATATCCGCATTCGGGACCGCATTGTCAAAAAGACCGAAAAAGGCAGCCTCTGGGCTGCGATGGACATTGCGTCGATCTGGCTTGGCCGCGCTTTGCACGGCAAATAAACAACCGTAGTTCACAGCATATTGCATGAAACGGAGGTTTTTATTTATGCATTTTACCAAGCATCTGCTTCGTTTGGCCGTTTGCGGTGCGATGGCAGTATCTATGTTTCTTCCCAATTCTCTGGCTGTATATCAGGCACAGGTCAACGCGGATGCGCTTTATCTGCGCCAGTCGCCTGGCGGCAGTATCATTACTACACTTTCGCAAGGTACCACACTTGCTGTGCTCGACAATAGCAGCAGCTGGTATAAAGTTGCGGTGAATGGCCGCGAGGGTTATGTCAGCGGAGAATATCTAAGCGGCACCCAAACAGAAAATTTTACGCTTGGCAGCGCCAAGATCGTATGTGATACCACGGTTAACTTCCGTTCTGCACCAAACACTTCGTGCAGCGTGCTTGCCTCGCTGCCGAACGGTACGATCGTCAATATCACTGGCATTAGCAACGGCTGGTACAAAGCCGCTTATAACGGCAAAAACGGCTATATCAGTGCAGACTATGTCAGCTTTTCCGGCACATCCTCCGGCTCTTCTGCCAGCAGTACAACCCAGAGCGTGACGAGTGACGCCACCAGCAGCCAACGCGCTAAAATTGTATGCGATACCACTGTCAATTTCCGTTCCCAACCGAATACATCGAGCCGTGTGCTTGCTTCACTGCCGAATGGCACGCTCGTCAGCGTGACTGGCCCAAACAACGGATGGTATACAGCTACTTATAATAGTATGCGTGGCTATCTCAGCGCAGACTATGTCAAGCTTGTCGATACCAGCGCTGTAACGCAGTCATCCAATGCGGTTGCCCATAACAGCACAAGCGAAAAACGTAATGCTGTAATTACCTATGCGGCGCAGTTCCTTGGTATCCCCTATGTTTACGGCGGCAGTACGCCGAGTGGCTTTGACTGCTCCGGATTTACATCTTATGTATTTAAAAATACCGTCGGTTCGATTCCGCGTGTTGCGCAGGCGCAGTTCAACGCCACGACCCGTGTATCGATGGACGAGCTTCTGCCAGGCGATTTGGTCTTCTTTGGCAGCAGCGCCTCTTCTATCAGCCATGTAGGTATTTATGTGGGTGGCAATCAGTTCATCCACTCCCCTCACACCGGCGAAGTCGTCAAGTATGATTATCTTACCGGCAGTTATGCGACGCGCTTCCAGGGCGGCGGCCGCGTGATTTTTGACTAAAAACAACAAAAAAGCTCCTCAGTTTCAGGCTGAGGAGTTTTTTTTCGTTATGGAAGTAATATCAGTTGTCCATCTTCCCATTCAATCGCCTCAGGCGCAATCTGTTGTTGCTCCAGCACACGGTTAATAATGTTTGACAGTTGTTCGGTCAGCGGTGTAGTAATCTCTTCTGTCAAGCCAAAGCCTGCGATTTCTGCCTCGCGGCATCGTAGGGTGACCACCCCATCAGTGGCCGATGCCGTCCAGCAGGCATATATTTTGCATTGATCTGGCAGGAAAAGCAGCGCCGTGCGCATATGGCCGGGAACCAAACCGCTGTTTGACAAATCTGCCTTACGCACAGCCGCGGTTAGTGCGATTGTCTGATCTTCATCGATCTTAATTGTTATCTGCTCAGGTTGGAAAGGCAAGGCCTGTGAAATCAGTGCCGCAAGCGCCTGTTCCTCTATCCGTATACCCATCTGTGTCTCCTCCTGCTCATTGTGTTCGGGCACCGTTTCAGATTCGGATTGGCGCGCAGTTTCTCCAACCAACATCCTACCGATCAAAAGCAGGCATAGCAACATGCAGATGCCAAGAATCAGCGTATAAACCCAGCTTTTCTCTTCCTGCACCGCAGCGCCCTCCTTTCCCTAATGCTTTGCAATATTATATGCATGCCGCCTCCCTCTTAGAATAGAAAGGCCCGTCGGAATATATCCGGCGGGCCTTTACAACTCATATCATTGGATTACGCACGTATCAGCAAAAAGAAATCAGCAATAATTTATATTATCACGTTCCCGAGCTGCCGCAACCGCAAGAGGAGCAGGAATTGCCCTCCCTCCCGTTAATCAGCAGGCTATCGGAAACATCCTGCTTCGGCGGGAAGAACTCGTCAATCGGGAATTCAAAGTTTGCAAAGATCTCGCAGGGATCCTGCTCTCCGCCTACGCCGCTGTTCGAGCAGTCGCGGCGCGGCAGGCAAATGTCGTAGGCCGGCATAAGCAGCTGGATATCACGCTCCAGGCGGATGATGGAGAACTGGCCAAGGGTAACGAACAGCTGATAGCCATCGTTACTAAGGACAAGATCATCCCCACCAAAGCACGAGCAGATCGAGCGTGGCACTTCATGCAGCGCGCAGCAGCAGCAGTTGCACGAAGTTTCGGGCTCGACAATGCGTGCATCAAGTAGAATCGGATCGACAACTTCGACCACAGCGGTTGGCTTGTTGCTGTCGGGGCAAAGCTGGACATCCGAACCATCCTCAACAAACTGAGAGGAGAAGATGCGGGCGCCGCCTTCACCACCGAACAGGATAACGCGCTTATCAAACACAGCCAGGCCATCGATGATGCGAGGACGGCCGACGACGCAGCTAACTTCGGACTCAATGCGATAGAAGAAGCGAATATCAACCGTGTAGAACCCTCGATTAAACTGGACGCGCTCAACATCAATTCTGACGCACAACAACTCGGCCGTGCGCGGCTTGACCGACGCAATGCCGCCGGCGTTAATCAACTCTTGTGCATCGCGGCACAGATACACGCGGATGTCACGCAGGCACTCTTTGCTGCGGCAGGAGTCGTATACTTTCTTGGTGTGGACGCAGACGGCCTCACGGAAGCCGCCAGCGGCTGCATTATTATTGTTACTGCCGCAGATCGGACCGGGGCAGCAGACTTTATCAGCCATGTAGATTACCTCCAAATTGTTATTGAAGAGACTTCAATAACAGTTTATTCCGAGGTAGTTCGTGTGTTACTGCAACAGATCCTGATCGGTGATAAAAAACGTATCTTTCATCGAAGCGCAGCGTCTGTCAAGCTCGGAGGTTGTGCCAAGCAAACGGCGCACGGATGCATACTCCCTCTGGGCACGCAGATTGTCCTGCCCGGTGCGCACCGCGCGGATAAGCAGATTTTTCGGCGTGTCAAGCGGCGAAATATATTCCACAACCGATACTTTATATCCTGCCGCCTCCAACCGCAGCGCCCGCATACTGTCGGTCAGCACATCGTTAAACCGTGCTTTGAATATACCGAACTTTGTTAGCGCCTCCAAACCAGGCAGCGTATACTGATCGAGCAGTTCTTTGTGGCAGCACGGCACACAAGCAATGTATTTTGCCTGTGCGCGCAGCGCCACTGCCAGCGCAAGGTCGGTCGCCGTGTCGCATGCATGTAGCGATATGACTGCCGTCACATTATTAGGAGGCTGCCAGGAGCGAAGATCAGCGCATTGAAACACCATGTTATGATAACCCAGCCGCTTTGCCATCGCACGACTTTCCTCGATAACGTGTGCGTTAATATCCACACCGATCACGCGGCAACGACGGTGCAGCACCTCACACAGATAATAATTCATCACAAAACTCAAATATGATTTACCGCAGGCGCAGTCGAGCAGAACGATCTCTTCATCCTCCTGCTGCTCGAACATAGGCGCGACAAGCTCCACATAATGATCAATCTGGTTATATTTTCGTATCATATCGTTCTTGAGCTTGCCGTCTGCTGTTAGAATGCCGATTTCACGCAGCAGTGCAGCAGCCTGATCGACGCGAATCAAATACTGCCGTCCACTATCGAGCAGCGGGTTTGCTAAAGCAGCCTTTTCCGCCGCAGATGCTTCACGCTCTGACTGCTTCATCTGTACGCCGCGCGCAGAGACTGTCAGCATCACCGTCGTGCTACGCTCGATATAAACGAGTGCAGACTCATCAAACCGCTCAGCCTGCTCGGTAAAAAACGCGTAAAATTCCTCTGCGTCCACCGTGCGGCTGCTACCCTGAAAGCGAAGCCAATACCCGTTTTCACTTCGCGTTAATACTGCGGGAAATTTCTTCTTTCCCGAGGTGAAAGTACAGTCCGCCTGCACAAAAAAATCCTTATTTTTATTAAGCCGTACCACAATGCCGCTAAGCAGCAGCTTGAGTTTATCCCTATCACCTTTTTGCATCAGCATCACAACCTTTACCGGTATATATTACCACAATGCTCTGCTGTTTTCAAATCTTTCTATAGAAAAATAAACTGCCTTAAAGGGGGCTTACTCATACAAAAGCATCAACAAACAGACCGAATGGTGTTAGTTGCCATGCGAGATGCGACAATACCGAGTGAATAGCAATATCTGCTCTTCACTCGGTTTTCTATTTCTTGTTAGATTTTACGACAATTTGAACAAGATACGGCGGCTTATTCCTCTGCGCCCTCTTTACTATATCGTCGCAAAGCCAGAAGAAAACGCATTGGATGAGGAAATTATTCGCCATAATCACCGCTTTTGATAAAACTTAGTTGAGTGAGGATTTGCTGCTTCCTTGCGATGTTTTTTGTGGATACCATTTCTGAAACCACGCAGTAAAGACTCCCATCATCGCTGGAAGTATAGAATTAATGATTCCAATATAACTTCCTAAGTCGGTACACATAATGAAATATGTCCAAATGGGTGTTATTAAGTAAAGAATACCCCATGCGGCAGTTAAAATACGGTTTGTTTTAATAAACAAAGGATTTTGCAAAGCATCGTTCCCACCATAATCATTCATAGAATACTCTGCTGAAAGAGGTATTTTTAAACAAGCAGATATGCTCCACATCACACCAAACGCGAAATAAGACAATGGTATTACAATAACTGCTGATAAATGGACAAGCAGCAGCATTGAAAATATACTTACCAAGGAACCGGAAATTACATCATATTTGGTCTTTTTGTATCTATAAAATAGCAAAGGTAAAAGGCTGCATACAAATATACTAATCAAACTGCCCCAAAAAATATGGATATTTGCAGCTATCCAAAACACAATCCACGGTGTTAAAACATAACGCATATCTGTTTTTTCATCTGAAAACGACTTGTTCTTGACCGTTTTGGTGCTTTGACTTTGCCCAAAGTAGTTATCCCACTTCAGCATTACATCAAAATCACCTTCGACAGAATATAAGTGCTTCATTAAAGCATCGGCGCCTTCAAGCTCTCCGGCTGCAATAGATTGCCATACACGAAACGGTGTATGAATTACTGTTGTGGGTTTTCCTGTAAACTGTTCAAGAACACGGCTCTCTGTTTTTCCCAGGATAATGCGATACCGCTTTCCAATATCCGTATAATCCATATCTAGAATAATATCCGTTCCTTTATATGCCGACGGATTATAAAGCGCCGCCATTTGCTTTGTAAAAACCAGAGAAAAATCTTCCTTTTCGCCAGTTTGCGATATTCCCCAGCTTGCGTCTGCCATACGCTCGAACACGTCTCTCGGAAACAGCAATTCTTGCAGCTTTGTATTTGTTTCTTCAGTTATACCGCCGCAAATATATTCCTGCCCCGCTTGTCGGACAACCGCGAGATATTCTTCTGTACGATTTGATAATTCTGGCACTCGGAATAGCTCGCCTTCGCCGCAAAATAAAGCGGTATAGTTTCCTTTTCCACAAATCTTGTCAAACTGTGCTGTTACACTGCCATAGTTTGACTCTGCCGTATAAAACCCGCAAGTAGAAATCAAAACCGTTTTTTTTCCACTCATATCATATCGCGAGGGGTGGCCGCCACCCTCAGCATTAGATACCATAAAAGGCAGCGTTAAAGGAAGCTGTCGATCAATTACAGTTTTCAACTTACCGGGCAAACTGAAATAGTATAAGGGAAAACTCCAAATTGTAAGATCCGCCCATAATAACTTTTCAATAACTGTTTGCATATCATCGCTAATACAACATTCACCGGGAGTGTTTTTCCAGCAGCAAAAACAGCCAAGGCAGGAGTTAATATCAAGTTGTGCAACATTAAGCCTTTCAATTTTGGGCAAATCATCTTTTCTGGCTTTACTGATCCCCTCTAAAAATGCATTCGTAAGCCGAATCGTGTTGCTGCGCTCACCTTTGGGGCTTCCATTTATTACAAGAATATTCATTATCATTCCTCCATGCTTTCCAAAAGGTAAATGCAACGTTCTGTCCAATCAAGGTGCATTTGCATATATCGCTTTCCAAAATCAGAAGTCATTTGCCAAAATAATGAGCGCTTTTTGTCAGATATAGTTTCCTGGTATGCGTTAATAAAATTATCTGTCTGCTGGAGGTCGTTCAAAACAGTACAATATGCTTTATTAAGTTCTTTGAAAAAATGTAAACTGTTTGTAACCGGCAATTCACCCATAAAAAAGGTTTTCATTAAAACGGGAGAACGCATATCCATATCCATATCCATATCTACTCTAGGCTCTAACAACCAGCGCAGCAGCTCTTTCCGCCCTTCCTCGGTAATAGAGCAGATGTTTTTATTTGGCTTTCCTTCTTGTTCAACAGTTCGCTTTTCAATCCATCCGCTTTTCTCTAGAACGCCAAGTTCACGATAAATTTGACTGGTCTGTGCCGTCCAAAAATAATTTAACGAATTCTTAAAAACTTCGCGAATTTTATAACCGCTCATATCCCCGTAGTTTAGCAATCCAAGTATCCCATGCTTAAGCATAATCAAAATTCCCCTTTCACAAGATACATATATTCAACAAGTGGAATATAAATATTATATTCCACTTGTTGAATGACGTCAAGTGATTTTAGGCGGTTGGATTTATGATAAAGGTTACAAAAGGATATACGATATTTAGGTCAGTTGAATGAATTGGCGCCCGCTGCACTGAGCGATATGGTAAAAGCGGTGTATATCTATGCGCTGAATCCATCAAAAGGTTATCAGGAACAGCAGATTGATATTTTCTATAATATTGTGAGAATACTCCCCGCGTCTTTGCTAAATGACCTATATAACAGAGAAACGGCATAGCCGAAGCTATACCGTTTCTGAAAATGATTCTATTCTGTTTTATTGGTGCCGCCCTAAAAGCGGCTTTTTCATGTCAGCGGCAGCGTCTGGTATCCTGCAAAGCAATCCTCCATGCCGTGCGAGACCGCGATCACCCCGCGCCCTGCGCGAAAATCCGCAATCACCTGCGCTGTCTGCCGCGCTGCGGCATGATCGAGACCTGCAAATGGTTCGTCGAGCACCAGCATATCGCTTTCTGAGGCAAGCGCGCGTGCGATTGCCACACGGCGGCGCATACCGCCTGACAGGGTGCGTACCGGCTGATCGAGTGCACCTTGCGGTAACAGGCTGGTGAGTAAACGATAAACGCGTGTGCGATCCATACAAACAAGCAAAACATTTTCTACGGCACTCCAGTGCTCGACCAGACGATCCTCTTGAAAGACGGGCGCATAGCGAAGCGCAGAAGCGCCGCTGATCTCCCCGCTGTCCGGCGTTTCCAATCCCATCAATAGACGCAGCAATGTGGTTTTGCCGATGCCTGACGCTCCGTTTACCAGCCACTGCTCCCCTGCCCCGACACGCCAACACAGCCGGTTTATCACGGGTTTGCCATCAAACGCTTTGCAAACATCCTGAAAAACAATCATACCACGCGCTCCCATCTCCGCTGTATTCCTGCTATCAGGCGCACGAGCAGCTTTTCCAGACCAATGCTAAGAACAATAATGACAATCGACCATGCAAACAGATCGGCTGTATTCAGATATAACTTGGATAGGTAGAGCTGCTCCCCGATCGACCAGCGCGGCAGACCAATAATTTCACCAGCCACACCGGCCTTAAGCGCCATGCCAACCGATACCCGGCAGGCAGAGAGCAGATATGGCATGGCCGATGGCAGATAGACAGCATAAAGCCGCTTGCCGGCTGTCAGGCGGAACAGGCGTATCATCTCGAGCATTTTGCTGTCCACACTGCGAAATCCCTCATCCAGATTGATGTACACTGCCGGAAACACAACAAAGAATGCAGTGAGCACCGAGATCCATGCCGAACGCATCCAGATCAGCGCAACCACGATGAAGCACGCGACCGGCACGCTCTTCATGATCTGTACCGCAGGCTCAAGCATAACGTGCACCAATGTAAGGCGGTTGGCAAGCACCGCAAGTGCACACCCCGCAACAAACGCGAGCGCAAAACCTCCTGCAATCTTACCGAGCGAATGCGCAATCGACAGCCAGAACTCACTGCCCGCTATCATTTGCGCAAGATGTACCGCGGTCTCTGCCGGACTTGCAAACAGCAGACGCGGCACCGTCATCGACACCACCTGCCACACGATAAGCCAAAATACAGCCGCCGCCGCCCGGCGGATCAGATGATTATCCCAGATAGTAGAAGCCTTCATCCGGCAGCTGGCCTCCCACAGCATCGGGCGCAATTTCATAGAGCATTTCGAGATAGCCCGCAACCCAGCTTCTCATTTGCTCGCCCGAAACCGCGACCATCGGATTGAAGTTTTCGATTACCTGCTGTGCAACGCCGGCATTGACGATACCGTATTCCTCGATCAACTGCGCCGCCTGCGCAGGATCGGCCTGCGCCTGCTCGACCGACTGCTGGTGATCCAGGATAAACTGCGCTACTGCTTCCGGGTGCTCCTGCACAAATGCCGTGCGTACTACTGTTACACCGGTCGCAATGCCGCTGCCATCCGGGCTGTATTCCTGCCATGCGTTCTCAAGCGGAAAGTTGAGAATCATCTCCTGATCCTGCATCATTGCAACGGTGGCAAACGGCTGTGGCAGTACGCCGACCGCCTCCGGGTCCTGCATCAGTGATGAAACGACCTCGGTCGCTTCCGTTTTAAATTCAATTGTCAGGCCGTCTGCGCCAATGCCGCTCTGCTCAAGCAGATATTGCAGCGTCCAGTCGGGCGATGTTCCCCTACCGGTCATGTACACCGTTCTCCCCGCAAGGCTGGAGAGGTCGGTCAGCGTCTCGTCATGCGAAACAACGTACAGCACATTGCCCGCGTTTACGTCCAATACCTGTACGCCGCCCTCTGTGCGCTGGTATAGCGTTGCCGCGAGGTTAGTCGGGATAAGGGCGATGTCCACCTCGTTCTGTGCGATCAGCGGTACGATTTCATCGCCCGATGTATAAAGATCAAACTGATACGGCGCGCCCTCGCCCGTATTGTCCTGCATCATGCATACCAGACCCATTGTAGTTGGGCCTCGAAGCGCGGCAACGCGCGTGGTAAGGCCTGCCTCGTAGCCGGGAATGACCTGCTGCTGCGCGTTTTCCTGCGTCTCGGACGATGAGCCCTCTGCCGCCGGGCTTGTACATCCGGCAAACATCGAGAGCGATAATACTGCCGCAAGCAGGATAGCCAAAATCCTCTTTGTATTTTTCATGTCAATTCTCCTCTTCCTTTGCCATCATCGACTTGACCATCACTTTGTCCAGCCGCCCAAGCTTGCCAGACAGCGCGCGCACTGTGCTTGTCTCACAGTCCATCACAATAGTGATAATCGAACAGCGATCGCGGTGCGGAATACCCATGCGGCCGATTATGCAGTCTCCGTATTCATGCAGCAATCGGTTGACCGCACCAGTCGCATCCCGGTCCTGCACCATAATACCCAAAATTGCAATGCGGTTCTCCATTCGCATCTCCCTTTACAAAAATGCGTCCTGCACCACACGATGCAGGACGCAAAACCTTGGCTTTTGAGTTCTTCATCGCAGAACTTGTCTTTGACAGCAGAATAGTTTTGTGTGCTGGCTTACCCGTCAGTTCTCAGCATTCAGGAAAGGTTAGCCACTGCTTCAGTATAATATCCAGACGCCCTTCTGTCAATATACTGTCCAGTAGGAAACAGCAAGAAAACCGTTATGCAAGCGGAATTCTTGCTGCATCCATCTTCAAGCGCCCCGCTTGTGCGTTGCGAGCGGATTTTTACTGCCTGTCCTACTGTAATACCAGTTCTGCATAGTCGAGATCAGCACTTACGCTGGAAGGACTTGCAGTCCGTGCACTGATCCACGGTCGGGTTTGCCTCATGTGTGCCAACAGTGATGCTGTCCAGCGCGCAGTATTCTGCGCTGTCACAGTGATTGGCGCACTGGCTCACCGTGCAGCGGATCGCCGTATTGCAATTAGAATTGTTCATTAGAATAACCTCCTTTGTTGGTTTCGGCTTTATTCTGCCGCGGATCGGTTTTTTTATGCACTGATCGCTGTTTCTTTTAAAAAAAAACAGAGAGGCACACCATAGCGTCTCTCTGTTTTCATTTAATATTTTAATTATATCGAAATTTTACAGATGCCGGCACTGCTATTTCACCGAACGATGCTCTTCGCCTCCATATAATAGCGCTTTTCATGCGCCTCTCCCATAGAGAACGTCTTTCGCGGCAGCACACCGTCAAATACAACGCCGCGGAACAAATCGTTCTTGGCAATATCCGGCAGAATAAAGCCCACATTCCCCGGCTTGGCGGCCAGCGTTTCTGTTACATCCAAGCCGTGGATGTAGTCGATCTTTGCATCGCTGTTCCGCTCAAGGTAATCATCCAGGCCAGCCTGTATAGTAGCCACCGGTATGGCCCACTTAGGCTCTTCCACCACAAATACTCCGCGCCGGCCGGCAGCGCAATAAGGATAACAGTGCACAGCACTGTTTAAGGGCGCCTGCGCGACAGTGTATGCTTTGCAGCCCTGCGCTTTGTAAAACGCAATAAGTCCATCGAACAGTGCGTTGGCCTCAACACCAAACATCACACGGTGGATTGGCTCGATAATCAGACTTTCATCGTGAATATTAACTACTTCGACCAGCACATAGCGCGCAGGGTGATCGGCTTGCTCGTCAGCGGACAGCGTCTTTTTCACTTCTTCCCAGTAAGCTTTGGCGGTCGCCATAGAATGGTTGCCGTCGCCGACCGCAAATGGCAACAATGCCTGCGCATCTGTGCAGCTATATTTCCGGTTGAACGCCGCCCGGTCGCACAACGCTGCAAGACCGTCTTCAATCGCATCAGTCTGCGCGCCCTTGGGGATGAACCATCCTGTAACATGTCCGCCACGCTGCATAAGATCGGTGTCATACAGCTTTTCAAACGAATCGTTCTGTGCAAACAGCGGCTCAATGATACCGCGGTCCGGATCGTCGATCAGGATCATGATATGCGGCAGCTCGATACATGCTCCCTGCCGCACTTTCAGCCGCGGCGGAATGCGCTCTACCACGGTCTTTTCGGTTGGACGGATGAGTGATGCCGAGCCTGGAATATATTCATAATCTTCAAGATCGACCGCAAGCACGATGCCGCGGCGCGGGCACGAACCACCCGACCAGCGTTCGGTCAGGACAACGCCGGGGGGCAGCGTACGCAGCGTACCATCCTGCACATACTGCCGCATGTTTTTATGTATGTTTTCCGTGCGTGCAGCGACATCCACCTCTCCAAGATACACTTCAGGCAGCGTCAGGCGAAGTGTTGAGGGCGCATCTCCAACTGTTCGGTCGGTCTCGGCCCAGTACTCCGGCTGGGATGTGTATTGATCGCAGGCGATGACCGCCCATTTAGAAAGATCGCAGCCCGTCTTGGGCAACATAATCTGTGGGATATAGGTGCAGCATTTTGTCATGATCTGTCGCGCCTCCTGATATAGACTGGTTTTTCCGGTTTTAGTATAGCAGAAAAATCTGCGTAACACACGATAAATTTCAAAAAAAGCTTCATTTTTGAAAATCATTTCTAATACTTGACGAATAGAGTGATATCTTATACAATATGATGTAGAAATTACAGAATGTTTTTGTATAAGAAATACAACAAGCAGGAGGACATATTATATGTTCAAATTCAAAGCGATCGGCGTGTCGGAAGGGCTGGCGCATGCCAAGGCGCTGGTTATCAGAGAGGCAGATCTGACCGTCGTTAAAGACACAATTACAGATGTTGCGGCTGAGCAGCAGCGCGTGCTGGACAGCGTAGAAAAAGCAAAAAAGCAGATCGAGCTATTGCGTGACGAAGCAGAAAAAAACATTGGAGCCGCCGAGGCCGAGATCTTTGACGCACACCTTCTCATGTTGGACGACCCTGACTTCGTAGAGGGTATGACAAACATCATCGCAGATGAAAAGGTTTGCGCGGAATATGCCTGTTTTGTTAACTGTGAGAATTTTCAAGCGATGTTCCGTGCAATGGACGATGAATACATGCAGGCACGCGCGGCCGACATCGGCGATATTTCCCAGCGTGTGCTAAAAAACCTTAAGGGCATCGCGGACAATGCGATTGACACCATTACCGAGCCATGCATCCTGATTGCAAACGATCTAACCCCCTCGGATACCGCCAAGATTGGCACAAAGCCAGTGGTAGGTTTTATCACGCGTATCGGCGGCCGCACCAGTCATTCGGCGATTATGGCACGCTCGATGGGTATTCCAGCAGTTGCAGGCGCGGGAGATAAAGCCGCTAGTATTGAAGACGGCGCCGATCTGCTGCTGGACGGTACGACCGGCGAGGTTATTGCTGATCCGGATGACGAGACGATCAACCAGTTTGCGCAAAAGAAAAAAACTGAGGATGAGCGCAAAGCCACGCTTGCGATGTTCAAAGAGCGTGAAGGCGCCACAAGCGATGGCCGCCGTATCGTGATCGAGGGCAACATCGGCAAGCCAGAGGACGCTGTGCATGTAGCCGAGCTTGGCGGCGAAGGCGTCGGCCTGTTTCGTTCGGAATTCCTCTTTATGGACCGAAATGATCTGCCAAGCGAAGAAGAACAGTACGCAGCATACAAGCAGGCCTGTGAAGCGATGGCGGGCAAGCCGGTCATCATCCGCACGCTGGATATAGGCGGTGACAAAGATGTGCCGGCACTTGGCCTAGAAAAAGAGCAAAACCCCTTCCTCGGCTACCGGGCGATCCGCATCTGCCTGAATCAGACAGATTTGTTCCTAACCCAGCTGCGTGCATTGCTGCGTGCTGCGCAGCATGGCGACCTGCGGATCATGTTCCCAATGATCTCATCCATCGAGGAGATCCGCAATGCCAAGCATGTGCTGCGGCAGGCAAAGGATCTGCTTGCAGCGGAAAACATACCGTTTAATCCAAATGTCAAGGTAGGCATTATGGTTGAAATTCCAGTTGCTGCAATATGCGCCGATATGCTGGCCAAGGAGGTAGATTTCTTTTCAATCGGCACGAACGATCTGATACAGTATTCCTGTGCGGTTGACCGCATCAATGAAAAGATCTCTTATCTGTACCGTCCGCTGCATCCCGGTGTGCTGCGTCTGATCGAAATGACTGCTAAAGCTGCAAATGAAAACGGCATCGAGGTCGGCGTGTGCGGCGAGATGGCTGGTACACCGGGAATGGCCCCTGTGCTGTGTGGCCTGGGTGTGACCAATCTGTCTATGTCTGCTTCCTCCATGCTAGCTGCCAAGGCAGATCTGGCTGCCCACTCCTACGGCGAGTGCAAGGAACTTGCCGGTCGGCTAGTTGCAGCGACAAACGCTACTGAAGCCGAGCAGATCTTTGCTGAATGGCGTGGATGATCTTTTCACTTCTCTTGCACAATAATACAAAACGGGTCCGGCAGATGCCGGACCCGTTTTAGCAACAGCAAGGAACAAAATATTAATATTATCAGTTTTTCTCTCAAATTTGCTTAAAATCAATCAAAACGTACAGTATTTGCCATGAAGAACAGCAATTTCATCACATATTGCTTGTTTTCGCGCATATCATACTATCAGCAAAACCCCAAAAACAAAATCAAAGGAGAGAAAAAAAATGACGAACACAAAGAATGGTTCCAATCAGGGCATGGTTCCGGAAGCACGCGCTGCAATGGATCGCTTCAAGATGGAGGCTGCGGCCGAGGTTGGTGTCAACCTGAAGCAGGGCTATAACGGCGATCTGACCTCCCGTCAGGCAGGCTCGATCGGCGGCCAGATGGTCAAGAAGATGATCGAATCTTACGAGCAGTCGCTGGCTAGCCAGGGCTAAAGGGCCGGTCCGTCACCTGAAAAACATCGGAATCGGTTAGACCCCTTGCGGGTATAAACCAAGCGCGCAGTTTCCAACTTTGGGAACTGCGCGCTTGGGGTTTATACCCTTTATTCAATTGGGATCAGCCAGATACCGCCACTACATCTGGCTCCCTCAATATCGCCACGTACACATCGGTCACGCAGGATTGTAGGGTCCATGCGCCACCGCTTTGCCGCTTCAAATACGGTTCCATAGCGTGCCACTCGTGCTCACCTCTCTTTTGCTTTTTGATATAAAATACCATATAATCGTCAGTTTGTCTACATTTTCTGTCGATTTTTGTATAATATACACATATTTTTCGGTACAAAGATGCAGTTTCAGTTTATAGTGCATACAGTCGTTCCCGCAGGTACTTGATACTTGTATGCAGGGTGTGAGCCAAGAACTGCTCTGCCTGTTTGATCAATGCTACCCAAAAAGATCTGTTTCCAGAGCCATTTCAACGCATAATGAGTATATGTAAAAAAGCCGCTGAACGGCGGCTTTTTTACTATTCTTCCCTATCCTGCACCTCGCTATGGAGAACAACCAAGTGCGGATAAGCGATTGCGATATGCTCATGTTCAAAAACCGACTTAATCTCTTCGAGTACAGCGCATTTGAGGCTGAACGCCGTGCTGTTATCCTTAGCCCAAAGTGAGGCGCGAAGTATAACTGCGCTCTCCGCAAGTGCAAGCACTACAACCTGAACAGCCGGCGCACCAGCTTTCTTTTGTTGCGGTGTGCGCGTATCCAGATAATCCGGCTGATGTGCGATCACTTCTGCGAGCAGCTGCTTTGCGCGGGTAATGTCGGATTCGTACGTTACGCCCACCTCAAGGAAGCTGCATACACGACTGTCCTCATAGTCGGCATTTTCAATGATAGAGTTATTCATCACACTGTTTGGCACGATAACACGCTTATTTTCATAAGTGCGAATCGCCGTATGGCGCAGTGTAATTTCCTCAACAACGCCTGAAATATTATTCTCCACACAGCGCACCACATCGCCTATGACAAATGGTTTGAATGCAAGGATCATCAGTCCGCTGACCATGCTGCCAAGAGCCTCCTGCGCGGCAAGGCCACCAACTACCGCCAGTACGCCTCCTGCTGCAAGCAGCTTGTTCATGCCTGCTGAAAGCGCGGGAATGTTGGACACGATGACAGCAAAACCCGCAAAATAGATCGCTGTAGCCGCCAGATACCGGCAAAAAGCGAAAATAGTCGCGCTACCACTATTTAAACGCTTTTGCCGCTCGATTACCCGTCGGAAAATACGGTTTACAACACGCGCGCAAATCAGTGTGACAACACCAGTCAATGCAATGAACAACATAGTCATCGCCATGCCGGGAAGACGATCCCGCATCAAGTTTTGAATCCAGGCTTGCATATCAGCATTCCTTTCATAATACTCGGTGAAAACAATCGTCCTCTTGCGAGGCGATCAATATGCAATACCCCAGACGATCATCTTGTTCGCCGGCTTACCACAAACCGGGCAGATATCCGCGATGTGCTCTTGCTCAAACGGCATGCATCGGCTAGGCATGCCGGTCTCCTCTTTGACCCTCTCCTCACAAGCGCGTTCTCCGCACCACATCGACTTGACAAAGCCAACGTGCTCTTTCAAGATGCTTTTCATCTCATCAAGCGTGTTTGCAGTATAAGTGTGCTCTTCACGGTTCCTCAGCGCCTTGTCAAACAGCGCCCGCTGGATGTCCTCGAGCAGCGCCGGAACAGTCGACGCCAAATCCTCAAATTTTACGACTGTCTTTTCGCGATTATCGCGGCGCACCAGCACGCACTGACCCTGCTCAATATCGCGCGGCCCCACCTCAAGGCGAAGCGGCACACCCTTCATCTCATATTCTGCAAACTTCCAGCCGGGGCTGTTTTCCGACAAATCGATCTTGGCACGGATGCCTGCTGATTTAACGGTCTCGAGCAATTCCTCCGCCTTTTCAGTTACACCCGGCTTATGGCTTGCTACCGGGATGACGACGAGCTGTATGGGCGCGATACGCGGCGGCAGCACCAACCCCTCGTTATCACCATGGGTCATAATGATCGCACCGATCAGGCGGGTGGACACGCCCCATGAGGTCTGCTCCATGTACTGGAGCGTATTGTTCTTATCCGTATACTGCATGTCGAATGCCTTGGCAAATCCGTTTCCAAAGTAATGGCTCGTGCCGGACTGCAGCGCTTTACCGTCATGCATCATGGCTTCAATCGTATAAGTCTTCTCCGCACCGGCGAAACGCTCTTTTTCAGTCTTTTCGCCTTTGAGCACCGGAATGGCAAGGTATTCCTCGCAGAACTTCGCGTAGATGTTCAGCATACGCAGCGTCTCTTCCATCGCCTCCTCGGCGGTGGCGTGCACAGTATGCCCCTCCTGCCACCAGAACTCGCGGGAGCGCAAGAATGGACGGGTCGTCTTTTCCCAGCGCACAACACTACACCACTGGTTATATAGTTTGGGCAGATCGCGCCACGAGCGGACAACCTTAGCATAATGCTCGCAGAACAGCGTTTCACTCGTCGGGCGCACGCACAGACGTTCCTCAAGCTTTTCCGAGCCGCCATGAGTTACCCATGCAACTTCAGGTGCAAAGCCTTCGACATGGTCTTTTTCCTTTTGCAGCAGGCTCTCCGGGATGAAAACCGGCATCGCAACATTCTCGTGCCCGGTCTCTTTGAACATGCCGTCGAGCACATGCTGTATGTTTTCCCATAGTGCCTGCGCATATGGGCGCATGATGACGCAGCCCTTGACCGAAGAATAGTCGATCATCTCAGCCTTCTTTACGATGTCCGTATACCACTGCGCAAAGTCCACGTCCATAGACGTGATCTCGCTGACCAGCTTTTTCTTGTCTGCCATACTCGGAACTCCTTCACCTTTATTGAAATGATTTCATAAACTGAATTGACTGACTTATTGATATTTAAGGGGTTTTCTCTATGAACTTCTCACATTCTTTTTACGTTAAGCCCGCAGCGCACGAGGTGGTCGAGGCAACGGTTGCTCTATCCGCCGACCAGCGCCCCGCACTTGTCGGCACGGTGCATAGCGCGGATGGAAAGGCCGCTGCCGGCGCGCTTGTCACCATCTACTGCGCAGATGCGCCTGAGCCGCCCGTCGGCGCGCTTTACACCGACGAGCAAGGCCAGTTCGCATTCGGACCGCTTGAACCCGGACGGCTGTATCATGTCAAGGTATTCCAACGCTCGGATGGCGTACGCATTCTGGAATAACCGTTATTCCATGCCCGCGCCAACGCCAAGGCAATAAGCGGATATGCCGCTCAATCCATGTCACAGTATGTTGTCGCTCAATGTATGGGCGCGGCACTGCTTTTGTTTGTATTTGCGGCATGTCTATTGGGTGTGATCTTACCGCAGTTTCTCCTTTACCTCATAACTCAGCTTTTCAATGAACGCAGAAAGCTCCATAGGTGTAGTCTCACCGCTCTTGCGCTCGCGCACTGAGATAATGCCTTTCTCCTCGTCCTTATCGCCAATAACGACCATATATGGTACCTTGTGCACCTGCGCTTCGCGGATCTTGTAGCCGATTTTTTCGTTTCGGTCATCCATGCTCACGCGGAAGCCTGCATCGGTCAGCTGCTTTACAACTTCCTCTGAGCAGGGTACATTGCGATCGGTCATCGGCATAACGCGCACCTGCTCAGGAGCAAGCCAGGTTGGGAAGGCACCGGCAAAGTGCTCAGTGATCACGCCGATAAAACGCTCGATTGAACCGAGAACCACGCGGTGTATCATGATTGGACGATGCTTTTCGCCGTCTGCACCGATATACTCAAGCGCAAACCGCTCGGGCAGCTGCGAGTCGAGCTGAATGGTGCCGCATTGCCAGGTGCGGCCAAGCGAATCGGCAAGATGGAAGTCCAGCTTTGGTCCATAAAACGCACCGTCGCCCTCGTTGATAACGTAGTCCTTGCCCATCTCGCTGATGGCTTCTTTCAGAATGTCCTGGTTGTGCTCCCACTGCTCCTCGGTGCCAATGTGATCCTCCGGCATAGTAGAAAGCTCGATCTTGTAGGACAGACCAAAGACAGAATAGACTTCGTCAAACAGCTTGACCGTGTTCTTGATCTCGTCTTTCATCTGATCCGGGGTCATAAAGATATGGGCATCATCCTGCGTGAAACAGCGCACGCGAAACAGGCCGTGCAGCGCGCCTGACAGCTCGTGGCGGTGCACCAAGCCAAGCTCGCCTACGCGCAGCGGAAGCTCGCGGTAGGAGTGCGGCTGCGATTTATAAACCAGCATGCCACCCGGGCAGTTCATCGGTTTTATGGCAAAATCTTCTTCGTCAATCACCGTGGTATACATGTTGTTTTTGTAGTGATCCCAGTGCCCCGAGCGTTCCCAGAGCTTGCGGCTCAAAATAACCGGCGTAGACACCTCGACATAACCATAGCGCTTATGCACTTCGCGCCAGTAATCAATTAGCGTATTTTTTAGCGTCATTCCGTTTGGGAGGAAAAACGGAAAGCCTGGGCCCTCCTCAGTCAGCATAAAAAGACCAAGTTCCTTGCCCAGACGGCGGTGATCGCGTTTTTTGGCCTCTTCAAGCATGTTAAGGTAGGCGTCCAGTTCGTCTTTTTTCGGAAAGGCCGTGCCATAGATGCGTTGGAGCATCTTGTTGTTGCTATCACCGCGCCAGTATGCACCTGTGACATTCATCAGTTTGATACCATTAGCCTTGACGCGACCGGTTGAATCGAGGTGCGGGCCGGCGCACAAGTCGGTAAACTCGCCCTGCTTATAAAAGGAAATGGTCGAATCCTCCGGCAGATCGTCGATCAGCTGAACCTTATATGGCTCGCCCTTGTCCTCCATCAGCTTACGGGCCTCGGCGCGGGGCAGCTCAAAGCGCTCAATCGGCAGCTTTTCTTTGCTAATTTTTTTCATCTCAGCTTCGAGCGCGTCCAGATTTTCCTGTGTGAAGGAGAAAGGCGCGTCAAAATCGTAATAAAATCCAGTTTCAATCGCCGGGCCGATGGCAAGCTTTACCTCTGGGTACAGACGCTTAACCGCCTGCGCCAGCATGTGAGATACCGTATGGCGATATGTGTCGCGGTATTCCGGATTTTCAAACGTGTACTTGTTTTCCTCAGACATATTGATTTCCTCCTTTGTGATTTGGGGGAAGAACAAAAAAGCCCACCCCCGACGGTAACATCAGGGGTGAGCTTGTTATAAACCCACGGTTCCACCCTGCTTGCAGACCGTCTTGCGGTCTGCCGCTCTGGAAGCCCATAACGCGGACAAGACGCCGCAGCATACTGTGCTTTTCCGCTGCGGAGCTCGGGAATCGGTGCTGCTTGCCCCACACCTGCGGACGCTTTCAGCCGCGTCGTCCGCTCTCTTTCAAGCGCTTACGGGGATGTGCAGGCTTTCCTTCATCACTTTTGGCTGCCGGCGGTTACGCATGTTTGCATCCGCCAGCTGGTATACACTGTTATATTATACCCAGGGCTGCGCTTTGTCAACCATCAATTTGCCGTTTGATACTGTCCGACAAACAGTATCTCACGATTTGTGTTATCTCGAATGGCAAACCAAAACGGCCCGTCAGCGGTAAAGCTGCGCACGAGCGCCGGCCGCGTGGGCATGCCGGCGCCGGCGCCCTGCATAGCGGCGGTGACAGCCGCAGCCTCGGTACCCTTTTCATCTACCGCAAGATAGGTCTTGTGCAGTACGGTATCGAGGAAATACTGACCATCCGGCAGAGCAGACGGGTCAAGCATTGCGGTCAGATCGGCATTTTGCCGGTCGTATGCCGTCTCTACCCCAAGCGCCCGCAGTGTGTCGTCTAACGCGGCGCCATACTGCACTTTGAACCTGGGTACAGAAACCGCTACATCACCGTAGGTAAACTGCGCATTATCTAAAAAATTCTGCACATCAAGCGTATCGTCCGCCTCAATAAGGTACATGCTGAAATCTGCGTTGCGGAAATATTCATAGCCGTCTCCCTCTTCGTTATCGACGGCATACTTGCGGTAATCCATTTTGATCGCTTCAATACCAGGCGTGGAATAATAGCCAAACCCGCTCGTCTGATGCATCATATCGACCGTGCCGGCTGTGCCGTCCACATTGATAAATTCCGCTTTTTCCGTGTTACTCTCGGGAAATTCATTCTCCCATACAGCGCGGAAATACACTGCATTCACCAGCGCGGTGACAAACGCGCGATTATCCTCGGTTAAGATAGTCGGGATCTTACCGTTTGTCTTTTCGCTTGCCCATGCGTTGACCCGCTCGATCGAATTGTCGTTTGTCACCTCTTCCACCGAGGCGCCAAAGTATTCACTCATCTGCTGCGCAAAGTCCGGCATGAACCGTCCTGCCCCGTCAAACCAGCTTTGGTTGAGCCACATTGAGTTTGCCGTATCGAGCGACAGGATTCGCGCATAACTATCATAGACGTCAAGCAGCTCTCTGGCGCTTTGATTAAATGCTTCCAGATCATCAATGCGCAGCGCCGCGAGCAACTCCTGCTGTGTCTCCCCCCGCGCGCCATTTGCCAGCATGGCAAGGCACATGCGGATAGAATAGGGCGAGACCGCCCAGTTCCCCTCCGGTTCCAGCGCGCGGACAAGCGCATCCGCGAATGTGCCTGGCTCCTCAGGCGATGAATAGGCACTCGCGGTCATGGTGTTTGCATTTGCAATCCATTCGAGCGCTTCGCTGCCAGAAACCAAGTCGTTTGGACGAAACTCCAATGCGCTCGACACAGTTCCATCCTGGTAAGTGACATTTTGCTCGTCCGACATATCTATCACGCCGTACATCCAGCATTTCATTACGCCGTTTTGCGCCCATTTTGCAATATCGTCCATGCTGGGCGAGCCCGTGCCGCATCCTGCAGGCAGCTCGATATACTTGTAATCCAGATACCTGCCGAGAAATGCCGCCGCCTCCTGCCGGGTGATCGGTTCATCCAGACGCAGGGCGCCGCGCTCCCCGTCAATTCCGTCTCCATGAAGCACCCATTTGGCAAACGCCCACTTAGCCGCATCATTTGCATCCGCGCCGTCCGTAAAGTAGGCTTCCATGTCGATCCACGCGCTGTCTGACACATCTTCGCCCGAAGCATCCGCAAGCTGGTCGATCATCCAGCCGCGCGTGACGACTTCGGGCACGGCCGGCGGATAGCCGCAGACTTCCGATGCAGACGACGCTCCCGCCGCGCCCGTCAGTAACAGACCAAGCGTCAGCATCGATGCCAATGCTCTCTTTTTCATGTATACCCCTCCCGCTCTGATATTTATAGGGTTTGACGGATGCCGTGCGGCAAAGTTCCATTTATCACTTAACAAAGAGAAATCCGCCAAGTGCGATACCCGATTCGCATTACCTCTATCCGCTTGACAAGCCTTAGTAATTCCTCTACTATGTATTGCAGAAAGGAGTGTTAGTAGATCGTGCGCTCTGGCCGCGTGCTGTTTCTCGCCGCTGAGACAGCGCTGTATCTGCTGTTTATCATTCTTGATCTTGCTGGACATGCGTCCGATACCGTTTTTCTGAAATATACTGGCATCGCACTTTGTTTTTTGGCCGTGCTGCCTACCATCCGCACCACAGATGGACGCCTGACCGCGCTTGCCCTCGGCTTGACCCTGGCGGCCGACTGGCCGCTGCTCATACTAGATCGCCATTATACAGTGGGAATTATGCTGTTCTGCGTTGTTCAAGCGCTGTATTTGATACGGCTTATGCGATGGCGTGGTAGCATCAGCTATCCGCTTCTGGCTGTGCGCCTAGTACCACTTGTGCCGCTTATATTGCATGCGTCTTTATATACGCTAGCGCTGCTTTACTTTGCAAATCTTATGTGCAACGCACTAGAGGCCGCCCTTTTTGTGCCGCGCAGCCCACGTCAGCGCCTATTTTCCATCGGCATGCTGCTGTTTATCTGCTGTGATCTGTGCGTTGGTGCTTTCCATCTCGGATTTTTTACTCCATTTGCCCGTTATGGTATGTGGCTATTCTACCTGCCCGCACAAACGTTGATCGCACTATCTTCATATGCAAAGGGGGATAATTCATGAAGTCTAGTAAAGCCATATCCGTTCTGCTTGCGATCGTGCTGGCGGTATTCGCGCTATCCGCATCGATTGCTGTACCTATTTTATTCCGTTCGTTCTATTATGCACAAATCGATTCGCTTGCTTTACCCGAGCAGACCGGCTGGAGCAAAGACGTCATCCGCCAGGCCTATGACGAGGTGATGGACTACCTTGTATTTGGCGCACCGTTTGGAACGGGTTCGCTGCGCTCCTCTGCCGACGGACAAGCCCATTTTGCCGACTGCCGCGCGCTCTTTCGCTTGGATTTTATACTGCTGGGCGTGTCCACTATACTGCTGATCGCGCTTACCGTGTGGCGCCGTCGACGAAAAACCACGTTTTATCATCTGTGCGGACACAGCGCGGTATTTTGGGCGGCCGCTGGGCTGAGTGCCATATTCCTGCTCGTCGCCCTGTGGGCAGTGATTGATTTCTCCAGCCTGTTTACCGCCTTTCACCATGCATTCTTCCCCGGCAAGACTAACTGGGTGTTCGACTGGCGTACAGACGAAATTATCCTTATCCTGCCCGAAGCATTTTGGATGCGGACGGGTGCGTTCGTACTCGTACTATGCCTCGGCGGGCTGTGGATCACGGCTTTCGCCGTCTGGGCAGCCTGTCGCTGGCGCAAAAAACTACGTATTCTGTAAAAGCCGGCACTGTACTTGTGCCGGCTTTTGCTCACGATTCGATTTTTTGATTTCCGGTCGACCAAACATGACGCTCGCCGGCAGCCGACGGAGTGTTCTGTGCCATTACGCCCACCAGCCGATGCGGCACATATGCCTCCTCAAGATAGGCGATCTCATCTGTTGTCAGACAGAGATCGGTCGCCTTGGCTGCGCCCTCAATATGGTGCAGTTTGGTTGCCCCCACTACCGGCGCAGTCACTCGAGTCATAAGCCATGCAAGCGAAACCTCAGTCATGGATACACCGCGCTGCCGTGCCACTTCGGCCACACGCTGAATAATCACTTCATCCTGCTGTGCAGTGGCATCATATTTCAAGCGAGCATAGCTATCCTGCTCCAGCCGTTTGGAACGCTCGCCCGGCTGCCGCGACAGGCGGCCGCTGGCCAATGCACTATACGGCGTCATGGCGATGTTATCCTCCGCGCATAGCCGCGCCATCTCACGCTCCTCCTCCCGGAAAATCAGATTATAATGCCCTTGCACAGAAACAAAGGACGCAAACCCCTCCTTCTCGGCCAGCGCATTGGCCTTGGCCAATTGATAGGCAAAGCAGTTGGAAATGCCGATATACCGCGCTTTACCTGCCTTCACAATGCGGTTAAGTCCATCCATGATGTCGTAGAGCGGCGTTTGGTAATCCCACATGTGATAAATATACAGATCAACATAGTCAAGGCCGAGGTTTTTCAGGCTGGTGTTGATCATCCGCTCGATATGCTGCTGCCCGGAAACGCCCGCGGCGATCTCCTCCTGTGTGCGAGGCAAAAATTTGGTGGCTACTACCACCTCTTCCCGCTTTGCAAAATCGCGCAGCGCACGGCCCAGATATTGCTCGCTGGTACCGCTTTGATAGCCAATGGCGGTATCAAAGAAGTTAACACCCAGCGCAAGCCCACGCCGGATGATCTCGCGCGAGTGCGACTCATCAATCGTCCAGCTGTGCTGCCCGTTGGTGGGATCGCCAAAGCCCATGCAGCCCATGCAGATGCGCGATACACGCAGATCTGCCTTGCCGAGTTTGGTATATTGCATGCTGATTGCCTCCTGTTAGTTCTCTTAATATATGTTTATTATACGACAATGTTCCCGTTCTGTCTAATGCCCAGTTGGCATGAACCATGATGCCTTTTGCATATGCCGTGCTTTGCTGGTTCATCTGCAAAATAAAAACACCCTGCATCCAACCGGATGCAGGGTGTCAAACCTGGTCGAGGTGACAGGATTTGAACCTGCGGCCTCTTCGTCCCGAACGAAGCGCTCTACCAAGCTGAGCCACACCTCGAAACAGTTGTCACGGTCATTCTGGCCGTGACAGCTTTTATATTATATCGCAGCGCATACTGCTTGTCAACACTTTTTGCCAGTTTTTTATGGTTGGGGATGCGGTCAGAGCCTTACCACAAGCGTAGTAATCAATCGACGGAAATCCGTGCCGCGGCTAAGCGCAATCTCGTTTACCTCCGCACCAGAGAGCGGCTGCATCATAACACCCGCCGCCATATTGGTAATCATCGCTATCCCAACAACCGGCAGGCCGCAATGCGCGGCGGCGATCACCTCAAACACGGTGGACATACCGACCGCATCCGCACCCAGCGCGCGGAACATACGGATCTCAGCCGGCGTCTCAAACTGCGGGCCGTTCACACCGCAGTATATGCCGCGGCGCAGCACAATGCCACACGACTGCGCAGCCTCGCACGCCTGCTGGCGCAGCGCAGGCGCATACGCAAAAGTCATATCCGGAAAGCGAGCGCCAAGCGCATCGTCATTTAAGCCGGTGAGCGGGCTTTTGCCTGTCATGTTGATCTGATCCTCAATCAGCATGAAATCCCCCACCGAGAACGAGGTGTTGATGCCGCCTGATGCATTGGTCAGTACTAGCGCACGCACGCCAAGCCTCTGCATCACATATACCGGATAGGCGATCTCATCCGGCGCATAGCCCTCATATCCGTGCAGGCGGCCCTGCATGCAAAGCACACGCCGGCCGTCCAGCGCACCGCACACCAGCCGACCCGCGTGGTCAGGCGCGGTTGAAGTGCGAAAATGCGGGATAGATCCGTATGGAATATGTACGGCGTCTTCCAGCTCATCGGCAAGCGGCCCAAGCCCAGAGCCGAGCACCAGACCAATCTCGGGCTTAAAGGGCAGCATCTCCCGCAGATAGGCCGCTGATTGCTGTACATTTTGCTTGCTTATCATCGTCTTTCTCCCCTTTTTAAAGGCCGCGCAAGATGCTGTCCGTATGGCGCTGCGCCTCGGCCTTTACCTTTTCGATGTCAATGGTCATATACGCTCCGTCGCGGTAGAGCACCTCGCCATCAACCATGGTCAGGCACACGTCCGCACCCTGCGCAGCATAAACCACATTGCAGGCTGCATCTGTCATTGGGGTCATCTGCGGCTTATCGGTGTCAATCACGCACAGGTCGGCCTTACAGCCGATTGCTATGCGTCCGCTGTCCTCCCGCCCTTGCGAGAGCGCACCCGCGCGTGTAGCCGCATACAGCGCCTCGGCCGGGCTGATAAGGGTAGAATCGCGGTAATAGCCCTTGTAGATCACCGCAAACAGATACAGATCCTGCAAAATATTCAGATTGTTATTGGATGCTGCGCCGTCAGTACCGAGCGCAACATTGATGCCCGCTCGCAGCATACGGGGAATATTGGCATAACCGGAAGCCAGTTTTAAGTTGCTTGCAGGGCAGCATGCCACTGTTACGCCGTGCTCTTTGAGAATGTCAAAATCCTCCTCCTCAAGCCAGACGCAGTGCGCGGCTGTGGTGGGTACGTCGAACACGCCGCGCGCCTGCATATAAGCTGCGGGCGTCATACCATGGCGCTGCTTGCATGCTTCGTGCTCGTCCTGCGTCTCAGAAAGATGGACATGCATGCGCACGCCGCGCGCCTTTGCCTGTGCCGCAACAGCTTCGACTACCTTGGGGGTCGAGGTGTACTCGCCGTGGATGCACAAATCTGCCAGCAGACGGCCGCAGTTTGCGCCGTGCCATTCGTCCAGCAGGCGCAGGTTGTCCCGATAGGCGCCGGTCTGCTCGTAGTTTTTATCATCAAAAACCGTCAGGCCGCGGCTCAGATTACACTTGATCCCACTCTCCAAAATAGCCCTTGTCATGCCGTCCAGAAAGAAGTACATGTCGGTAAACGATGCCGTGCCCGCGGCAAGCATCTCCGCAATGGCAAGCTGCGTGCCATAATACACAGCCTCATCGTCCAGTTTGTCCTCAAATGGAAACACCTTTTCGTTGAGCCACCGCTGCAGCGGGAGATTTTCCGCATAGCCTCGCAAAAGCGTCATTGGTGCATGGCTATGCACATTGAAAAAGCCTGGCAGCATCAGACGGCGGCGGCCGTCATAAATCTCGCCGTAATCCTCTGCCGGGGTATCCTCTCCAATATAGCTGATCGTGTCATCCCGAACGCCAACGTACTGCCCGCGCCTTAAATTAAAATCCTCATCTAATAAATCAATATTGCGAAACAGCATGCTTTTCTCCTTTGTTTTGGGTATGTATTGCGGTCTTTTTCGTATTGCGGGAGGGGTTTCCCCAACGCACGTTCATTGGCACGGCATAGGTGGAAAACCGAACGCCCAGCTCTGTATTAAAATGATCGATTGATTTCATCAGGCCGATACATCCAACCTGAAACAGGTCATCGGGCGATTCACCACGTCCCTGGAACCGCTGCACTACACTCAGCACCAGCCGCAGGTTACCCTGAATCAAATCATCACGCGCCTGCTTGTCTCCCTGTGACGAACGGCGCAGCAGCTCATCCGTCTTTTTGGCGGACAACACCGGCAGCGCAGATGTATTCACCCCGCAAATCTCCACTTTTGTCTGCATGGAAAATCCCTCCTGTCCGTTGCATCAACAGTGCTCTCTATCAGGATTTTCCCCGACGCGCGGGCCTAATATACTGGCGATAAATTTTGCCAACCGACCAGCTTCGACCGTTTTTTTACCGTCGATATGCTTGTCTGTCTCATCCGGCCGCTTTTGAGTCATGGTATGGTATAGGCTATTAGCAGCTCCCACTTGTTTTTTATTGTACCCCATTTCCTCCGCGCCCGCAAGCACTCATTCCCATTATTGTGCGCCAATAAAAAAGCCGGGGAAAAGCGTGTGCTTTCTCCCGGCTTTTACACCTCCTCTCCGGATTACGCATAATGCTTTAGTATATCTTTACGCATACGGGCGATAATACGTTTTTCCAAGCGGGATATGTAGCTTTGTGAAATACCCATCAGATCGGCTACTTCTTTTTGCGTCATCGCCTCGGGAAAGCCCAATCCAAACCGCATTGAAATGATTTGCCGCTCGCGCTCAGGCAGACTTTGCAGTGCATGCAATAGCATAGTGCGGTCAACATCGTCCTCAAGCGGGCGCAGCACGCTGTCCGGCTCAGTACCGAGAATATCGGACAGCAGCAGCTCGTTGCCATCCCAATCTGCCGAAAGCGGCTCGTCAAGCGATACCTCGGTACGCCGCCCCGCAATCTTTCGCAGATACATGAGGATTTCGTTCTCGATACAGCGCGAGGCATAGGTCGCAAGCTTGACATGTCTGTCGCTGCGGTATGTGCCGACCGCTTTAATCAGCCCAATTGTGCCGATTGAAATCAGGTCTTCGGTTCCCACACCGCTCGACTCAAATTTGCGCGCCAGAAAAACCACAAGGCGCAGATTATGCTCGATCAATGTGTTTCGTGCCCGTTCATCGCCCGCTTGACATGCCATAACTGCCGCTGCTTCCTCCTCGGGCTGAAGCGGCGGTGGTAAAACCTCGTTTCCACCGATATAATAAACTGCCTGCCTTGTACAGATCGATTTTAATTTGTTGATAATCCACCTAATTATCAATGTATCTCTTCCTTTCTCACACACCGATTAGCCCCTCATACGCGCCCTGCCCCAACTTGTTAGGGCCGACAGCACACACACAGTCCAGTGCACCTCCATCCGCGCACCGCACCTGATCCGGTCGGAAATATAGCATAAGCCCCCTTTCCGCGCCAACCGTGCGGTAAGGTAAAAGCCCGCACAGCCTCGCTTGTTCTTCCGGCAGCGCGGCAAGCTGCGCTGCGGTATCCAATGTTTCGTCCAGCATGATTCCATGGCCAGCGAGCAGACTTTGTGCACAGCCGCGCTCGAGTACAAGCACCGGACGGCTGGAGACCGGTTCGATCAGCTCGTTTCCCGTATCATAAAGCACGCACAAGCTGCGCTCGACCGTGCCAAAGCATATGGTCATCCGTCCAATCTCCCGGTGAATCGGCCCGTGCATCGCATCCCCCCGCAGCAATCCCCCGCTGACCGCATATCCCAGCACCGCCGCCAACAACAGCACGCGTAGCGGCACAGCAAAATAATAGCCCGCTCCGAGCAACAGCTGCCGATCTGTCAAGTGCCTAAGTACCGCTGCAATGCCGACAAAGGAAGCGGATACCACAAAATAAAGCGCACACACCCGCACAAAGGCCTTCTGCCGCCAGAATGCGGCCGCGCACATACCGGCCCCCGCAATTAGACGCACTGGCACTATGTTCATCCAGGGCATCACGGCGGCCAGCACCGAATATCCTCCCCCGAGCGCTGCGGCGGCCAGCAGGCGACGTCCGCTCACTCGCACGCCGCCCAGCCGCGATGCTGCCAGCAGCGTGATATAATCCATCATAAGGTTTGTGACAAACAGCACATCCAGATAAACGACCATGCTGCACCTCCGCCCTTGGTCTATCCTACCATAGCGGACTCACATTATTTGGCGAAAGACTGTCTCCCTTCTGTTTTCGACCCAAAAACGCTCGTACTCCCCTTCCGCGCGGCAGGATGACAGTCAGGCAAATGACCTACCGATCACTTGGGTGCAAAAGCAGCAAGAGGCGGAAACCTTCGGCTCCCACCTCTTGCTGTTTGCATGATAGTTATTAAAAACGCTATGGATTTTGTCAAGTGAAAAGCATTCCGATCAGCGCTGTTGCGCTGCAAAACGCGCGAGCAGCTTTGCGGCGTCCATAACATCGGATGCAGCACACATTTCGCTTGGCGAATGGATATACCGTGTTGGAATGGACACCGCTCCAGCTTGCGCGCCCGCGCGCGCCTTTTGCAGTGCAGCGGTGTCCGTGCCGCCAGCCGTCAAAATCTCGCGCTGGACAGTAATACTGCAATCCGCCGCCGCTTGTCCAAGCGCGGCGCACACCGCAGGCGTGCAGATGACCGAGCGATCCATCACTTTAATGGCCGGCCCCTTGCCCATGTCGACCGCCATCGGAGTCTTGCGCTCGGGCAGGTCGCCTGTATCGGTCACATCGACCGCGATTGCCGTGTCCGGCTCTACCGCGAACGCCGCGGCCCCTGCGCCACGCAATCCGACCTCCTCCTGTGTAGTAAAGACGAAGTACAGGTCGCTTTCTGTCTCGACGCCCGATAGCTGTTCCATCATCATTAGCAACGTCACACAGCCGATGCGATTATCCAGATATGGACCGCAAATCACACCGTTCTGCTCAAATCTCGGCGCGTCAAATACGGCAAAATCGCCAATTTGCACCTGCTTTTCCGCTTCTTCCCTGTCAGCCGCCCCAATATCTACAAAAAGATTGTCCAGCGTCAGATCCTTAAACGGCGTTTTCTCTTCATAGGAGAGCACACCGCGCGTGCCGTTTTCAAACCGCACTGTAATGTTGATAAGATCGCCCTTAAACAGTCCGCCGACCGGTGAAAATCGGATAAATCCTTTTTCATCAATATAAGTTACGACCAGGCCGATTGTATCCATATGGGCAGCAAACAGAAGTTTTTTGCCACTGCCTTTTTTACGGCAAATCAGATTGCCCAGCGCGTCAGTTTCAATATCGTCGACATATTCACCTGCAATACCTGCAATTACCTCACATACCGCATTCTCCCGGCCAGACGGACCAAACGCTCCGCCAACTTTATTCCATAACTCAAAAACCTTACTCATTTGTTTTCCCCTCCGAGCTCTTCCAGAAATGCGCGTGCAGCGGCAAGCATTGCCTCACAGTCCGACACGGCCGCCACCGAGGACGGTGAGTGTATATAACGCACGGGCGCGGCAGCCGCACACACGCGCACGCCTGCCCGACTTTTGTGAATGCGGCCCGCGTCTGTACCGCCCGAAACCCTCGTCTTGGTCTGCCACGGAATACCGCGGCCGATGCAAGCACGGCGCAGCATGTCAAACAGGCTGGCGTCGTAGATAGTCGCGCCATCCATAAACGGCAGTACTACACCGCCGCGCAAACGGCAGACCACTTTACCGTCTGTCACCTCCGCAAGATCAGCTGCGGTGGTGCCCTCAAGCACGAGCGCAAAACCCGGGTCCAGCGCATAGGCCATGGTAGCTGCGCCGCGCAGGCCAATCTCCTCCTGTACGGTAAAACAGAACCAGGTGTCGACCGGCGGTCTATCCTCCAAAAGCTTTAGCAACACCGCGCATCCAACGCGATCGTCGATTGCCCGAGCTTTAAGCAGTCCGTCGCCAAATTCGACTACGGCCGAGTCAAATACGCCGTAGTCGCCGGGCGATACCATGGCCTCAGCCGCGGAGCGGCTGGCCGCGCCAATGTCGATATACAAATCCTTGGCCTTCGGCATGGTTCGGCGCTCAGCTGCGGTCGTTAAATGAACGGCTTTGATACCGATCACACCAGTTACCTCACCAAATCGTACCGCGCGGCCGATCGCGACACGTGGGTCCACCCCGCCGACAAATCCAAATTTCAGCATGCCATCTTCTGTGATCTTTTTGACGATCACACCCACCTCGTCCATATGGGCGCACACAACAACCGGACGGTCGAGCGTCTTTCCTCCCCGGCGAAACACCATCAGATTGCCAATCGCATCGGTTTTAATCTCATCGGCAAATTGCTTGGCTTTTTTCATGATAAAGGCACGCACCGCATCCTCGCAGCCAGACGCTCCGGGTAGTGCACACAATGTCTTGAGCAACTCGATCATGCGTCCACCTCCCCGTCAAAGTCGCAGACAAACGCTGCAATCAGATTTGCAACGTCCTCCACATCGGACAGGCTAACCACCTCGACCGGCGTGTGCATATATTTCTCCGGGATGGAGAGCAGCGCGGTTGCTATACCGTGCGCAACGATCTGCATCGTCCACGCATTCGTGCCCGTGTTTCCCTCCATCACTTCGAGCGCATAGCCGATGTCGTTTGCCTTGGCGGTTTTGATGAGCCTGTTGGTCAGGCTGCGGTGCAGGTTGGGTCCTATGCCAATGGCAACGCCGCTGCCAAGTTCAAAGACACCATCCGACGGTCCGTCCGGCGTTTTGCCATGTGTTACGTCAACCGCGATTGCGAATTCAGGTTGCACTGTAAATGCCCCGGTCTGCGCCCCCAGGCCAGTGACCTCCTCCTGCGCGCTGATGAGCACTGCAATATTACATTTGGGCTTTCTCTTTTCCCTTTTCAGTTTATCCAGCGCGAGCAAAATCGCGGCCACGCCCGCGCGGTCATCCAGACATTTGCTGCAATACTGTCCGCCCGAAAGCGCCACTGGCTGCTGGCCAAATACGATGGGCGTGCCGACTGGGATGCGCGCTTTTGCGTCAGCAAGGCCGGTGTCAATCGTCATCTGATCTATAGGTACAGCCTTATCCTGCTCACCGGTTTTCAGCAGGTGTGGCGGCAGGCAGGAAACCACGCCGTACAGCGGCTCATCTGCCAAAATGGTGACCTCAGCTGCGAGCAGCATGCGCGGGTCCACTCCGCCGACCGGCGCAAAGCGCACAAAACCGCCCTCCAGCACCTCGGTGACGACAAAGCCAATCTGGTCAATATGCGCATCCAGCAGCACGGTTTTGGCATTCTTTCTGCCGCATTTTTTATAGGCGATTACGTTGCTGTTCCGGTCGATCTCTACCGAGGTACAGTACGGACGAAATAGAGCTGCAACCGTCTGCGCTGCCTGCGCTTCAAACCCACTGACTGCCGGCAGCGCGCACAGTGTCCGTAAGGTTTCTGTAAGCTGCAAAAACAATTCCTCCCTTTTGTGTAGAATATTGCCTGAGATTATTATAACCGTTTCCTATCTCTGATACAATACCACTATTTACAAAGATATGAAAAAGGGATATACTGAAATCAATAATAGAAGGAGGCGTATTGACATGCTGAATATGCTGAAAAAAAGCTTTCCTGTTGACTATGATGCCGCCATCACCTACCCCTCCAAGTCTACCATGATTGATGCTGTCGTCCGACACTGCGGCGAACACGGCTGGAATTACCGTCTGTGCGGCGAAGACAAGGAAGGCAATCCGCTCATTGAGATCGAAGGGATGGAATACTGCGTTCTGCGCCACTATTACGGGCGCTTCGGATACACCATTGTTTGCCGGGAAATCTAAATGGATTCGCGCCTTCCTAAAAAGCATCTTAATTATTTCCTCTGATTTGCAGATAACAAAAAGGTCTTCAAGGCTAAGCCTTGAAGACCTTTCTTATATCAGAATTTCTGATACCCTAATAAAAATTACGCAATATTCTCGCAGAATCGCATCAGGATAGTTGCAACTTCTGCGCGGGTTGCAGTATCTTGCGGGGCGAGCATATTGCCCGAACGTCCGATAATCAGGCCGTTTTCATTTGCCCACTGCATTGCAGACACCGCATATCCGCTGATCTGATGAGCATCCGCATATTCATTAAGCGACATGCCACCGATTGTAACATCGTAATTCTTGTGCTGCGCGTAGCGGAACAGGATCGCTGCCATCTGCTCTCGGGTAATCGGCTGATTGGGCGCAAATTCAGTCGGGCTTACGCCATTGACAACGCCATTCTCCTCCGCCCATCCGATTGCGTCGGCATAGTACATGTTGGGCTCTACGTCGATAAAGCTGGTCGCCGGTGCATCCGGCTCACCCTCCAGGCGGTATAGGATGGTTACGATCATGCCACGGGTTGTAGTCATATCCGGGCTAAACCGCGTAAGCGATGTGCCGACCATCATACCATTGCGATAGACGTACTCGACCGCATCGTAATACCATGCATTATCCGCAACATCACGGAACGGTAGGTCAGACGGCTCGTCCGCGGCTTCAGTAAAGGTCGCGTTGATGGTAACGGCACTGTTGGGCATCTCAAAGGTATAGCTGCCATTGCCGGCGTCAGTCAGCGTAATCTCATTGCCATTGGCATCGGTCACAGTCAAGGCGTCAAGCTCATAACCCGCATCCGGTGTTACGGTGATGGTAACAGTATCTCCAGAGGAAGCGCGAAGCGGGCTGACGGTTATAGAACCGTTATCAACTGGATCAACTGTGATCGTGTGGGTGGCAACGCCTCCACCACCGCCGCCGCCGGAGCCACCGCCACCGCCGGTCTGATTAGGTGTCCACTGCGCTGTGAAGTTTACATCGGCTGTGATTGTTACGGTTGCGCCAGCGTCATAAGTGGTAGTGCCGTCGTTCCAACCACCGAATGTGAAGCCATCGCGCATGGGTGCATCCGGAAGGGTGACCGTGTCACCACTTGTAATATATACGGTATTGTTAATGCCGTCATAGCCGTAGTCATATGTTACTGCATGCTGTACAACCGGTGTCCACTGCGCTGTAAACGTTACATCGCTTAGAATTTTAACATCGTTACCGATCTGATAAATATTGGAATTGACATCATTGCTCCAACCAGTCAGCTCATAGCCGGGGCGATCGATGTTGGGGAGTGTAAAATCATCATCTGCTGCAACACTCACTGTATCGGTTCCGATTTCATATATCAGCGTTACCGTATGATATGTAACATCCGGCACCGGATTGATGCTACCTGTGCTGCCAGCCGCATCCCTCGCGTCGTCAATGCTCTCATAATAGGTATAGCTGCCATTATTGTTAACCTCATACTTCAGGTTGTCAGCCAGGTAATCAGCGGCAGAAGTATTGAAGGTGCCGCCATTTACCTCGATTTCACAACCTTTGCCCGAAACAGAGCCTTGATTGATCTTGAACGTGCCGCTGTAATTACCGCTCTGTATATCAACAGAAGCAGTACCAGTACCGGTGGCATCAGGGGTCAGCTTAAAGGTACGGCCGCCATCCGCTACAGCTACGATTGTCGTATCACGCGCAATTACATAGGATTCACCCGTGCCGGCGTTCATGCTGATACCGTTCTTGACCTCAGCACCAGGTGTGCCCAGCGTACATCCTGTTACAGTCAAACCGGTATTGCCCCATGTTTCAATAGCATTGGTGTTCCAATCGCCTACGCCTTCCGATTCTGCGTTGATGATTGTAGTTCCACTGATCGTGCCGTGCGCATTCTCTGCCAGCACGCCCTTTGTCAGCTTTGATGTACTTTGGTTTTGGCAGTCGATATAGCAATCGGTAATTTCAAAGTTGCCGCTCCGAATATCAAATGCTGCGCGGTTAAAGTTAGAAGCAGTAACATTAACTGCCTTGAAGACAGTATCATTGCTGGTACTATAAACCTTGAACAGACCCCATTGTGAAGTAGTAGGCGCATTGCCGCCAAAGTCCTTCACAGTGACATTCGAAATCGTAACGGTGTTGACATCAGAACCGGTGACATAGATATATACATCCGGGCTGTTTACGTCACCAGAAATCGTGTTTCCACCGCCATCAATCGTAATATTTGTTGTTATTCCAAGCTTTTCTTTAAGCGTGACATCGCCCAGAAGCTTGATCTCACCGCCACCATTTTCATTCGCTGCACTTACAGCAGCTTCCAGCGACGTATAACGCGTATCATTGTATTCTGCAACCTCAGTTGTACTATAAGTAGTGACATCTGATACATCGGTTGCCGATGTGGTAACCGGCATATCTGTTATTCGCTCCTGGCCTGCAGCAAACGCTGCAGGAATCATCGTCAGCATCATGCAGAGCGTAAGCAAGGCTGACAATATTCGTTTTTTCATTTTAGCTCCTCCTTATCTCTTTTGGACACTAGTTTTGTATTCGCAATAATCCCCCCTAAAAATAAACAATCCTTTTATCTGTCAAGAAACTACATAAACTACATTTTTAAATGTGGTTTTTATTATTTTACCGCTAAAAAGATAATAAATCAATAGCTTGCTCGACATTTTCTTTTACAAAATTTAATCCGTTATATGCAAAAAAAGCTTAATAATCCAGCTTTATTCTATTTTTATGGTGATAAAAAGTGAAATTTATTCACATTTCTTGTATGTCAGTTTTTTTGCATAATAATTATAAAAAAATTAGCAAATCTTAATAACCTTTTGTTCATTTGTCTACTTTGCCTATTATGTTTTACAAGTCGCAGCCAAACCATCTCTTGTGTTGACACTGTTCCCAATATCATTGCGACATTGTCACTAACTGTGAAGAAACGCAAATTAAATCAAGTAAAAAGACCTAAGGTATATAAATATTACCTTAGGTCTTTCGTTATGCTATTTTAGCCAGAAATTTGTGTGCAAATTCTGTAAGAAGAAGCGCAAGCTCGCTTACTTTGCCATCGAAGCAACTTCAGCTGCAAAGTCATCCTGCTTCTTCTCGATGCCCTCGCCCTTCTCAAAGCGAACGCATTTGACTAGCTTAATCTCGCCGCCAAGCTCCTTGGCTACTGCTGCGATATGCTGCTCGACAGAGACCTTATTCTCCTTAACGAACGCCTGCTGCAACAGACAGTTTTCCTCATAATACTTGCCGATGCGGCCCTCGACCATCTTATGAATGATCTGCTCAGGCTTGGGCTTTGCCGCGTTCTTATTCTCCTCAAGCGCCTGTGCGAGCAGAATTTCTTTCTCCCTGGCAAGGGTCGCCTCATCTACGTCAGATTTGTCCATAAAAGAAGGATTCATCGCAGCAGCCTGCATGCCAATGTCCTTACCAAGCTCCTTGACTGTGGCATTATTCTTTAGATTGTCGGAAACCGCAAGGCCAACCAACACACCGATCACACCGCCCATGTGGTTGTAAGCTACGTTAACAGTCGAGTCATCAAAACGTTCGAAACGGCGAATCTGGATGTTCTCACCGATAGTGAGTACCTTTTCCTGCAATGCCTCCTGCACAGTAAGATCACCCATCTTACAAGCCTTGAGCGCCTCGACATCTGCCGGCGCTTCCTGCATAACAACGCCCGCCAGATCGGAAACAAACTGCTGAAAATCTGCGTTCTTTGCAACAAAGTCGGTCTCGGAGTTGACCTCAATGATCGCGCCAACGCCGCAATCGCTGCACACGGTTGCACAGACAACACCCTCAGCTGCAATGCGGTCAGCCTTCTTGGCAGCCTTAGCAAGACCCTTCTCGCGTAGAATCTCAATCGCCTTATCAAAGTCGCCGTCCGCCTCGGTCAGCGCTTTCTTGCAGTCCATCATGCCAACATTGGTCATTTCGCGGAGCTTTTTTACGTCAGCAGCAGTAAAAGCCATTTTTTATTCCTCCAAAAACATCGAATATTACAAAATAAAATCGTAGGGCGGAGCGACCACGGCGCGCCGGGTCGTCGCGCCCTACGAACAGCTTACAAATTATTATACAGTTATGGCCTTACTCAGCCTTGGCCTCGGTCTCCTCAGCCTTTGACTCAACCTCAAGCTGCTCGCCCTGCTTACCTTCCAAAACGGCGTTCGCCATCGTTTGAGAAATCAGCTTGATTGCGCGGATCGCATCGTCGTTACCGGGGATAACATAATCAATCTCATCCGGATCGCAGTTAGTATCGACAATTGCAACGATCGGGATACCCAGCTTGCGAGCCTCGGCGATCGCGTTCTTCTCCTTGCGGGAGTCGACTACGAACAGCGCGCCCGGCAGCTTCTTCATTTCCTTAACGCCACCGAGATATTTCTCGAGCTTTGCAATCTCGAGCTGGAGCTTGATGACTTCCTTTTTGGGAAGCAGATCAAAGGTACCGTCCGCCTGCATCTTCTGCAGCTGGTTGAGGCGCGCAATACGGGTGCGCATGGTCTTGAAGTTGGTCAGCATACCGCCAAGCCAGCGCGCATTGACATAAAACTGGCCGCAGCGCTCAGCCTCTTCCTTGATCGCGTCCTGCGCCTGCTTCTTGGTACCAACAAACAGGATGGCCTCGCCCGCAGCCGCCATATCGCGCACGAAGAAGTATGCCTCCTCAAGCTTCTTTACGGTCTTCTGCAAATCAATGATATAAATACCATTGCGCTCGGTGAAGATGTAGGTTGCCATCTTCGGGTTCCAGCGGCGCGTCTGATGGCCGAAGTGTACGCCGGCCTCCAGAAGCTGCTTCATAGAGATTACTGCCATTTTTACATTTCCTCCTTGGTTGTTTCCTCCACCCCTGATCATCTGTCAGCAGCAACCAGGCGTTTTCCGCCTCGTCACCGGCCGCTTTCATCACGGAGTGTGCGAATTCGTGCTTAATTAGTATATGTCACAACAGGTGTTTTGTCAATTATTTTTTGCATTTGTGCGGTTTTTTTGCAAATTTTATGCGCTACTCACTGCTGTATTCTGCTCATCCCCGCGGCCGAGCAAAACCATGGCCGCAACGATAAGCGCAACGCCTGCGTAATCTACACCGCCGAGCGTCACATCGAGCCATAGAACGCTTAATACGGTCGAAGCCACCGGCTCGATCGCGGCCAGAATGCTGCCCTTGGCTGCACCAATACGGCGCACCCCCTCCAGATAGCAGCAAAAAGCGCAGATCGTGCCGAATACGATGATATATAACATGCCCAGCACGGTCACCACATCCCACTGGCCGACCACATGCCATGGCTGGAAAATGATGCACAGCCCAAGCCCACCCAGCAGCATGCCGAAGCCTGTTACCGGCATTGTGCCGAACTTTGCGATCATCGCGCGTGGCTGCACACTGTACACCGCGACCGATACCGCCGCAAGCACGCACCAGATAAGCGCCAAAGGCGAAAGGGCGAGCTGCGAGATATCGCCATGTGTAGCGAGCAAAAACGCGCCTGCCATCGCGCACACGACCGCAAGCAGCTCTTTGCGGGAGGGAAAGCGCTTTTCGCGTATTGCCAGCCAGATCAATATGAGCGCGGGGCCAGTGTATTGCAGCGTCGTCGCCGTTGCCGAGTTGGACAGTTCAATCGCGCGGAAATAGGAATATTGGCACATCGCCATGCCAAACACCGCGAAGATTACAATCGAGCCGAGGCTCCGCTTGCTGCGGAGCACCCGCAACGCTTCGCCGCGCCAGCGCGCCAGCGAATAGATGACCAGCATAAGCCCCGCCATTGTCAGGCGCATGGTCACAAGCCAGTCGGCATTCAGCCCGCGGTTTTCAAACAAATACTGCCCGCTTGCGCCGGAAAACGCCCAGCAGACCGCACCGAACACGGTCAATATGTATCCCGTTCTTTTCCTTTTGTCCATATCTGCATTCTCTTTTCTGTCCTGTTTGCCACACTATCCTATCATAACGCGAAAAAAATTTCCACCGTTTTATCGGTGGAAATTGACCAAAATATAGTCCTCGCCCAGCGTCTCGATACAGTTCCATGGGATAACGCAGTCCTCCCGCGAGAACATGCCGAGCAATCCGCCCTGTCCAGGCACGACGAGCGCGGTGATCTGCCCACACGCCGCATCGAATATCAGGTCGCTTACCTCACCGAGCCGGGCGCCGTCGCAAAGGTTAATGACCTCACGGCAGTGTAGCTCGGAAAACCGCATACTTTTCACGCCATCACTCCCCCAATGCGCGGCTGAGGTAGCTTTGCGTGCTCTCCCCCGCCGCCCGGTTAAATCGACCCATTTCATACAGGCACCCCGCATCCCGTGTGATCAAATTGACACGCTCTTCACACCCGAGCGTGCACAGAAATCCCATATCCTGCAAAATGCGCTCGCTCTCTTCCGAGACGGCGCCAAAGGGATAGGTATAACACTGCGGCGCAGGCAGCCCTAAATCGGCGATTAGTTGCTGCGTCTGCGCGGTGTCCTCACGCAGCAGGCTTTCATAGCTTTCCTCCGCTTCGCCGCGTCGGCGCAGGCAGCCCCGGCGCTCACCGTATTCGTGCAGGTTCCACGAGTGGTTCTGCACCTCAAAAACGTCCTGCATCTCCAGCAGGCGCTCCAGCCGCAGGTGCGACCAATAGGCATTTTCCGTGCCCTCGCTGGTATAAAGCGCGGTCTGACTGCCGATGATCGAGAGCACCGCCCGCATGCCGCGCTGCTGCAACAGCGGATAAGCATAGCAGTAGTTATTATAGTAGCCATCGTCAAAGGTCAGCATCACCGGTTTTTCCGGCAGCGGTGTGCCGTTGTAAACATAGGCAATAAGATCGGACACTGTAACGGTCTCGTATCCGCGCTGGCGAAGCGCATCCAAGTCGGCGGCGAGCACTGCGGGAGATACCACATAACTACCCTGCCGCGCCTCGTCTTTCAAAATGCTGTGATACATCAGAATGGGCAGGCGAATCGCCTGCTCATTCTGCGCGCCAAACACTTGCTGCGCTGTGTCCTGCCGCAGCAAGCCGACTGCAAGACACAGTGCCAGCACCGCGCACACTGCCTGCACTGCCGTGCGCGCAAAACCCAGCTTCAAAATCAAATCCCCCCTCGGGCCGCTTTCAGCAAAGCTTATGCCGAGGAGGGAATTTGTATGTGCAGCGAACAAGCCGCCTCAACTACTTTTTATATTTGGCAACACCCTGGGCATACAGGTCGCCACCCGCGCAGTCCTGCGAGACGATCGCGCTAAAGTTTTCGACTGTCAGCCGCTTGACCGATTCGCAGCCGAGTTCGTCGTAGGCGATGACCTCGACGTTTTTGATAGACGCTGCCTTGGCTGCGCCCGCGCCGCCGATCGCGACCATATAAACCGCGCCGTTGCGCGCCATCGCCTGCTGCACCTCTTTGCTGCGCGCGCCTTTACCGATCATGCAGCAGAGACCAGCGTCGAGCAGCCGGGGCGCAAATGGATCCATGCGGCCCGAGGTCGTCGGCCCGATCGATCCGATCACCTGACCGGGCTTTGCAGGCGTGGGGCCGGCGTAATAGATCGTCGCGCCAGCCAGATCAAAGGGCAGGCTCTCTCCCGCATCCATCGCAGCGATCATCTTTTTGTGCGCCGCGTCGCGCGCTGTATATATGGTGCCGGTCAACGAGACGGTATCGCCCGCGCGCAGCCGGGGCGCCATCTCTTTAAGCTCCTCGGTCTTCAGATCATAATGCGCCATTTTTACTCATTCCTCCGCTTTGGGGCGCAGATTTTGCAGCACATCCCGTAGGCCGTCATGGGTCTTATCCGCTTCGCTCTTGCCAAGCGACGCCGTAATGCGGTCGATTACGCAGAGCATCTCGCCTGCTTTCCGCACCATTTCCGCCGACTCCTGCTGGCTGCGCGCGAGCATTTGACGGTATTTTTCCCTTGCGACATCAAGCTGGTGCCGCACCTGGTTGATCGTCTCCGCCGACTGCTGCCGCAGCTTTTGCAGTTCGGCTTTGGTTTGCTCTTCGATCTGCTTGGCGCGCCGGTAAGCGGAAAGCTCCATCTCAACTATTTTATCCTTAGAAGCGTCGTACTGTCCGCATTTGGCGGCAAGTCGTGCGTTTTCCTCTGCCAGGCGGTCATTTTCCTCTGCAAGTTTTCCCGCGCGGTCGTTTTGCGCCTCGACCTCGGCGCTTTGCAGGGTAAACCCTCTCTCAATTTCATCAAGCTGGGCGCGGATCTTGTCCGCACTCAGCGTCATTTCTCCGAGACGCTCGAGCAGTTCGGCATTTTTTTCCGTCAGCGCGGCATTCTGCTCGCGCATCTCCCGCAGCGCAGACTGCGCTTCGGTCATCTGGCGGTGCAGCTCCTCTGTTTCCGTATGATACTTGTTGTCCATCTGCTCTATGTACCACATCACATCCGTACGGCGAAAACCGCCGAACAGCGCCCCTCGAAAGCCTTTGCTCTGCTCGTCCATCTCCACATCCCTCACTCACATAAACAGATTTTGTCGTTTTCAGTATAGCAAAATACCGCGCCAATAGCAATACAAAATCCACCATAGTCAACACGCCCCCCTTGCAATCAAACCGCAATGATGCTATGATTGTTTTATCTTGCCAAAATTGGGGAGCAGATTTATGTTGCAACTGAAAGATTTTGAAATGGCGGCAGACCGCCTAAAAAACGTCATCCACAATATCCCGCTGTCGACCTCATGTACTTTTTCGCAGATGAGCGGCGCCGAAGTATACCTTAAATATGAAAACCAGCAAAAGACCGGTTCGTTTAAGGTCCGCGGTGCGTACAACAAGATTATGAAGCGCTATGCCGAGGGCGGCCTGACCGCAGTTGTGGCCTCCTCGGCCGGCAACCACGCGCAGGGCGTTGCGTTTGCGGCAAGCTCAGTAGGTGTTAAGTCCACCATCGTCATGCCGCGCTCAACACCGATCGCCAAGGTATCGGCCACCCAGGGATATGGCGCCGAAGTTGTGCTTGCGGGCAATATCTATGATGAAGCCTATGCCAAAGCCTGCGAGATCTGCGAGGAGACAGGCGCCGAATTCATCCACCCGTTTGACGACGAGGACGTTATGGCCGGGCAGGGAACGATCGCGCTTGAGATCCTGCGCGATCTTCCTTTTGTCGATATGATCCTGGTGCCTGCGGGTGGCGGTGGCCTGATCTCGGGCGTAGCAGCCTGCGCCAAGCAGATCAATCCGCGCATCCAGGTGATCGGCGTGCAGGCCGAGGGTGCGCCCGCCATTGCAAACTCGTTCCGCGCAGGCAAGCTTACCTCGTCGGACACCGTGCGCACGATTGCGGACGGTATCGCGGTCAAGACGCCAGGCCAAAACACCTTCCAATATATTCAGAAATATGTCGACCGCGTGGTAACCGTATCGGATGATGAAATTGCCTCCGCTGTCCTGCTGCTGCTCGAGCGCGCCAAGCAAGTGGTGGAGACCTCGGGCGCCGCTTCGCTCGCCGCGGTGCTAAACCATAAGGTGGATGTCAAGGGCAAAAAGGTAGTTTGCCTGCTCTCCGGCGGCAACATTGACGTATCCTTCATCCACAAAATCGTGGAAAAGGGTCTTGTCACCCGCTGCCGCCAGCTTAAATTCTCGGTGCTTATGCCAGACGCGCCCGGCGCGCTCGAGCACTTCTCCCACATCGTTGCGCAGCAAAACGCCAACATTATCCTCTTCCAGCACGACCGCGTACAGGCCGATCTCGATATTGGCGAGGCGATCATCCAGGTGGTGTGCGAGGTTGGCGGCGTTGAACATGCAAAGCACCTGCTCGATGAGCTGACGCACGATGGCTATGAGGTATTCACCTCACAGATTTGAATATGCCCTGCTTCCAAATCCAAAAAACGGCACGAAAAACTCGTGCCGTTTTTTATCTTTTATTCCTCTGCCGGAGCGGATGGCGCAGCTTCCTCCCCCGATGTGGGAGCGAAGACAACACCGCCAACATGCACATTGACCTCGGTCACCCGCAGCCCGGTCATCGACTCAACCGAGGAGCACACGTTTTGCTGCACCTGCTTTGCCACTTCGCAGATATTGTGGCCGAACAGCGCGAGAAGGCCGATCTCAATCCGCACCGTATCCCCCTCGCCAAGCTCGATGCGCACGCCCTTGGACTGATTTTTCTTGCTCAGGAAGTTTACAATATCGCTTGTCAGCGTCGAATATAGGCTGCTAACGCCACCCGTTTCAGATGCAGCTAACGCCGCGATGGACGCAACAACATCCTCTGAAATCCGAATACTGCCCTGATCGCTCTCTGTCGACCAATATTCTTTATGATCCGCCATAGCGCTCACTCTCCTTTATAAGCCCGATTATAGCACAGTTTTGGCAGATTGCAAAGAATAAATGCATCGATCTGGGCTACTCTGCCTCAACAATTTTGATCTGGCCCGCGGTCACGCCGGCTTCTGCAACCACAATATCCTTGATAACGGTCACATCGGTCGCCTGTAGTCCACCATCAGGCGCGGCAACAACCACGTTGACGCTGTTCTCGCCGATCATGACGACCGCGTCCTCATACCCCTTGGCGCGGATCAGGCTTTCTATGCTTGCCTCTGCAACCGAATCCTCCGCCAGCGCAGAGATTTGCGCCGCCGCCTCATCCTTGGCTGTCTGGTCAGCCGTTTCGCTTTCGGAAAGCTCCTTGAGCGTGCTGACCGCCTCGTCACGCGCCTGTTCGCGCGTCAGCCGCGAAGAGGCAAAGTAATCTTCGCTCTCACCCTCTGCTGCCGCGCCGGTTCCGGTGCTCTCCAGACCGGCCTGCTCTGCCGCCAGCAGCTCCTCCGGCGCGTCTACGTAGCTCCAGTTGAGATAAACCGCCACGCAGAGCAGCAGTGCGATCACGCCATAGATCGCGCCGCGTTTCTTAATTTTTTTCATTAGTGCTCGCCCTCCTGTATCTGGTTACTATGGTTTATGTAGCAGCAGCCATTTTCAGAACCGTAACTTTGTCCGCGCCTATGCCGCACGCCGTCGATACTGCCTGCGTCAACGCGAGACGCACCTGCGCGTCGTCCGCACCATCGCACAACACAACCGCGCCGCGAAAAACCGGAAACAAATTTTTAACCGTCACCGGTTTTTCTCCATAGCTGCCGTCGGACACGACTGTCAGATCACTCTCATAGCTTTGCCCGCTGGCGTCGCTGTCTGTGCGGCGGGTGTTGTATGCATATACCGCCTCCTCGGTCTGATCGAGCGACAGCATCAGCTCGACCCGGCCCGCCCCCTCGATCGCCGCAAGCTTTTCGTTCAAATCCTGCTCAAAGGCCGAAAGGGAAAATCCCTCCTGCCGCACCTCTTCCGCAGCCGCCGTATCGTCGGGCAGCTGCTGCCCTCCGCCGCCGAACAATCCGCCCGAGGCGAGCAGCAGCACGCCTGCCAGCAGTACGATCATCAGCGCGCGGTATTTGAGCAGCAGTGGCCACAGCTTTTCCGCCGCGCCGGCAAGCCATGATAAATCCGGTTTTTTCATCTTGCAATCAACTCCTGTCTTTCTGCGGGTATGCCGCATTCCTCTGTCACAATCGTTTGCAGCTCGGTAAGCCGTGCGGTATCTACCGCGTTGTAATATATGGTCACGCGGTCGATTTGCAGCACGCCATCGGCGTCGTTTGCCATGGTCACGCGCACCGAGCAGTCGAAGCCCTCCTGCCCGGCACGCTGCTCAACCGTGCGCGCGATTGTCGCCGCGATCGTGCTCATTGCAGTCTGCGCATTGCGCTGCTCGATCGCGTTAACATCCGTTTGCGAGGCGTCCATCCATTCCTTCCACGACAGCCCGCGCAAGCTGCCAAGCGGCTGCAAAAGCGCAAGGAGCAGCAGCAGCGCCGCCGCCATTTTAACGATCTCACGCAACGCACCACCGCCTACCAGCCGCAACGCGATAGCGGACGCTGCGCCCGCCAGTGTCACACGCAGTAAAATTGTCTGAAATAATTCGGTCATATCGGTTTCACCATCGCAACAACATAAACAAGCTCCAGATATAAAATCAAGCAACAGGTGCTGAGCATACCGAGCAACAAGCCAAAGCCCGTGCCCACGCCTTCAAGCATCTGCTTTAGACCACCTGAACAAAGCGGAGAGAGCACCGCCGCCCCAACTTTATAGCACAAGTAGCTTGCGCCCGCCCGCAGAAATGGTACAAGGCAGATTGCAGTGACGCACAGCATGCCGAAAACACCAATTGAGCTGCGCAGCAGCGACGCGCCGGACAGCATCGTTTCGGCCGCGTCCGAGATCACACTGCCAACTACCGGCACCGCGCCCGACACGGCAAACTTCGCTGTTTTAAGCGCGATTCGATCCACGCTGCCTGACACGCCGCCCGCTATCGTAAGATATGCGGTAAACAGCGTTAAAATGAGTTTGAGTGCGCCCGATGTCAGGCCCTTGATGCCATCCGCAATGCCGCGCAGCATGCCGTTGCCGGTCGCGGCATCCACCGCAACAATACCGAGATAGGCGCAGGCAGCGGGCACCAAGAGCGCGTTTATCAGCCGTATTACAAGATCAAAGACGACCATCGTCGCTATCTGAAGAACAGTCGCAGTCGCAGCGTTTCCACCGACCGATAGCGCAGTCGCTAACACAGGCTGCAATACGCCTGAAAACACACTGATTTGCTCAAGCGTATTCCGGCAGAGCGATAATACGCCCGAAAAGTCTTGTAGCAGCACCGTAGCGCAGCCCAGCGCACCTGCCATGTCGATCAGCGCGTCGGCATCGCCGCCTGCGGCTGCGGAAAACCCACGCGCCGCTGCCGTGATCGCAACAATAACCGCAACCCGCGCAAGGCTCCGAACCGCTCCCCCTATTGCGCTGCGCGCATCCGCGGACACATTTTCTATCAGCCTTGCAAACGATGCGGTAAGCTCGTCCGCGGTCTCCGGCCGGATACCATCCAGATAATCTCGCTGCGCCGAAGGCACCGCGTCGATCAGCGCGTCTCCCCCGACGCTATGTATCTCCTCTCCGGTCACTGCCGCGTCCGCCTGCGTAGTGCAAAACAGCAGCATCAGCAGCAGCCAAATCAGCTTTTTCATTCCGTTTCCTTTCACGCCGTCCATTCCGCCATCAGGCGGATCACCTGCTCAAACAGCGGCATACAAACCGAAATCGCCAGCACCGCGCCTGCAATCTCAAGCTTGGCCGCGAGCGCGGATTGCCCGGCATCCTTGCATAACGCACCCATAATGCGTACCACGACCGCAATGCCTACCGCCTGCATGACGGGCAGGTACAGGCTGTCCGTCATACCGCTCTGCGCTAAGAGTGCGGAAAGCTGCTGCGCCGCGCTACCGACCACATCGAATACGCGCAGCAAAACCATCGCGCCCGCTGTCAATGTCAACAGCAGGGCGATCACCGGCGCATCTTTTTTCAGCACGATTGACAGTACAAGCGCCAGCAATACCACCCCGCAGATTGCGACAAGCCCGCTCAAAACCCGAACACGCTCCGCATCATAGAGAACAGGTCGCTGATCTCCTGCACGATCAGCATCAGTACGACAATCAAGCCCGCAAGCGTGGTCATAAGTGCCTGCTCATCGCGCCCAGAGCGCGAGAGCAACTGGCCTAGCACCGCCACCAGAATACCGACTGCCGCAATGCGAAAAATCAGATCCACATTCATGTACTTCCCCCGCTTTCAAAGCAGCACCAGAATTACAAGGATGCCGAGCGCGATACCACAGGTGCGATACAGATTGCCCTTGTTGCTCAGCTCCTCATTTGCCGCCGCACGCGCGGCCGACAGGCGCCGGCTGACCTGCTCAATCCCGGCAACCTGCTCGGCGGCGTCATAGCGCCCAAGATAGCTCGCCGCGTCGCACAGAATATCACACTCCTGTGCGCCAAGGCCGATCTCCAGTCGGTTATCGCGCAGGTTGGCGCGCCATAAGTAGCTCAGCGATAGTCCGTTTTGCTCACGAAGGCGGCGCCGCAACCCACTAAATACCAGCCGGATCACTGGGTTTTGGTTTTCTGCGAGCATGCCTATGATCTCGGGCAAAGCCGCTCTTCGGCAGGATATTTCGCTGGCGATCAGTGACAGCGCAAGCAGCATGGCGTCGGCCGTCGCAACCCGCCGCCTAAGGTTTTGCCGCGCGGAAAGCCCGAGCGCCGCGCACGAGCCGAATATCATCACCGCGCCGATTAGCTTGAGCATGTCCTCTCCTCCAATCGTTCCATGCGGTAGTACCGCTCCTTTCCCTTTCGTCCAATCACGACGGCACGCCGGAACACACCCAGCCCAAGCAGCCTGCGATAAAGCGGCCTTCGCCGTAGGTCGTCCACATCCGCCGCGTGTGCGCTTGCGAGCACCGTCGTGCCGCAGTGCGCACAGAGTGATACCGCCTCCACATCTTCGGGCGCAGTAATCTCGTCAAAGGCCAGCAGCGCAGGCGACATGGTCTTTAACAGCATGAGCGCCGCCTGTTTTTTACTGCAACCCTCAAGCACATCGGTACACCGGCCTACCTGAAACTGTGGCGCGCCGTCTGCCAGCGCCGCGATCTCGCCGCGTTCATCCGCCACTGCAACAGTGTATCCCCTGTCCGATACAAGGCGCACCCATTCGCGCAAAAGCGTGGTTTTTCCAAAGCCGGGCGGCGATAGCAACAGTGTCGACTGCGGCGCGCCCGCCTCCAGCCATGGTTCGATCTGGGCGTCAAGGCCGCCAAACTGCCGCGCCACGCGCAGGTTGAGCGAAGACAGCCCACGCACACCGATAACCTGTCCGTTTTCTTCCGCCACCGTGCCGCATACTCCCAGCCGATGGCCGCCCGACAGCGTGACAAAGCCATGCTTTAAGCTCTCTGCATAGCTGTGCACCGAATAGCGTGCTGCTCGGCTTAGCGTATCGCGCAGCTCCTCTGCCGCAACTGGCGCCATATTGAGCTGTGCTTCCTCTCCAAAACGCTTGACAGCAGGCGGCTGCCCGACGCGCAGACGCAGCTCTTCTATCTGCTCCTGCCTGTCCAGCATGGCGAGCTGCGCTGCCCGCGCGGGCGGCAGACAGGCGATCGCCCGCTGCCAGGCTTTGTCCTGTTTTCCTTCCATGTTGCATCACCTAATCCACTCTATGTCCGACACGCGCGGGATATGCCGGTGTTTTTTGAAGGGCGTTCGCTGCTGCACTTTTTGCAAAAACGAGATGAAACACAATCGTAATAATTTCTACATTGACAAGCGCGCAAAACAGGCATATAATAAATATAAATATTGCACAAAGCGATGACAGAGGAAAGTAATCGTTCCAAGCGCGGCTTGTAGGGAGTGTCCGGCTTGACTGAAAACGGACGCAGACGCCGGCACGATGAAGTTCCCTCTCGAGCTGCGGCGCTGAAAGGTTTGCATCAGTAGGCGCCGACGGGCTTCCTCCGTTACAGGGATAGGATATGATCGTATCCGAAAAAAGTGCGGCATGGTTTTTATGCCGAATGTGGGTGGTACCGCGGAATGTTTGTCTTTCGTCCCTTCTTTGTGGATGAAAGGCTTTTTTTATGCTTTTTCTCCGCCGGACAAACGCAAACAAATTCATCATTTTCCAAAAGGAGAGAAACCAAACATGATCATCATTATGAAACAGGGCACGACGCGCGAGTATGTAGAAAAGCTTTCCCGTCATATCGAGCGCTGGAATGTCAAAGCAAACCCTATTTATGGCGAGGGCACGACCGTCATCGGCCTGGTCGGCGACACGGGCGCGGTCGACAAGGACGCGCTGTTGCGCGATGCGCAAGTTGAAAACATCATCAAGGTGCAAGAGCCGTTTAAGCTTGCAAACCGCAAGTTTCACCCGGATAATTCGACGGTCGAGATCGCGCCGGACGTTATCGTAGGCGGCAAGAAGATAGTCGTCATGGCCGGCCCCTGCTCAGTTGAGAGCGAGGAGCAGATCATCGACGTGGCAAAGCATGTGCAGGCGGACGGCGCAACCATGCTGCGCGGCGGCGCGTGGAAGCCCCGTTCTTCCCCTTACTCTTTCCAGGGGCTGAAGGCTGAGGGGCTTGAACTGCTACACAAGGCGCATGAGGCGACCGGCCTGCCCGTTGTGACCGAGATTACCAACCCCGCGCATATCGACCTGTTTATGGATAAGTGCGACTGCTTCCAGGTCGGCGCGCGCAACATGCAGAATTTCGAACTGCTCAAGGAGCTTGGTCAAACCCGCAAGCCTATCCTGCTCAAGCGCGGTTTTGCCAACACGATGGAAGAGTTTTTGATGTCGGCCGAGTATATCATGGCAGGCGGCAACGAAAACGTCATCCTGTGCGAGCGCGGCATTCGCACCTATGAAAAATATACCCGCAACACGCTGGACATCTCCGCGGTTCCCGTGCTCAAGCGCATGAGCCATCTGCCGGTCGTCGTCGATCCCAGCCACGCGGGTGGTATTTATTGGATGGTCGAGCCGCTGGCTAAGGCCGCGGTTGCTGCTGGAGCAGACGGCCTGATGATCGAGGTGCATAACGACCCGGCGCACGCGCTGTCGGACGGCGCGCAGTCGCTCACCTATGAGTCGTTCCACGAAACCATGGCCAGCTTACGCGCGGTAGCGCAGGCCGTGGGCCGCGAAATTTAATTTCGTTTGAAACTACCGTTTCAAACGAGGAGAACATGCTGCGGCTTTGCCGCAGACACGCCCAAAGCGCGGTTTCGCGCGCCACATAGCGGCGCATGGCCCCACTTTCTGATATAAAAACGCAGATACCTGTTCTGTGTTTTATGGAATTGGCCGCTTAGTGGTCAATTCCTGTTCAATGCGCGCCTGACAGCGCATTATCAGTAATTTGTCAGCAAAAGGAGTGTTTTTCCGCAGTGCAGACCTTAAGCCTTGCGGGCGCGAACACCGTGTCCGACATTTTAATCGAAACCGGCCTGCTTGCCCGCGCAGGCCAAATGATGCTCGAAACCTTCTCGCCCAGCCGCGTACATATCGTCACCGATTCGGTAGTCGCCCCACTTTACCTTGGGCAGCTTAAGGGGCAGTTTCCTCTTCCCGTATCACATACGGTGATCCCCTCGGGCGAGGCGCACAAGCGTCTTTCCACCGTCGAGGGCATCTATCACGATATGCTCGCCGCAGGCATGACGAGAAAAGATCTTGTCATTGCACTCGGCGGAGGCGTAGTGGGTGATATTGCAGGCTTTGCTGCCGCTACCTTTTTGCGTGGCGTCGCGCTCTGCCAAATCCCAACTACCCTTCTTGCGCAGGTCGATTCCTCGGTTGGCGGCAAGACGGGCGTTGATCTTGCCGAGGGCAAAAACCTGGTTGGCACGTTCTATCAGCCGCGGCTGGTGTTGATCGATCCCGCTATCTTATCCACCCTGCCAGACAGCATCTTCGCCGACGGCATGGCCGAAGTCATCAAGTATGGCTATATTGCAAACCGGGATATTCTGGACATGGTTTCACAGCCGGATTACCGGCAGCATATTGAGCGTATCATCTACGAATGCGTCAAGGTAAAGCGTGACGTAGTTGCGATCGACGAACGCGACACCGGTCTACGTATGATTTTGAATTTTGGTCACACGATTGGCCATGCGGCCGAAAAGCTCGGTGGCTATACCGACCTGACGCATGGACAAGCGGTTGCGATCGGCATGGTAGCCGCAATGCGGCTCGGCGTCCTGCTCGGCAACGAGGACTTAACAGCACCGCTCATGTCGCTTCTCACGCACATCGGCCTGCCGACCGAGCTTACCTATAACCGTGAAGCGGTGTTCCAGTCCCTTTTGTCGGACAAGAAAAAATTCGGCGGCACGGTCAATTTTATTCTGGTCCGTGCGCCGGGCCGCGCCGAGATCACTCCGATCGAGGCGGACAGGCTGCACGAATACATCCTAAAACTATAAGGAGGCCCCGCCAATGGGTTCTACTTGGGGTAACACCATCAAAATTTCGGTTTTCGGCGAATCACACGGAGCAGGTATCGGCGTGGTGATCGACGGATTCCCGCCCGGCATTGGCTATGACGAGGCCTTCGTGCTGCGTGAGATGGAGCGCCGCGCGCCGGGCCGTAATAAGCAATCGACCCAGCGAAAGGAGGCCGACCTGCCGGTCATCCAGTCGGGCATTTACGGCGGCAAGACAACTGGCACGCCTATCTGCGCGCTCATCAGCAACACCAACCAGCGCTCGGGCGACTACGCCGCTCTTGCCGCACAGCCCCGCCCAGGTCATGCGGACTATACCGGCATGGTGCGTTACCAATCCTGTAACGACCCGCGTGGCGGCGGTCATTTTTCCGGCCGCCTGACTGCCCCACTCGTGTTTGCGGGCGCGATATGCAAACTGTGGCTGCATACGCAGGGCGTGACTGTCGGCTCGCATATCCAGTCGATCGCGCAGATCCAGGATATGCCGTTTGACGAGGTCTGCATTGATCCCGCACAGCTCGAGGCGCTTCGTCAGGCCGATTACCCGGTCAACAATCCACGCGCGCTGGACGCCATGCTCGCTGCTATTGAGGATGCGCATATGGCGCAGGACTCGGTCGGCGGCGTGATTGAGTGTGCGGCAATCGGCCTACCGGCCGGTATCGGAAGCCCGATGCTGGACACAGTGGAGGGCCGTCTGTCTTCGCTTTTGTTCAGTGTGCCCGCGGTCAAAGGCGTGGAGTTTGGCGCAGGTTTTGCCTTTGCGGCACTGCGTGGCTCGCACGCAAACGACTGCTTTTACCTGGACGGCGACATGGTTAAGACCGAGACCAATAACAACGGCGGCGTTAACGGCGGCATCACCAACGGTATGCCGCTCCTGTTTCGCGTGTGCATCAAGCCTACGCCGTCTATTTCTTCTGTGCAGCACACGCTCAACATTGAGACCGGCAAGGTCGAGCCGCTATCCATTCATGGGCGGCACGATCCGTGCATCGTCACACGCGCGGCGCCGGTCGTCGAGGCGGCCTGTGCGATTGCGCTGGCAGATTTATTACGGGAGGCAAAAGGATATGCGTGAGCTTGCTGCTGTCCGACAGGACATTAACGCGATTGACGAGCAGATCCGCGCGCTGTTTCTGCAGCGAATGTCGCTCGCGCTCGAGGTAGCACAGGCTAAGGCCGGAACCCGCGACAAGATCTATAAACCCGATCGCGAAGCCGAGATCCTAGAAAGGCGTACCGCGGGCATCGAGGAAGAACTGCGGCTTAAATACGCCGCAATTTTGCAAAGCATGATCCGTGCAAGCCGCGAATATCAATACAGCGAGCTACTGCGGCAAGACCCCGCGCGCTTCCCTTTCTACCCCGCCAAGATCCCACTTAATCCGAAAACCATTTATTACCAAGGCGTACCTGGCGCCTACCAGGAGCTGGCTGCACGCGCGCTGTTTCCGCAGTGTGAGCCGGTAAATGTGCCAACCTGGGAGCAGGTGTTCCGCGCCGTGCGCGATGGCGTGGCAGATGTCGGCGTTGTGCCGGTCGAAAATACGACCGCAGGCACAGTCAGCGAGGTATATGACCTGCTGCTGGAATACGGCCTGTACATCAACCGCTCATACATCAGAAAGATTTCGCACTGCCTTGCGGCCGTGCCGGGCGCAAGGCTGCACGATATTCAAAGCGTGTGCTCGCATCCACACGCCCTGCCTCAGTGCCATGCGTTCATCGCCGAACACGGCCTCGAAGCGATCGAGGTTTCCAACACCGCGATGGCGGCACAGCAGGTGCAGCAGAAAGGCGACCGACGCCTTGCTGCAATCTGCTCGCGCGAAGCGGCTGAGCGGTATGGCCTGGTTGTATTGGCCGAGGGTATCAACGACCAGAAGCACAACGAGACCCGCTTTATTGCGGTTAGCCGCACACTAACCGCGCTGGCTGAGGACAACCGCATCGAGATCGCCTTTCACATTCCGAATGTGGCCGGCTCGCTGGGCACCGTATTAGACACCATTTCACACTACGGAATCGACATGACTAGCATCTATTCCCGCCCGCTGCGTGACAGTCCGTGGTGCTACGTGTTTTATATCGACTTCACCGGCAATATGTGGGAGCATGCGGTGCGGTCGCTACTATATCAGCTTTACGAGGAGCTTCCCTACATTAAAGTTATCGGCAGTTATCAGGTTTCCGATACAACGGAGGAGTAAAAATGCAAATCCAACCCTGCGGCCCGCTGCGCGGCACACTTTCCGTGCCGGGTGACAAATCTATCTCGCACCGCGCGGTCATGCTGGGCGCGCTGGCAAATGGCACGACCCACATCACCGGCTTTCTGATGGGCGAGGACTGCCTGTCTACCATCGAATGCTTCCGCAAGATGGGTGTTCAGATCGATCTGACGGACAAAGAGGTCGTCGTCGAGGGCGCCGGCCTACACGGCCTCGGCGCGCCCGAAGGGATACTTTACACCGGTAACTCAGGCACAACCACTCGCCTGCTATGCGGCATTCTGGCCGGGCAGCCCTTTACCGCAACCCTAAATGGTGATGCCTCCATCCAAAAACGCCCAATGGGTCGTATAATCAAACCGCTGCGCGAGATGGGCGCTTCTATCGAGGGCAAAAATGACAACTACTGCCCGCTCACGCTCTATCCAAGCGAGCTGTTTGGCATTGAATATCGTCTGCCGGTCGCCTCAGCGCAGCTCAAAAGTGCGATCCTGCTTGCCGGACTGTATGCCGAGGGGCAGACCACAATCATCGAACCTACCCCTTCGCGTGATCATACTGAACGCATGTTCCGCGCGCTTGGCGTCGAAATTGATACAAGCGGCAACACAATTACACTCGATCCGCCCGAGGACCTGCATGCAGTCGACATTGCCGTGCCGGGTGATATTTCATCCGCAGCGTTCTTCCTCGTTGCGGGTGCGGTTGTTCCAGGCAGCGAGCTGACCATCCAGAATGTCGGCGTCAACCCAACGCGCACGGGCATTCTAGACGTGCTGCGTGACATGGGAGCAGATATTTCCATGTCGAATTTGCGCGACGAGACGGAACCAGCCTGCGATCTGACCGTCAAATACAGTGCGCTGCACGGTGTGGAGATCGGTGGGGCTATTATCCCCCGCCTGATCGACGAGCTTCCGGTGATCGCAGTCGCGGCGGCCTTTGCCGAGGGTGAGACCGTCATCCGTGACGCGCAGGAGCTTAAGGTCAAAGAGTCCAACCGTATCGCGGCCATGGTGTCCGAGCTTACACGCGCTGGCGTCGAGGTGGAGGAAACCGATGACGGCATGATCATTCACGGCGGCAAAGCGCCGCGTGGCGCGGTGTTTGAAACCTATGGCGACCACCGTATCGCCATGAGCATGGCTGTGCTTGCGCTTGCGGCTGAGGGCGCAAGCCGCATCGACAACCCCGATGTTGTCGCTATCTCCTATCCTGGTTTTTTTGACACGCTCGCGCAGTTAGGGGGCTGATGACATGCTGCTCACCATGGAGGAATTCCGCGCGTTCGAGCCTAAAAAACCGACCTATGCGTTGATTGGCTGGCCGCTCGGCCACACCATGAGTCCGGAGCTGCACGCACAGCTGTTTGCGTGTTCCGGTCAGGATGCGGACTACATAGGCATCGCCGTGTCACCAGAGGCGCTTGAGGAGGCATTTGCGCTTGCAAAGAAAAAGCTGTGCGGCATCAACTGCACAATCCCGCATAAAAAGGCGGTCATCCCACTGCTCGACGAAGTGGATACTGCCGCGCGCGATCTGCAATCGGTCAACACTGTGGCCTTTCGCAGCGGCAAAGCCATCGGCTATAATACCGACATTCTTGGCTTTGCGGCCTCGCTTGAACGAGACAGCATTGATCTGCGCCGCAAGAAAGTACTGCTACTGGGATACGGTGGCGCAGCATCTGTTATGGCCTACCACTGTGTAACCCAGGGCGCATATGTAACTATCACTGGCCGCGATCTTGGCAAAGCGGCGGCGCTGCAAAAGCAGCTGTGTGAGACCGTGCCCGGTGCACATGTTGCGGTATACAGCCGCAAGCATATCCCACGTGACATCCAGATCGTGCTCAATTCCACTCCGGTCGGTATGTACCCTAAGGAGAGCGCCGCTCCCCTGCACTATCTGCCGCATAAGACCGAATATGTATTCGACGCGATCTACAACCCGCCGGTAACTGCAACCATGAAACTTGCAAATCCCAAAAAGACCAAAACGCGTGACGGGCTTTATATGCTCGTCATGCAGGCCGCACATGCTGAGACCATTTGGTCCGGCGTGCAGTTTGAAGCACAGGCTTGCGAGAGCATCCTGCGCCGCACCTACGGCAAGATGGCGGTTAAACGCCTACATGACAAATACGGTAAGCAAAATATTGTGCTGTGCGGCTTTATGGGCAGTGGCAAAACGACGATCGGACGTAAGATCGCCCGTCTAACCGGGCTTTCATTTGTCGACGCCGATCAGTATCTTGAAATGAGAGAGGGCAAAATAATACCGGAGATCTTTGCCGAAAAGGGCGAAGCCTACTTCCGAGACCGGGAAAGCGCGTATATCAAAGAGCTTGCTGGACGGGAGGGCATCGTGCTATCGCTGGGCGGCGGCGCAGTGCTCCGGCCAGAAAACGTGCAGGCCGTGCGCCGCACCGGCTTTTTGATCCATCTGGATACGCCGCTTCACCGCATTATGAAAAACCTCTCCTATTCCAGCAACCGGCCGCTGCTCGATAAACCCGATAAGCAGGCTGAGACCCGTCGCCTCTACCATGCGCGTAAGGCCATCTATCGCCACGCGGCCGATGTATCGGTCCGCAGCCCCAAAATTTCAGAGGCGCTGGAAAAGGTGATAAAAAGTATATAAGTATCGGTTAGGGGCATGCATCCATATATGGAGATCGCACCGCACAATACGCGGATGCGTCCTGCGCCGCGAAAGGTTCGGATAAGTATAACTTTTCGCATTCTATTTAACGACTGCGTGAAAAGAAGGCGCAGCGTAAGAAAACAGGTGTCCATTGATTTTAGAAACGAGGAGAACCATGAAATACTTTGCAAAACATTGCTGCCGACTGCTGGCCGCCTCGCTGGCCGCCCTGCAGCTTGTAACATCGGTCTCTGGCGCGGCGTTTAGCAACGGCTTTTCCTATTCTTACGATGTCGGACAGGGCATCACCTATACACGCACCGAGGGCCGAAACAGCGCCGGCAACCAGCAGGCAAATATTCTAACCTATCAGCCGAACACTGGTGTTACGCCCATTATGGTGTATGCAGATGAGCAGCTATACGGCAGCCAGGCGACGATTACGCAGGCGGTCCAATACCTGGAGCGACAAGGGCTGTCGGTCATCGGCGGCACGAACGCCGACTTTTTCGTCATGTCAAGCGGCATCCCGATCGGTCTTGTTATTGATGAGGGCGAGCTGATTTCGTCAGATGCGTGGCAGTATGCGGTCGGCTTTCAGCCGGACGGCACGGCTGTCATGGGCCGCCCGACGATGAGCATGTCGATCGCAGGCGCAAGCGGCACGGTTTCGGTCTCCTACTTTAATAAGACACGTACCACTGCGGGCGCGTATCTGCTTGACCGCAACTATGACGATGCGACAAACTTTACGGCCAACGGCGTCTACATTGTGCTTGAACGGCTCGACGACACACCGGTTACGGTCAACGGTTCGGTTCGTCTGCGCGTTGTGAGCAAGGGCTCGGGCAACAGCTCGTTTGCCATCGGAGAAAACCAGATGGTATTGACGCGGTCGGAAGGCGCCAATGTGCCGACTTGGACTGACTTTGCCGTCGGCGAGGAAGTCACGCTGTCGGTTTACGCAAGCGACAGCAGCTGGGCGCAGGTGGATTATGCGGTAGGCGGCAAGCTGCTAATCGACAACGGCACGGTTACCACTGCGGGCATTGACGGCGCCTCTTCCACCCGCGCACGCAGTGCGATTGGCGTCAAGGCGGACGGCACGGTCGTACTGTACGAAATCGATGGCAACCAAGCCTTAAGCGCAGGCCTGACCGCAGCTGCGCTCGGCCAGGAGCTGCTCGAGCTGGGCTGTGTGCGTGCGATCTGTTTGGATGGCGGCGGCTCCTCCGCCATGGCGCTGCGCAAACCTGGAGAAAGCACTGCCTCGCTGATCTCCAGTCCGTCGGACGGCTCGCAACGTGCCTGCGCCAACTATATCTTTTTCATCAACAATGTCGCGTCCGATGGTGTGACAGCGCACGCCGTTTTGACTCCGAGCTACCGCTATTTGATGCCCGGCGCATCGACCTGGTTCTCTGTTGGCGGCGCGGATGCATCCTACGGCCCAGCATCTGCCCCCGCCGATCTCGTCTACACCGTATCCGATACATTGGGCACGGTGAGCGGCCAGACCTTTACTGCAAGCTCAACCACCGGCACCGCGACCATCACCGCGTCAAACGGCGTGGTCAGCGGCTCGATGGCGGTATGTATTACAGGTGACATCCAGTCGATTTCACTCGAAAGCAATAAGCAGGCGCTTTCATCAATCGCACTCGACCCAGGCCAGCAAATCGACGTCGACGGCGTTGCCTACCATATCGGCCAACGGATGGCATCCTATGATCCTTCGTTTACTTGGACGGTCTCGGGCAGTATCGGCACGGTGGACGCAAACGGCGTATTTACTGCAGGAGGCAGCATGGCTGAAGGTACGCTCACCTGCTCTTACGGTGCGGTAAGCCGCTCGATCCCGGTCACAGTTGGTATGGGTGATCCGCAAAATGCCGAGACCGTTGCTGATTTTGAGAGTGATACGGACGGCTGCACTGCGCCGGCAGGCATCACCCTTTCCCGCGTGACCGACTATACCGAGGTTGCGCGTGGCACAGGTTCGCTGCAAGCTTCCTACCATGGCGCACAGCCCGGTGCGATATCCATCTCGCTGCCACAGACCAACGTGACAAATCATAACCATCTATCTCTTTGGGCGCGCGGCCAGGGTACACAAGGCGCGTTGACCGCTGTGTTTGCCGATGTATCGGGCAGCGAGCTGACAGCCTTGCTCTCGCCTGCTATCACAGATAGCTGGCAACAAATGACGGCAGCTATTCCGGATGGCGCAGTGTATCTGACCGGTATCCGTATAGCCGCAAGCAGCGCAGATGCGGCAAACGCCGACCTGTACCTTGACCAAATCGTCGTATCTGCCGACCATGCGGTAACCAATACAGATGCGCCGTCCATCCGGCTAAACAGCAGCGCGCTTTCGGTGGACGCAGGCACCTCTGCCACTATTACAGGCACGGCGACGATGGAAAGCGGTAAATATCCCGTGCGGGCGTCTAATGTCACGGTAAAGCTGGATGGTAAACCGCTCTCCGGCGCAGTGTCCGTGGACGGCGCATCGCTGACCATTATCACAGGCGCGCTGACTGCCGGAACGCACAGCGTCCTAATTGATGTTTCTGATGATGCGGGCAACCGCGCACGCGCAACTGTCACCGTGACCGCTGGCAGCGGCGCCAGCGCATTTGCTGACACAGCGAGCCATTGGGCCGGTGGCTATGCTTCCCTTTTGTGCGAAAACGGTATTATGCTCGGTGAAACCGGCAGCGACGGCCGCAGCTATTTCTATCCAAATCGCAACCTAACCCGGCAAGAATTCGCAGTGACGATTGCGCGCCTGCTTGGCCTTGACACCACGCACACTGGCGCTCTGGACTTTGCCGATGACAGCAGTATCGCCTCATGGGCGCGTGGCGCGGTCCATGCGGTCGCACAGGCGGGTATCATGTATGGCTCGTCGAGCAATGGACAGTCCTACTTTAATCCCACCGCGCAGATGACCCGCGCCGAGGTCATGACTGTGATCGGCCGCTGCCTGCCGCGCGGCTACGCTTCGGCTTCGCTTGGCTTTGCCGACACCGCTGCCATTCCCGCTTGGGCGCTCGATCAGGTTCGGATTTGTGTTTCCGCCGGCATCATTGGCGGCTATGCGGACAATACACTCCGTCCGCTCGGCAACATCACACGTGGTGAGATCGCCAAGATCCTCTCTCTCTTCTAATTTATCCTCCCTCCACGCGGACGGCAGGAGCCTGTTGCAAAACAGAACAATAAAAAGATCGGCTGGGCACCCCCATCTCGGGCTGTCCAGCCGATCTTTTTGCTTTAGGCTCTCAATTCGTAAAACACAAAAAGACTCGTGCAGTGTATATAAGCGCAATGGTCAACTGTTCCCGCCTTTGATCCGAAAAACTGTGGATAAAGTGGGAACGGAGCCGATTCAGGACACAATTTTCCTATCAAACAGCCGCACAGCTTCGGAAAACCCAAAGTTTTCCGCACAGTCGCGTTTTTTCAGATCGGAATGGCTTTATCATACTTCCGACTCTCTGAAATCAGCTCTTTTACCATGCAATATCAGTCCTTGGGGCAAAAAAGCGTGCTGCAGAACTCTCATTCTGCAGCACGCCCATTATCCCAGCTTCCTTTGATCGGGAGGAACGGTCTCACGTTCCTGCAACTCTTGTCCGAAGCCGGACGCAATCCAGAGCTATCAGTGAAAATTTCATATCGTAAATTTCATCCTAGCCCTATATCACCTGTTGTTGTAACAAAATTCGTTGTCTCAACGCAAGGCTTTTCGTCCGCATTCCCTTTTACTGTGCAATATCTTCGCAGAACCGCATTAGGATGGTAGCGACCTGCGCACGGGTTGCACTGCCCTGCGGATCAAGCTCGTTCGCACTTACGCCTGCGATAAGGCCTTTTGCATTTGCCCACTGCATCGCAGTGCCCGCATAAGCGCCGATTTGCGCGGCGTCGATATACTCGCTCAGCGACATACTGCCAACCTGCATATCATAGCCCTTATATTGCGCATAGCGGTACAGGATGGCTGCCATCTGCTCGCGGGTGATCACGTCATCCGGCGCAAACTGAGTGTCGGAAACACCGTAAACGATATTGTTGGTTTCCGCCCATGCCACTGCATCCGCATAATATGCGTCGGATGCTACATCAGTAAAGCTGGAGGCGTCCGCCGCCGGTTCGCCTTCCAGACGGTATAGCATGGTCACGATCATTGCACGGCTCGTGGTGATATTCGGACCAAATTCAGTTGTGCTGACACCATTCATAATGCCCTTTTCATAAACGTATTGTACGGCGTTCGTATACCAAGTGTCCTCTACAACATCAGCAAAGGGCATTTCGATTGTCTGGACATCATCTTCGGCAGGTGCGTCGGCAGGTGCTTCGGCAGGCTCGTCGATGTCATCGCCACCGCCACTGATGCTGCCGCTTCCGCCGCTGGTGCTGCCGCTTCCGCCGCTGGTGCTGCCACCTCCGCCGCTGGTGCTGCTGCCTCCGCCGCTGGTGCTGCCGCCTCCGCCGCTGGTGCTGCTGCCGTCACTGCTTTGCCACAAGAATGTAGCGGCAACTTCAAGCTCTTGATCCACGGTAATTGTGTTGCCAGATTTAAAATCATTTCCATTGACCGTAAGGCTGTCAAGCTGGTATCCTCTATTCGGTTCAGCACTGATCACAACCATAGTGCCGTATTGGACGGAATCACCGCTTGCAATCAGATCTCCATTGGCATCTGTCACCAAAATCGTGCCATTTTCCAGATTAGGATAGGTGATTTTGTAATATTCGATCTGCTCGAACCGGGCCTCAACCTGTGCATTGCCGAGCAGGTTCTCGAGCGTGTACTGGCTCTCTGTCACAAGACCATCCTGCGTAATGTAGTCCGTAATGCCCGATACCGTAACAGCCCATTTATCCAGACGATTATTACCATTGGCCCTGGCATAGAAGTCAACATCCGTGCCCGGCGCAAGATTTTCGCCGCTGTGTACTGCACGCCCAACAGCCGTGGCAGTGACAGTACCCGCACCTGCCGGAGTCTCTCCAAATGTGATTGTATACTGGAACAGTGGAGTAAAAGATGCACTGACGGTCAGGTCATCCTCTACCAGCACCATGATCTCTCTTGTATCCCCATAGTTTTTCAAAGCGCCGTTCCAGTTGCTGAAATCGTAATAAGTGTCAGGCTGAGCTGTCAGGGTCACGCTGCTGCCCCTGTATATGCTGATCTGTCCATGTTCATCAGGCGTCAGAATCTCACCACTTTGCGATACCTGTACGCTGCCGCCTACCGACGGCTCCACTGTCACAGTCGACCACATCTCCTGTGCATCTGCCGGTACAAATAGCGCATAGATGGTGTGTTCTGTCTGTGTCGGGATGAAATTTAGTTCGGTTGCACCGTTAGCAGGCATCTCGACGCCGTCAATCTCCCATGCCCTCAGAATATACCCGTCGGCTGGCTGAGCCACCAATCGGACGGAGTCTGTGTTCACGGTTACAGGCGAAGAGGGGATCTGTATATCTGTGTGCGCATCAAAGGCATACACCGTACCAAATGCCGCGTCATCCGCCTTGGTTCCGAAGGTTAAGTTGCTGCTTTCTACAATTCTGGCAGTATGTACGGTAACAGTAGTATCCCCCCTCAGGACAAAGTCATATTCTGCGGATGATCCCGAAGCGGCGATATTCTGCTCTTGCTCGCCTTGCTGGATGGTAAAGCCGGTCACAAGATAGCCCTCATCGGCCTGCGCCTTCAAATAGACCACGCTTTCCTCTGGAACGCTGCCTGTTTCGTTGATTTCCCGGCCACTGACAATGGCGCTGATCGTACCGTTCGAATCGGAAGCAAGGTTCAGCGTATAGTGTCGACGATCGGTAAGTACGTCAACCTGATTGGAGGGCACACTTTCCTGCTCTACGCCGGTGTCGGCTACATGCACTGCCGTAACAATAAAGGTGTAGGCCGTGTTGCTCTCCAGCACTTCTACATCAAAGGTGGTGTCCGTTACCAGTGTGTCGTTCAATTTGATTTGCTCGCCGTCCTCCGTGATGGCGTAGACGTTAAACCCATCAATTTCCTTGTTGAACGGCATTCTGTCTGCCGGCACCTCTGGCCTGCTCCAGGTGAGGGAATATCGCTTTGCTCCCTGCTGCTCGGCTTGTAGATCGGTTACCGGCACCGGAGGCGCCTTCAGTCCAGTGAGCCGGTAGAGGAGCATGGGGGTGTCTGTACCTGGTTCGCTGTTTAAATCCAGCATTGCCTGCCCAAACTGCCAGATGAATTTATACTGACTGGAAGTCTCTCTCGAGATACCCATTTCCTGCTCCAGCGCCCGGTCATAAATGTTTGCCACAGTGCCGGAGGTGCCGGTGGCATTGGTGTTAGTCTCATAGGAACTGCTGCCGCGGTTGTACTCATAGCTGATAGAGGCGCCGCCCCATATTTCACTCATTGCTCCCTTATAACCGCCGCCGACAGATAAGCCGAAATAGAAGCCATGTGTCGTGCTCTTCCCTACGGTTTCGCTTTCTTCCTGAGACCACTCACTGGTTACCGAGCCCGCATTATAACCCAGCTCATAGCTCTTGCTGGTCAGTATTGTGCCCTCCGTAGCCTGGTTTTGATAGCCAAATGGATTGCCGCTATTTCCCAAGGTAGCTGCCGCTTGTCCGGAGTTTTCGTCTATGGGTTTTAGCTCGTGGATTTTATTGCTGTCATCCGCAATATCCTGATTAAGGCTCTTGATTTGCTCATTATAATACGCAACGAAATAGTTATAGCTATCCACCGACATGCTGTAATATCGGGGTTCCTTAGGCACCGATACCTGGATGCTGCCCTTGTTCATATAACTTTTATCGTTTAGTATGTTTGGATCTGCGTCGTTCGGGTCTCTGGTTGGCCAGGTTCCGTCCGGATTCATAATATCATAGCAATAAATGAACACCGGCGTGCGCTGCAGAACCACCGTGTCCTCAGCGCCGGCGGTAAAGATATCGGTATAGCTGGTAGTCAGGCTATTCTCAAAGCTGCTGGTGAATTCGCCCTGATAGCCTGTCTCGACATTTAGGGTAAATCCTGCTACAAGTCCGTATTCCATATCAAACCAGGCGCCTGCGCTGACGGAATGCGTAGTCTCCGTTCCCTCTCCGTAGCTATAAGAGGTCGTGATGGAGTAAGAAGTCGCACCGTCATCAAAGTTGCCATAGCCGCCCAGCTCATCAAAGTATGGCGCTGCCTGAAGCACTGCTTGAACAGTGGGATCACTATAAGCATAGTACTTGCTGTTGTATTTGGCGGTAACGCCGTCGTCGATATCACGGTCAATAGCAACTGCAAAGCAGTTGAGGCGTTCAGCAGGATCGCCCTCGCGTGCATCCGGATTATCGCCATGGTCTTCGATCAGATAGCCGTTGCCATATCCACTCTGCCATGTGCCTAAATTGTTGGAATAATAGTTTTGCGCGGTTCCGGTCTGGGTGATTTGCCCATCTACCATCGTATCATTATAATCTTTGCCACCTATGATACCGATCTTATATCAATAGTTGTCATAGGTATGGGTGGATAAGTTGCCCTGCTCATTAAAGCCAATGATGAACACGAACTGCTCCCGGCCCAGATCGTTGCCGTCAAAGACGCCTGTGGTCACAGACGCAATAAAGTTGGTGTCAATATAATAGGTTAAGCCGGGATCACCCACCCCCCAGACAGTTGACGACAAACCGGTCGCCGTATACAGCTTCATTGGCTCACCGGCGCTCATATCAAAAATACCGCCATTAAGGAACACCGCCTCTGCGTTCCCCTTGCCGTTGATTGCGGCGCAGGCAATGCCGAAGGGCGCCCAGAAATTATCTGAAAGCTGAAGAGGTTCATCGTTGCTTACATTATTTTCCGCCACCGCGGCAGTCAGTCCCATGTGCATATTGTACAGAAAGCCACTGTCGAAGGAATAGCTGGCGACGAAATAGTTTTTGTTATCAATTGCGAAACCCTGGTTAGCGGTTGCCTTGTACCCGCCCAGAACCAGCTCATCGGTGCCGTCACCGTCAATATCACCGGTTGCCACAGAGGGCGCCGCCATGGTACTGTTATTCTCGTCACGGACATAGGTCGTATCCGGTGTTTGGGTCAGGATCGACCCACCTTCCCGCACGCCGGAGGCCACGGCCAGCATGGGGGTGTAGTGATCGGTCGTTAGGCCTGAAATACCGGATCGGCTCATGTAAGACAACACCGCTAAATCGTCGATCCGGTCACGGTTGAAGTCTCCGGTAGCCAGTGAAACACCCAGCTTATTGCGGTAATGACTGGCGTTCTGGCTGCCAATTTTACTATTTAAATATTCCTGGTGCAGAAACATCTGGCTTTGACCGATTTGTGTCAGTGTTCCGTTCTCACCATAGGCGTACTCCCGCAGTGTATAGCTGTCGTTATCCGCAGGATAGTAGATAATGATGGTTTCTATGCCGTCCCCATTGTAGTCGCCAGCAGTAATGGAAAAAAAGTTGGCCGCCTTATGCTGCTGCATGTTGTTAAGGTCATTAGACGAGTCTAGAAGACCGCCGCCATAATTTTCATTCCTGGCTTCTTTGCCGATCCAGTCAGCTTCGCCCACCAAGCAGACCGGACTATAGTTGCCAGTCGTGGTGTCCATAAGCCACAGGTACACATTGTCATTTGAATCATTGCTACCGTCAAAACCTACAAAAGCCACATGATCCCGACGACCGGTACCGGTAGCATCCAGAGACACCGCTTCGGTATAGGAGTATACCGGGCCGCCACTGCTGGCGATGTTCCCAGAATAGGTGCCTTGATCAGTGAAATTATCCAACATCTGTTTATGGCTATCGTTTGTTTCCACCTTGTAATCTTCATACCAGTCTACACGGTTTTCCGGATTGCCGTAGTAATCATGGGGCCATTGATCATATGTATTCCGATAGACCATCAGCTCATTTACCTCGGTCATCTGGAATGGCACATCCTTATCATAGCCATAGGGATTATCCCAGCTCTCAGCATCAAAGCCGGCGGGTGTATCCTGCAGCCGCAGGATGTCGTCAAAGCGCTCCAATTCCGCTTGGGTAGGGCCGTCGTTCCCGGGAACGGCCGCCAGGGCGATTACTGGCATAGTCGAACCAGCTAATATGGCTGATAATGCCAATGATAATAGCCGCTTTGCAAAATTTTTTCTCAATATAATAATTTCCCCTTTCTTCAATTCTATAAAGTAATATATAAACAATCAGGGCATGCCACTCAGCGCTTAACGCAGATACCGGCAAGGGCCTTGACTGTTTTTTTATATGTAATAGTCAAAAATGAGTAGGACTGTTTTTCCCTCAAGACCGCGTGTGTTTACAGTCGCAAGCTCACTTTCTTTTTTCAAGAATAAGAAAATGGTCGACCGCTATATCCATTACAACCATACCGCAAATTTAGCTAAAAAGCAAAGTGGCACAGCTCCCGCTGTGCCACTTTGCTGAAATACGAAAAATTCTTACGCAGGGCTTAATGGATCCGATTCGCACAAACCGGGGTAGTTCAGTTTACCCAGAATAGCGCAATTGGATCATTTTTTAAATGGCTACCTATCAGCCAGTTTTATCCATCTGGATTACGACTCAGGCGCGTACAAAGCCTGCAGGCGCTTGAGATGCGTGTAGCGCTTGGCCGACTCGACCTCGGCCTGCTTAAACAGCTTTTCCGCACGGTCCGGGAACGAACGGGTTAGCGCAGAGAAGCGTGCCTCGTTCATCATAAAGTCGTGGTACTGCTCGATCTTGGGATCCTTGCACTCCAGAATGAAGGGATTCTTCCCCTCTTCCTCTAGCTGCGGATTGAAGCGGAACAGATTCCAGTAGCCACAGTCGACCGCCTTCTTCATCTCGGACTGGCAGTTGACCATGCCGCCCTTGATGGCGTGCATCTCACACGGCGCATAGCCGATGATCAGCGACGGGCCCGGATAAGCCTCAGCCTCGACGATCGCCTTAATGGTCTGATTCATGTTCGCGCCCATAGCGATCTGCGCAACGTAAACATAGCCGTAGCTCATCGCGATCTCGGCAAGGCTCTTCTTCTTGGTAGCTTTACCGGAGGCTGCAAACTGCGCAACCGCACCGGTCGGGCTAGCCTTAGATGCCTGGCCTCCGGTATTGGAGTAAACTTCGGTATCAAATACCATGACGTTTACATCCTCTCCGGTAGCAAGCACGTGGTCGAGACCGCCAAAGCCAATGTCATAAGCCCAACCGTCGCCGCCAAAGATCCAGACGGACTTCTTGGCCAGGTATTCCTTATGCTGCAGAATTTCCTTGCACTTTTCATCGCCGGCAGATGCACACTTTTCAAGTGCAGCGACCAGCGCCTTGGCCGGCTCGGCGTTGGCAGAGCCATTATCCTTGGTATCCATAAATGCGCCGATGGCCTGCTTCAGCTCGGCCGAAATGCTAGGCTCCGCGGCCATCTCGTCAAGATCGGAGATCAAGCGCTCACGGATTGCAAGCTGGCCATAGTACATGCCAAGGCCGTGCTCGGCATTGTCCTCAAACAGGCTGTTTGCCCATGCCGGGCCGTGGCCGTTCTCATCAACAGTATAGGGGCTAGTAGCCGCCGGGCCACCCCAGATAGACGAGCAACCGGTAGCATTAGAAATATACATGCGGTCGCCACAGATCTGGGTGATCAGACGGGCATAGGAAGTTTCCGCACAGCCCGCGCAAGCACCGGAGAACTCAAGCAGCGGCTTTTTGAACTGGCTGTCCTTGACCGAATTCGGCGAGAACATGTCCGCCTTATCAGCTACCTCGGCTACGCAGTAATCGAAAGCATCCTGCTGGGCGGCCTCCTGCTCCTGCGGAACCATGGTCAGCGAATCGCTCGGGCACACATCCACACAGATGCCGCAGCCCATGCAGTCAAGCGGAGAGACTGCGATCGTATACTTGTAAACGCCCTTGCCCTTGCCGGCCCTGATGTCGACGATCTTAGCAGACTCCGGCGCGGCGGCTGCCTCCTCATTGGTCAGTGCGAACGGACGAATAGTCGCGTGCGGACAGACATAAGAGCACTGGTTGCACTGCACGCAGGTCACTTCATTCCAGGTCGGCACAGTCACTGCGACACCGCGCTTCTCGTAAGCTGCTGCGCCGTGCTCAAAAGTGCCGTCCACATGCGCGCCTGCAAACGCCGATACCGGCAGCGAGTCGCCGTCCATGCGGCCGATGGGCTCCATGACTTCCTTGACCATCTTGACAACTTCCGGACGGCCTTCCATCTCGTTGTTGTCCGCTTTATCGGCAGCGTTCGCCCACGAAGTCGGCACCTCGACCTTGTGGAACGCACTTGCGCCAACATCAATCGCCTTGTGGTTCATGTCGACAACGTCCTGGCCTTTCTTGAGGTAGGACTTGGTAGCGGCATCCTTCATGTAGCCAATAGCCTCTTCCTGCGGCATAACCTTGGCGAGCGTAAAGAACGCCGACTGCAAGATGGTGTTGGTGCGCTTGCCCATGCCGATCTCGATCGCCTTGTCGATCGCGTTGATCGTGTAGAGCTGGATGTTGTTCTTGGCGATGTAACGCTTGGCGTCCGCTGTCATACGATGGTCGAGCTCCTCGTCCGACCACTGGCAGTTAATCATAAAGATACCGCCCGGCTTTACATCACGCACCATCGGGAAGCCCTTGACGATATAGGACGGGTTATGACAAGCGACAAAGTCAGCCTTATTGATGTAATACGGGGAACGGATCGGCTTGTCGCCAAAGCGCAGGTGCGAGATGGTGACACCGCCAGTCTTCTTAGAGTCGTACTGGAAGTACGCCTGTACATACTTGTCGGTATGGTCGCCGATAATCTTGATAGAGTTCTTGTTCGCACCAACCGTACCGTCACCGCCGAGACCCCAGAATTTGCACTCAATGGTTCCCTCCGCCGCAGTGTTCGGCGAGGGCTTCTCCTCGAGCGAGAGATAGGTCACGTCGTCGTTGATGCCGATGGTGAACTGATGCTTGGGCGCATCCTTTGCCAGCTCATCATACACCGCAAAGACCGAGGACGGGGGCGTATCCTTAGAGCCCAGGCCGTAACGACCGCCGATCACGGTCTTGTCGGTAATACCGGCGTTTGCCAGCGCGGCGACAACATCAAGGTAGAGCGGCTCGCCCTGGGCGCCCGGTTCCTTGGTACGGTCGAGCACAGCGATCTTCTTAACGGTTTTTGGGATAGCGGCGACCAGCTTGTCTGCACGCCACGGACGGTACAAGTGAACCTTGACAATGCCGACCTTTTCGCCGTGTGCATTGAGGTAATCAATGACCTCTTCAGCCACGTCACAGATCGAACCCATCGCGATGATCAGACGGTCAGCGTCCGGCGCGCCGTAGTAATTAAACAGCTGATAGTTCGTGCCAAGCTTAGCGTTTACCTTGCCCATGTATTCCTCAACGATTTCGGGAACCGCCTCGTAATACTTGTTGCAGGCCTCGCGGTGCTGGAAGAAGACGTCGCCATTTTCGTGCGAACCACGCATCATGGCGTGCTCGGGGTTGAGCGCGCGCTTGCGGAACGCCTCGACCGCGTCCATATCGCACATTTCTTTTAGGTCTTCATAATCCCACACCTCGATCTTCTGGATCTCATGGGAGGTGCGGAAACCGTCAAAGAAGTTGATAAACGGAACGCGCGACTTAATGGTCGCCAGGTGGGCGACTGCACCGAGGTCCATGACCTCCTGCGGGTTAGTCTCCGACAGCATGGCAAAGCCGATCTGGCGGCAGGCCATAACGTCGGAATGGTCGCCAAAGATGCTCAGTGCATGTGAGGCAACCGTGCGCGCGGAAACATGAAATACGCAGGGCAGCAGTTCGCCCGCGATCTTGTACATATTCGGAATCATCAGCAGCAGACCCTGGGAGGCTGTATAGGTAGTGGTCAGCGCGCCGGCCGCCAGCGAGCCGTGCACTGTACCTGCGGCACCCGCCTCAGACTGCATCTCAATGACCTTTGCGGTCGTGCCAAAAATGTTTTTCTGACCGGCGGCTGCCCACTGGTCAACACTGTCTGCCATGGGGCTGGACGGGGTAATCGGATAGATACCCGCGACCTCGGTAAACGCATACGACACATGTGCCGCGGCGGTGTTACCGTCCATGGACTTCATCTTTCTTGCCATGTTTTATCCTCCTATATCAGTAATAACATGCTCAAGGGATAGCAAGCCGTTTTGCCGCACGCCGATGCTGATAAAGCTGCTTCCACTGACGTTATCTATTTTATCACTACTCGCCAAAATTGTAAACACCAAATATGATATTTTAGTAACATATTCCCCTATTTTAATCGATATTCCGCATTGTGAAACATATTTTGTGCTATTTTCCTTTATGTTACAATTATTTATCATTTTGTATTATTCATTGCGAAATCCCTTACTCATATAGTATAGTAAAAATAGAGAATTATGTCGCAGGAGGTATCGGATGGTTTCGCGCGTTTTTTCGGCAGGGCTTAGTGGGATCGACGGTTATATCGTCACAGCGGAGTGCTATCTATCAAGCGGTCTGCCGCGGCTGGACGTTGTCGGCCTGCCGACTGGAGCGGTATCCGAGGCGGGCGAGCGCGTGCGCGCGGCGGCCAAGGCCTGTGCGTTTGACTGGCCGGTCTCTCGGCTGACCGTCAACCTCGCCCCTGCGGATACAAAAAAAGCAGGCACAGCATACGACCTGCCTATCCTGCTATCCATCCTCTCGGCGGCGGGCCAGATCGATATGCTTCCACAGGACGCTGTATTCTTCGGCGAACTTTCCCTCACCGGCGCGCTGCGTCCGGTGTGCGGCGCGCTTTCCATGGCACTTGCCGCGCGGGATGCCGGTTTTCACACGATCTATGTGCCTTCGCAAAACGCCGCCGAAGCGTCCTTTGCTGCCGGTATCACTGTGCTGCCGGTCGACAACCTCAAGGCGCTGCTTGCACACCTGAGCGGACGCGCGCCGCTTTCCCCCTGCCCTGTGCCTGCTGTCCCAAAAATGCACGCCAGCGAGCTGGATTATGCCCATGTCATGGGGCAGCACGCGGTCAAGCGCGCGCTTGAGATCGCCGCCGCAGGCGGGCATAATGTTCTGCTCTCCGGACCACCCGGCTCAGGTAAAAGTATGATGGCGGGGCGATTTCCCTCTATTCTGCCGCCTCTGTCGGACAGCGAACGGCTCGAAGTCATTCGGGTCTGGTCGGCGGTCGGTCGCGGGCAGGAGGCGGTCGAGCGCGCCGAGCGACCGTTCCGCGCGCCACATCACACCTCCTCTGCAAGCGCTATCGCGGGCGGCTCGGGCGTCGCCGGGCGACTGCCGGTGCCAGGTGAAATCACGCTCGCACACCGCGGCGTGCTGTTTCTGGATGAGCTTCCCGAGTTCCGCCGCGATGTACTTGAGACCCTGCGTCAGCCGCTTGAAGACGGCAAAGTCACAATCTCCCGCGTGGCAGGCCAGATCACCTATCCTGCGCATTTTCAGCTAATTGCCGCAATGAATCCCTGCCGCTGCGGCTGGTACGGAACCAACCGCTGCACCTGCACCAAGGCATCGGTGCAGCAATACCTCAGGCGTCTTTCTGGCCCATTGCTCGACCGCATCGATTTGCAGGTCACGGTGCAGCCGGTTGAATATGCTGCGCTTGCCGCACGCGGACAAGCTGCCGAAGAGAGTTCGGCCGACATCCTCGGCCGTGTGCTTGCCGCCCGTGCCGTACAGGCAGCGCGCCAGGGCGAAAGCAACGCCGCCCTGCCACCCGCAAAGCTGGCAGTATCTTGCCCGCTTACCGACGAGGCGCAGTCAATCTTTGCCGCCGCCTTTGCGCGCCTTGGCCTGACAGCCCGTGCACATGACCGTGTGCTGCGCGTGGCACGCACTATTGCCGATCTGGCGAACGCGCCGATCATCGGTGCCGAACACATCGCGGAGGCGCTACAATACCGCACGCTCGACCGTGCCGCCGCGGACTGATCGCTCCTTTTTTGTGGAAAACCATGTGGAAAATGTGAATATATACAGAATATTCGTAAATTCTACACAGTTTTCCAACATAATAATCGCATAAACTACATTTTCTGACATCTTCTAAGGAGGTCTTTGTCTATGCCGCATCGATTTATCCGCAGTATGGGCGCGCTGACGCTGTTTGCCACCCTTTGCATGTCGCATGCGGGTGCACTGTCAAATGTTTCCGCATGGGCAGAAAAAGATGTTGCTGCCGCGCAGGCGGCCGGCCTTGTTCCGGGATCGCTGCAAACGCTCAATGCGCGCGGCGAAGTCACCCGTGCCGAGTTCTGCAACATTGCGCTTAATGTCTACAAGACCATCAGCGGAAAAGCGGTATTCGCATCGGGCAGGCAGCCGTTCCGGGACTGTGATGACCCCAATGTGACTGCGGCATTTGAGCTTGGCATCGTCTCAGGCCGGGGCAACGGCATTTTTGATCCGAATGCCAACATCAAGAGGCAGGACCTGTGCGTCATGCTGCACAATATTCTGGACGCGGCAAAAATAGATGCGTCAGGAATCGTCGGCGACGCCTGTATCGAAGATTATGCTGATATTTCCCGCATCAGCGACTATGCCCTGGATGCAGTGGTCACCATGGTGGACTATGCCGTCGTCAGCGGACTGCCTGCACCTGACGGCACTAACATCCTCTCCCCTGATGGCACCGCGACCCGCGAGCAGGCGCTCATCATGGCCGGACGCTTCTGCAACGTCTTTGCTGAGGACGCGCCGGCAGGCGAAGCAACGCCGCCTGACGCTGGTAGCAGCGCCGATTCGCCCCATGATCCGTGGCAGCAGCCCGATCTCACCGTGCCGCTGACCGACGAGCAAAAGATGACGCTGGTCTACGGCCCGGGCGGTGGGCCGTACCAGAGCGCAGAGCAGGCGAAGGCCAATATGATAGAGATCGCCGTTCCAGTTTGGCGGTTGCAAGAGGACGGCAGCAAAAAGAGCGACACCGCATATTTGGTGGTCAACCGCGGCTTAGCGCCCATCTATGCAGCGATCTTCGAGGAGATCTACAACGGTGCCGAGCGCTTTCCGATCAAAAATGTCGGCTGCTATTCTTGGCGCACAGGCGAGCATTCACAGGGCACTGCGGTGGACATCAACTGGGAGGAGAACATGGAGGCGACTATTAACGACGACGGCACGCTCACGCCGACGACTGGCTCGCACTGGTCGCCCGGTATTGATCCCTATTCGATCCCCGAGGGCGGCGATGTGTATAACGCCTTTACCAAATATGGCTTTAGCTGGGGCGGCAACGCCTGGTCGAGCAAACGAGACTATATGCATTTTAGCTACTTCGGCCGGTAATGCATCTACTGCCAAATAAATAAATCCAAGATGTAACACGCATATATGCATCTACATAACAAAAATTAGGCGGGCGCTGGATAAACACAGCGCCCGCCTACTTCTGTTGACATTCTCCATGGCCGGTTCTGACACTTCTTGTACCAATGTAATTCTCTTTTTCTAACTTACTTGCCGCCGGAGGTTTGCGGTAAACGGCCAAAGCGCTTTATATCACGCCGACTACGGTCATCAAGCAAATCACATCGCTCAAAACCCGCAGCTGAGGCTCACGCTGTTTCACCGCGGCCTGCGCGGCATCTAACTGACCGCGGCCGGCAAGGCTGCCTGCCGCGATGCGCACACAGCCCCGGCATGCCGTGCTATCATGCCGCCTTTAGTCCTGCGGTTTAAGCGGCCCGTAAAAGTAAGAGGCTGTTGCACCGCCGTCAATGAGAAAATCCGCGCCTGTAATAAAGGCTCCCTTGTCACTCATCAGCAGCTCAGCCACATTTGCCACTTCGTCCGCCGTACCTGGGCGGCCGGCCGGACATTTAGCAAACATATTCTTATAAAAATCCCCACGAGGGCCATTGAACTCATCGAGCGCCAGCGGAGTAACGATGATTCCCGGTGAAATGGAATTGATGCGCGCCCCCTTTTCACCCCATTTGACCGACTCAGCCATCACGCGCTTTTCATTGCAGCGCTTGGCAAGCTGATAAGCGTGAAGCGTATCCCGGATGCGCGCCGGCTGCAGCAGATCGAGCGCTAAAAGTTCCTCGGTGGGTGTGCAGGCAAGCTGCTCATCCTCTTCAGGCGAAAGCTGCTTCATACGGTGCCCGGACTGGCTGGAAATCGTGACACCCACGCCGCCGGGTGCGATCACTTTGCCCACCTCCTCAAGAAGCACTGCAGTGCCATACAAGTCCACTTGTAAAATTGCTTCAACCGGCGCCTGGCTGGGAGAAACGCCGGCAGCATTGACCAGCATGGTAATTTCGCCATACTTTTGCGCCTGAGCAATAAAGGCCTGAATAGATGCCCTGGAGGCAAGATCCATCTCGAGCGGCAGTGCATCAAAACCGGCCTGCTCAAGCACCCCTGCAAAGGCCTTGGCGTTTTGCTCCTTCTTATCGCCGACAACGATCTTCCTGCCGTATCCCAGGCGGCGGGCAATGGCAAGACCAATCTGCCCTGCGCCGGCCACAAGCATAACTTCTTTTTCCATTATAAATCCACCTTTCATTGCGCCGATGCGCTTTTCAACCAGTCTAAAACAAGTTGTTTGCTCTGATCTACTGCCGAACCGAATACGGCAAGACCCTTTCTCACCGTCGCACCCTTGCAGGCCTGCGCGATTTTACGCTCTGTGCCGCTCAGGCCACTTCCCTCATGGGTGCAAAACGGAAAGATAGTCTTTCCATTCCAGTCAAAAGCTTCTAGAAACGTATATACCGCCATCGGCACGTCACCCCAGTAGTTCGGATAGCCAAGATAGATCGTATCATACTGATCTATACTGTCCGGAAGCGCCACAAGCGCAGGTCGCGCTCTCTCCCGCAGGTCGGCCTGTGCCTGTTTGATGCAGGTATCGTAGTCGGCAGCATATGGTTCTGCCTGCTCGATCTTGAAAAGCGCGGCACCCGTCTCCTCCGCTATCAATCGTGCAACTTTTTCCGTATTTCCCAGCTCGATGTAGCGATACTGACCGCCAAAATAGTTTTCATCAGCCCTTGAATAAAAAACAACCAATGTCGACAATTTTGTTCACTGTCCTTTCATCTGTTCTTCTTGCTATATTTATTATAACGCATCCGTCCAACTGCTGGAAGTTCCAATTCGTTATATACTGTATAAACTAAAAGGTGTGCACTTAGTATGGTAGGCAAATATGTATGGCAAAGCCCACCTGCCTGTGCGGCAGATGGGCCATATGCTCTATTTTTTCGCTATTAGTTCAAGGCACACGCGCGTATAGCGCAAGACATCCTGCGCCGCGCGGCTCTGCTCCTGAAGCGCCGCCGCCCGCTGCGCCTCCGCACGCGCACGAGCAGGATCAATCTCCTCCACCCACGCAAATTCACCGGCGAGCACAACAGCTTCGGACGGCAATACCTCGATAAGCCCTCCCATGACCGCGGCAGACCTGCTCTTTCCGTTTTGCCGGACGATTAGCCGGCCGACACCAAGCGCGCCCATATACGGCGCATGTCCGGGCAGAATACCCACGTCTCCCTGTGTTGTTCGGACGATCAGACGTTCCGCTGTACCGTCGTAGCAGCAGCGGCTGGGCGTACGTATTGTCAGGTGAAACCCTGCCATACTATCGCCCCTCCCCATCCGCCTTTTTCACAACCTCGTCTATTGTGCCTGCAAACAGGAATGCGGATTCGGGCAGGTCATCGTGCTTACCCTCTAATATTTCACGAAAGCCGCGTACCGTTTCCTCGATCGGAACATACTTGCCCGGCATGCCGGTAAACTGCTCTGCCACATGAAACGGTTGGGAAAGAAAATTTTGAATCCTGCGCGCGCGGGCAACCGTTTTCCGATCTTCTTCTGACAGCTCGTCCATACCGAGGATTGCAATGATATCCTGCAAATCCTTATATCGCTGCAAAGCCGACTGCACCGCCTGCGCCACTTCGTAATGCTCCCGCCCCGCCGTTTCGGCGGATAATATTCGTGAGGACGAATCAAGCGGATCGACCGCGGGATAGATGCCCATAGACGCGATTTCACGCGATAAAACAACCTTGGCATCCAGATGTGAGAAGGTTGTTGCCGGGGCAGGATCGGTCAGATCGTCCGCCGGAACATAAACCGCCTGCACCGAAGTGATCGAACCCTTGCGGGTCGAAGTGATACGCTCTTGCAGCGCACCCATCTCGGTTGCGAGCGTAGGCTGATAGCCCACCGCACTCGGCATGCGGCCCAGCAGCGCAGAGACTTCTGCGCCCGCCTGCGTAAAGCGAAAGATATTATCAATAAACAGCAATACGTCCTGCTTTTGCTCATCGCGGAAGTACTCTGCCATGGTCAAGCCTGAGAGCGCCACGCGCATACGCGCGCCAGGCGGCTCATTCATCTGTCCGTAAACGAGCGCGGTCTTTTCGATCACCCCGCTCTCCTGCATCTCGCGGTAAAGATCATTGCCCTCGCGCGTGCGCTCACCAACGCCCGTGAACACCGAAATACCGCCGTGCTGTCGGGCGATATTGTGGATCAGCTCCATGATGATAACCGTCTTGCCCACGCCCGCACCGCCAAATAGACCAATCTTGCCGCCCTTTGCAAAAGGCGCGGTCAAATCGATAACCTTGATGCCGGTCTCTAGTATTTTTGCGGCGGTTGCCTGCTCCTCGTAGGCTGGGGCAGGCCGGTGGATGCTCCATCGCTCCGCCCCTTCTGCCGGCGGCTTACCGTCCACTGGCTGCCCCAGCAGATTAAAGATCCGGCCAAGCGTCTGCTCGCCCACCGGCACAGAGACCGGCCCGCCCGTATCCTCCGCCCGCAAGCCGCGCACCAAACCGTCCGTCGGCTCGAGCGCGATGCAGCGCACGATGTCTTGCCCGATGTGCTGCGCCACCTCGGCCATCACGGTTCGGTCGGCATCCCGCACCGCAATAGCGCTCATCAGCCCAGGCAGCCTGCCGCCTGTAAACCGAATGTCAAGCACCGGACCGATGATACGGACCACCGAGCCGGTATGTTGTTCCTGCATGGATTATCCTCCTTGTTTGTCCGCCGTCATACGCTACTTGCCCCAGCTACGATCTCGGCGATTTCCTGTGTAATCGCCGTCTGTCGCACGCGGTTGTAGGACAGATGCAGCCGATCGATCAGATCGTCCGCGTTGTCTGAAGCGGTTTCCATCGCCATGCGTCGCGCCGCCTGCTCAGCACAATGGCTTTGCGCGGCGGCAGCCGACAGCATGCCGAACAGATAGGCGGGCATGACAGCCTCAAGCACCGCCTCGGGCGATGAATCGTATTCCATCTGATAAGCTGGGTTCTGCGTATCCTTTTTATCCGCCTGCCCCAACGCTGGGATAAGGCGCAGGCTTACCGGCTGCTGCCGGAGCGGAGAGACAAACGTCGTATAGCAGAGCCAGATCTCTCCCGCTTCCCCCTCCTCGGTGAGCCGCAGCAAGTGCGCGGCAAGCGCATAGGGCCAGCTTGGCGATGATATGTCGGGCAGATCGTCTGCCTGCATCAAATAGGCATGCTGTGCATAGTGTGCACGCGCTTTTTTGCCAAGCGCGATTACACGTGCGTCTTTTCCCTCTATCGCGGCGTCAACCATGCGAAACAGGTTTGCATAATATCCGCCCGCGAGGCCGCGGTCGCCCGAAAGCACGACATACACGCGCTTTTCCTGTGCACCACGCACTGTAAAGCGGGAGATGCCGCCGCTGGCGGCGGTAATCCGGCACGCCAATTCATGCATCTTTTCCAGATAGATGTGCGCCGCCGCCGCGTGCTCCTGTGCGCGCAGCAGCTTGGAGGAGGCAACCAGCTCCATTGCGCGCGTCAGCTGCCGGGTTGACTGCACCGAACGAAGCCTTCTACGGATCTGCTGCATGCTGCCGGAAGCCAAAGCTCGTTTCCTCCCTTCTGCTAATGCTTAGCGCGCAGCTGCGCCTTGCAGGCTTCGATCGCCAGGTCCAGCTGCTCCCTTGCGGCGTCGTCCAGCCGGCCGGTCGAGCGAATGGCCTGCGAGACCTCACGATACGTTTCACCCACCAGTTCAAACAACTTTCTTTCAAACGCATCAATTTGATCCACCGGCAGCTCGAGCAGCGCGCCCGAGACAACCGCGTACAAAATCATCACCTGCTGCTCGACCGGTAGCGGACTGTTCTGCGGCTGCCGCAGCACCTCAACAATGCGCTCACCCTGCGCCAGGCGTTTTTGGGTGTCCGCATCCAGATCGGAGCCAAAGCGGGCAAACGCCTGTAGCTCACGGTACTGCGCATACGCAAGCTTGAGCGTGCCCGCCACCTTTTTCATTGCTTTAATCTGCGCGCTGCCGCCCACACGCGAAACCGAAACACCCGGATCGACTGCCGGGCGCACACCTGCATGAAACAGATCGCTCTCCAGGAATATCTGCCCGTCTGTAATCGAAATGACATTGGTCGGGATATAAGCCGACACATCGCCCGCCTGGGTCTCGATAACTGGCAGTGCTGTCAGCGATCCACCCGAGGCGAGGTTTGCCGCGCGCTCAAGCAGGCGCGCGTGCAGATAGAATACATCGCCGGGATAGGCCTCACGTCCGGGCGGACGGTGTAGTAGCAACGACAGCGCGCGATACGCTACCGCATGCTTGGACAGATCATCATATACAATCAGCACATCCTTGCCCTTGTGCATAAAATACTCGCCTATTGCGCAGCCCGCATAAGGCGCGATATACTGCATTGGCGCAGGCTCGGAAGCCGTTGCAGCGACAATGCAGGTATAGTCCATCGCACCGCTTTTTTGCAGTGTTTCAGCGGCCTGCCGGACTGTCGAGCGTTTCTGACCGATTGCTACGTAGATGCACACCATGCCCGTGCCTTTTTGGTTAATGATGGTATCAAGACAGATGGCCGTCTTGCCGGTCTGCCGGTCGCCGATAATCAGCTCGCGCTGTCCGCGGCCGATCGGTACCATCGCATCAATCGCCTTGATTCCGGTTTGCAGCGGTACGCTCACCGGCGCGCGCGCAATAATACCTGGCGCCGGCGCTTCAATCGGCCGCGTCGTGCTGGTGCTGACCGGCCCCTTTCCGTCGATCGGGCGGCCGAGCGCATCCACTACGCGGCCAAGTAGCGCCTTACCGACTGGCACCTCGGCGATGCGGCCTGTGCGTCTGACCGTATCTCCTTCGCGAATCGCCTCATCCTCACCCAGTATGACCGCGCCGACTACTTCCTCCTCGAGGTTTTGCGCCATGCCGTACACGCCGCCCGGAAACGCCAGCAGCTCACCTGACATGCAGCCCTCCAGCCCGTAGATATGCGCAATGCCGTCACCCACGGTGATGACCGTGCCTACGTCATCCAGCTGCAATTTGTCCTCATAATGCAAGATCTGTTCTTTAATCAGGCCACTGATCTCCTCAGGACGCAAATCCATGCTCTTCCTCCGCTCTTCTATAACCGATCACCCGCCAAGCTTTGCGCAATGCCTTCCAGCCGGGCACGCAGGCTGCCGTCCATCTGCTCGCTTCCGATCTGAACCCGGATACCCCCGAGCAGCTCGGGGTCGACCGACTGCCGCAGTAGCACCCGCTTGCCAGTAACGGCGCAAAGTTTGGCGGACAGCTCGTCCGCCAGCTTTTCAGAAAGCGGGATCGCTGTGACCACCTGTGCCTCCGCCATGCCGTTCTGCTGCAAATACTGCTGCTGGTAACACCTGTATATCTCCCTTAGTAGCGCAAGGCGGTTTCTATTCATCGCAAGCAGAAGAAAGTGCAGCAGCAGCGGCTCAATACGCCCGGAAAACACATCGCGCAACACGTTTTGCCGCTCCATGCACGAGATGGAGGGCAATAACAAAAGCTTTCGCAGCTGCGGCTCGCTGTCTAATATATCGCAGACCATCCCAAGCGCATCCAGCACCCGCTCTTCAGCTCCGTCTATCTGCGCTGCAGCAAACAGTCCCTCGGCATACCGCCTGCTGACCGCTTCTGACAAGTCTCCTCACCCCGCTTTATCAATAAACGCATGGATGAGCCGCTCGTGGTCGGCAGAGCTCACCTCGCGCTCAATTACCTTGCCGGCGATCAGCACGGACAGGTCTGCCACCTCGCCTTTGAGCGCACGGCGCGCCTTTTTCCGCTCGATCTCAATATCGCGCTCGGCCTGCTGCATCATCATGGCGGCCTGCTGCGTGGCTTCCTCCAGCATACGCGCACGCTGCGCCTCGGCGCGGCGCGCCGCCGCATGGATGATGCCGGCTGCCTCCTCCTGCGCCTTTGCAAGCTTTTGGTTATAAGTGCGCTCGAGCTTTCCAGCCTCTATCTGGGCGCGGTCCGCTTCATCATACATCGCCTGCACCTCGGTTTTCCGCGCCTCAATCATGCGGCGCACCGGTTGGAACAACAACTTTTTAACAATGCCAAATGTGATCAGCGTATTGCACAGGGTCACAAAAATGCTCCACCAGTTGATGCTGACAAACGCCTGGTAAACCACCTGTGTCACTGCCATTCTCCCCCCTTCGTGTCATCCGATAAAGGGGTTGGCGAACAACAGTATTAGGGCGACGACCAGCGCGTAAATGCCGGTGGACTCAGCCATCGCAATGCCAAGAATCATGGTGCGGGTGATGTCGCTCTGTGCCTCAGGTTGGCGACCGATTGCCGCACACGCCTGTCCTGCCGTGTATCCCTCGCCAATGCCCGGGCCAAGGCCTGCGATCATGGCAAGGCCCGCGCCCAGTGCGGACATACCTGCGATAAAAGCCTGTGGATCCATAAGGTTTCCTCCTTCAGATAATTTGGTGCTGCTTTATCCGTGGCGTGCATCTCCTATATAAGACATGGTGAGCATGCAGAAGATGAACGCCTGCATACAGGCGGTAAAGCAGTCAAAATACAGCGACAGCACGCCAGGCAAGCCGATTTGCAGCAGCGGAACGGGCAGAAAGCCCAACAGTGCGCCCGACAGCGCCTCCAGCGCGCTTAAAATCAGCGTGGAGATCACAAGACCGCCCGCCATGTTGCCAAAGTGCCGAAAAGACATCGAAACCGGCGTAGCCGCCTCACTGAGCACGTTGAGCGGCGCCATCACAGGCACCGGCTCAAGGAATCCTTTCAGATAGCCTTTTACCCCGCGACAGCGCAGCTTATTCCAGGTGATGAGTGCAAATGTGATAAGCGCCCAGCCGAGCGTGGTGTTTAGATCAGCTGTCACCGGGCGCATCCAGAACAAACTCGCCAGCGAGCCAAGCACCGAACTTGCCATCAGTGTTGCGATATACGGCGCGTAAGCGCGGCAGCCCGCGCCCATTGTGCGCTCGACCAGCGCATCGACCGTTAGCACCAGCTTTTCCGCAAGCGCCTGCCGTCCACGCGGCAGCTTGTCCATGCGCCACGTCAAGAAAAGGCACAGCAGAAAGATGAACGCCATCACAATCCATGCATTGCGCATGGTTTCTGTAATCGGCAAGTCAGGGTTGTCAAACAGCCATCCCAGTATGCGCGGGCCATTGATTGCAGTGCGCATAATATTACCCTCCCCTCCGACGAAAGGCGCTGTTCCAAACAAGAAGCAACCGGGGGAAAAACAACGGCAGTACCATCGCGACCGGCTGCACCCAGGGCAGACGAATAGCCGCAAGAATTACGATGCCGGTCAGTCCATATCGAAGCAGATAGCCGCGGCGGACGACCCACCGCCCCAGTCCGGGCGGCAGGCGCACCGCTCTCTGTGCGCTGCATATGACCATCCAAAACCATAAAAGCGCGTATGCAAGGCCGATCAGCAGGCTAAAACCTGTGTTGAGCGGCGCGCAGCCCGCCAGTACGAGCACGGCAAACGAGACGGCCGTGAGCGCCGCCATACCGCCCAGCATCCACCGGTATTCCCTATTGATCTGCTCCTGCTGATGCATGGCTGTCTCCACTCCCCTTCAGCTTGATATACATTGCCTGTTCGGCCTTCCATTGCCACTGTTACGCCCCTTATTTTTATCCCTTTTATATGAAAACATTCCCGCACCGCGCAATTTTTTTACATAAAAGTAAAACCGCCCGGCGGATCGCTCCACGGACGGCTGCAAACAGTTTATTAATCGCATAAAGAAAAAGCAGTGCATCATCCACTGCTTTTTCTTTTCGCTCTTGGGCCATTTTTTCATCGTCAGTACTCTGATCCCAGCGGACATCAGCGCGCAATCCGCCGCCTGGCGGGCGTCGCTAAGTAGCCCTTAGAGAAAACGCTTCATGCCCTCGGATACAGCGTTGGGGTCCTCGCTGACTGCGATGGTAAAGTTGACAGTATGCTGCTCGGAAAACTTCTCCAGATCGTTCAGGAAGTCCTCTGCCTGCTGGACGTCGTTGACGCCCGCGATCTTATACAGGCTGTCGATGAATACGCGGGAAATATCGTAGTTGCCCGCATGGATACCGCATACAAAGCCAAGCAGACTATTAAAATCCTTGATGGGATAATCGGTCGCGTCAATCAGCCGCGCATCGTGCGAAATATCGAACGTCAGCTTATTGCCGCGTGAGATGCAGACCACACTGCCCTTTTCTTCCTGTACTGCGGCGTTGACCTGATCGACGATTTCCTTCGTCTTACCAGAACCCGTGCCGCCAATGATAAGTTTTACCATAGTTTTTTATCCTCCCAACCTTTGAGGTTGTATTCAGTTTAACACAACTTACCCAAAACCTCAAGCCTGAATTATAAACTTTTTCGTCACTTTATCATCTATTGCGCCGTATATTTTGCATTTAAGATACCCATATCGTTCGTAATTTGCAAAAAAGAGCAGCCAATTAACCCAATTTAGCTAAAATTAGCGCAGCAGTTTGCATCTCTGCCTATTTTGCGCCGCATAGACTGCCAAGCAGAGAGAGGAACAATTCCGGCACGGATAGCGCCTCGACTGCCTCGGCCGCAACCAGCGGCACCTCCAAAAGCGTTTGACCCCCGCCGGTCACTGTCAGGCTGCCGAGCTGCTGTCCGGCCTGCACAGGAGCCGAGATCGACTCCGGCAACTCCAGATGGGTCTCAAGCTGCTGAGCCATCTCCTTTTCCACAATGAAACTTGTGCCGCCCTGCATGACCGGCTGCACCACGTCCGTACGGCCGAGTTTGACGGGCACCGGTGTCAGAAGATCTGCCGGCGGCGTGTAAGAGGTAAAATTTGCAAACCCGTAATTAAGCAGCGCAGTTGCGTCCGCCATGCGGTTCTCCTTGGTAGGCGCGGCCATCACCACGGCGACTAGGCTCAGTCCGTCGCGCTCGGCGCTAGCCGAAATGCAGTAGCCCGCTTCAGAAATATAGCCGGTCTTCAGCCCGGTCAGGCCCTGATAGCTTTTTAGCATCTTATTGGTGTTAGCAAGCGAAAACGTACCGCCGCGAATGCTGTCCATCCAGATGCCGGTATAGTCCAATATCTTGGGGTGCTTTAGCAGCTCGCATGAAATCAACGCAATATCATGCGCTGTCGTCATGGTCTTTTCCCCCATGCCGTCAAGACCATTGGCATTGATAAAAGTCGTGTTCGTGCAGCCCAGTTCAACTGCACGCTGGTTCATCCGCTCGACAAACGCTGCCTCTGTACCTGCCAGGTGCTCCGCCACAGCTACCGCGCAGTCATTCGCCGAGCCGACCGCGATTGCCTTTAACATTTCATCCAACGTCAGCTGCTCGCCCGGCTCCAGCCAAATCTGCGTGCCGCCCATTGAACAGGCGTATTCACTGCCGGTAATCATGGTATCCAGCGTTACCTCGCCGCGCTCGAGCGCTTCCATGGCAAGCAGCATGGTCATCACCTTGGTCACAGACGCTGGCTGCAGCGGTTCGTCCGCGTTATAACTGAACAATTCCTGCCCGTTTGCAGCATACAATGCGGCGGATTTTGCATAAAGCTCGCCCATTGCAGGCAATGCTGCTGCCTGTATCAACAGCATACCGCTCAGCCACACAGCGCAGATCATTTTTTTCACAGGCCATCCACCCTTTCGCCCTATCCTATGTGCGCCGGTAAAAAAACATGTCACCCTCATTGACAGGCGGCAGCAAATTGCTCTATGATTAGATAGTTGGAAATTGGAGGGGATTTGGCTTTGCTCGAAAATATTCAAATTCTTGTCTCACAGATCATCGTGATGTTTCTACTGATGGCGGTCGGTTATGTGTGCTTTCGGCTGAAATATCTTGATAATAAAGGCGCAAGCCAGATGTCGCTTATATTAACGCGTATTGTCGCGCCATGCGTGATTATCCATTCTTTTCAGCGCATGTTTGATCCCAAACTCGGCATAGCGCTGCTGGCTGCGGCAGGCTGCACGCTGCTGGCCATGGGCCTGTCGATCCTTGCAGTCCATATTTTGTTCCGCACAAACGGGCCGCACCAAAACTACGCGGACAAACGCCTGTGTGTCGTTTTTATCAACTGCGGCTTTATGGCGTTGCCGCTGCTCGATGCACTGTATGGCTCCTACGGTCTGTTTCTCGGCTCAGCGTTTATTGCGGTCAACAATGTGCTGCTTTGGAGCTATGGCGTAGCGCAGCTTTGCCACGATACCACTCCCGCGCAAAAGCTCCGCAACGCCGTTCTCAATCCTGGCACGGTATCGCTTGCGATCGGTCTTGTTTTTTTCCTGACGCCGCTTAAACTGCCACAGATCCCTGCGACCTGTGTTTCTTATCTCGCCTCGCTCAACACGCCGGTCGCCATGATTATTTTGGGCGCATTCCTCGCCCAGTGCGATCTGCGCTCCTGCTTCCGAGATAGGCAGGTCTATTTTGTCACCGCGCTGCGTCTCGTCATCCTGCCGCTAATCACCATGGCCCTCTTTCTTTTGCTGCCACTGAACAGCACGCTGCGCAATGCCATGCTGATCAGCGCCGCAGCGCCGGTCGCCATGACCTGCTCGATGTTTGGCCAGGTATACGGCACCGACTACTTATTCTCCACACGGGCTGTCGCAGTCTCAACTATTCTGTCTGCGGTTACCATCCCGGGGCTGATTGCGCTGGCCGGCCTACTCGGCGGATAGATGTGTCCTAAAAAAGGCTTGGAGTGCTTCTGCCGGAGACTCCAAGCCTTTTTCTGTTGGTGGTTTCTCAATCAGGCTATGATGTGATACACCACAAACGTGTCACATGCGCCCACCATGGGATCAGGCATCGATCTCGATCAGTACCGGGCAATGATCCGAGCCATACACATCGCTTAAAATCCGTGCTTGCTTGACATGCTCAATCAAGCGGTCAGACACAAGGAAATAGTCGATACGCCACCCCGCATTCTTCTCACGCGCTTTAAAGCGATAGCTCCACCAGGAATAAGCACCCTCCATATCAGGATAGAAATGCCGGAAAGTGTCGGTAAAGCCCGCCTCAAGCAGTGTTGTCATCTTGCCGCGTTCCTCATCGGTAAAGCCGGCGTTGCGCCGGTTGGTCTTGGGGTTTTTCAGGTCAATCTCCTGATGGGCAACATTCATATCCCCACATACGATTACCGGCTTTTCCGCATCCAGCTTTTGCAGATAGGCGCGAAAATCATCCTCCCAGCGCATGCGGTAATCGAGACGCTTCAGTTCGTCCTGCGAATTTGGAGTATAGACCGTCACCAGATAAAATGCGCCGTAATCTGCGGTGATCACACGACCCTCATGGTCATGCTCGTCTATGCCGATACCGCGCGTGACCGACTCCGGCTCACACTTGGAAAAGAGCGCCACGCCGGAATAGCCCTTTTTCTCCGCCGAATTCCAGTATTCGTGATAGCCCTCTATCTCCGGCGCCTGCTCGGGCTGCAGCTTGGTCTCCTGTAAGCACATCATATCCGGCTGCTCGGCAGTGAGAAAATCAAAAAATCCTTTGCCCACACAGGCGCGCAGGCCGTTTACATTCCACGAAATCAGCTTCATATTTTACTCCTTTACGCTGTGATCTCGACCGTGTTGCCGTCCGGATCGAGCACGCAGCTCTCATAATATCCATCGCCCGTCGTGCGCGGGCCGCTCGTTACTTTATATCCATCTGCACGCAGGCGCTCGGTCAGCGCGTCTACATTCTCGCGCGTGCCAGCCTTGAACGCCAGATGCGCCCAGCCCGTCTGCGGTTGTGAACCTGCGCTCTGTCCAAGCGCGGGCCGGGTCATCAGCTCAAGCCGCGCACCATCTGCAAATGAAATGAAGTACGTCTGCAGGCCGGTTTTCGGATTATGATACTGATTTCCTGCTGTGCCGTCAAAATACGTTTCGTAAAACGCGCGCAGACGCTCGATGTCGAGCGTGTACAACGCCATATGTTCAATCATCATCGCCATGTATCACCCTTTCAGCATGCCGCTCTCGTCAATACGCCGCACAGCCTCCTCCATGCGCGCGGGCGGCACAACGAGCGCAAAACGCACATATCCCTCACCCTGTGTACCAAACGAGCTGCCCGGCACGCAGATCACACCTGTCCTTTCCATCAGCTCGATCACAAAATCAATCGATGAAGTAAACTGCTCGGGAATCTTCGCCCAGACGAACATTGTGCCTTGTGCGTCCGGCACCTGCCAGCCAATGCGGCGCAGGCCGCCGCACAGTGCATCGCGCCGCGCCATATAGCCCGCGCGATTGCGCAAAACAATATCCTGCGGGCCGGTGAGCGCCGCAACCGCACCAGCCTGAATCGGATAGAACATGCCGTAATCAATCTGCGAGCGGAAAGCGCGGAACCTGCCGATCAGCTCACGGTTGCCGAGCGCAAATGAGGCGCGCATGCCGGTCAAGTTATAGGTCTTAGAGAGCGAATTGAACTCAATACCTACCTCTTTTGCACCCGGAACAGACAAAAACGACATCCCCTGCTCACCGTTTAGCAATAGGTCAGAATAGGCGTTATCGTGGATGACAATGATATGATGCTCGTGTGCAAAGTGAACCAGACGCTCATAAAACGCGCGGTCAGCGACCGCGGCCGTCGGGTTGTTCGGATAGGACACGACGATTGCCTTGGCACGGTCGGCAATATGCTCGGGAATGTCCGCAAAATCCAAAACCCAGTTGTTTTCAGCTTTCAGCGGGTAACGTGCGACGGTCGCACCGGTCATCATCGGGCCAAAGGCAAAGATTGGATAACCCGGGTCGGGCACAAGAATAAGGTCATTTTGCCCTGCAAACGGAAAGCACACATGCGCAATGCCCTCCTGTGAACCGCTGACCGCCATGATTTCATCGTCTGCCAGTGCAACATCATAACGCCGCTGGTACCAGCTCTGCACTGCATCGAGCAGCGCGCGGGTCTCGCGCAGCGAATATTGATACTGCTTTGGGTCGAGCGACGCCCGGCTGACCGCCTCCATCACATGCCGGTCGGGCGCAAAATCCGGCGTGCCGATCGACAGATTAATCACATCCATGCCGCTCTGCATCAGCGCGTGTTTGCGCTCATCCAACCGATTAAAAATATTGCTTTCTGCGGACTCTTCCGCCTTGACAAACTGCATAACTGACTCTATCTCCCCAATAAAAATTCGATTACCGTGCGATTAAAGCGAGACGGCTGCTTGGCCGCGACAAAATGATCGCCATCACGAAATACCTCGACCTGGCAATGCGGAATATGCGCGGCCATCTCCCTTGTCTGGCTGTCACACACCATGTCGCGCTCGCCGACGATGATCAGCGTTGGCATAGTCAGATGTCCGAGATCGTCGATCGTCACGCCGTACCGGTGCACCATTAATCCAAACACATCGCGCCGGCGTGCGGCCTTTTTGCTAAAACGCGCTACAGCTGCAAGCGCACCGTATACGGCATAAATCGGCAACTGAAATCGCGTCTTGATGCCGCCGAACATCTCAACATTAGCGCCATTTAGAATGAGCTTGTCCACATAGGCCGGATAGGTCAACGCAAACTTGATCGCCAGATTGCCACCGTCTGAAAAGCCCAGCACATGCGCCTTTTTTATACCGCGCGCGTCGAGTACCATTTTCAGATCCTCTGCCATCAACGCAAACGACAGCCTCTGCTCACCGCTTTCCGACGCGCCGTGCCCACGGCTGTCCACCGCGATCACACGGTAAAACCGGGCAAACTCCGGGATCTGCCCCCTCCAGTACGAGCTGTCCTCTCCGTTTCCGTGCAACAGCACAAGCGGTCTGCCGCAGCCGATGTCATAGCAGGCGATGCGGGCATCACCGCAGTCAACATAATGCGGTTGGTAGCCAATCATATCTGCTCCATACCTTTCTTGCATTGCTCCACAAAGTTTATGGGCATCTGTGTCATCTGTGCGCTCTGCTCCACTGTGTTGCCTGCGCGCAGCAGCCGCTTGACAACGACAGCCATCGACTCGCCAACCTCAATCATATGCCAGTCTGGGTCATACAGACACACGGCACGCTGATGCCAGGCATACGTTTTGGGAGGATGCACCAGCTCCACATCAAGAAAACCGTACAATTTGTCAGCAAATGTGTCAAAATCCTCCACTTCAAAATACAGCTGCATATTATTCGACTGATAAAGAACAGACGATTTCGGAATACCGACCAGTGCATCAAAGCCCTGCTGAATGGCAAAACCGCCTGAAAAAGTAACACACTGCCCAAAATCTGCTGTGACTTGCTGGTCGAACAAGTCGTGGTAAAACTGTTTGGAAATTTCCACATCCCGCACTGCAAGCACCGGCAGTTTATACTTTATCATGCTATCCCTCCATCTCTGTCACCACAGAATACAAGCCAGGTTCTCCGGTCTGCTCACCGCGCATGCACTTCTCATACACTAGTATGACGATCCATCAGATAAGCGCCATCGCCGGATATGGATGCAAAATATTTTTTAACAGCATAGTAACAACAGGCATGTTACCCAAACGATTCTGACATCCTCTGCGTTGTTTTTTTCATTCTACCATAATTCCCTGCATCGGTAAAGGCATGCAGACGGGCTTTCCGCCATCGCATTTGACAAAAAAGCCAGGCATGCACCATATACGATTGAGCAGTTCAACTATAAACCAAGGTTTTTGGGTCTAAACTACAATTAAATGCAAAAAGAACGGCAATCCAACCGTTCTTTTCACAAAAGTAGTGCCGTTTCCAGCTCCTGCATTGTCGATACGATTTTATCGGCGCCTGCATTTTGCAATTCCTGCCGTCCACCAAATCCAAAGGTCACGCCAATGCAGCGCACGCCATTTGCATGCGCACCCTCAACATCATGCAGTCGATCGCCAACTAAAACCGCACGATTTCCATCTGTGACATCAAGCATATCCAGAGCACGTGCGACCACCTGCGCTTTGCTGCTGACAATTCCATCCAGCGTTGCTCCAGAAACCGCATCAAATAGCATTTCAATTTCAAACAGCCGCAGAATACGCTCCACGAACACTGCCGGTTTAGATGAGGCAATCGCCATCCGTTTACCCACCTTTTTAAGGCTCCGTAAAAGCGAGGGCACACCATCAAGCAAAATATTTTCCCGCCATCCAACATCCGAAAACCGCTCCCTATAATATTGCACAGCACGCACAGCCTGCTCCTCATCAAAGCTATAACAACGGATAAACTCATCCAAGAGCGGCGGTCCAATAAAGTGCTCAAGGCTTGTCAGGTCAAATTCACAAATACCCATTTTTCGCAGCGCATACTGAACCGACTTGGTGATACCCTCACGCGGATCGGTCAGGGTACCGTCGAGGTCAAATAAAACATAATCGAACATATCTTCCTCCCGATAACAAAAAGCAGCAACCAAAGTTGCTGCTTTTTGTGTGCGCATCGAGTTATCTTTCCGGGCCGTCTCCAGCCAAGTATTGTCACCGTAAACGAGCTTAACTACTGTGTTCG
>NZ_CALWJJ010000002.1 GCF_944380985.1 uncultured Agathobaculum sp. | reverse complement strand
GAAGTTGGAGAAGGCACTTACTGGACTTATGGACAGAAAGACCTTTATGACATTAAGATACACAACTTTTCATTCCACGAGGATTTTATGCTGGAATTTTCTTTGCCAGAATGTTTGAGTATCACGCGCTATGACTCAATTTCCGGTGAAGAACTGTCTCCATACCGCAGACTATCTGCTGGTTGTATCAAAACCTTTATTGGAGGCTACACGCCCTATAAAGCATTGATCCACAAGAATATTCCGATCCGTTCGATTGGAATTGAAATCACTCCGGCTTATTATGAGGACTATCTAAAAAAACTGTATCCAGAAGCACAAATTAATCCTGTGGACGCCTTTCGGAAAATTGACCAGACTTCAGATTTTCCGGAAATGTCACGGTTGCTCACAGAGATTAAGAACTACCGTGGAGAGGGCGTTGCTGCGAAACTATTTTATGAAGGAAAGGTTGCAGAGGCCATTTCGATGGTCGTCGAATACCAGAAAAGGCATCCTGAAAAGATTGCCCATAAGCTATCACAGCAGGATATAGAGAGCATTCAGACGGTTGCCTCTTATTTAAGCGATCATTATGCTTCTGATATTCCACTGGAACGCTTAACACAAATTGCTTGTATGGGAACCACGAAGCTGAAAGCCTGCTTCAAGAAATATTACGACTGCACAATCACAGAATACATTCAGCAAAGGCGAATGAGTCAGGCGGAGTATCTGCTGACATATACAGAATTGACAGTAGGACAGGTTGCTCAAACCGTAGGATACTCCACCTCCAGCCGCTTTGCAGAATTATTTCGTAAGAGTACAGGATTGTTGCCGGGTGAATACAGAAAATTAGGTCAACGAAATAAATCTTGAATTATCCGAATGGTCATCAGTATCGACGATATACTGATGACCACTTTTTCATATTGAAGCCAAATTTAGTTGCCGAAATTGTAGTATTGATAGAGGGGGAAAACGAGGGAAGGGTTACGATAGCAAGCACAGCCAGTGAGTACCCACTGGCGGATTTTTGATTTAGGGGGACCCCTGCCCCTAAATCGAAAAATTGCTTGCTGGGATAGTCCCAGACCCTTATGAAAACGGAGGCGGCGTGACATGGCAAACCGAAAGCGGAATATCCAGATGAAGTTTTGGGTGACAGAGGAGGAAAAGCGGCTCATTGAGGAGAAAATGGCCCAGCTCCACACAAAGCGGATCGGCGCCTATCTCCGCAAGATGGCGATTGATGGGTACATCATCCAAGTGGACACCACCGACATCAAGGAGATGACCCGTGCGCTCTCTGCTATTGGCGGGAACATCAACCAGATCGCCAAGCGGTTGAACGCCGGCGGCCCCGTCTACCCGGCCGACATGGAGGAAATTTGGGAGAGGATGGGCCAGATATGGCAGTTACAAAGACGTATCCTGTTGAGTCAGCCATAAAGCAGGCCCTCTTGAAAAGTGTTGAAAATAGGCTTTTTCTCCCCGCAAAACCGTGACAAAGTCCGCCCATGGGAAATCACAAGGGGCACTCTCTGAAATGCTGTCACAGGTGAATTATTCAGTCTTTTTCCACCCTAATTCCTACATTTTGAGGAAGGGCTCAAAGTGATTCTTGATAAAAGACAAAAATGCAGTCAGTTCTCCTCTCACGCCTGCTCCTGTCCCGTCCAATCCAATCCTTTCTTTCGCCGCAACGGACAGGATAGGATTTGATCCTTCTGTATTTGATAGATCTTTATTTTATTATTTAGTATTTAATTGTGCGGGGTTTTCCTGTTCAGGGTTTCCCAAGACAGGAAAAACCAAGACTGGATTTTCCCGTTCAGGTGGCAGTCATGCGATTCCTCTCGAAATTCGTTGCCAAGTACAGTGAACAAAGTTTAGGCGCTTTGTCAGTTCGCTGATGGAATTCCGCCTGCTATAATCAAATCAGAGCCATGAAAGGCGGTGTTTCTATGAATATCGTTATCTATGCCCGCTACTCCAGTCACAGCCAGACGGAGCAGTCCATCGAGGGACAGCTTCAGACTTGCCATGAGTTTGCCAAGCACAATGGGCATATCGTGATTGGAGAGTACATCGACCGCGCACAGAGCGGTACCACAGACAGCCGGGCCGAGTTTCAGCGGATGATTGCCGACAGTGACAAGCACGCGTTTGAAGGTGTCCTTGTTTACCAGCTTGACCGCTTTGCCCGGAACCGCTATGACAGTGCCATCAACAAGGCCAAGTTGAAAAAGAACGGTGTCCGGGTCATCTCCGCCAGGGAAAACATCAGCGACGATGCCAGCGGTATTCTGGTGGAGGGCGTACTGGAGAGTATGGCGGAATACTACTCGGCGGAACTGTCTCAGAAGATCCGGCGTGGCATGAACATCAATGCCGAGAAATGTCTGAGCAATGGGAGCAACCCCGGTTTGGGTTACTATGTGGATGAGGAGCGCCGCTTTCATGTTGACCCGGAGGGAGCCGCCATTGTCCGGGAGATTTTCGAGATGTACGCCAGTGGAAAGACCGTAGCCGAAATCACCAAGTATCTCAACTCCAAGCGGGTCAAAACTTCGTTGGGAAAGGAGTTCAACAAGAACAGCCTGCACCGCCTTTTGCGAAACAAGCGGTATATCGGCTACTACATCTACAAGGACACGGAAACGCCGGGCGGTATGCCCCGTATTATCGAGGACGAGTTGTTTGAGCGGGTGCAGCACATTTTGGAGCGCAATAAAAAAGCCCCTGCCCGTTCCAGAGGCAGGGAGGAATATCTGCTGACCACCAAGCTGTTCTGCGGCTATTGCCGGGAGATGATGACAGGCTACGGCGGCACGGGCAAATCAGGCAAGGCGTATCACTACTACGCCTGCAACAATTTCAAACGCCGCAAGTGCAAAAAGAAAGTGGTCAACAAGGAAAAGATCGAAAACCGCGTTGTGCTGGAGTGCTGTAAATTGCTGACCGACAGCAACATTGAGCGGATCGCCTCCGCCGTGGCAGATGTCTGCAAAACGGATCAAGACACCTCCGCCATCAAACGGATCAAAGCGGCCATCCAGGAAACAGATACTGCCATTGAAAATCTCTGGAAAGCCCTGGAACGTGGACAGGCCGTGGATATGATTACGGAGCGCATCGAGAAACGCAAACAGGAGAAGGCCGAATTGCAAGGCCAGCTTGCCGTTGAGATGGGAAAGCAGGTCACCCTTACCGCACCCCAGGTCAGGTCATTCCTGTATGCGCTCAAGTGCGGAGATATAGACGATGAAAATACCCGGCGCGGAATCATCAACATCTTTCTCCGGGCAGTCTATCTCTACGATGACCGGATGACCTTGTTTTTCAACGGTGGAGAGCGGCCCATCATTCTGGACGATGTTCTGCTGGACGAGATAGAAGAACACTTTGAAAGTGCTGTATCTTATCACAAAAAGTGTTCGCCCTTGGTTTCGGACGCTCCACCAATTTAATCGCTGGTCGAACCCTTGGAACCGGGTTCAATGAGCAACTCACCAGCTCCACCAATCACGAAAATCCCGCATCATGCGGGATTTTCACTTTTATATAACAACTATATAACAACGACGCAAGTTTGTATGATTTTGAGTTGCGCTTTGTGAACGCTGAAGAATCAAAAAAGAACAAAAAATCAAGGCATGCAACACATTTCAATCCACGCCCCCCGTGCGGGGAGCGACCTGTGGTGCTGCTCTGGTGAGGCGTACTCCATATGCATTTCAATCCACGCCCCCCGTGCGGGGAGCGACCATCTGAATATTCCCGTCACGCGCTGCATTGAACTGATTTCAATCCACGCCCCCCGTGCGGGGAGCGACACCACCCGCACTTGCACTGCATCGTGTATGTGCCATTTCAATCCACGCCCCCCGTGCGGGGAGCGACCGTCAAGCTTGCGCTTGCTGCGGTCGGCTGTCTATTTCAATCCACGCCCCCCGTGCGGGGAGCGACCTCAAGGTATACGAGGTAATCGCCGCAGTGGCGATTTCAATCCACGCCCCCCATGCGGGGAGCGACGTCGCCAGTATTTGCACCCTTGGCAAGTCATATTGTATTTCAATCCACGCCCCCCGTGCGGGGAGCGGCACGCCCAAAATGTACCGGGCAACCGACTGGAGCATTTCAATCCACGCCCCCCGTGCGGGGAGCGGCCCTTGAATTTGGGCTTCAATATCGCAATGTTTACATATTTCAATCCACGCCCCCCGTGCGGGGAGCGGCAAAGGGCGGGGTTCCGATCCTGTATCTTGATTCATTTCAATCCACGCCCCCCGTGCGGGGAGCGGCCCCGCCACGAGGAGCGGCCCGCCAGCCATTTCCTATTTCAATCCACGCCCCCCGTGCGGGGAGCGACAACGCATCATAATAGTGGCGGCCTTCGAGCAGCATTTCAATCCACGCCCCCCGTGCGGGGAGCGACGGGCAGATCGTCCCACACGTCCTCCAGGTTATCCATTTCAATCCACGCCCCCCGTGCGGGGAGCGACCGTCGTCCATCAGTCCGGCTTCGAAAGCACTGCTATTTCAATCCACGCCCCCCGTGCGGGGAGCGACCCCGCGGGTAATTGGTGATCTCCATACCGAGCGGATTTCAATCCACGCCCCCCGTGCGGGGAGCGACTGCCGATGCCCTCGATCTCCTGTATACGGCTCTTATTTCAATCCACGCCCCCCGTGCGGGGAGCGACGTCTGGACGCCGCGCGTGCCGCGCAGTTCGGGCAGATTTCAATCCACGCCCCCCGTGCGGGGAGCGACCTCCATGCTGGGCAGGCTGCTCTGCGAAGGACCCAATTTCAATCCACGCCCCCCGTGCGGGGAGCGACAGACGGGTTCAGAAAACCTTGCAAAACCTGACTTATTTCAATCCACGCCCCCCGTGCGGGGAGCGACGTCAAGCGGTTAAGACACCGGCCCTTCAAGCCGGATTTCAATCCACGCCCCCCGTGCGGGGAGCGACCCGATCTTGGAGCGCCCCTTATTCTACTACATTCCATATTTCAATCCACGCCCCCCGTGCGGGGAGCGACCAGAATCCGTGCGAGGGTCTCTCAGTCAAAGCGATTTCAATCCACGCCCCCCGTGCGGGGAGCGACGCTGTCGCTGCTCGGTAAGCAGGCGATCAAGGAGGAATTTCAATCCACGCCCCCCGTGCGGGGAGCGACGCTTCCGGCACTGCGGCGACTATCTCGTATTCCTCATTTCAATCCACGCCCCCCGTGCGGGGAGCGACAGCCGTCCGCAGGAGTGGTGCAAGCACTCAAGCATTTCAATCCACGCCCCCCGTGCGGGGAGCGACCAAGGACAGCCCCCCAATGGCTGGCAAAAAAAGATTTCAATCCACGCCCCCCGTGCGGGGAGCGACGGGAAAGCGTGCTGCAGCGCTATGAGCAGGATCTTATTTCAATCCACGCCCCCCGTGCGGGGAGCGACAACGCCGACAGCGACGGGCAGGCGTATTTGATAGATTTCAATCCACGCCCCCCGTGCGGGGAGCGACGCGCACGCCGAGGAGGAAGCCCGGAAGGCCAAAATTTCAATCCACGCCCCCCGTGCGGGGAGCGACATACCGATATCGGTATATAATATGATCACAGTAAAATTTCAATCCACGCCCCCCGTGCGGGGAGCGACAGGTTTCAGACACCTTGATCCCGGTGTGCATGGGATTTCAATCCACGCCCCCCGTGCGGGGAGCGACCCATGAGGTTGGCGCCACGGCTCACGGAAGCCTTATTTCAATCCACGCCCCCCGTGCGGGGAGCGACCCATGAGGTTGGCGCCACGGCTCACGGAAGCCTTATTTCAATCCACGCCCCCCGTGCGGGGAGCGACGTTCGGCATAGCAACCGGCTCTTTGCGTTCCAGGAATTTCAATCCACGCCCCCCGTGCGGGGAGCGACATCATCGACCTGTTTGACTATTACAGCCGCTGCGAATTTCAATCCACGCCCCCCGTGCGGGGAGCGACGTGGGGGTACTGACCTCCAGCGCCTTGGCGTTGTAATTTCAATCCACGCCCCCCGTGCGGGGAGCGACGTCGTTGTAGACCTTGGAGCGGACACATTTCTCTATTTCAATCCACGCCCCCCGTGCGGGGAGCGACGAGCACCAGCAGCTCTTTCGTGGCCGCGCTGTATCATTTCAATCCACGCCCCCCGTGCGGGGAGCGACCAAGCTCCAGGACAGGGACAGTATTTGGCTGGAATTTCAATCCACGCCCCCCGTGCGGGGAGCGACCCGAGCGTCCCGATCTGCATTTATATCCCCCCCAATTTCAATCCACGCCCCCCGTGCGGGGAGCGACCATTGGCTGGTTGTACCCCTATTATAACGATCAAGGGATTTCAATCCACGCCCCCCGTGCGGGGAGCGACGGGCGGCTGTTTGGGATGGCATCAAGGCAGTGCTATTTCAATCCACGCCCCCCGTGCGGGGAGCGACCATACCTGTGGATGCCAACAGCTGCTGGGGACTTGCTATTTCAATCCACGCCCCCCGTGCGGGGAGCGACCGTCAATTCACATTGCTATATCCTTGACGGCAACCAATTTCAATCCACGCCCCCCGTGCGGGGAGCGACGAGGATGGCACTTGCCCGGCAATCCCGGTAACCGAATTTCAATCCACGCCCCCCGTGCGGGGAGCGACTGTAATAAATCTTGTCGATCATGGACTGCTTCTCATTTCAATCCACGCCCCCCGTGCGGGGAGCGACAGTAAGTGCAACGCTGCAAAGATTTTTACCGCAGATTTCAATCCACGCCCCCCGTGCGGGGAGCGACATCTTCTGTCCTCACAGGGCTGGAAATGGTTGATCAATTTCAATCCACGCCCCCCGTGCGGGGAGCGACCACGCGTCTCGGTCGTCCATAATCGCGAGATGATATTTCAATCCACGCCCCCCGTGCGGGGAGCGACCTTGTTTGTTCCCGCTACTGGCCTTTGGTATATATTATTTCAATCCACGCCCCCCGTGCGGGGAGCGACGCCCGATTCTTCTGCCGGTCTTTTCCGCCCTTCATATTTCAATCCACGCCCCCCGTGCGGGGAGCGACCGGGGCGTTTCGGTATTAGCCTCGGTTTGCGTAGATTTCAATCCACGCCCCCCGTGCGGGGAGCGACCTATCACGCTTACATGACGTAACAATCTTACGAATTTCAATCCACGCCCCCCGTGCGGGGAGCGACCAGGCATCAGCGCCCCACGGTGGGCACAGATCGATTTCAATCCACGCCCCCCGTGCGGGGAGCGACACGGGGGCGACAATAAATGATAAAAGACGTTCCAATTTCAATCCACGCCCCCCGTGCGGGGAGCGACCGGAATCCGGCAGTTTATATGATCTTAGAGACATGATTTCAATCCACGCCCCCCGTGCGGGGAGCGACACACAATATGGGGATTTGCCGCGACACCCTCTATATTTCAATCCACGCCCCCCGTGCGGGGAGCGACGGTGCGAAAATCAGACAGGCTGCAGCAGACGCGGATTTCAATCCACGCCCCCCGTGCGGGGAGCGACGTGAAAGAACGCTTTATTGATCCTGCGCCTGCGGGATTTCAATCCACGCCCCCCGTGCGGGGAGCGACGCTCTGCGCCGTAGGTGATCCCAGCCAGCTCGATTTCAATCCACGCCCCCCGTGCGGGGAGCGACTGGCGGACTTTCTCACCGCCCGCGGCGCTGACGTATTTCAATCCACGCCCCCCGTGCGGGGAGCGACTGTCCAGCTCCGTGCCGTCGTCGTCGATGATGCGATTTCAATCCACGCCCCCCGTGCGGGGAGCGACTTGGGCGGCTCTTTGCCTGTATCCTTGACCCACATATTTCAATCCACGCCCCCCGTGCGGGGAGCGACGTAGATGAGCAGGGGCGCGGGTATGTATATCGCATTTCAATCCACGCCCCCCGTGCGGGGAGCGACAAGTATGGTGTGGACGTGAGTACAGAGAGCGAGATTTCAATCCACGCCCCCCGTGCGGGGAGCGACGTGGCTAAAGGTAGAGCCGGACGAGTTCGGCGGGATTTCAATCCACGCCCCCCGTGCGGGGAGCGACGTGGCTAAAGGTAGAGCCGGACGAGTTCGGCGGGATTTCAATCCACGCCCCCCGTGCGGGGAGCGACACCCGCAGTAAACGGCATGATCGATGACCTGACCGATTTCAATCCACGCCCCCCGTGCGGGGAGCGACTTGGTGGGGTTCAGATGGTTCTTTCCGTTTACAATTTCAATCCACGCCCCCCGTGCGGGGAGCGACTTTTAGGCACTGAATACAGTATTGATGTATGCCGTATTTCAATCCACGCCCCCCGTGCGGGGAGCGACTTTGTCATAATCCCTGTCTATTTGCGCACGGATATTTCAATCCACGCCCCCCGTGCGGGGAGCGACCCTGTGATCCTTGCTCACGAGGCCATGTAATACTGATTTCAATCCACGCCCCCCGTGCGGGGAGCGACAGCAAACAACAACAAAAAGACATCTGATTAATTGTGCAAAACTCCAAATTATATTTCTTTTGACAGCTATAATAGACTTATTATTTATAATAAGTCATTTGGTCTGCCCAGTCAAAACATACTTTATAGGTGCGAAGTGCCATATCATTATAAGATCACTTGGGCTTCGCACTGACTCAAATTATCAGAGGTTCTTCTGGCATATAAGTTGTTTTACACCCAAAATGTTCTATCTTATTTTCATATTGTTTACCAAGATAATAGAATCGCAGGCTGTCTTTTTGCTCATCTATGATAGATAATAACTTTGCTTGAAGCTGTTTGCATTGTCCTGCATCTACCAAGCATTCGAAAACAGAGCACTGTACACGCTGCCCATAGTTTACACATTGCTTGGCTATCTGACGCAGCCGTTTTCTACCCGCAGCATCTTCTGTGTTGACATCATATGTAATCAATACAAGCATAGCTATTACACCTCACTTCCAAAGAAAAGCGGGGTACATATCCAAATCGCCGCGTAAATATCGAGCCAAAAGCAAAGCCTGTATCCATGGAATCAATCCCCACGGCATCTTTTCACCCAAGTACGGGTGAGTAATGGTGTCCTTTTTCCGATCCTGCCAACGCTGCAAAAAGCTGCGTCTTGCATCGTCCGAGAGATAAACGCCACCATTTTCTCTATAATAAAAATCTTTTTTCTTGAGTAAGCGGTTATTAATTACTGTCAGGACAAACCGATCGGCCACGCACGGTCGAAGCTCCTCCATCAAGTCCAACGCAAGTGAGCTGCGCCCTGGTCGATCACGATGCAAAAAGCCTACATAGGCATCAAGCCCCACACTTTCCAAGGCTGCCGCACATTCATTTGCCAAAAGCGCATATGCAAACGAAAGCAAAGCATTTACCGGATCCAGCGGAGGCCGGCGGCTGCGGCTCTGAAAACGGAACACCTCGCGATCTCCCAAAATCATCTGGTCAAAGATACTGAAGTATCCAGCCGCTCCCGTGCCTTCGAGCCCCCGCAGACTGTCCAAACTGGTTTCCTCCAGCACCTGCGGCAAAAGCGCATACATCCGTGCGGATACTTCGCTTAGTTGATCGACATCTACCCGCAGACCGTGGTCTCGCTTGGTGCGCTCTATACTCCAACGTGCATTATATAGCTTGCCAAACACCATGGAACGGGCTACGCGGCAACTCTGTTCGGGATCGTCTGCAACGCGATATTGGGTGCGCCGAAGCAAAACATTTCCATTCGACTCCCCACAGACTCGCGCTAAGAATCTGCCCCTTGGGGTGCAGAATGCTAATAAGATTCCACGTTTTGCGCAAGCGCCCATCAAGGCCGGTGATGCACCTGAATAGGAAAACGAAAGAATACCAGACAATGTGTGCAGCGGATAACGAGCGGCCACCTTTTTTTCTCTATTTGCCACTACATTTTCCCCATCTAACGATAAATAAATGTCTTCCGAGGTCACAAACAGCGTGTTGAGTAATTGTCTCATGGTTTCTCCTCCATCCCTTGCTGCAAATACCGGCTCACCGGCCCGCGCCGCTGCAACGTGGGAAGGCAAATTTCTTTTAGCGAGCAGGCATTGCATCCTTTAGATGGTTTTACCCGCGGTGTGTATCCACGTGCATATAGCATATGCATCTCTTTAAGTAGATCGCTTACTTGTTGACGCAACATCTCGTTAAAGCAAACAACTGTCCGGCGGCGCGTCTCCCCATAGAACAGTGCGCCTTCTGATATGTTGCAGCATAGCATTTCTTCCAAGCACATTGCCTGGGCACAAAGCTGCAAGGCATCGGCATTATGCCCCTTAGGCGCGCCGCGTTTATATTCGATTGGATAGGGCTCCCATGTTCCCTCCTCGCCTTGTAGCGTAATCCCCTTCGCCGCTGTGTGAAACTCCACCACATCACATTTTCCTGTAATGCCGAGCCTCGCAGAGAAAACCGACAGCCCACGCAGAATCAGCGTATCACCTCTGCGCTCCCGCTGTTGCTCATCATGCGCACGGTGATGAAACAAATTCCCCTCGACCGTGCGCAGATTTTCCTTCCATTGTTGTTCAATATGGATCAGTGCCCACTGGCGGCGGCAAAATGCAAAATGCTGCAACCCGGAGAGCGAAAGATACTCTTCCTCTTGGTACATTATCCCAGTTGTTGACAGGTCACACCCTTGGGCAATGCCGACTCATCAACCGCCACCACATAGTCTTGATATGCGCGTGCAGGGGCTGGATCATCCGGCGATTTCCTGCGGATCTGCACTGCATCGAATAACTTCCATGCCGGTGCGTTGCCAAGTTCAGAATCATGTTTAAAAATAATCAACTTTCGAACCGCCATCTTGCCACGGGCGGCAGAATGATCGTGTTCAAACATATTCATAATCGCTTCCCACAGCAAGGATAGATCTTCTTCTGAAAATCCAGTGGTTTTGCGGGCCAAATTAGCAGAGATGTATCCCTCACAGCGGTAAAGTCCATATGGCACAATGTATTTCCGGCCCATTTCCGTTCCCTTGCGTTCGGCGTCGGTTTCTGTAGTGATTGCCACACGTGTAATCGTAACCTCCTGCGGCACGATAGGATCGATACTGCGCGCAAATCCCAGTTGCACCGGCCCACGCACTTGTCCGCAATTGAGCGCCCCCTTGACCATCGTCGTCATGACCGCGCCAAGTGTACGTATATCAAAAAAGTTTTGACACATGAAATCTCTTACAATTTCATCGACATCCCTTTCCTCATCTTTTTTTGCCTTGATTTTCTTCTTCAACTCTTCAGGTTTCATAGCCGCCGCATTATCAATGCCTACCTGTATAAATCCTTCGTTATCGCTGCGGTTAAGCGGCACGCCATCCTTAACATAAATCCGAAAGCCTGCCGCGTCCTCTTTTACCGTTTCTATATAATTTCGAATCTTCCGCTTTAGGCACACATCGGTCACAATACCAAGTCCGGTTTCCGGATCCACGCGCGGCATGTTGCCCGCATCTGGATCGCCATTGGGATTGCCATTTTCAACATCAAATAGGATAACGAATTCATAGCGGTTTTTAATCGGTTCAGTCATTTCACTTTTCCTCCTTTTTCTCAAAGCGGGCCTGTGTTTGCTGATAATAACCCAGTTGAAATGCACCTTGCTGAGGCAGATTTAAGCGTGCCGGATAGTTTTCGCCCAGCTTGTCCATCAATTCCACCAGTTGCTTGATATAGTAAGCCTGCTTTCCTCCATCCATCTTTTTTAGATGTTTTTGCGCAAGATTGACCAGCACAGGAAAAACATGTGCAGGCGTAGCAGAAGCTGCGTTAAAATACCTGTCTCGGATGGTTGTGTTGATACCTGGATTTGCAGCAGACTGAATCGCTTCCAACACCGAGAATACTCTTCCCAAATTGTAGGGGATATTGGTGCTTTGTGTATTAAGCGCCACAGTTAAAACCTCCTTTGGCACAGCAGTATGTGAATTCTTCAGATAATATGCTTTCAGGATGGCAGCACGGCCGCGCGTAACCTTATGTTCTGCACGGATGCGCAGCATCACGCTGTTAAGCAGCGTCACCGGATACGGAGTATTATTCAGCACAGCGCGCGCAACTTCGCCGGCCAGTTCAGGTGAGGGTGTTTTATCTCGCGCATTCTGATTAACCGTCTCCTCCAGCAATTTCCACAGTGGAATTGTTTCGAAATTATCATAGGCCGGCCGGACAATTTCCAACCGCTGCTGATGCGCCTGGGTATTTGTCAAGAATGCTCCAAATGTATTACGCAAAAAGAAACGGACAGACAGCCGCGCTGCATTTGGAGACAGCCCAAGAATATAAAATTCCATTTGAGGATCCAGCAGTTCTTCTTCAAACTGCACCGCCTCCCCTTGGCATAGGCGCGCCACAACAGATTGTAAATCATCAAAAGAATAGGGGGCCGTTCCGCCAAAACCGATCCAGCCCATTAAATTCTGGTAAGCGTTTCCACCATTTTGCGCCCAGCACACCACTGTTGTATTCCCCAGCCTCCAAACATGTTCCCGATCATCTAGAAGGTGGTTTAGCGCCGTAGTGTAAGCGAAAGCGGCGTATTTACTGGTCGGCGCATTCAGATTCTGCTCTTTTCCATAGGAGCAATAGGCCGGCGCATTAAACGATACCAATGCCGCCCCCATCGACTGAGCGCCATGCACATTCTTAATGACTGGATGGATGCTCTCTACCGGTCCGACCGCGCCGGTCACAAGGCACGCCATCTCGGGCGCTCCATCCACTGCGCTGTAATGTGTCTCCCAGGCTTTCCGTATCTGGGGGTCATCCTGGGGCCCATCTCCTGCACACCGAAATACGAAATTGGCGCCCGCCAGTGCGTCCTCCAAACATTCCGCAAGCGCCGGATGATCTGCTGCCTCCTCCGGCTTCCAACAGCGGAAAAAGGCCAGTACCGCGTGTGCCGCCGGCGTGTCCACGTCCTTCAGGATAGTCTCATGCAGCTCCTTGCATGCCGCAAAGCATTGCAGCGCTCGCTCCGGCTTCCCCTTGTTATCCACGCCTAAGAAGTAGCTGGCGTTATCACATAAAAAGTTTGCAGCAATGCCGTTGGCTCGCTTCACCTGTGCTGGCAGAAGCATGTTCTGTGGAACAAGCTCCAGTTTTTTCCCACGCTGCTGCTCAGTTTTTACAGAAACGACTTGTTCTAATGCGCCGTTTTGGTTGATACATAGGGCAAAAGAGACCTTGGCATATCCCCATCCGTACGCTGGCGCCTCTCCGCGCGCCGACAGCGTCTCATAATAAGCGGTCAATGCCTGCAGAATCACGCTCGCACCTCCCCGCTATCCCGTGTTGGCACATTCAGTATCCCGTCGTGCAACTTCGCCCGGAAAAACATCGGGCGGATATTTCGAGCATCCGAGTAATCTATCCCCCACAACATCCATCCCAAGTCTTTTTCCCCTTTGAGGTCTTCCGGGCAGGATGGCATCTGCTCACACATACGAAACTGCGCCGGAAATTCACGACAGCCAAAGCAAGGCTGATGATAAAACTGCCCCTTTCGGATACGGCGCGTGACAATATCCTGGAACTTGCCCGTATTATCTACAGCGGCAGCATTTGATGTCATTTCAAAATGTGCTTCTATCACATAATGTACATCACGCAAGAGTAGGGAGGCACGTTGCTGAATATCTTCCGCTGTTGATAGGTAAAGCGAGCCACCGCCGCGTTTCATCATTGTGTGAACTGTGCGCGCCGGTATGGTGGATTTCACCTCATTGCGACGCAGATTGCTAAACCGAATGGGCGCACAAACATGAATGCGATCAATAACCCATTTTATACCCGGGTGCCAGTATATGGATTCTACTAACCCCCGCGCCGCAGATGGCGTCATCACATCGTAGCTGACACGCTCTACTTTCATCTCGGGACGGGTAAAAAGGGCATACTCTCCCCATACCTCCAGTCGGATCGACACAGGCTATCACTCCTTTCGCAAAATGTAATCTAAATGATCAATGGAGGGAGTGGACTATCCACTTTACAAACCGGTATGGCTTTACCACATGGCATCTGGCGCATGCATCTCACCCCTTTCCAAATTTTTTTATGTTATGTCATTATACCACTATTTTTTACTTTTTCCAACAATTAACATTCAATTTATATTATTTGTTTAAGTGTCTAATTTGACAGCGCCGTTTATCTACAATACACTTGTTTATGCGAAGATCACTCCTGTGAATGAAATATTTGTGGTTTTTATAGGTAAATCACAAGCAGGGCGCAGGCATATTTCTAACCTGCGCCCTGCCTATCTATATAAACAACCCTTTTCCACCGTCCGCTGCAAGCGATAATCCAGTTGCCTCAGAGTATAATATCGTATTCCGCAGGATAGCCGAGCCATCTTCCAGCAACTCCAGATCACCCGCTCGATTCAGTGAAGCGAAGTGCTGTTCATAAACAGAAACCCCATACTGACCCAATTTCCGGAACAGCCTGCGGCTGCGCTCTCCAGCGCAAAAACGATCCAGCAATGCCTGTCCATCACCCAGTGGTATGTAAATAATCCGCGTTGGGCTCTCTATTAGCTGAAAACGTTCCGCAACTTTTCGAAATGGCAGCAATTCCTCACGCATCAGCTTCATCAGGCGCTTGACATCCTGTGCTTCATCACCTTTCAAATCCAAAAGCTGCTGAAAGTAGTAATGGATCGCCTGTTGGCAGGAAATATCTTCAAACCGTGCTATGGTCAGCCGCGCTGCACCAACTGCAGCGGCGAACAATGGCGGTGTTTTCTCTTCACTCTGGAATACTGTGACAATGCTTTCATCAGCAGGGCGCTTACCCTCCCGGTTGCACCGGCCAGCCGCCTGCAAAATTGAGTCCAACCCCGCTTCCTCTCGGTAGACCGCAGGGAAGTCCACATCGACCCCGGCTTCGATCAGCGAGGTGGATACGACGCAACATGGCAACCCATCAGCAAGCCGCTGCCGGATTTCTTTCAACTGAGTCCTACGATGCGCTGGATACATCAATGTCGAAAGATGATAACATCCCTCTCCCTGCAGAAGATGGAATAGTGTTTGCGCACCTTTTCGCGAGTTTACAATGCAGAGCACCTGATCTTGTTCGGAGAGGCGGCCTGCCAGCTCTTCCCAAGTAAGGCGGCCTGTCCTGCGTATGGTAACCCGACGGAACCCGTTCCACTGGTATAGTGTAGCAGGACAAAGTTCCGTTACCGAATGCGTCGGAAGAAATTCACGAAAGAGCGGTTCCAAAGCAGGTTGCGTTGCTGTGCTTAACACGGCCGATACTCCATAATATTTCACCAGTTGTGCCATTGCATAAACACAGGGGCGCAGATAAGGTATGGGCAGCATCTGCGCTTCATCAAACACCACTACGCTTCCCGCAATATTATGAAGCTTACGGCACTGAGAAGAACGATATGCATAAAGGGATTGAAAAAACTGTACCGCAGTCGTCACCACTACCGGCACATCCCAGTTTTCTGTTGCCTGCGCCATACGAGTGTTTTTTGCATCCGCTTCATCCTCTATATCAAATCCTGCATTAGAATGATGCTCTAAAACATTCTCTTCCCCTAAAATTTCTCGGAATACATCGGCAGTCTGCTCAATAATAGATGTATAAGGGATAACATAAATCACGCGCTGCAAGTGATGTGTCTTTGCATGTGCTAATGCAAAGGCAAGAGATGACACTGTTTTCCCACCACCGGTCGGCACAGTCAAAGAGAACAACCCGGGTGAACGGCTGCACCCTTCGTCCATACACCGCTGCAGGATAGCGCACCGTTGGCGATTTAAATCCCCTTGGGGCGGGAACCAGTGCGCAATATGGGTACAAAGCCTTTCCCACAGTTCATCTATGGAAAGCGCTCCATCTGTCTGCCGTTCTTGTCCGAGCATAAACGTTTCTGTATCCAAATAATCCGCATCCACCAGGCAGGAATACAACATACGAATATAAAACATCCCCTCCAATGGGTCCTGCTCGCATGATGAATGGAGTGGGGCAGGGAGCGAAACTTCACGCCGCCAAGCGTCGGCATTTTCCAGCTTGCCCTGGGCTGCTGCTGCAATACGTCCGTAAAACGTGGATGTCCCCGCGGGATCGGTTCTACTTCCGCCATCCGGAAGCCCAGTGTGATGGCCCACTACAGCAAATGCAGCGCAGATTTGCCCTTGCTGACAGCACACAAAAGCGCCCGATGTCGCATGGTCTACTCGCGGACCGCCATGCAACCTTTTCTGAAACGCCTCAGAGTACTTCCCAAGATCGTGCGCAAGCCCTGCCAACTCAGCCGCTCCAGCGCTGTCAAACAATGCGGCAAACCTCTTTGCCCGTTCTGCGGTGCCTACCAGATGATCGATTAATGCTTGCTCACGTCCATCGCTATCGATATGCGCCAAGTATGTGTTTTGCATTTTTCTCTCCCTCATTTGAAATCTCGCAGCAAAACTAATGTGAATCAATTTAATCACACAAAATGACCAATAAACCTCCCTTATTGATGTTTTTATTATGATTGCTATTTCATGTATTCATTTTATAAATTGCTGTTTTTATCATACAGCTTTGCGTGTATGGAGAATCTATCCGACCGCCACAACCCTGTGCAAACGGCGATAGGCGCGTCCTCACCTGCACAGACAAAAAAGGACCAGCAGCTGCCGGTCCTATTCCTGTTAATTAAAGTAAACAAGCTCTTCCGCTGGTTTTTCGGCCGGCGTCACGTCGACCGCATGCAGCACCGGGCCTTGGCCGCGATACTGCGGCAGCGCCTCAACCGTAATGGACGCGGTCACACGCACCCAATCACGCAGCTTAAGATCGCCCGCACCAGGATAGCGGCAGAGAAAACCGAGAAAGCTGATGTCATCCGCACAGCAGACCATGCCGAACCGGCCGGGCACGAATGAACCTGCCGGCACATCACTGCCCACGTACACCTGTCCGAGAAAGCGGACGGTCTTGCCATCATACTTATCCGGGTTGCCCATCGCGTCGATATACCACAGGCCGTAATCCGCCGGCGCGACGTCGATTATCTCAGCGTCCACATCGAATGGCAGCGGCATGCTGCGAGCGTAATCCTCAGAGTTGCCGTCCACATCGTCCAGATAGATGGTGGCGCGTGGATTCATCGCGCGGATATTCTTGCGATACAGCATGTCCTTGAGCGCTTCTGTACAGCGGTTGAACACCACAAGGTCGGCAGTTGTGATGTGCTCAAACATCATCGGCCCCATGTTATTTGAATACAGCTCAAATGTGGTCGCATCCACCGTCGTGACGATCTGATACAGCTCCCATCGCGCTGGAAAGGCAGCGGCAAGGTCGTTTAGCTTCCACATGCCATTGTATTCAACGATGATGCGGTCAGGCTCATACTTCTGCTCGATCCGCTTGAGGATATTGGGCGTCAGACGCTCCGGACTTTCAATCGGTACGACCGTGGTGCCATAGCGCTGCATTTCGCGCTCGTCGTACTCCTCTATCCCATCCTCGCACAGCAGCAAGACCGTGTGCTCGTTTTCGGTAAAGCCCGGATCGACAATGATCTCCTTGATAAACCGGGTCTTGCCGCTCTCAAGAAACCCGGTAAACACATACACCGGAATCGGCTGCTTGCCTGGCATATGACCGCCCCCTTACGCGACGCCGAACAGCGCGGCAATGCGCTCCTCATCCAGCTCGGCGCCGATCACGCACAGACGGCCAGTGTAATCAGCAGGACCGCGGCGGATCTCGGGCGCGCCGGGCACATAGTCAAAGTGCAGCCATTCGCCGCCATCCGCACACGGAACGATGCCCTTAGCGCGCAGCACGGTGCCAAGCGAGGGATCACCCAGCCCGGTCAGCGCGGTTTGCAGCTCGTCCTTAGTATACCCATGCGGCGTCTCTCTGCCCCAGGAGGTGAACACCTCGTCCGCGTCGTGGCTATGGTTGTGGCCGCAGCTGCAGTGGTCGTGATGGTGGTGACCGTGGTCGTGATCGTGATGGTGCTCATGGCCATGATCATGGCCATGGCAGCCGCAAGTACAGCCCGCGCCATGCTCGTGGTCATGATGATGCGCATGCTCGTGGTCGTGGTGATGCTCGTGATGCGCCGCATGCACGATCTCATCGAGCACCTGCTGCACCAGATCGCGGCTGCCCTCCATGGTTTCGAGCAGCTGCCGACCTGTCAGCTCTTTCCACGGTGTTGTCACAATGCGCGCATGTGAATTGAGCGTGCGCAGCATATGAACGACCTCCTCCAGCCGGCTTGCCGGGCACTCCGCTGTGCGCGACAACAAGATTGCGCCCGCGTGCGCCACCTGGTTCTGAAAGAACTCACCGAAATTTTTCAGATACATTTTCGCCTTGAGTGCGTCAACCACGGTGACAAACGAGTTGAGCGTGACCTCCAGCTGCGCGTTCTGCACAGCCGCGATCACATCACTCAGTTTGCCAACGCCCGAAGGCTCGATCAGGATGCGGTCGGGCGCGTACTGATCGACCACCTCGTGCAGCGCCTTGCCAAAGTCGCCCACGAGCGAGCAGCAGATGCAGCCTGCGTTCATCTCGTTTACGACAATGCCGGCCTGCTTGAGAAAGCCACCGTCAATACCGATTTCGCCGAACTCATTTTCGATCAGCACGACCTTTTCGCCCTTGAGCGCATCTGCCAGCAGTCGCTTGATCAGCGTGGTCTTGCCCGCGCCGAGAAATCCTGAAATAATATCGATTTTTGTCATTCTTTTCGCCTCGTTTAATAACGTAGTATGGTTTTGCTTAGTATACCACTTTTTTGTAAAAAAGGAAACCCTTTTGGTTAGTATAAGCTAATTCTATTGCCGCAAGACAGGAATCAGCGCCTTCCATGTGCAAAACAGGCCGCTTTTGCGGTCTGTTTTGTGTGCTTTGCCGCATTTCAGTTTTGTCCACACACCAGCCCATTATAGCGGGTGACGCGGAAAGGATAGCTTTTGCTCTCAGCCTGCACACCGATCGCGTGCAATCCCTCGCACAGCCCGGCGACCACCTGCATGTCATGGTCGCGCTGTGCGACCGACAGCTTCATTCGCTCGCCAAAGGATGAGATCAACATCGCAAACGGCTGCGCCGCACATGGCAGCACCGCGCCGTAATCGAGCACATAGGGCATGCAGCTTGCCGGCAGCGCGAAGCGTCCGACATTGGTGATGAGAAAGCTATCCTCGAGCACAAAATCCTTGCAAATTTTCTGTCCAGCCGCCATCTTTTCTGCAAGCGGCATATCCGCCTCATGTAGCTCACGGCACCGGTCGGACGCGGCCTTTGCGCGGTAGAGCAGTTGCTCGCGCGCCATCTGGGTGTTGAGGAACGCCTTGGTGCGCCGGAACACCTCATCGAGCGGTAGGCCACGGTATGCAGGCAGATAGGGTAGATCGATAAAGCAGATAAAATAGCGCGTGGTAGACGTAGGCAGCAGCGACCGCAGGTCGACCGGGATCTGCGCGATGACCGGCTGATCGCCCCCGCCGAACTTACGATCGAACGCACGCATGAACAGCGGCGCGATAATAGACAGCGGGCTGACGCCGATCAACTTGCCGTAATCGTGCAGCTGGGCGAACGAAAACGTCACCTCGGTGACAATCTCGGGTGCGTCACCCAGGTCGGTCAGCGCCCACGCATGGGCTGCTTCAGGCTTTTTCCAGATGCCGTCAGGCGAAAATTTCTGATCGGCAAGCTGCGCATAGCCGTCTGCGCTCTCGTCAGGCGACCAACGGGTGTCCATACCGCGCACCGAGCCGTCGTTTTCGACCGGGTATCCGCACAGCGTCAGATACTGAAAGATGACGCAGCGGATAAACTCCTCAAACCCACGCCCGTCCGAAATCGAGTGCTGGTATTCCATGGTGATCGTATTTTCCTGATAGCCCACAAGGAACATATAGCCGTGCGTATCCTTCGAGCCGATAGCGTAACGCTTTTCCACCCCGTCAAACGGCAGCACGACCGGCGGCAGCGTGTTCTGCCGGTAGCGGAAGGCGGTGTCGGTCGCCTCCACGCGGAGCATCATGTGTGGAAAGCGCAGCAGCGCCGCCTGGGCTGCCCGTTGCAGCACATCGGGCTTTACCCGCTCGCGCAGTGTGATGGTGTGACGCGGCACGCAGGCAACGGTCTCGTGTGTATTATATAAAAATATCTTGGCGTAGCTATCCGTGCGAAGCAGCGGATACTCCCCGTTTTGAAACATATCCATTCCTCCGAGAACTGACGATGCGACCGATCTTTCCCTTTATTTTAGCACTAAAAGAAAAATTTGTAAGTCGAATCCAAGGATATTTTACCGTTTGCGCCACATCTGCTTGATATGCAAAAAAAGGAAATTCCCCCACCGGGGAATTTCCTTTTTAGATAAGCTTTACTGCTTCACGGGAATCTCAATGCTGCCGACCGTGACCGAAACAATTTCCTCAAGCGGGATGATCTCGCTGAAAATATCGCCTTTTTGGCAAACGGTTTTGCCGTCCGCAGGATCGATGCTGCCGCCGGCATAGGACAGGTCGAGGCTCTCGCCATCTGCTTTGTTGACCAGGATCTGCACACTCTCAAAATATTTCTGCATCTGCGCGCTGTCATGCTCGCTCTCCTGGCCGGACCGCGCATTTTCATCCCACCGGAGTTCGCTGTCTACCGTGTAATCGACGCGCAGCGCCAGCGGGGACAGCGTGATCTCGTCGATCGTGGCAGTCATACCGTTGAGATCAAAGGTCTGGCCCGCGGGCAGACTGACTGAGGTATCCTCGAAATCCAGATTGAACTTGAGCGACCAGTCGCCCTCGGCGATCACCACGCGGTTCATGTTGTCGTCATATACATACAGATCGCTGAACCTGGAGCGGACAGCATGCCCGCGCGCCTCGCCGTCGCTGATCTCGCGCGTCTCAACATACTGTATGGTGTTATCGACCGGGTCGGCGTCATAGAAATATGAGCCGCCGTGCGAGCCGCCAATATACCCAATCAGCGACAGATCATTATCCATAAAGCCCATTGGTAGCAGACCGTTACCTACGGTGTCGGTCAGGTCGACATCAAACGCCGTGCCGTCAACCTTTGCAATGGAATAGGTGATTGCATAGTGATATTTGTCGCCAATGATCGCATCTGCGGTGACGGTCACGCCGTTATCCGTATCGCTTGCGCCCACCGGGCGGCCGATCCGGTCGATAATCTCAGTATCCGCCGTCCGGCCGAACACTCCTGCGAACGCCTCGCTCGCACTTTTCAGCACGCCGGTCGCGCTCGCGCCGGCGGTCAGCACCACGGCCGCCGCCACGCCCACCGCCGCGATACGCGGCAGCCGGCGTACCCGCTTGCGCGGCATCGTTACAACATTACCCGCGTCTTGCCCGCGCGCGTCCAGCAGACTTTGCACCATGCGCGCCTTAGCCGCATCCGAGAAATGCAGGTTATCCATCGCATCTGTATACTCTCTGTTATCATTATACGCTCTGTTCATAATATTCGCCTCCCAGTGTGGTGCGCAGCTTGTGCCGGCCCCGGCTCAGATGTGCGGCGACTGCCGCTTCGCTTCGGCCAAGCAGGCCGGCGATCTCGCGCACAGAGTAACCCTCAAAGTAATGCAGATAGACCGCTTCGCGGTAGTTTTCCGGCAGAGCCATTACTGCGTCTAGCACAGCGCTGTCCGGCGCTTCGGGCGCGGGCGACGCGGCCGCAGCCTCAAGCGAAACCGTGCGCCGCCGGAACGCACTGCGCAGCACATCCTTACAGGCATTAGCCGCCGTGCGGATGATCCAGGCCTTTTCGTGCGCCGGGCTGTCAAAGATTTGCCCGCTCGTCAATAGCTTCAGGAACACAGTCTGGCAGATGTCCTCCGCGTCTTGGGTCGATTTTAGATAGGTGTAAGAAAGCCGCAAAATCAGGTCGGAATACGTGTAAACCAGCCGCTCAGCCTCCGCTCTATCAAATGGTTTCATGGGTGTTTCAACTCCTTTCGGACAGCGCCGCAGATTGCGGCACGCCCTGCGTCAGCCGGTTGGCTGCGTCAGCAACGTCGCTTCACCTACAATACGAATGGGCGTCGCCCGTGCTGACACTGAGAGAAAATTTTTTTTGCAGAGCAGCATATCGAAGCATTCCCGCCGATTGCTGCAAAAAGACGCCTCCGGGTATGGCCCGGAAGCGTTCCTTCGTCACTAACGCCGCTGCGCATAGTAATCGGTGTCCAAAATCGCGTCGTTTATCTGCTGAAAACGATAGGCATAGTCGTTCATTTCGGCGATCTGCTCATCAGTCATGCCCTCATTCCACACAATCTTCCCGTGCGCAGCATAGGCCTTGTCGGTCAACCAGCCGCCATCCGGAAAGATCGCGTATCCCGCGTAGTTCGGGTCGAACACATCCTGTCCCATGGTACGCGGCACAGGCAGGCCAAACAGATTGGCAAGCGTCGGCAGCAAATCGACCGCTTGCATGGTCTTGTCAACCGTTATCGGCGCGCAGCCCTCATACCAGATAAAACAGGGCGTGCGCTCGAGCAGGCGCCCGCCTGCAGCGTCGGAGTATGCCTCGAGCACAGCGCGGTCAGTCAGACCGTAGGCGTAGTGGTCATTATACACACAGATCACGGTATTCCCGAGCAGCCCGTCCTGCTCGAGCCGCTCGAGCAGACGCGCGAACATATCGTCGGTCAAACGTGCCTTGGCAAACAGGCCGTTGATCTCATAGGGTCTGCTGTCATCCTGATATTCCGGGTATTGCGCCAGTGCATAGCTGGTCAGTACGTCAGCTTCGTTATAACCAAGGTGGCCGCTGTAAGTAATGATAAAGCTCAAAAACGGCAGCGTACCCGTCATCTGCGTATACAGTGCATCGCAATCCACCAGGAATGCATCAATTTCAGCCTGCTGTTTGCTATCCGCATAATCAAGCGCAGAATGGTACTGCGCGTAGCCGAATCCCTGGTGCATCGCTCCGCGATTATAAAATTTGGCCTCGCTCTTGTGAAAAGAATTGGCGGTATAGCCCTCCTCGCTGAATAGGCTGCCAATCGCGTCAGGAAACGCGCTGCGGCTGAGCGAGTAGGCCACATTGCCGTTGGCATATGGGTAAACACCGGTTTGCACGGCAAACTCGGTATTAAATGTATAGCCATTGGAATACTGCGGGGTATAAAACTCAGAAAAATTGATGCCCTCGCGTTGCAAACGAGCAAGTGTGGGAGTGTTCTGCTCATTTAGCACAAAGTCGTCAATGCTCTCGAGCTGCACCAGGATCAGGTTCTTGCCGGCGAGCAGGCCAGTCATCTCATTGGCCTGCGGCGCGGGTCGTTCATTAAAAAAGGCATCAATCGCCGTAATTTTGCCGGCTGTGTCGTCCTCCTGCGGCGCGACGGACAGCCACGCATCCCGCAGTACGAACTGATATGGTCCGGTCAGCGCAAGGTCGTAGGCGGACGAGGCAAATCGTTCGTATTCATACCCGCTTGACTCCCACGCATCCCAGTCCGGTATTTCGGGCGCCGGTTCATACAGGCGCGGCGCAGCAAGCTGGGTCAGCACAAAGAACAGCGCAAAGCCAGGGCATATCCAACAGCGCGCTGTTCCGGCGGGCAGAAAGCGTACCCCTAGGATACCCCACAGCACGAGCAGTGCGGCCACCAGCACAAACTGCCAGTCGATCAACTGCCAGAGGTAGCCGGCAAATCCCACGCCCTCGCCTGCCAGCAAAAAGTCCGTCAGGAACAGAAACCGGTCAAAAATGCGCCACACACTGTACTGCACGAGCGCATACGCCGCGCAGACAGCATAAAGCACGCCGTACAGCACGCGTCCCCACCAGCGTGGCGGCAGCAGTGCAATTGCGGCAAACAGCGCGCCAAATCCCAGCGAAAACAGGTTGGGCGCGCCGGCATAAATCGGATAATACGCGCCGCTATCGGTCGCAATGCGCAAGGTCAGATCGAGCAGCCAGAACGAAAGCACACCCAGCGCAAGGCCAAGCGCCCGCGCGCGCCGCCCTGGTTTTTGCGCTGCTGCCTCCTCTGTTTCTGCGGCCGCTGCTCTTCTGTTCTGCATTATCGCTCCCCCGCTGCTCGTTTTGTTCTCGTGCGAAGACCCGCATTCCATCGGCGCGCGATCTGTCGTCCTGAAAGACAGTATAAGGTGTTTTTATGCAAAATGCAACCATTTAGATACCGTGTGATGCGGTTTCACGGAAAAATAATGCTTACATTTTTCGCCAGCCATCTATTTTTTTCTTGCCTTTTTTATACCCCTTAAATCTTTTTTTCCTTGACTGCGCCCATATTTATCCGCATAATAGAACATATCAATCCTTATCAACTAAACAGAAAGGGGCTTTGTATCATGGACCAAATGACCGATACGATGGAGCTGCTCCGTTCCAAAAAGGGCTTCATCTGCGATATGGACGGTGTTATTTACCACGGCAATCATCTGATCGAGGGCGTATCCGCATTTGTCGAGTGGCTGCAAAAGGAAAACAAACGCTTTTTGTTTCTGACAAATTCCTCCGAGCGCTCTCCGCTTGAACTGCAGCAAAAACTGGCGCGCATGGGCCTACATATCGGCGAAGAACACTTCTATACCTCTGCGCTGGCGACCGCAAAATTTATCGCTAGCCAAAAACCGGGTGCCTCTGCGTATGTCATCGGCGCCCCCGGACTGGTAGGCGCGCTGTATGAGGCGGGCATCGTGATGAACGACGTCGACCCGGACTATGTTATCTCAGGCGAGACCAATACCTACAACTATCAAACCATTCTCAAGGCAGTTGATCTGATCAACAAGGGTGCACGGCTGATCGCAACCAACTCCGATCTGATCGCGCCGTCTGATCATGGCGCTATTCCCTCGTGCCGCGCGCTGGTCGCACCGATCGAGCTGGCTACCGGCAAATCGGCCTACTATGTCGGCAAGCCCAACCCGCTGATGATGCGCACCGGCCTACGTCTGCTCGGCGTGCATTCGCACGAGGCCGTCATGATTGGCGACCGCATGGATACCGACATCATCGCAGGTATAGAAACCGGTTTGGACACCGTACTTGTGCTGTCCGGCTGCACCACCGTACAGGACGTAGAAAACTACGCCTACCGGCCGCACCATATCTTAAACAGCGTGGCGGAAATCCCGCCCAAGGGATAACCTCACCGCTCTGCAAGACGAAAAAGCCGCCGCGTGCGGCAAAGAAAAAGCTGCCCCTTTGGGGCAGCTTTTTCAGTCCTCTTCTTCGGCTGGTTTAGCGCGCACGCTGCCGAATACTTCCTCACGGATGGCGGCGGCGACCCGCGCCTCCCGTTTGCGGCGGCGGCTGTCCAGATAGGAAACATACAGATACTTGCGAATGACAAATAATATGCCGACCGCTACTACCATCATCAGGTTTTCCACGGGCGTAGTGTGCTCTACGACCATCTGGCGGGCAATAGCGAGAAGCATCACGTCGACCACCGAATCAATCGTGTAACTGGTGATCATCTTAATCAGCTCAATGCCGATAATAATCAGGCATGCGTCGCTCAGACGCGCCTGCAGATAGTCTGGCGATATAAAAAGCTGCTGCGTATCCGTTGTGAACACCATGCCAAGGCTTGCAACGATGCAGGCGATCAGGATGACCGCGCCGAGTGTGACCTCGATCGCAGTAGAGGCGGTAGAGATCTTATCGCGTACGTCAGAGTTCATATTTTTTCCTCATTTCCCAAGTGTAAACCGCGCCGTTTTTACCAATATAACAAAGCCGTTTGCTTTTCTGATCAGCCAATACCGCCCAACGCGATACCCAGCACAAAGCACAAGGCGCATAACGGAACAAAAATATACCGGCCAAACGGATAAAACCATTTCATCAGCGGCTTATCCGAGCCAAGCTGCGCCGCCTCAAGCGCAGTATCCTTTCGCATCACCCAGAAATACATGATACCGGCGGTCAGCGCGCCAAGCGGCAGCACATAGATGGACACAGTATCCATCCATTGGGAGGTCCACGGCTGAATCATCAGTGCTGCGCCCGCTCCGATCACATGGATGAGGATGGTCGCCACAGGACGCTTCATGTGCAGCTGCTCCTGCAAAAAGTTGATTGGCGTCTCAAACAAGTTGATGACCGAGGAAAGTCCGGCAAAGAGGATCGCCAGGTAAAAGAAAATAACGATCAGCCGGGCGGCCGTACCCATGGTATTGAACACAGGTAGCACAAAAATGAACATAAGGCCGGGGCCGCCGTCGCCAAGGTCGGCTCCAGCAGTCGCCATCGCCGGGATGATAATCAGCATGGCCAGCAGCGCGGCCGAGGTATCGAATATCGCGCATGTCACGGCCGATTGACGAATCTTAACATCCTTACCGAGATAAGAACCGTATACGATCGAGCCTGATCCCGCAACCGAAAGCGAGAAGAAACACTGCCCGAAAGCGAAGATCCACACCTCGGGATTGAGCAGACCCACGGGGTTGATCGAGAAGATATACCGATAGCCGCTGCCGGTGCCTGGGGTGAAGACCATAACGACCGCCAGTGCGATGAAGAGAACATAGAGCGCGGGAATCATAATCTTGCAGGACTTCTCAATACCGCGCGACACGCCGAGTATCATAATGACAAACGAGACGGCAATGCCGACGATAATCCAAAAATTATTGGCGCCGCCGGTTGCAAGAGTCATACGGACAGCTTCGATCAGGCTGTCCGCCTCGGGCGCGACCGCACCAAACGTTCGTCTGATGAGATCCATATTGCCGCCCATCGCGGTCAGCTCGCCGGTAAAAGCCATTTTGGTATAGTAGAACACCCAGCCCATGATGACCGAGTAGCCAATCGCAAGGCACAGTGCGCCGAGGATTGGAATGCCACCGAGTAGCTCGCCAATCCTTCGCCGCCTGCCGCCGTTTTCCATCGTCTTGCCAAATGCGCCGGCCGGACCGGCGCCCGACCAGCGGCCAAGCGAAAATTCCTCCATCATGCCGGACTGGCTGATGATAAAAGCAAAGATAAAATATGGAATTAGAAAGGTCAAGCCGCCGTAGCGCGAAACCAGCATTGGAAAGCGCCAGACGTTTGCCATGCCCACGCATGAGCCGACGGCCGACATGATAAAGCCCCATTGCGAGCGAAAACCATCCTGCTTTTTTATGGCATTCGTATGCTCCATCAGTTTCCTCCGTTTGATATATACTGTTTAGACACCGCAGCCGCGTCTATGATTCCCATTTGTGCGCGCATGATGCGCAGCGTAGGCGGCACGGGTCTGTCACACAAAGAGCGGAAACTGGGCATCGAGGCCCCCTTCCTGTTCCGTCTATGAAAATCGTTTTCAGCTTTACATTGATCTGTTTATCTGAAATAAATTTATCATCTAAATAATATTTTGTCAATATATTTTTATCTATTTTATATGATTATTCACTTATATTTCACTTATTTGTTTATTTTTTGTATATTTATATATACTATATAATAGATTTTATTTTTATTATGATAAAATTTTTGAAAATCGCTTTGACAGGATATATTTTTTTGTACTATAATAAATTATATACAAATCTATCCCGCTTTTAATAAAGAGAAACGAGGTGCGCGCATGGCAAGTTCTCTGCTGCAGCAATATATCAAGCTGACAGAGTTTTTGGGGCAGGCGCTAGGGCCTGACTACGAGGTCGCCCTGCACGACCTGACCGACAAAAACCGCTCGATCATAGCGATTGCGAACAGCCATGTTAGCGGGCGCAAGATCGGCGCCCCGCTGACCAACGTCGCATTGCAGATTCTGATGGATAAGAGCTATGAGACGCAGGATTACCGGCTGCATTATTGTGGCATCTCCGCCGATGGCAAGCCGCTGCGCTCCTCGACTCTGTTTATCAAGCAGAATGATAGGCTGATCGGCATGCTGTGCATCAATTTTGACGACAGCCGCTACCAGGCGGTCAGCCGAAGCCTGTTGCAACTGTGCCACCCGGACAGCTTTGCCGAGGAGCTGATGCACCTTGCTGTGCCGCAGGATGAGCATGCAGCCATCCCGTCTCCACTTTCACAAACGATCGAGAGCTTTCACAACTCGATCGACGCCGTTGCGGGCGACGCGGTAAACCGCGAGCTTGCGCATCTCGGCGTAACCGCCGACCGCCTGACCCCGGACGAGCGCATCCACATCATCGCCTCGCTCGAGGCCGGCGGCATCTTTCTGCTCAAGGGCGCAGTCAAGGACGTGGCAGATGCGCTGCACTGCTCCCAGGCAAGCGTATACCGCTATCTCTCGCAGGTCAAAAAGGACGAAGAAGCGACCTGACCATCCCCGTTGCTGCAAAACAAAAAGGAAGCCCTACCGGCTTCCTTTTTTCATGTTATCCCTGCTCTGTCGGAAAAAGGCCACATTCTCTTTCGCGCCGAGTAGGTCGGTTCCAATCTGATCCTGCAGCGTGATCTCGCCGCTTTCCCGATCATAATACACGGTAAACCAACGTCCGATGCTATTCCCACACACCAGAGGCCAGCCTGGCCAGCACGGGCAGCAGATTAAGCAGCACAACAAGAAGGATGACCACAATGACCGCGCGGCCCATGCTCCTCTTTTTATTCTCCCGGATAGGCCTTGCGCTGGCGCGCGCCCGGCGCGCGGTCACCCGCGCGTTTACAGGGGCAGGTGAAACGTTCTTTACCTGTTCTTTCGCCCCTCCCAGACGGCCGCGGCTGCCCGCCCTTGCGCCGCATACCGGGCATTCGCGTTCACTCTCGTCAAAATTGATTCCGCAATGTTGGCATTTCAATGCGATGCTCTCCCCTTCCTTTGCATTTTATAATAGCAGAGAATGAAAGCGCATGCAAGAAGATCACAACAAGTTTAGTACAAAGCCGGACAACTTGTCCGGCTCGATGACGATCAGCCCGTCCGGCCATATTGTAACACCTACACCCATATTTGGATGTATAACCGACCACGCGAGATCAAGCGCGAATAACACCGCCAGCAGCACGCCGAGCGCGCGCATCCGCTGCTGCGAAAGGCGCGCAAAATATGCGGCGAGCACAGGTCCTGCCGCATATACCGCCGCGCAGCAACCCAGACCAAACAGCATCGAGGTTAGCGGGCTTACCAGCCCGTCCAGATTGAGCGGATACATACTGTAATCCCACCAACGCAGGCCATATACCGCCAGCAGACATTTACCCGCGGCGTATTCGATCGTCGTGCACAGCAGCGTGCCAAGCGCAAACACATGCAGTGGATTTTGTGCCGTGCGGCGCAGCAGCCAAAGCGCGAGCACCCCGCCTACGCCGTAGATCGGCAGCCAGGGACCAAGCATAACACCCCGGTTGACCAACTCGCCGTCCAGCGCAATATGCAGGCCAACCTCCCATAGCCAGCCGATCACCGAAAAAGCGAAAAACAGCCCGGTAAGTTCGCCCGCCGTATACCGTCTGGCAGCGCGCTGCCTGCACTTTCCCACATATCGCTGTACTGCCGCCGTCATATTTCTCTCCTCCTTTTTTCTTTTTATTTTACATGGTATTTCTTTTGATCGACTGCATAAAATTCTTAAGATTTGCAAAGAATACGTACTTTTTCTATCTGTATTGCGCCCGCCATACCGCCCGTGCAGACTGCCAGATCGCAAACTGCGGCGCGTCAGCCTATTTTATGGGAACAAAAAGGGACGCGCGGGCTGGCGCGTCCCCGTGGTAAAAGCAGCAGCAGACTTATTCAAGGTTGAGCTTGTTCTTCAGGATATACCGTGTTCCAAGGAAGAACGCTGCGCCCACCGCTGCCGTGATAATGCACAGGCCGATCATGCAGACGTGGATGGTCGCCGCCGGGCCGATGCGCACAAAGAAGTTTTGCAATGCCATCCAAAAGCCGCCCAGCGGCAGCGTGCCAACGCCCATAATCAGGAACATCAGCAGAAACTCAAATACGGTCGTCAGCACAAAATACCATACCACTGCCATGAGCACGCGGTGCTTTTTGGCCAGATGACCAAGCGCGATGCACAGGTAAATAAACAGCATACCAACCGCGCTCAGGATGAGCAGCCAGAGCAGCGCTTCCAGCGCGACCACAAACTCGCTCGGCCGCTCGTAAATGCCTTGCAATAGGTTGGGCACGATAGACGCCAGCTCGCCAAGCAGCTCGGTGCCCATACCCAGGATACCGATGCTTAAAAACAGCGCAATCATACTGATAATGCTCATGGCAAGCGCAATGATGGTCTTGCTCCAGATGTGCTGCGAAACCGTTACCGGCAGTGTAAACATCAGGTACCCCTCGTCGCCGAGCAGGTTTTTGTAAAACCGCTGGATCAGGATGACCGTGGTCACGACGAACACCGTCACGATCATGGCAAAGTAGAGCATAGAGATTAGCACGGTTGGAATACCGTACATCAGCTCCTGCATCCGGTCGACCATCATCACACGTGTGACGGCGCTTAGCAGCAACAGGAGCCCACAGAGCGGCAAGCAGATGCGCGCGCACGCCTTCCACTCGTACTTTAGCAGCTTCAGCATGCGAATACCTCCCTGAATAACATATCGACTGACTTACCATGCTCCTCGCGGATGGCATCCACGCTCTCGTGCAGGGTCATCACGCCGTTTTTGAGGAATACCACCTCGTCGAGCACGCGCTCAATGTCCGCGATTAGATGGGTGGATAGTATGACCGAGGCATCCTCGCTGTAATTTGACAGGATGGTATTGAGGATATAGTCACGCGCTGCGGGATCGACGCCGCCGATCGGCTCATCAAGCAGAAACAGCTGCGCCTTGCGGCTCATGGTCAAAATGAGCTGCACCTTTTCCTTCGTGCCTTTGGACAGCGTCTTCAGCCGGGCGAGCGGACTGATGTCCAGCGCACTGAGCATGTCGTTGGCCTTTACCCTGTCAAAATCCGTGTAAAAATCGGCAAAGAACGCGATCAGGTCACACACCTTCATCCAGTCGCTTAGGTAGGCGCGGTCGGGCAAATAGCTGACCACGCTGTGCGTGTGAATACCGGGCTGTGCACCATCGATGGTGACCATGCCACCGGTCGGCTGAATAAGGCCGCACAGCAGTTTGATCGCCGTCGTCTTGCCCGAGCCGTTCGGGCCCAGTAGGCCGATGAAGCGACCCCGCTCCAAATTCAGGTTCAGATTATCCAGCGCCCGGGTGCCGCCATAAACCTTGGTCAGACCCTGGCAGACGACCAGTTCATTTTTCTGCTCCATTGTCGCGCGCCTCCTTTCTGCGTTTTTCCAACAGCGCGACGATCTCCTGCTCGGAAAAGCCGAGCTGACTCATGCCGGCCAAAAACTCTGCAATGCGCTCGCTTGCGATCTGCTCCCGAACTTTATCAATCATCATTTTATCCTCCGTAACATATCGTCCACTGGTGCGGTTGGTGTACATCAGCCCCTCGCGCTCAAGATCGGCCAGCGCGCGCTGCATCGTGTTGGGGTTGACCCCTGCCTCGGCCGCCAGCTCGCGCACGGGCGGCACCCTTGCGCCCGCACCGAGTTGGCCGCTTACGATCTGCTCTATCAGCTGCTCCATCAGCTGCTGATAAATCGGACGGTCGCCCCGCAGTTGCCATTGCATAGGCTTTCTCCTTTCTGTGTTATGTTGTATTATGATAATAATACATATATACATTTTTGTCAACCCATCCCGGCAAATTTTTTTCCTGCACCACAAACCGTCAGAACGCAAAAAAATCCCCGGCTTTTATCAGCCGGGGATTTTCTCCCATGCCACAGGTATATTTACCTGCTATATGAAATGCCGCCGCGCGCTGTCAGGGTGTGCTCTCCGGTATCTGGCTGGCCGAATCCTGCTGCGGTGTCTCGCTGCTCTCCGGTATCTGGCTGGCCGAATTCTGCTGCGGTGTCTCGATGCTCTCGGGATATTCGGTGATGCCATGCACAAAGCCATCTGCTTCCGCTGCACTGATGTCCGCTGCGATCAGGCGGTTGCGGCGGATGAGTAGATTTGCCGTTACCCCTTGCGCGCCGGTTGGGTACTCGGTCAGTTCGTAGGTATACAGCATGGCGCGTTTGCCCTGATACGGCGCCAGATCAAGCCCCTGTTCGCGCTGGATGTCATTGTACGCCTGATAAGTGTCATCAAAGGTTTTCGGAATCTGAACTTCACGCTCGCTGCGCGGTTCGGGGTCCACTTTCCAACCATAGCTTTCGAGCAATGCCACCCGCTGCTCGTTGGTTTTGAGCTTGCTATCCAGATCAAGCTCCCCTTCGGCAGCCGATACCTGCACCGTCTCCGCTGCCGCCGGCGCCAGCATGGCCACACCCAACGCAACCGCGCCGACCGCGAGCACGCCCGCCACCACTTTTTTGACCGATACCTTGGCTGCAAAAACGATCATAGCACTGTTCCCTCCTGCGTTTGCTCTATCCTATGCATCGGGCAGGCCAGGCAGAACCGATAGCATGTAAAAAATAAGGCTGCCGGCAAGAGCGACATCTGACGTAAAAATATACCGCCGCAATGCGGCGGTATATTGCAGTTTTGCTATCTTACCTAAGCTGCAGGGCAAGCTCATCCGCCAGCGCCTCGAGGGAAGACAGCTGGGTGTTGACCAGCACAGATTTGACCGCGACCGAACTGTCCAGCACAGTCATTCCCTTCATACCCTCAAGCGCGGTGCGCATGTGTTTGGCCGCAACCGGCGCCCAAGTACCGTTTTCCAGCAGGGCGACCGTGCGCTTTTGCAGACCGAGCGCCTTAATATCCCGCAAAAAGAACTCCATGCGCGGATACAGGCCACCGTTATAGGTCGGCGCGGCCAGCACCATGTGGCTGCACCGAAAGCTTTCCGACACCAGAACGGATACATCGACATCGGACACGTCATACATCGCAATGCCGCGCACGCCGCGCTCGCCCAGCAGCGAGGCGAGCACATTGACCGCATTTTCGGTATTGCCGTACATGCTCGCATAGGCGATCATAACCGCCTTTTCCTCCGGCTCGTAAGTGCTCCAGATATGGTATTTTTCGATCAGCATCTTGAGGTTGCCGCGCCAAACTGGCCCGTGCAGCGAGCAGACCATCTCAACATCAAGCGCAGCAATCTTTTTAAGCAACGCCTGCACCTGTGCGCCATATTTGCCGACAATGTTGGCGTAATACCGGCGGGTGTCGTTCATCCACACGCTGTCAAAGCACAACTCATCATCAAAAATATTGCCCGGCAGCGCGCCAAATGTTCCGAAAGCGTCCGCAGAAAACAACACCTTGGACACCTCGTCATAGGTGACCATCACCTCGGGCCAATGCACCATGGGCGCCATGATAAAGTGCAGTGTGTGGCGGCCGGTGGAAAGCTTGTCCCCCTCGGCAACGACCAGCGCGCGCTCCTTGGCATCCATGCCACAAAACTGTCCCAACATGTTCAGCGCCTTTGCGCTGCACACCAGTTTGCAGTCCGGATAACGGTGCAATATGTCATCAACCATGCCGCAGTGGTCAGGCTCCATATGCTGAACAACCAGGTAGTCGAGCGCGCGCCCGCCAAGCTCAGTAGTGACGTTATCGAGAAATTGACGGGAGATCGCATCATCCGCCGTATCCATCAGCACAGTTTTTTCATCCAGCAGCAGATAGCTGTTATAAGACACCCCGTGCGGAACGGGAAATAGGTTTTCAAACCGGCTCAGACGGCGGTCGCTTCCGCCAACATAAATCAGGTCATCTGTGACCTTTCTGGTACAGTGCATCGCACGACACCTCCGCAGTGATTTTATGTTATAATTATAACATACTCCGACTAATTCGTCTACCCGGACAAGTCGCCTGTCATGACAAAAAACCGGCTGAAAAACAGCCGGTTTTTGATGTTTTATGATGTTTTCTGCATTATTCTCTGTTAAGTGCTTCCAGCCGCGCCTTGTTCTCGGCAATGACCTTTTCCTGCACCTGTGCAGGTGCCTCATCATACCGCTCAAACTTGGATACAAACGAGCCACGCCCTTGTGTCATCGAGCGCAATGTGATCGCGTAGTCGGCAAGCTCAGCCATTGGACACTCGGCCAGAATCTCCTGCCTACCGCCCTCGAGCGGATTCATACCCATAATACGACCGCGGCGTTTGTTAAGGTCGCCGATTACATCACCCATATGAGAGTCGGGTACGATCACCCGCATCGAGCACACCGGCTCAAGCAGCACGGGGTCTGCCTGCGGGATACCCGCCTTATATGCCAGCCGCGCCGCCATCTTGAAGGATAGCTCGTTGGAATCGACATCGTGATACGATCCGTCCAGCAACGTCGCGCGCAGACCGACCATCGGGTAGCCGGCGAGCACACCGTGCTCCATCGCCTCGCGGATCCCCTTGTCGACCGCCGGATGGAAGTTCTTAGGCACCGAACCACCGAAGATCTTCTCCTCGAACAGATAGTCGCCCTCGGAGTAGGGTGCAAACTCCATCTTGACATGGCCATATTGCCCGTGACCGCCCGACTGCTTCTTGTGCTTGCCCTCGACCGTGACCGCTTTGCGGATCTTTTCCCGGTAGGGCACGATCGGCGGGGTCAGCTCAACTTCAACGCCGAACTTATCCTTAAGTTTTGAGCATAGAACATCTAGATGGATGTCGCCCGCGCCCGAAATGGTATGTTGCTTGGTTTCGGGGTTAAATTCAGTCTCGAAGGACGGGTCCTCATCGTGCAAACGGGCCAGGCCGCTCGAGATTTTTTCCTCGGCGCCCTTAACCTTGGGCTGAATGCCCTGCGTGTAGCACGGCGGTGCAAATTCAATCGGCTCAAGCTCAACCTTGCGCACGCTCATCGAGAGCGTGTCACCCGTCTTGGTGGTGACAAGCTTGGAGACCGCGCCGATGTCGCCGCAGCCGACCATATCTACCTGGGTTGTCTTTTTGCCACAGACCGAATAGATATGGCTCATCTTTTCGTTTGCATCCGCACGCTTGTTGACAAGCGTCATATCCTGCTTAACCTCGCCGCTCATCACCTTGAAATAAGAGAACCTGCCGTATTGATCGGCAACGGTTTTGAATACAAACACACAGGTCGAGCCGTTTGGCGTGCAGTTAATCTCGATCAGCTCGCCTTTCTCATCCTCGCAGATCTCGACCGGCTTTTCATCCGGCGAAGGCATATAGTCAGCAATGCCCTTGAGCAGCGCGTACGAACCGATACCGGTCGCTGCGGTGCCGCAGAACACCGGCGCGATGACCAGATCCTTAACGCCCTGGCGAATACCCGCGATCAGCTCATCATCTGAAAATTCTTCGCCCGCAAAATAGCGATCCATCAGTTCCTCGGAAAGCTCGGCTACATTTTCGCACAGTGCCGCACGGTGCTGGTCGATGCGGTCTTTCATCTCGTCTGGGATCGGAATCTCGACGCGCTTGTTGCCGTCCATGCGGTAGGCCTTGCGCACAACGCAGTCGACAACGCCTACTGTATCGCGGTTGCCTTCAAAGATCGGCACGACCACCGGCGCCACCGATACGCCAAACTGCTTTTGCAGTTTGTGCAGCGCAGTGTAATAATCCGAGTTTTCCTCATCTATCTTAGAGATATAGAACATGCGCGGCATTGAGCGCTCGACACAGCGCTCCCACGCTTTTTCCGTGCCGACGCCCGGGCCGGACTTTCCGGTAGCGACGATCAGCGCGGACTCGGCTACACGTAGCGCGCAGTTGACCTCGCTTTCAAAATCAAAAAAGCCTGGAGTATCAAGCAAGTTGATCTTGCAGCCACCCCACTCGATCGGTGCGACCGCCGTCGAAATCGAAAACTTGCGCCGGATCTCCTCAGGATCGAAGTCACACACCGTGTTGCCATCTGTGATTTTGCCGACACGGTCAGTCACGCCGGCGATATTGAGCAGGCTCTCAACAAGCGAGGTTTTGCCGTCTCCTCCGTGGCCCATCAAACATACATTGCGGATCTTGTTAACCGGGTAATTGGCCATAGTTGATATACACTCCCCTACTCGCACATATGTGCGGGCGCTTTGTTACTGGGAATCCATTCCCTTATTTGTTATTATACACTATTATTTGCGCATATGCAAGCTGTTTTTTGTGCACTTTTTCTGTAATCTTTTGCAAACACACCTGTAAAACACAAGATGGAAAAAGGATTTTACTATCTTTCCTGCTAGCTGCACAAGTCCATCTACACATGGGGGCTGTGCTTCTGTATGAAAAAGCTTGACGGCATCTGCCACGGTTTTTTATGAAAAAAGGCTTGGGAACGAATCGTTCCCAAGCCTTTTAATGTAATGGACATTGCCGTCTTTATTCCGGCGACACCATCTCCCGATCCGGGCTGCACATTGGATATTTAATGTGTTTGTAATGTAATGATGAATACCGGCGCATACCAGAGCAGCAGGTACAACAGCAGGTTCACAACCGGCAGTGCGTCGACCGCGTTTTGAAACACCAGATAGAACACGATCAGCATACCGCACACACCTGCAAAGGTGCCCAGCGTGAGTGATGCGCGCACTGCTCCGGCCAGCTTGTCCGCGCTTCGCAGCACCTGCATGTACGGACCCGCGCCCTGGCGTGTCAGCATGGCCGCAGGTGCATCGCCCGCCGCATAGTTTGGGTCAAGCAGACGGCTCACCTCCGCAGGATCGGGCTGGTCGGCAAAGCCGCGGCGCAGATCAAACTCCGCCTCAACCATGGCAGGTGAAATATTAAAATCGCGCACCGCGAGCAGCGCACTCATGTGCATGCGGCGCATCAAGCGCATGGCCTGATAGGTGTGCTTGGTCGGCTGATAGCGCAGCGTAAGTACACCGGCGAGCGCATCGTCAACCACCAGGTAGGCGCAGGTTTGCGTACCCCGTCCGGCATGAATGCGCACGCCCATCTTGACCATGAGCGCCGCCGTGCCCAGCACAACGCGACTTGTGCCAATCTGTCCGGCTACGCCGCCCTCGACCATCTGCACCTTGCGTGCCGAAACCGTTACGCCGTACCGCTCGCGCGCCACCTCGGTTAACACACGCCCCAGCTCAAGCCCGGCAGCGTCGGCAACCGCCGCCGCGCAGGCCAGAATTCTGTCGTCAGACAGGCGGCCTATGTTTTGAAGCGACTCCAGACTGATCGAACCGGGCGGGAACAGATCGTCCTCAGCGAGCACAACCTCCTCCGTGCCGCGCAGAAGATTGGCCTGCCGCGCGCCGGCGATCGCTGCACCCAGGGCAAGCAGACGCCGCGATGTATTCTTATAGCTTGCACCGGAAGCGCAGAGCAGTCCGAGCGGCGCAGAGACCGACAGCAACGCCGAAAATGCCCAGAAAAACCGCGCCGGCTCGCCGCAGCCGACCGACGCGACCAGTGCCAGGATGATTGATGCGGCAAGCGCGATCGGCACATAGATCATTGAAAAGCGGTCAGCGGTGTCCGGCCGCTCCATCTCGATGAGAAAATCCTTGTTGTCAAACAGCGGCCCTTTGACCGCGCGGCAGGCGTCGTTCTCCGCGTCATAGTGGCTGTACACCGCGACGGGCCGCTCCGCCGAGCAGATCGACTGATAGCCGCGCGCCTGCGCGGCGCACCGGCCGCGTTCCTCGCGCATCGCCGCGTATAGCAGCAAAATAGTTACCGCCAGATAGGGAATATTAACGCCCGCCTGGTTGTCAAACACGATGATGGAAGCGCCGTGCAATAGCGCCGCCAGCACCGCAAAGGATGCCAGCGAGCTGCGGTCGGGCATGCCATGCAGCAAGCTGTAAAATCCCATGCCGAATACATCCACGCCGACAAACAGCGCAATAAACTGTAAAAGCATCAGCGCGCCGATGCCCATGGCTGGGTTTTCCACCGCGTCCAGAACGATTGGCAGCGGCAACGCATCGATCCCGGGCGCAAGGCTCAAATAAGCCGCGGCAACGGCCAAAATCAGCACGATCGTCGCGCGCGTGGACAGACTCCGGGCACGCCGTTTGCACTCCTTTGCCGCTTGCGCTGGATCGCGCAGCTTGATTTCTTCCTCTTCCTCCGCTTGTGCAGCGGCAATGCGTGCAGCACGCGCCTCCTTGCGCGTCATATGCGCACGTGGCGCGTGCGTTGACGCGTTCCATTCCATGTCCTCCGCCATAGCCGACGGCGCATCGTCATAGTCTTCTTCCTCGTGCGCCTCGCGCCCTGCCTGACGCGCAGCACGGCGCGCCTCTCTGTCCGCAGCCCTTTTACGCCTTTCGGCCGCTTTGGCCTCGCGTGCTGCAATGCGCGCAAGGCGCGGATCGGATGCCGCCTCATCCGGCTCGTCCTCAAACGCAGCCGGGTCTGGGAAATGTTTCACCTGCTCCTCCCAGCGCACGGCCTGCACTTTCCGCTGTTCTTGCACGGGTGCCTTACGGCGTGGTTCGGATGCGGGCGCGGGTGCAGACGCTGCGCGGCGCGGTTCGGGTGCAGACGCTGTGCGGCGCGGTTCGGGTGCGGGCGCGGGCGCGGGTCGCTCACTTTGCCGGGGTACGGCGGGCGCGCCGCCCGATACCTCGGCGATGATTGCGTCCAGATCGAACTCTCCACCGTCCGGCACATCGCTGAGCATCTCTTTCAGCGCATCCAGATTCATGGTATCGTCTCTTCTGTCCATAGCTTTATCCGTTGCCTCCTTTAGTCGGCTTGCGTGCGGCGGCGCACGGTTTCAAACAGCAACACAGCCGCAGCATTTGACGCATTGAGCGAATTGACCCTGCCACGCAGCGGAATGCTAATGATATAGTCGCACTTATCCTCTGTCAGCCGGGCGAGACCCCGCCCCTCTGAGCCGATGATAATCGCGGCCGGGCGATCAAGCGCAGCTTCATACAAAGAAACACTGCCGCCCGCCTCCGCGCCGAACAGCCACACACCGCGCTCCTTGAGCGCATCAAGCGTCGCAGCGAGGTTGTTCGCCCTGTGCACGCCAATGTATGACAGCGCACCAGCTGCCGCGCGTGCGACCGCCGCCGTCAATCCGACCGCGCGCCGCTTCGGAATGATAACCCCGTGCGCGCCGGCGGTTTCGGCCGAGCGAATAATCGCACCCAAGTTATGCGGATCCTCGATGCCGTCACACACCACGATCAGCGGCGGCTCATTCCGCTCCTGCGCCACAAGAAAAATATCCTCCAGCGAGACGTATTGCTGCGCGGCCGCCTGCGCGATTACGCCCTGATGATTGCCGGTCGGGCTCATGTGGTCAAGCTTTCGCCGGTCGCAGGTAACGACCGGCACGCCATACCGGCGCGCTTCGGCGGCCACATCGCCGATGCGCGCTCCCTCAGCCAAAAAGACCTTGTCCACTGCACGACCCGCGCGCAGCATCTCCAGCACGGCGTTGCGCCCCTCGATCAGCGTACCGTCATCCTCCCGCGGCGGACGGCGTCTGTTCTTTTCATAAGCCATTGTATTACGCTCCAAAGGATTTCAGATATTCGTAGTATAGCACACTTTCCCCCCTGTTTTCAACGCTATACGTCGGAAAACATGATTTTTTACGGTTTCCCACCGGTTTCACATCTGTATTTTATGAAAAAAACTCCAAGATTATAGTAAAAATATGGATACAGAACGCAAACCTACCAAAAAAGAAAAGAACCGCCTTTTCTTGCGGTTCCTTCGCTGTTAAAACGGTGTATTTTTGCCGTTGATGCAGGCAGACTCCCCCTCGTCCAGTGGGATGAGCAGGCACTTCTGCCCCTCCACGATGCCGGCGTGAATGCGCGTGGCCTTTTCTACGGGCACACGCAGCTCGATCGGCGCGGCCGGCTCCTCCTCTTCCCACGGCGGCGCGTCCTCTTCGTCCGCGCCGGCTGTTCCCTGCGCGGCGAGCTGCTGCTGCAAGGCGGCTACTTTCTGCTCCAGCCGGGCAGTATGCGCGCGCCGCGCACCTTCCTCGACCAGTTTGCTGTCAAGCACGTTGTGCGCTACGGGCGGCGTGCTGCCAAACAGATCTGCGTAGGATTTTTCGATCCGCTCGCGCACTTTATTGGGCACTTCGGCCTCTGCCGCCAGGTCTGCGACCGTCTCGGCTGTCAATCTGACCGGCGGCAGAGATTCATCCTGCTCGCGCTCGGACACCATACCGCTGATGGTCTGCTGGATCTGGAAAAACGCCGCGTCCGCCTGCTCCCCATCCTCGCCGAACGCGCCTTTGACCACGCGCTCAAACACCTGCTTGTCCTCCGCCGCTGTGCGCTGGGATACGCAGCCGAGCACATTTTGTACAAAGTCCGGCTGTGAGCTTTTGCCAGGCTTTACATAATACATCATCGCGTTGACATCGCTTGCGCGCCCGCTGAACGCCGGATAGACAAAGCCGAGGTCGGGCAGGCCGACCACCCAGTCGCGCCGCCGTGCACCGATGCGGTTTTCGTCCTCACGGTAGCCAAGCGCGGGCTTGGCCAGATCAACCGGGCAGATTGCGCACAGTATGTATTCGTATACCTCCTCGGATTCGTCCTGCTCCTCTCCCGAGCTTGCCCTGGCAGGCACATCATAAACATCATGGTAGATCAAAATCAGGTAGTTGCCTGGATAGGCATACTGCTCGACGATCTGTTCATACAGCCGGTCGAGCAACTGATCGTTTGCAAGCTTGCTTGAGCGCAACAACAACAGATACTTTTGCCGCTCCTCCGACGCTTCACCCCGGTCGAAATCCAGCTCAAGCAGATTGCTGCCGATCGTGCCAGAAAGCGCCTTTTGGGCGATCTCTAGGTACTTGTAAAATTCATCCTCTCCAAGCGCGGAAAATGGCTCCCGAAATTTAAGGACTATCTGCTTGCCGCTGTTGACATAGCAGCCACACACACTATCAAAGGTGCACTCATTCTTTTTCAAACGGCGGCGTAGTTCGAGCACGTCGCCCTTGGTGATGTTCATATCTATTCTCCTTTGCTCCATCCGGCGCACCGGCAAAAATACGCGCGCAGGTCAGGGCGCGCACCGGATGCCGACAGCGATCGGTTCCTTATTCAGTATAAGGCATCGGCGGCAAAAAGCCAAGGGGGATTTGCGCGCAGGCCGCGCTATCCGCCCTTTCACGCGCGCCAGACCGTCTCACCAGCCTTGATCGTCTCGAGCACGCGGATGCCGCGCAGCTTATCAAGTGGCACAGAGAACGGGTCGGCGTCCAACAGTACAAAATCGGCCGCTTTACCCGGGTGCAGCGTGCCGAGACGCGTCTCCTCAAAATATTGATAGGCAGCGTTTTCGGTCACTGCACGCAGCGCGGCCTCGACCGGAATGCGCTGCTCTGCGCCAAGTGTCACGCCGCTGCGTGTCACGCGGTTTGCCGCGCACCAGATCGTATTCAGCATATCGGGCGGTAGCACGGGCGTATCCTGATGGAGCGTAAACCGAATACCCCGGTCGAGCGCGGCTTTGGCCGCGCTGATGCGGCTCGCCCGCGCAAGGCCGAAATTTTTGATATGTGTGTCGCCCCATCGGTATACATGCGCCACAAAAAAGGACGGCAATATGCCCAGACGCTTTACCTCGTCCATCTGATCGACGTCCAGCAGCTGCGCGTGAACCATCACCGGTCGCAGCGCCCGCAGGTCAGGGTACGTCTGCTCGATCGCGGCTGCGACCGACAGCAGCTGCGCTGCTGCAGCGTCGCCGTTGCAGTGCACCAGCGGTTGCATGCCGGCGTGGCAGGCGTCCATCAACGCGTCTTCGAGCGCGCTGTCCGTCATCGTGCCGCAGCCGCGATAGCCATCCGACGCGCCCTGATAGGGCGTGCGCATCCAGGCTGTGCGCCCTTGCGGCGAGCCGTCCAGAAACAGCTTGCATCCGCCTATTTTGAAGTGACCCACATACCGCCGCACTGCGTCTGGAAAGGCCGTGCAGGCCGCCTCGAGCGCGTCCACCCCCGGATAGGCAACAATATCCAGCTCGAGCACGCGGTGCGCCTGCAACGCCTCATACAGTGGAATCAAACCCTCTGTCAGCATACCTTCCTGCACGGTCGTAACGCCGTAGGAGGCATACATCTGCTGCGCGCAGCGGCAGGCATCGAGTAGATCGTCCATATCTGGCGCCGGCACCTGCTGCTGGTAGTGCACAAAGGCATTTTCCTCCATGTAGCCGGTCAGTTGACCGCCCGACCGTGCGATCGAGCCGCCCGCGGGTGCGGCCGTATCATACGCCACGCCCAGCCGCTCGAGCGCCACTGTGTTGAACACGCCCATATGGCCGGACTGATGCACAACCATGATCGGATGCCCCGCCGAAACGCGGTCGAGCAGCGTCCGATCCGGGTGCCGTCCCTCCGCCAAGGCGTTCTGATCATAGCCGCGCCCAACCACCCACTGCCCTACGGGCACATGGCGCTGCGCGATAAACTGTGTTAGCGCATCCACAATGTCGGCAAAGCACGCGGCCTCATCTAACGGCGCCTGCAACAGCGCATAGGCCGCGCCGGAAAAATGGCTGTGCGCGTCGATAAAGCCCGGCAAAAGCGCGCGGCCCTCCAGGTCGATCATCGCCGCATCCCGCGCGCGCGCCTGCATGCTTTCCAGCTCGCCCGTGGCTGCGATCACGCCGTTTTCCACCAGCAGTGCCTGTTGCGTGTCCGTCTCCTCCAGCGTGCGGATGGTGCCGCCGTAATACAGTGTTTTCATGCGCGTTCCTTCTTTCTGCGTTCTGCTGTTCAGTATAACACGCGGAAAGCAAAAACATTGCATAAATGATGCGTCTCTTTTTATTTTTTGTAATCTAAACAAAAAAGCCCCAGATCTACTCGATCCAAGGCTTCTTTAATGGTGGAAGTTAACGGGCTCGAACCGCTGACCCTCTGCTTGTAAGGCAGATGCTCTCCCAGCTGAGCTAAACTTCCCTATGGTGACCCGTGCGGGAATCGAACCCGCGTTACCGCCGTGAAAGGGCGGTGTCTTAACCGCTTGACCAACGGGCCAAGGGAAAATGGTAGCGGTAATTGGACTTGAACCAATGACCTTTCGGGTATGAACCGAACGCTCTAGCCAACTAAGCTATACCGCCATACACATTCCCACGTCGCCCGTTTGTGGCGACGATAGATATTATACCTCATCCATTCCGCCCTGTCAAGCACTTTTTATTCGCTTGACTGTTGAGTTTGGTTTTCTTTTTCCATGCTATCGAGCAGACGCTCATAAAAATCCACATCCCAGGTATGTGTGCGGGCAAGCTGCTCCTCGGTCAGCAGAAAATACTGTGCGGATACATAATCTCCCCGGTCGGGCACCGGATCGTCAAAGGTGCAGTCGATGTAGTAGGTCTGCCCGGCAAGGCGAACTGCGTTCCAGCCATGGTTCATTTCATCCGAAGCGATGTAGATCGTCTGTATCCCGACCGCTTCGCACAGCATGCCAAACGCGCGCCCATAGCCCGCGCATACAGCGCTGTGGTCGAGCAGCGCGCCGTCAGCCGCGAACGGAGCCGCCGCGCCGTCCGGTGCAGATGTGGCCGCCGTCTCCTCATCGTAAGCACACAGACGAATGAGTGCATCGTGCAGTGCGCGCAGCTTCTGCACATCGCTCATGCCCTCTTTTACGCTGTCCGATGCGAGGGCGGCCGCATACTCCTGCGCCTGCGCCTGACGCGCCGCGCGCGGCACCTCGACGCGCAGTGCTATGGTACGGTCGGACCGCTCGGTCGCATGCAGCGCAAAGGCGTAAGGATAACGCGCCTCGAGCGCGCGGTATACCTCGTCCGGATCGATCTGCTCGCTACGAAAAGTCACGCTCTCCCCGCCGGCCCGCACCTCCTGCTCAAGAAGCGCCGCGGCCTCGAACGCGCTTTGCACATCAGGCGCCGCCGCACGCGGATACCAGTGCGCGATCGCACCTCCCGCCAGCAGCAAAAATGCCAGCAAGGCAGCTTTCCATTTCATGTTTCATCCCTCCAGAAAGAAAAGGCGGACGGCTAAGCCATCCGCCTGTTTTCCGCTGTCAGTCACATCAGCTTAACAGTATAGTATACCGCGGTGATGAAGAGATATGCCGCCGCGCAGCCTATTGCGATCATCATCCACGAGGGCTGGAACCAGACAGCCGCCACAAGCACAGTCATCACGAGCGGTGTGATCGTCAGCATCGTATAGGCGTTCCGGCTAAAGCGCGAATCAATCTTTTTGCCGCCCAAGTCAAATTTACCGCCTTTGGCGCGCAGCTTGTATACGCAGAACAGCTGAATAATGGTCAGCACAACCGCCGCGATCACCGCTGCCGGCGCCATCCAACCAAAACGCGCCGCAGCGGCCGCACGGTGCACAAGCCACATCAGGCCGATCGCCACACCGCTGTCCGCCGCGATGATGAAAAACTCGGGCGCGTATGAATGATAGACCAGATAATATACCGCCAGCACCGGCAGCAGCACATATAGCAGCTTGATTGACTGCGCGCCCAGATAGCCAATCATCGCCATACAAAGCAAGGTGAAAATGCTTACGATCAGTACATTGCGTCCGCAGATGATGCGGCGTGCGCGCTCACGCCTGCCGGAAAGCTCAAGCCCCAGCAAAGCCGCGCCCCAAATCACGCCAACCGCACCAATGCCCATCAGCACGCGGATGACGACCATACCGGTCGCCCATGTGTTGCCATAATCGAGCAGGCGCTGCACCACCATAAGCAGCAATACGCCCAGCAGACACACGCTGAACACCGCCAGCACCTTGTTGGTGGTATACTCTTCCTTGCTGATCATCTTTTTTTCCACATTGCTTTTCGACAATGCCTACACTCCCTCTATATGCTTACATATTGCCGCCTGCATACAAAATAGCGGCGAGCGCCGCAATCGGCGCCGTTTCACACCGCAGGATGCGCGTACCCAGGGATACGCTTTTCAGTCCTGCCCGTCTCGCCGCTTCGGCCTCCTCCGGGGCAAAGCCACCCTCCGGGCCGACCAGCAGTGAAACCGTGTCTCCCAAACCGCCTGCAAGCGCCTGCCGCAGACCGGTCTGCCTTTCGTTTTCATAAAGAAACAGCGCGGTTTCATCCTGCGCCGCGCGCGCTGCCGCCTGCGCAAACGGAATCACCGGCTGAACGAACGGCAAAACGCCTCTGCCGCACTGCTTAGCCGCTTCTACGGCAATCCTGCGCCACCGCTCGACCTTGCTTTCCGTTCTGTCCGGACGGGATACGCAGTTTTTGGAGAGATACGGCACGATTTCGCTTGCGCCAAGCTCGACCGCCTTCTGCACGATCCATTCCATCTTATCGCCCTTGGGCAGAGCCATAAACAACGTAATACGCTGCGCAGGCTCAGTGAGCGCCGGGTGGCTGTTCTGCACCCGGCAGACAACCGTCTGCCGGTCGACGCTTTCAACGATGCAGTCAAAGTCCATCCCCCGGCCGTCGCACAGCGTAACCGCTTCGCCCGGCCGCAGCCGCAGCACGCGCGCCGCGTGGTGCGCACTTTCACCCTCGAGCGTCAGTACGCCGTCTTGCGGCGGCTGCTCTACAAAAAACCTTGGCATTACGATAAAATAACCTTTCCTATTCTATCAAAAAAAATACGGTTTGGCAAGTAACCATTCGGCAATTCATTTTTTCGCCGAAAAGGCACTCCAGTCTTCGCTGGCCGCATGGGATAGGATGGTAAATCCGGCCTCAGCGAGCGCCGCATGCACCTCTTGTGCACGTTCATTTAGGATGCCCGAGCAGATCAGTATGCCGCCGGTGATCAGCTTATCATAAAACATCGGCGCCATGCCGATGATGACGTCGGCTACGATGTTGGCGACGATGATCTGATACCCTGCGCCGATCTCAGCGGCAAGTCTGCTATCGCGCAGTGCATCGCCGCACAGACCGCGACCGATCTGCACCCGGTTTTTTTCGGCGTTTTCACGCGCGGTTTTCAGGCAATTTTCGTCAATATCAACGACTGTCTGCACATCCGCGCCCAGCATGGCCGCGGCAATCGCCAGAATGCCCGAACCTGTGCCCATATCAAGCAACCGGCAGCCCGGCCGGACATACTGTTCGAGCGCGGCGATGCACAGCTTGGTGGTGTCATGGCTCCCCGTGCCAAAGCTCGAGGCGGGGTCAATCTCCAGAATACGCCGCCCCTGCGCATCGTCCACGGCCTCCCACGAGGGTTTGATCAGAAAGGTGCTGCCGACCGGAAATGGCTTAAAATACTGCTTCCATCCCCACTCCCAGTCCTCCTGCCGGGTCAGCGTGGTCTCTGTACATAGACGGCCCCATGCATGCCCGGTGTCACACGCCTTAAGGTTCTCGAGCGCACGGGTGAGCGCCCTATACTGCTCTGCGCCCTGCTCGTCTCCTGGCAGATAGATTTTAATGCAGGTCTCCTGCGCGCGCTTTTGCCGCTTAAGCTCCTCATCCACATAATCCCAATAAATCTCGGTATCCTTGAGAAACTCCTCAAAGTCCGCTGCGTCCTCAAGCACATAGCCTTCGATGCCATTATCCTCCAGCACCGCCACGACCGGCCCGATGCCGGCGGTCGTGGTATAAATCGCAACCTCCTGCCAGTCCATCCCGCATATTCATCCTTTCTCCCGCACCACAGGGCATGCTTTTTAACGGGTTTGTGTGTTTTGCCGTAAGGCCCGCTTGTTTTATAACCGAATCAGCCCGTATTTTTTCTCCAGATAATGCAGCACGTCCTCGGGCTGCTCCCAAGTGCCATCATACAGCGCGAGACCCGGGAACACGCGCAGCCCCTGCTCGAGCAGCTCGGCCGATGCCGCGCACAGGCACAGCGGCCGAGAGATCATGTAACGGAATTCCTCGAGCTTTATCACATCGTCCTCGGTTTCGAGCACCAGCTTGAGCGCGCCCGCGTCGTCCTCCGCTTCGATCAATGCCTCCTCAAGCCGCGGCCCGCACTCGATCTCGTCCGAAATATCAATTGTCGCATCAATAAAGTGCGCATTTTTTCCGTCCGGCGCGAGGATAAAATCATCATGGTCACGCGGTATGGTCTCACCGCCCGTGTGATCGTCCAACGCCTTGAGCAGCCGGGCGGTGTCGTCATGATCGGCAGGCAGGACAAGTTCAATGTTATAGAGCTTGGTCTGGGCGCGTAGCCACGCAGAGTGCACGCACGCGCCAAGCGCCATGCGGGCATAGGGCGCTGCAAGATCGAGCGCTGCGGTCATGGACTCTGGATCGTGCGCGGTCAGCACGATCGTGGTCACACCGATGCACTGTAGTACGCCGAGCGCAGCGCGCACATCGGTACCGTCCGCCATGCGGCCCTCGTCATCCTCGATGGCGACCTCAGCAATCACCGCACGGCCGGTCAGCTCACCTATCGCCAACACGGCCGCGCGCAATGCGGCAAAGCCCGGTGCGCTACGCAGATAGTAAAACGCGGCCTCCTCCTTTAGCTGCGGGCGAAAAAGACGCTTGCATCGGTTGATGTACCGCACGGTCACCGGGCGTTCGCAGCTGTCCTCCTCCGGCCACGGCGGACAGTCAAGCATACGTCCGACCGGCAGCGGCGCCAAGCTGTTTGCCCACTGCGCGCAGCTCTCGCCGTCCGGCGCAACCGCGCCGGCAAAGCGCGCAGGCGTCTGCCGGTAGTACGGCAGATCCTCCGCTTCGTTGAGCAGGATCTGCGGCGTGTGATTTAGCTGGCACAACGGAGTATCCAAAGCTTTTCCCCCTAATGATAAACGGTGGGCGGTTAGTTTGCTATCCAGCTGCCATCGGGCAGCGCGGTGTACTGCTGCGGCTCGGCCGCCGCCAGTTGGCAGATTGCAAGCGCGGTTTGCAGCTGATCGTCCAGCACATAGGTCTCGCCGTCGAGCAATTGCACTGCGCTGTCAAGCGCCTGCAACATGTCGGGCGAGGCATAAAGCAGCGACGAGTCCATCTCGTGGCTTTTGCGGAAAGCGGACACAGCCTGGGCTACGCCGGCGTCAAAGACATATGTCGCCTCTTCGATCAGGCCGAACAGAGCAAGCCGCTCGGTCATGGCATATACGTTGTCCGAGCGCTCGCCAAACCGCATCACAGCGTCGGTATTGAGCGGCGTCAGCGCCGCGGCGTCAACCGTCACTGTGCGGTTTTCAAGCATGACGTCGGGCGTCAGTCCCACGCCCTCATAGCCGCCCTGCTGCGGCAGCTCAAGCTCGAGCGTGGTAATGACCAGCTTATCGCCGTTAATCAGCTCAATATGGTACTGGCCCTGTCCTTTGCCGTAGGTCGTCTCACCCAACAGCAGCGCGGTGTTGGTGTCCTGCAAGCTGCCGGCAAGCAGCTCGGCCGCCGAGGCGGTACCGCCGTCTACCAGCACAACAATTTCGTTGAGCGGCAGCCCACCGCCGGTGGAATAATGCGGCTCACGGCCGCCCATATCCCTGCGCCAGCGGATGCCGGCAAGGTAAACGCCCTCATCCTGTACCATGGCGTCGGCCATTTTAAGCGCCACGTCGATCACGCCGCCGCTGTTGCCGCGCAGATCGAGGATGACCGCGCGCGTGTTCTTTTCATCCAGCCCCTGCCAGATGTCTGAAAAGGCCGTCCAGTCGTTTTCCGAGCCCATGGCGCCGACCTTGATGTACTCCACACCGTCGGCCATCGTGCTATTTGAAACATAGACCTGGTTGACCGGGCTGCGCGTGCAGGTGAGCGTTATCTCGCGCCCCTGCCGGCGCACCGTGATCTGAACCGGCGTGCCCTCCACGCCGCGCAGCAGCTCAGCGATTTCAACGCTCGTCATCTGCGCCGCGTCGATACCATCCACCGCGGTGATGATGTCGCCGACCGCAAGACCGGCCTCTTCCGCCGCGGAATAGCGCATCACCTCGCTGATCTGCACGCCGCTTTCGGTCTCCTCCATACCAATGCCGATGCCGACAAAGCCTTCGATCGTCGGAAAGCCCTGCGAGTATGCCTCGCTGGACAGATACATCGAGTGGGTATCGAGCAGCGAGAGGATGTCGTTTAAGACATTGTACAGCTCCTCCGGGTGCTCGGCCAGATACTTATTGATATAATTTTGCAGCACAAATGGATTGTTTTCAGCTTCCAGGCCATAGGCTTCAATCAGCGCCCAAACGCCGTCAAACCAGGTTTCGCTCTGGCCAGACTGCGTTATCGCGCCCGCCGGTGTAATGAGCGTTGCCGCGGCGAGCGCGAGCGCCGTCAGCCGTTTTGCCAACTTTTTCATAGCAAATCTCCTCTGCACTGTGTTGTCATCATAGAGAAATAGAACATCTACGCAGCCCGTGCGCGCATCACGCGATCATGCCATCCGGTACCGGCGCTGCCGTTTCCGTCCAAACACGCGGTTTTGTATATAGGGGACATGAGTTTTCCCCTATAAAAGTAGCGCGTTTTTTACATAGCCTCCGGCGCATCTACACCGATCAGCCTGAGCGCGTTGGCAATGGTCTGCCGTGCGGCAAGACATAGCGCCAGACGAGCCGCACACAGCTTTTGGTCCTCGCACTTGATGCGGCAGGCGTTATAGAAATGGTGGAACTGCTGCGCGAGCGCGACCGCGTACTTGTTCAGACGCGAGGGATCGCGGCTGGCCGCCGCCTGCACGATCTCCTCGGGCAGCAGCGCGATGGCCTTGATGAGCCGCCGCTCGTCTGCGCCATTTAGCACGGCCAGATCGACGCTTGCCGTATCCGGCAGCGGCACGCCGTCCTCAACGCAGTTTTTGATCACCGAGCAGATACGCGCGTGCGCGTACTGCACATAATAGAGCGGGTTGTCCGAATCCTGCTTGACCGCAAGGTCAAGGTCAAACTCCATCTGGGTCTCGGCCGCGCGTGAGTTAAAGAAAAAGCGCGCTGCATCAACCGGAATCTCGTCGAGCAGGTCGGTCAGGGTCAGGCTCTTGCCCGTGCGCTTGGACATGCGCACCACTTCGCCGCCCTGCATCATGCGCACCAGCTGCATGAGCACGATCTCAAGGCGATGCGAGCCGTCCAGCCCCAGCGCGTCGAGCGCGCATTGCAGACGCTTGACATGGCCGTGGTGGTCGGCGCCCCAGATATTGATAACGCGGTCAAATCCGCGCTTTTCAAACTTGTTGCGATGATAGGCAATATCCGCTGCAAAGTAAGTGTAAAACCCGTTCGCGCGGCGCAGCACATCGTCCTTATCGCAGCCGAAGTCGGTCGAACGCAGCCAGAGCGCGCCGTCCTCGCTCTCGTAGGTCACGCCCTTTTCGGTCAGCAGGTCGATGGTCTCCCGCACATAGCCGCTCTTATGCAGCTCGCTTTCGCGGAACCACACGTCATAGTCAATCTTATAGCGTTTGAGGTCGCGCTCCATGCGCGCGATGTTGGTCGGCAGGCCGTAGCCCTCGATGATAGCAAAACGCTCCTCGGGCGTTTTTTCCATCAGGCTGTCGCCATACTGCTCGACGAGGTCGTGCGCGAGCGCCTTGATGTCATCGCCCTGGTACCAGGAGGGGTCAAACGCGATCGCATCCTCGCCGCGCACCTGCTGGATATAGCGGCCCTCGACCGAGTGGGCGAACTTGTCCACCTGGTTGCCCGCGTCATTGATATAGAACTCGCGCGTGACGCTATTGCCTGACCAGTCGAGCACGGCAGCGAGGCAGTCGCCCAGCACGCCGCCGCGCGCGTTGCCCATGTGCATTGGGCCGGTGGGATTGGCAGATACGAACTCAACCATCACCTTTTCCGGGGTGCTGGTCTGGGTGCGGCCGTAGTTTTCGCCCATCTGGAATACGTTCTGAACGGCTTTTTCATACCAGCTCTGGTTTAAGGTGAAGTTCATAAAGCCCGGGCCGGCGATGTCCACCGTGTCAAAGCAGCTGCCCGCAAGATCGAGGTTTTGCACGATCGCCTCCGCGATCTGGCGGGGCGCCACGCGCAGCGGCTTGGCGCACTGCATAGCAAAGGTAGAGGCCCAGTCGCCGTTTGCAGCGTCCTTCGGGGTCTCGACCGCGACGGGAGGAATATCGCCCGCGGGCAGTGCGCTTGCCTTTACCGCCCTGTGGTATGCCGCCTCGACAACGCGCGTCGCCTCGGCACGCGCAAATTCATATGCGTTCATTGATTGGTTCACACTCCGTTATTTTGTGATAGCGGCGCGATATGCCGCATTTTTCCGATTTTTACATCCGGACCGGCCGGGTTGAGACCACCATTTCAAAATGGTGCTCACCCATGAGCGAGTTATCCACCTCGACTGTGTAGTCAATCACCAGCTCACCGCCGTTGCTGCCGACCGTGTTGCGCACGCGCGAGGTATGAGTGGCCACCGTCATCCCCGCGCCGTATGGCGTCTGATACAGGCCGACGTGCCGCTCATCCTCGGAAAACAGTATGTGCGAGGGAAAAGCGCCCGTGCGGATGAGTGTAACCGATTTGCCGTCCAGCTTAACCGTTGTGCGGGTGCCCTCAAGCCCGGTCAGCTCGCTCTCTTCATATGCAATGTAATATTTGCCGCCGCGCTCGTACAGTGTCGCTGCGGTCATCAGATCGATCTTTTCCTCATCGCAGTCGGCAAACTGCTGCTTAGACGAGATCGATAGCCAAACGTCCTTTTTCATAAAATTACCGCTCCGTTTTATTCAGTAGCTTGAAATGTCCACCAGATCCGCGCCGGCGCCGACCTGCTCCTGCAAAAACAGCTCTGCGAGCTGGTCGAACGCGCCCGGATCATCCGAGACAAAGTAGCGCGTCTCGCCCGGCGCGCTGCCCGGATCAAACCGGGTTGAAGCGAGATTTGCCGCCTCGGCGCCCGAGTCGATCAGCGTAACGCCTGCACCCATGTAGTCGCCGATCACCTCCCACAGCAGCGGATAGTGCGTACAGCCCAGGATGAGCGTGTCAACACCCGCTGTTTTGAGTGGCGAGAGGTATTCGGCCACGACGGTCTCGATCACTACGTCGCCGCGGTGCACGCGGCCGTTTTCGACCAGCGGCACAAACAGCGGGCAGGCCTCGGCATAAAGCTGAAGGCTACCGTCCGCCTGGTGCAGATAGCGCTCGTATGCACCCGAGCGCACGGTTGCCGCCGTGCCGATCACACCAACCTTACCGTTTTGCGTCATGGTCAGCGCGCGGCGGCACGCAGGCTCGACCGTGCCGATGATCGGGATGTCGTTCTCCTGCTCGAGCAGCTCAAGCGCGACGGCTGAAACCGTATTGCAGGCGATGATGATCGCCTTAAGGTCAAATTGTCTCAGGAAGGCCACATCCTGCCGGGCATATTTGATAATGGTATCGCGGCCGCGCGTGCCGTAGGGCACGCGGCCAGTGTCTCCGAAATAAATAATATTCTCCTGCGGCATGAGCGCATGTAGGCGGCGCACTGCCGTTAATCCGCCAAGACCGGAATCAAACACGCCAATCGCACGATTATCCATGGCGCTCCTCCAGCGCAAGCGAGATCAGACGGTCGAGCAGCGCGGGATAACGCAGGCCCTCGTGATCGAACAGCTTTGGATACATGCTGATCGAGGTAAAGCCCGGGATGGAGTTCAGCTCATTGAACACGACCTCGCCACCCTCACGCGTAACGAAAAAGTCGACGCGCGACAGTCCGCGGCAGCCAAGCGCCGCATATACGCGCAGCGCGCACTGGCGCACAGCCTCGATCTGCTGCGGCGTGATATGCGCCGGGATGTAAAGCTGCGAGCTGTCATCCTTATATTTTGCGTCAAATGTATAAAACGCCTGCGTGGGCGCGACCTCACCCACAGTCGAGGCGATCGGCTGGTAGTTGCCAAGCACCGCGCACTCAACTTCGTGACCGTCAATATACTCTTCGACCAGCACCTTGTCATCAAACGTGAAAGCCTCGGTCAGCCCTGCGGCAAGCTCAAGCATATCATTTGCCTTGGCAACACCCACGCTCGATCCCTGCGAGCATGGTTTGACGAACACCGGGAATTTGCCCAGCCGCTCGGCCGCCGTGCGGATAACGCCCTCGGCGCCCCGCTCAAAATCATGACGCAAAGCAAGATAATACCTTGCTTGGCGCACGCCGGCCGCGTCCACCAGCACCTTGGTGATCGACTTATCCATCGAGTTGGCGCTTGCCGCCACGCCGCAGCCGACATACGGGATGCCCGCCAGCTCCAGCAGACCCTGTATCGTGCCGTCCTCGCCGCCCATGCCGTGCAGCACGGGGAACACACAGTCCAGCCGGACAGTCTCGACGGCGCCCTGCCGCAGCAGCACAAGCCCATGCACGCTGCGATCGGGCGGGAAAAACGCGGGCACTTTGTCCGTCATGCGCTCCCACTCGCCGTTTTCCACAATGTCTGCTGTACACGAAGGGCAGTAATACCACCGCCCCTCCTGTGTGATGCCGACCGGGTATATCTCATATCGGGTTCTGTCCAGGTTGCGCAGTATAGACGCGGCGGACAGACACGAAATATCGTGCTCGCTCGATATGCCGCCGAATACCACTGCCAGTTTCATTCTCCCTCACTCGCCCTTTCTGCTATCTGGTTATACGGATAACATTATACGCCATTGACTCCGCAAATACAATGCGAAAATGCGCTTTTCCACGCACTGTTCCTACAAAATTTACAATTCTTTCATGACTTTTTTTGAAATGCATGTTGACAAACTATATTATATTTCATATAATATTATTGCAAACGCAGAAAAGAGGTGGCTCTATGCCTTATCCCATCGCCTCCGCCCTGCTCGACGGAATTGTGCTTGCAGTGGTCGAGCGGGAGAGTACCTACGGCTACCGCATCACGCAGGATGTGCAGAAGGTGCTGGATATCTCGGAATCGACGCTGTACCCGGTGCTGCGCCGCCTGCAAAAGGACGGCTGTCTGAAAACCTATGATGAAGCCTATGCCGGGCGCAACCGCCGTTATTACAGCATCACCGAGCACGGCCGCGCGCAGCTATGCCAGCACCGTATCGACTGGCAAAACTATAAAAGCGGGATCGACTCGATCTTTTTTGGAGGATAAGCGAGATGAACAGAAGCGAATACATGGCGGCGCTCAGGCATGCGCTCTCCGCCCTGCCCGAGGAAGAGCAGGCAAACGCGCTGCGCTACTATGAGGAGTATTTTGACGACGCTGGGCCGGCAGGCGAGCAGCAGGCCATCGATGGCCTCGGCGCGCCCGAAAAAGTGGCCGCGCAGATTCTGGCGGACTACCGCGAAGTATCCGCTGCGCCGCAGCAGGCAGCAGGTGGCGCGCAGAGCGGCGCACCAGGCCGCACACGCGGCATCAGTCCCGGACTGCTGATCGTGCTGGCGCTGCTGGCGATTCCGGTCGCTATCCCGCTGGCCGGCATACTCATCGGCGCGATCGCGACTGTGTTCGGCCTGCTGGTCGCCGCGGCGGCCGTGGTGTTCTGCCTTACCGTTGTGGTGCCGCTCGCGCTTACTATTTCAGGTCTGGTGCTGTGCGGGTTTTCGTTTGCGCTGTGGGGCGCGCCCGCCAGCGCGCTCGTCACATGCGGCTGTGGCCTTGCGCTGTTTGCGCTCGGCATCCTGCTCTGTGTGCTGATGGTTCGTCTGTGCATGCTGGCTGTGCCGCCGCTTTTTCGCGGTCTTGCCGCTCTTATCCGTTGGCCGTTTGACAAGCTATGCGGCCGCGCCCGCCGGGGTGGAGGTGAAGCATCATGAAAAAACTCGTTATCATTTGCAGCGCCGTGCTCGCGCTCGGTCTATGCATGATGGCCGGCGGCTGGGCCGCCGGCGGGCAGCTCTACGGCATGTATTACAACGGCGCGCTGCATCCGGTCAGCGACGGTATACGCGATGCATCGCGCGTGTTAAAAGGCATTGGCGCCGGCTTTGTGGAGCACGTGCTGGAGAGCGACAGCCTTGACGCATTGATCGACGAGACGGTCAACAGTGCCATAGATGGTACGCTGTACGGCTTTGACACCGATTGGGTGGACGGCTGGCTGGACAGCAGGCAGCAAGCGATCGACGCACCGCTTATTCCGGCTCAACACATAGACGAAATCCACAGCCTTGACTTTACACTCTCAGGCGGCGATATTGCAATCGAGGCCGGCAGCGACTTTGATCTGTCGGGCGATTTTACCGTCTCGCGGAGCGAGTGCGACGGCAACACTTGGGCGCTGACACTGACTGCCGGGCGTAACGGCGCGGCGATTACTCTGCCGGACAGCGTTGGCTCCTACCGGGAGGTCAGCCTCACGGTCGCGGACGCCGCCGTCACCGCAAATAACCCGCTGCTGTGTAATGAGATGGACATAACGGTAGCCGCCGGCTCGCTGGATGCCGACCTGCTCGGCGCACAAACAATGGATCTGACCGTTGGCGCGGGCGCAGTCCATGCGCAACTCGACGGCGCAGCCGACACATACTACATCCAGGGCAAGGCCGCCATGGGCAGCATCCTGTTTAACGGCGAGCAGCTCGCCGGTGGCGTGCTCGGTACGCACCGCTTCAATAACCGCAATGCCGCCATAGATACTTCCCGTGAACTTTACCTCGAGGTCGGCGCGGGCTCGGTCGAGCTGCATACCATCCAGTGAGCCGTGCGTTGCCCCTTGACGAACCTGCCAAAACAACGTATGATAGTGAAAAAGGAGCTTTTACTATGAATGGCAAGAGACTGTACCGCAGTGAGTCCAACCGCATGCTGTGCGGTGTATGCGCAGGCATTGCCGAGTATTTTCAACTCGATCCCACACTGATCCGCCTTGCATGGGTGTTATGCTGCTGTTTTGGCATATTCCCCGCAGTGATCGCCTATATCGCCGCCGCGGTCATCATACCGTCGGAGAACGCCGTTCAGTAATCCCGCAAACGAGAGGATGTGCCCAGTTATGAGCGAAAATCAGCAGCCGTCGTCAGAGGAGCAGGCCGCGCCGCCGGATGAGACCGCCGCGGCGGAAAACGGCATGCCCGCTGCCGGTGCGGACGGGTCCGCCGTGCCCGTGCAGGACGAGGAGCAGATGCCCGACATCGACCCGGCGGACGTGCGCATTTTCGGCATGCCGCGCGTGTGTTTTCACGGCGCCGCGTTCGGTGTAGCAGGCGGCTATATCGCCTGCGGCCTGATTGAGCTGCTGGCCGAACAAACCGCAGGCACGCCGATTGGCGCGCTGGCCGCCAAAGTGCCGGGCGCCGCAGTCTGCTCAGTCATTGGCGCGGCGATCGGCTACCTGATCGGCAGGCAGTTGCACAAAAAGCGCCTTGCCGCGCAAAAGGCCGCAGAGGCAGCAGACGACACCCCCGAGCCATAAAGAAAAAAACGGCGGATGTGCAGCATCCGCCGTTTTTTCTTTACCGCGCCCCACCGCCATGATACAATAACGCCAGAACCTGCAAAGGAGGAATCGCTTTTTATGAAAACCGCTGTCGTCTACTATTCGCTCGGCGGCTCGACGCGCTCGTTCGCCCGCGCTGAGGCGCAAGCGCGAAACGCTGATCTGATTGAACTGAAACCCGCCAAGCCATATCGTCTGCTGACCGCCTTTGTGCGCGGCTGCCCCGCCGCTATCCGCCAGCAGACCGTACCGCTTGCGAACAGACCCGACCTGTCCGGGTACGACCACATCGTGCTGATGGCTCCCATATGGGCGGATCATCCTGCCCCGCCTTTCAACAGCGCCGCCGCACTTCTGCCTGCGGGCGCCGAAGTGGAGGCCGTGCTGCTTTCAGGCGGCGGAAAAAGCAGCACGCACGGCAAGGTGCGGGCATTGATCGAGCAGCAGGGCTGCAAAGTGGCCGACGTGCGTGACGTTCGCCCACACCGATGACCGGCTACACCTATCTGCTGCGCTGCGCGGACGGCACGTTATACTGCGGCTGGACCAACAACCTGACCGCCCGTCTCGCCGCGCACAACAGCGGCCACGGCGCGAAGTACACCCGCGGGCGCGGCCCGGTTACACTCGTATACAGCGAGCTTTTTGAAAGCCAGAGCGAGGCCATGCGCCGTGAGGCTGAGATCAAGCGGATGACGCGCGCGCAAAAGCAGGCGCTGATTGATACGCAGGCCGGAGCCGAGCCGCTCACGGTCTATGATGCGGACGGGCGGCCCTGCGGCGATAGGCCCCGAGCGATCGTACATGCGCAGGGGCTGTTTCATCACGTCTGCCACCTGTGGGCAGTGGGTGTGCGAAACGGCGCGCCCGGCATTTGGCTGCAGCAGCGGCAGTTTGACCGTCCGCTCTATCCGGGCGGGTTTGACCTGTCCGCGACCGGACACATTGACCCGGGCGAGACCCCACGGGAAGCTGTGCTACGCGAAGCGCACGAGGAGATCGGTCTTGCGCTTTCCCCCGATGCGCTGCTTGACGGCGAAAGCTACCGCCAGCAATATGACCGCGGCAAGAGGATGGGGTTTGACGACGAGCTGGCCTTCGCCTGGTTGACAAGGATGGACGGTGTGCCGCCCTTCTGTCCAGGCAGCGAGGTTGCGGACATGGCGTTCGTACCGCTTGCGGACTTTGCCGCCGCGCACGAGCGCGTCTGCGATCTTATCGGCCGCTGTACAGACGGTAGAACAATCACCATTCCGCATGCCAGCCTGTGCTGCCTGCATCCGGACGAGTGGACTGGCGTGCGCGAGCAGATCGCGCGGCTGCTCGCCTGACACACAGCCGCCCCGCCGATATAAAAAAGGCGCATCCCGCGGGATGCGCCTTTTTTATAACAATTTTCCGATTGCGCCAAGCGCGATATTGGCCACAAGACATATGCCCGCGGCAACCGCGTAAAGCACGCCGGTCCGCCGGCACGCTGCCGCTTTAGGATCGGCCTGTTTATCCTCCCCCTCAGCACGACCGCAGATCATGCCGTACCGCACCTGCTGGAAAACGGTCAGCACTGCGAACAGCGCAAACGCAATCAGCAGCCCGCGCTGCACCGCCGCCATCTTAGTGAACCAGGTTAAGCACGAGCGCCACGATGACGAACACCACGCCAACCACCGAGGTCAGACGGGCGAACACCTTGTCGGCAGCGGTCGCCTTGCCGGCGCCAAAGAAAGTCTCCGCGCCGCCGGAGATCGCACCCAGGCCCTGCTGCGCGCCGTTTTGTAGCAGCACAACGACAATTAGAAATAAGCTGGCAACGATCATTACAATCGAAAGGGCGATTTGTGCGGTAGTCATGGTTATCAATTCCTCCACTTAAATCATTTGAGCGTTTTTCATCTTTTCATTTCGCGCCGGATACCGTGGCGCGCATATTTTCGTACATAACAGTTTACCATGATACAGATGGTTTTTCAAGTATTTTTTACAAAACCGGATTTAAAATGTTTTTCAGCGAGCTTCCCATCCGGTTTGTGTATATCCTGCGCCCTGCAAGGTCGACCGCCGCCAGACGGATGGTGGACCAGCCACGACCGACATTTGTAAAATCCCGCCCGCCTGCCAGCCGGCGCAGCTTTTTGGGTACGCCGGGGTCGATCGTTTCGGACGCGATGATGATGGAAAGGATCGAAAACTCGTGGTTTTCGTCGGGCTGTACAAGTTCGTGCTCAGCCGCTTCGGTATACTGCCACCAATCCTGCAGCAGCGGCTCGCTCAGCACGGGCACGGCGAAAAGCAGGCGGTATTCGTGCGCATGGCTCTTGCCTCCAAGCGGCACCACGCCCAGAAGCTTGCGCTCACTGTCCAGCCCAAAGCTGCTGAGCGCCGCCACAGCCCGGCCGGCCACCCGCGCGTTCAGACTCGTGATGAACGCCTTATCCTGCGACGCCAGCAGGCGGTCGCGGAAGGCGACAAACTCGGTCGAAAAATCCATTTTACATCCCTCTTCACAGGTCTTGCGGGTAGTCTCCGCGCGCGGTCATCTCGGCGATCGCCGAGATGACCGCAGGTTTGTCCTCACGATAGGTAACGCCGAACCAACGCGCCGACGTGGTCAGCACACGGGCGGTCGCCCGTCCTGCCCGGATCAGCTCATCGACCGCAGAGGGCAGATAATACTCACCTTTCATCGGGTTGCCCGGCAAAGACTGGTCAAAAAAGCGGCGCAGGCCGTCATCCAGCGCGTCCATAAATGAGGGCGTAAACCCCCATAAATTGAGCGATACCGGCGTGCCCGCTGCGATCTCACCTGCCGGCACACCGCCATCCGCCTGATAGAAGATGCGCCCGTCCTCTGCGCGCGCGATCGCCGTGCGCTCGACAATACCGGCCAGCAGTCCGTTTTCATCTACTGTGCACACGCCGCGCGATACCGTGCCGTTTGCGGTCAATGTGTTTTCCACCCGGTAGCCCACCATGCAGTAGCGGTATTTATCGTCATCCTGCGCGTCCTTCAGATAGTCGTAAACTTGCTGGAACGCATCGGCGCCATAGAAATCATCGGCATTGATCACTGCGATCGGCGCGCCTCCGGTAAGCGCCTTTGCACACCAGACTGCGTGCGCTGTGCCAAGCGGCTTTTCGCGGCCCGCCGGCGCGTGCAGACCCGCCGGCAGACGGTCAAGCGTCTGATAGGCATAGTCCGCCTGCATCAGACGGCGCGCCTTGCAGCCGATTGCATGCTCAAACGCCTGCTCCAGCTCGGGCCGGATGATAAACACCACCCGCTCAAAGCCCGCCCTATATGCATCGTAAACCGAATAGTCCAGAATAATCTGCCCCTGCGGGCCGACCGGGTCGATCTGCTTTAGCCCGCCGTAGCGCGAGCCCATGCCCGCAGCCATAATCACCAACACCGGCTTTGCCATATGCTCTCCGTCTCCTTTTGCGCGGCAGACCGCCTTATTCGTCTACCATTTTGCTATTTCGGCGCGGCGGCGCACCCGACCGGCCGCGCAATTTTATGTTTAATCCACTGCCCAGCTTGGCATACTTTATTATTATACAAGACCGTATCAGAAAACACAAGATGTTTGCACAAGACGCACCTTTTTTTGTCAAAAAACATGAAAATCCGGACGTTTGTAGGCGGATGATTGCAAAACAACAAAAAAACTGCTAAAATATTACTGTTAAAATTATATCGAGTTGTCAATCGAATATGCAGAGAGGAATATGTTTTGATGCGCAAAACGAAAATCATTTGCACCCTGGGTCCGGCGACCGACCCTGTCCTTCCCGAGATCATCAAGGCCGGCATGAATGTTGCCCGCATGAACTTCAGCCATGGCTCGCACGAGGAGCACAAGGGCCGCATGGACGCAGTCAAGGCTGCGCGCCGTGAGCTTGGCTTGCCGGTTGGTATCATGCTAGACACCAAAGGCCCCGAGATCCGCACCAAGACCTATAAAGACGGCAGGATCGAGATTGTCGAAGGGCAGGAGTTTATCCTCACCACCCGCGAGGTTGAGGGTGATGAGCACATCGTCTCCATCACTTACGACGGTCTGCCCGCAGATGTGCAGATCGGCACCCGCATCCTGATCGACGACGGACTGGTTGCCTTCGAAGTTACCGAGGTGCGCGACGGCACAGACATCGTTTGCAGGGCCCTCAACGGCGGCCCGCTGTCCAACCGCAAGTCGATTAACGTTCCCGGCATCAGCCTGAACATGCCTTTCGTCTCGCCGCGCGACCGCGAGGACATCGAGTTCGGCCTTTCACAGGGCATTGATTTTATCGCCGCTTCGTTCACCCGCTCGGCGCAGGATGTGCGCGACATCAAGGCCATCCTCAAGGAGCACGGACAGGAAGATGTTGAGATCATTGCCAAGATCGAAAACATGGAGGGTGTGCGCAATATTCAAGAGATCCTGGACGAAGCCAACGGCGTCATGGTCGCTCGCGGCGACTTGGGCGTCGAGGTACCCTTTGAAGAGCTGCCCGAAATTCAGAAAAGCATCATCAAGACCTGCATTTCGCGCGGCAAACGTGTCGTAACCGCTACCCAGATGCTCGAGTCGATGGCCAAAAATCCGCGTCCGACCCGCGCCGAGGTTTCAGATGTTGCCAACGCGGTGTATGACGGCACAAGCGCTATCATGCTGTCTGGCGAGACATCGGTGGGCAAGTACCCGGTCGAGACCGTGCGGACCATGAGCCGCATCGCGGAAAATGCCGAGCGCACCATCCACTATGATCGCCGCCGCGCAACGCGCCTTGAGTTCCAGAATATGAACATCGCCGGCGACCTCAAGACGCTCGCCATCTCGCACGCTACCTGCTCGACCACCGCCGACCTTGGCGCAAAGTGCATCGTTGCGTTCACCGAGGCAGGCTCGACCGCCCGCGCGGTATCGACCTATCGTCCGGGCGCGCCGATCATCGCCGCCACCCCGAGCGAAAAAACCTTTCACCGCTTGACCATGTCCTGGGGTGTCGCCCCGGTGCTGGTTTCCCGTCATCCTAAGTCGGGCACCGAGCTCTATGACCTTTCCGAGCAGGCTGCCATTGCCGCGCTCGGCCTGCGCGTCGGTGATATTATCACCATCACCGCAGGCATGCCGGTCGGGCACGTCAACTACACCAACACGCTGCGTGTGCACCAGCTGACAGAGCGCTCTTTCGCACACATCACGCAGGACTGATCTTATGTCTTTTAAACGCTTCCAGCGCAGGCTTGTCCGCATGCTGACCGTGCTTGTGCTGCTCTCCGCCGTGTTCTGCGCCGGACTGTACGTCTATCGCAGCTTCCTCGGCTACAACTATGATTCTACTCTCTTTGAGGAGGATCTCGCCGCGGGTATCCAGGCGAACGAAAACATCACGAATATCGCGCTGTTTGGCCTTGACACCCGCCAGGGTGACACCCAGAGCCATTCAGACTGCATGATGATCGTCTCTGTCGATAACACCCGCGGCAAGATCCGGCTGATCAGCCTGATGCGCGATTCGCTTGTCGCAATCGATGGCTACGGCATGGATAAGCTCAACGCCGCCTACTGGGCTGGCGGACCGAGTCTTGCCATCCGAACGATCAACGAGAACTTCGGCACGGATATTACCGAATACATCGCGGTCAATTTTGAGCAGCTGGTTGAGATCATCAACGCGCTGGACGGCGTTGAAATTAATGTGGAGACCCAGGAAGAGCTTGACGAGCTCAACCGCGTCATCCGCGATTATGGCATCGAGCAGGGCCAAACTTTCCGCAGTGTCGAGCGCACCGGCCTGCAAACGCTTGACGGTGTGCAGGCGCTGTGCTATGGGCGCATCCGCAAGGGCACGGGCGACGACTGGGCGCGCGTTGAACGGCAGAGCGTCGTGCTGCAGGCGATGTTTACCAAGGTGCAGTCGATGAACGCCAGTGGTCTGATCGGCCTGATGCGCGATCTCATCCCCTATGTAACCACCTCGCTCTCTGCCGGCGAAATCGCGCCTCTGATCGTGGGCGCGTTGCAGCACGGCGTGCCCGAACTTGAGCATGCGCGCGTTCCGCTGGATAATGAGTGGTATTATTCCGGTCCTTCCAATACTTACATTGAATATGATCTAGACACTGCCGCAGAGCATATCCGCGCATACATCTATGATGACATTTATCCAGGCGAGCAGATTTCCGATTCCAGCGGCGAGCCGCTCGGCGGCGTCGATTTTGACGAGCCGCCCACCGGCCCGATGACAACTGATGACGAGACAGTCGACCCCGCCTCGCTTGCCGAGGAGGGCGGCTGGTACGATCCTGAAACCGGCGACTACTACGATTCAGACGGCGACCGGTACTATCTTGATGAATACGGCGACCGGGTATACTATTAAAACCCCGGCGGATCGGTTAGAGGGGGTATGACCGCATCATACCCCTTTTCCATTCCACCAAAGAAAGAGGCTCACTATGTATATCAAACGTGTTCTTCCAAACGGCGTGCGTCTAATCTCGGAAAAGCTGGATACGGTTCGCACCGCGTCGGTCGGCATATGGGTCGGCAACGGCAGCCGGTACGAGCCTGCTGCGCTCGGCGGCATCTCACATTTTATTGAGCACATGATTTTCAAGGGCACGGAAAAACGCACCGCCCAGCACATCGCTATTGCCATCGACGCGCTTGGCGGCCAGGCCAACGCCTTCACCGATAAAGAATGCACCTGCTATTATATGAAAGTGCTGGACAAGCGTCTGCAAACCGGCGTTTCCATTCTGGCGGACATGTTTATGCACTCCCGCTTTGCGCAGCAGGACATCGAGCTTGAGCGCGGCGTTGTGCTCGAAGAGATCGACATGTACGAGGACTCGCCCGAGGACGTGGCGATCGACAAGCTGTTTGAAAAGTGCTACGAGGGTTCGTCTCTCGGCCGGCCGATTCTCGGTACGGCCGAAACCCTGCAAACCATTAACTCTGAGGCCTTGCATGACTACATGAACCGCTATTACCGGCCGCAGGACACCGTTGTTGCTGTATCAGGCCATTTCACCGAGGAAGACCTCGACTACATCGCCGACCTGTTCTCCCAGATGGAGGGCGAGGGCCGCAATCAGATTACACCCGCTCTTTATCAGCCCAGCCTTATGCTGCGCGAAAAGGACATCGAGCAAAACCATCTATGCCTGTCCTTCCCCGGCGTGTCGCTGCTCTCCGAGGAGCGTTACACCATGAACCTTTTAAGCTCGATTCTGGGTGGCGGCATGTCCTCCCGCCTATTCCAGAGCGTGCGTGAGCAAAACGGCCTGTGCTACTCGATTTACACCTTCACCACGCCCCACCTGGACACCGGCCTATTATCGGTCTACACCGGCCTTGGCGCGGAGACCGAACGCCGCGCGCTCGAACTGATCGTGCACGAGCTACGCGCGTTGTGCGAAGATGGCCCCACGCCAGACGAGCTTTCCCGCTGCCGTGAGCAGGTCAAAACCACACTGCTCATGGGGCTTGAGAGCACAGGTACCCGCATGATGACCATCGGCCGCAGCGAACTACTGCGCGGCAAAGTGTTGGCAACCGAGCAGGTGCTCGCAGCCTATGACCGGGTTACAGCGGACGATGTACTTCACCTTGCGCGGCGCGTGTTTGACTTTTCCAAAGTGTCGCTCGCTGTGGTCGGCCAGCCTGAGCGTGAGGAGTCCTATCGCGCGCTGCTGGGATAGTGCGCCATATCCGCATCAAACAAGCGCGCCGGAAAACCGGCGCGCTTGTTTTTATTTTGATAACAGACTTGTCCTTGACCGATTGAATAAAGCAATCAGCTCTGCCTGCATCCCCCAACGCGACATTTCAAAGAAAAACAGCTGCCCGTGGGCAGCTGTTTTTTATATTTGTGCCGGACGCCAGGCCAGAGTTTCGGCTCTGTTCGCCGGCACGCGAGCGGCGTTCCGTTTTACGCACGGCTCCACTGGGTGCCCTGACGGGTATCCTTGATCGTCACGCCCATCGCGGCAAGCTCATCGCGAATGCGGTCTGCCTCGGCGAAGTTTTTCTCTTTCTTAGCGGCCGCACGCTGCGCGATCAGCGCCTCGATCTTGTCTGCGTCCGGGTCGGCCGCGGCATCCTCATGCTTCTGCACGATATTCAGCACGCCGGTCAGCTCGGTAAAGAGCGCGTGCGCTGCGGACAAAAACGCGCCTGTCGCATCCTGATGCGCGCCAATATAGGCGTTTATCTCGCGTGTCAGCTCGAAAATGGCAGAGAGCGCGTCTGCGGTGTTGAGATCATCGTCCATCGCGTCGATGAACTTCTGCCGATAGGCTGCGAGTGCCTCCATCTTGGCCGACTCCTCGGCTGTCATTGTCTCGCCTGCGGCCTTGGTGATTCGAAACTCCATATTGTCGCGCGCCTCGTACAGACGGGCGAGCGCCGCCTTATTCATTTCAAGCGACTCGGCCGAGTAGTTAAGCGGCGTGCGATAATGCGCAGACAGCATAAACATGCGGATGGTCTCGTACCCGAATTCCTTGGCCGCGTCGCGCACCATGAAGAAGTTGCCCTTGGACTTGGACATCTTCTCGTTGTCAATTGTCAAAAACCCGTTGTGCAGCCAATAATGCGCGAACGCACAGCCGTTGGCGCACTCGGACTGAGCAATCTCATTTTCGTGGTGCGGGAAAATGAGGTCGAGGCCGCCCGAGTGAATATCGATCGTCGGGCCAAGGTATTTATTCACCATGGCCGAGCACTCGATGTGCCAGCCAGGCCGGCCTTTTGATCCCCATGGCGTATCCCAGGCAGGCTCGCCGGGCTTGGCAGCCTTCCAGACAGCAAAGTCCATCGGGTCCTCTTTCTGCTCGCCAACCGCGATGCGTGCGCCAGCTTGCAGATCCTCCATCGGCTGGTGGCACAACTTGCCGTAGTCCGGGTCGGACGCTGTACGGAAGTATACGTCGCCGTTTGGCGCAACATAGGCATGGCCGCTTGAGAGCAGCTTCTGCACGATGTCGATGATCGCGTCCATCGTCTCGGTTGCACGGGGATGGACGGTGGCACGGCCTATGCCAAGCCCTTCGGCGTCGACAAAGTACTCCTCGATATAGCGATCGGCAATCACGTCATAGGTGACACCCTCCTCGTTTGCCTTGCCGATCACCTTATCATCAATGTCGGTAAAATTCTGCACGAACTGCACCTTATAGCCGCGATACTCAAAATAGCGGCGCAGCAGGTCGAACACGATGAACGGACGCGCGTTACCGACGTGGAAATAATTATATACCGTCGGGCCGCAGGAATACATTTTGACCTCGCCCGGTGTGATTGGAACAAACTCCTCTTTCTGGCGGGTCAGGGTGTTGAAAAGCTTCATTATGATTGCTCCTTTATTGGATTTGTTTTGCCATAAAAAAGCCGCCTCTTTTGCCCAAAGAGGCGGTATGATGCCGCGGTTCCACTCCTGTTTTTCGCTCAAAAACGCGGTAACGGGCGCACCCGCGGGATGTTTGACCCCAATGCTCGGCGGGCGCACTTTCACCGTCCCACACGCAAAGCCCTTGCAGCCAAGGGGCTTCTCTCTTAAGCGCGCCGGAAAACGGCTACTCTTCCCACGTCATCGCACAAATAGCAGTGTGAATTTGCCTTTAGTATAGCAATCTTACCGATAAAAGTCAAGCGGCGGGCCACCGTACACATCAGCACGCACCGCAGGCGCGCTTATTCCCCGCACTGGCCACAGGCGGTATAGCCCTGCTCGAGCAGAGCCGCGCGGCTGCCGGTGTAATTTTGCCGGTTGGACGGACTGATGTCGTCGACGCTGGCGCAGTCCGGTACATGGAACTTCTTCGAGCGGGTGTTAAGCACATATGCTGTGCCCTGCGCTGCATCTTCTTGCACCGCAGCAGTCTCGGCGCAGCTGTCTCCAGTTGCATAATCAATTACAACGCCGGGCTGCACATTGTAGCAGTAGACGTTAAAACAGATCCCATCGCCCTCGTCCTCGACTGACCACCCCTCAAGCTGTACGCCAGAGGCAACCAGATTATTCCCTTCAAACACCGGCGTTACACGGTACAGCACGTGGTTACCGGTTTGCCTGATATAATCCGCCACCATGTTTTCAAACGGCAGCATGCCCTCTGTGTTGAGATACCGTGTGCCCGTGATCAGATTGCGTTCGTTGGCATTCTCCCCGGTCAACTGGTAACCGATCAGATGGCAGCGGTTGTACAGGTATTTTCCGTCGACAAAGTCGTATCTGATCGTCTGCCAGCCAGACGGCTTGACTTGCCCGATCGAGCCGCGCTCTTCTTCGGGCATCAGCTCGGCGGAAATGCAGGCGTAGGCCGTGCCGCACCGCCCGAGCAGATCGAGCGGCGCATATTGCTCAAAAGGGTCGGTGGAATAATCCTCCTCGGTAAAGGATGGCTGGTTGCCGTCAATTTCCACATAGGCCGCGCCGTCAAACGCGGGCACCTCGCTAAGCGATATGGATGGCTGCGGTCGCAGCAGTGCACAGCCCGCCAGCAGCAGAACAAGCAGCAGCACTGGCAGCGTGCGCACCGTTTTGGCTCGTTGCATTTGCAGTATTCTCCCTTTCTGTGTTTTTATGCAAGCGGGAACAGCGCTCGCCCCCGGCGCTCTCTCTGCCGGATAGGCCGGATGGTCGCGGAATGTAAAAACACCTCTTTCCGCTTTGCGGAAAGAGGTGTGATTTCACTCGTTCAGAGCACAGAAAAGAGCTTACTTATTGTCCACCTCAGCCATATGCTCGATGAGCATCAGGAGCTTATTGGAGTAGCCCCACTCATTATCATACCAGGAGACGACCTTGACAAAGGTATCGGTCAGCTGGATACCGGCCTTAGCGTCAAAGATAGAAGTGCGGTCATCGCCCAGGAAGTCGGAGGAAACAACATCCTCATCGGTGTAGCCCAGCACACCCTTAAGGCCGCCTTCGGACAGCGGCTTCTCAGAAGCCTTCTTCATCGCAGCGCAGATCTCGTCATAGGTTGCGGGCTTGGCGAGGTTGCAGGTCAGGTCGACGACAGAAACGTCCAGCGTCGGCACGCGCATGGACATACCGGTCAGCTTGCCGTTGAGCTTGGGGTATACCTTGCCTACCGCCTTGGCAGCACCGGTAGAGGACGGAATGATGTTGCCCGAAGCCGCGCGACCGCCGCGCCAATCTTTCTTGGAGGGGCCGTCTACAACTTTCTGGGTACCGGTGGAGGAGTGAACCGTGGTCATCAAGCCCTCAGTAATGCCGAACGCCTCGTCCAGCACCTTGGCGATGGGCGCCAGGCAGTTAGTAGTGCAGGAAGCATTGGAAACAAAGGTCATATCTTTGGTGTAGGTGTCCTGGTTAACGCCCATGACGAACATCGGGGTATCGTCCTTGGATGGGGCGGACATAATGACCTTCTTCGCACCGCCATCGATGTGCGCCTGTGCCTTCTCTTTGGTCAGGAAAACGCCGGTAGACTCGACAACGTAGTCAACGCCGTCCTTGCCCCACGGGATGTTCTTCGGATCCATCTCCGCATGGAACAGAACTTTCTTGCCGTCCACCGTGATGGAGTTGTCATCATACTCGATTGTACCGTCATAACGGCCGTGCATGGTGTCATACTTGAGCATATACGCCATGTAGTCCGGGGTCATGAAGGGATCATTTACCGCAACGAACTCGATATTCGGGTTCTTCAGTCCCGCGCGGAATACCATGCGGCCGATACGGCCGAAACCATTGATGCCTACTTTGATAGCCATTTACAAGTTTCCTCCTCAGTGCTTAAATGTTTAATCAAGTTCTCTGTCGATGGTCTTATTATACACTACTTGGCAGGGCTGCCGCAAGGTGTAATATCTGTGAATTTTTTGTCACTAGCGTTGGGCTTTTTGTATATTTTTCTTTGCAATGCCTTTGCCTCTGGTGGTATAATAAACACATCACACAAAATATAGTATTTCAGCCCGGGGCAGGCGTTATACCTGCAAAGACAGAAAGCCCGGCGCTGGCATGCATTTTTGGAGGATAGGGATGAACGAATCATTTTTCGAGCACCTGGAGGAGGGCGCGCTGCGTCAGCTGCTTGCGCGCTCCTCGTTGCAGGATGCGGCGCTGGTTACTGTGGGGCCGTCTCTGCATATTGAAAACTGCAATGACACTGCCCGGCAGCTGATCCGTCTGCGCCCGCTCGAGCGTATCGATCAGCTGCTAGACGAGGCGGCGGCCGCCGCATTGCGCGGCTGCATTGCTGACCGGCAGGCGCGTACCGTCTATGAGGAGCTTGACGGCGTGCGCTACCGGCTCGAGATGGTGCCCCACCGGGAGGGTGCGCTGATCGCCTTTGTACGCGAGGACCACGCTGCATATGACGGCAGCCTGCGTGTACTGCACGCCAAAAGCGTGCAGTATCTGGGCGCGCTACTGGCGGATGCCGAGCAGGTGGACGATCCTGCGCTTGCCGCGCACCTGCGGCGGCAGTGTCTGCGGCTGTACCGCCTGCTGACCCATTCGGATTTTCTGCACGATCCCCCGTTGACCGAGCAGCTGCGCCTGCATCATGTCGATCTCGCGGTGATCTGCCGCGACGCTGTGCAGGCCGCGCTGGAAAACGGGCCGCAAAGGGGCACCAAAACCATCACATTTGCCGCGTGCGCGCCCTGCGAGGCGCTGGTCGAGCCGCAGCTCATCCGCACCGCGCTTTACAATCTGCTGTCTAACGCGCAGCGTGTCACGCCCGTGGACGGGGACATTTCCGTCGCACTGCACGACGACGGCGCTTTCTTCACCATTTCGGTCGCGGACCGCGGCCCCGGGCTGGACGCCGATACCTTCGAATCGCTGCTAACTGGCTGGCAGCGCACTGTCTCGCTGGAGGATTATCTCACCCTTGCCCGACAGGGCGCGCCCCTGGGGCTCGGTCTGCCGTTGGCTCAGCGCATCGCACAGCTGCACGGCGGCAGCCTGCTGCTCTCGCCGCGGGAGGGCGGCGGCAGCACGCTGCATTTCAGCCTTGCCCATTTGCCCGATTCACTTGCCGATCACAACCTGTGCACGCCAATGATCCTTGAGGACGGCTATACGCTTGAAGAGGTTGAGTTTTCGGTTTTTGAGTGAGCCGCAGAAAACCAAAAAGGACGCTTTCAAAAGCGTCTTTTTTTCGTGTGCTCTTATCATGTCCAGCAGAGCGTCGGCCGGTGTCAATCCTTATAGAACGCGCCAAAGCCCTTATATGCCATATACAGATCAAGCTTGGCGATAAGCTCGAACGGCGAGTGCATCGAGAGCACAGGTACGCCCGCATCCACGGTGTCGATATTGCGGTTGGCAAGATACATCGCCACCGTGCCGCCGCCGCCCTGATCTACCTTGCCGAGCTGGCCGGTCTGCCAGACAACGCCCGCCTTATCAAAGATGCAGCGGATGCGCGCCATCAGTTCGGCGGTTGCCTCCGAGGTGCCGGACTTGCCGCGCGCACCCGTATACTTGACCAGCGTAAAACCGCAGTTGACCCTTGCGTCGTTGCGTTTTTCAGATACCTCGGGGAAGTTGGGGTCAAAGGCGTTACACACGTCCGCAGACAAGCATACCGAGTTCTCATAGCATGCCTCAGGCAGCACATCCTGTGTACGGCACAGGTCGGCCATAAAGGTGTCAAACGCGCGCGACTGCATGCCGGTCACGCCGTCCGATCCGGTCTCCTCCTTGTCCACCAGCAGGCAGACGCAGGTGTGTGCGGGCGCGGCTCTCAAATCGAACAGTGCGGTTGCCGCGGTATACGAGCAGACGCGATCGTCATGCCCGTATGCACCGACAAATGAGCGGTCAAAGCCGATGTCGCACGCCGGAAAAGCGGGCACGCAGCACAGCTCGGCGGACAGGAAATCAGCCTCCACCATGCCATATTTCCGGTTCAGGTGCTCCATTACCGCGAGCTTAATCTTTTCGCTGCATTTTTCGTCCTCCGTTTCGCTCGGCACCGAGCCGATCAGCACGTTCATGCCCTCGCCCTTGATGATCTCGGTCGCTTTTTTGACCATCTGCTCAGAGGCAAGGTGCGGCAGCAGGTCGGTGATAACGAACTTGGGGTCGTCCGGCTTATCGCCGACGCGCACCTCAACCTTCTTGACCTGTCCGCCCGTGCACACGCAGACTACGCCGCGCAGCTCGAGCGGGATGGCAGTCCATTGGTATTTTTTAATACCGCCGTAGTAGTGCGTTTTAAAATAGGCCATACCGCTGTCCTCATAGAGCGGCACGGTGCGGATGTCGACACGCGGCGCATCCAGATGGGCGGCTGTCAGCCGGATGCCTTTATCAAGCGGCTGTTTGCCGATCACCGCAAGCATGATGCCCTTGCCGCGGTTGACCTGGTAGATCTTGTCGCCTGGCTTGAGCGCTTCGCCCCGCGCCCACGCGCGAAAACCCTTTTTCTCGGCCAGGCGTACCATTTCCTTTACTGCGTCGCGCTCGGTCTTAGCCTCATTAAGAAATTGCTTGTAGCTTTCGGCATAAGTCTGCATATTTTTCTTATCGCTGCCGGTCAGCTTGTCAAAACCGGTTTTCTTGTCATAAAACAACTGTTCCGAAGTCATTGTCATTCCCCTTTGCTCAAAATATGATATAAGGCGTCGGTTTGCCGCCATAATGCGGCCAGATCGCCGTTATTTTCGAGAATATAGTCGCATTTGGCGCGGTAAAAGGTGTCGTCTGGCTGAGCAAGAATGCGCGCGCGCGCCGCCTGCTCGCTCAGCTTATCCCGCGCCATTATGCGGCGCACACGGGTCTCTGGATGCGCCAGCACGCCGATTGTTTTTTCACACAAATCGTCCGCCCCTACTTCAAACAGGGTCGGCGCATCGTAGAGCACGATTGGCCGGTCGGCCTGCGCCTCTATCGCCGAAAGCGAAGCGACGCGTATATAAGGAAGAGTGATCTCGTTTAGCTGTGCGAGCTTGTCCGGGTCGGAGAACACAATCGCCGCGAGCTTTGGGCGGTCGAGCGCGCCTGTTTGGTCTATCACGCCGCCAAACGCCGCATCCAACGCGGCGAGCATGCCGTGGTCTGCCGTACACAGGCGGTGGTACACCGCGTCGGCGTCCACCCAGCCCGCGCCAAGCTCGCGCATGCGCGTAGCTACCGTTCCCTTACCCGTGCCGCTGCCACCGGTCAGGCCGATGATTTTCATTGTACCACATCCTTTGGTCGGATATTCCCGCCGCCTGTGCGCAAGAAACACCTGTTCGCCCCACCACTTCCGAAGGCGAAGTTCTCCTTTGACGCCAGGATTGCCCCGTCCGGTGCGCGCCCTTCGCTTAAACCTCTACCACTGCAAACCCGGCGGCTTTCTTGATCCGGTTGGCTATTGCCAACCCCAGCCCCTCGTCCGAGGGGCACTGCGCCCAAATCCACCGAACGTCTGCATCGTCAAACGCGCGCAGACGGTCAAACACCTCGCGCGCCTGCGCAGCAAGATCGGTCTGCGCGCCAAAGCACTCGACAACACAGCCCGGGAAACACGCCCGGTATTCGTCAAAACACAGCACGCCGTCGGCGTTTCCGACGTGCTGCTTGATATATTCGGCCGTCTTTTGCGGGTTGCCGCACACGACCGTCACCGGCGCTTTGGGCGCATAATGCCGGTACTTCATGCCCGGAGCAGACACCCTGGCGTCCTCCCCGATCGCTTCAAACAGCGCGCGGTCGACCTCAACCTTGCCCAGCACGCGACGGAGCTGCTCGAGCGTCACGCCACCCGGCCGCAGCAGGCGCGGTGGATCGAGCGCGAGCGTCACAACCGTAGACTCCACCCCGACGCCGCACGGACCGCCGTCCAAAATCGCAGGGATTTTGCCCTCCATGTCGCGCAGCACATGTTCGGCCGTAGTGGTCGACGGCCTGCCCGAAGTGTTCGCACTGGGCGCTGCCAGCGGCACGCCTGCTACGCGGATCAAATCGCGCGCGAGCGGATGCGCAGGCAGGCGGATGCCGACCGTATCCAGCCCGCACGAAACCTCATCCGGAATGCGGCTGTTCTTAGGCACGATCATGGTCAGCGGTCCGGGCCAGAACGCCTCGGCGAGCATTTTTGCCTGCGGCGGAACGGCCGGGCACAGCTCATAGATTTGATCAAAATCCGCAATATGGACGATCAGCGGGTTATCCTGCGGCCGCCCTTTTGCGTGGAATATTTTTGCCACCGCGCTCCCATCGAGGGCATTGGCCGCCAGCCCATACACGGTTTCTGTGGGCATGCCCACTACTTCTCCCTGCAAAATCAGCTCGGCCGCGGTTTTTACCGCATTTTTATCCTGCTGTGGATAAAGAATATTCGTCTTCATAAATCAAACTTCTGTCAGTAGATATTATTCTTTGCCATCGCGCCCGTTTTATCCGATGTATTGCATCATCAGGACATCATCGGCAGCGCCAGCAGCACCGCCGGCGGCTCGATAAGGCCAGTGTATATCCCAAGCGCGATCAAAATGGCGCCGATCGCCAAAAAGATCAGCTTTTTTGTCAAATTCATAATCAGCAGCACAATGTTGATGATCACCAGCGCGCCGCCGGCCACCAGCCAGGGCGCAGCCTGCCAAAGTGCGGTAAGTTCGTTCATGCTAAAAATCTCCTTTCCAAAAAAGAGGGGTTACGCCTCACTTTGCATCTTGAGCTTTTCTGCGGTGTCAGCCGCTATAAGCGCGTCCAAAATCTCATCCATATCGCCGTTTAAGAACTGGTCGAGCTTGTAAATGGTCAGCTTGATGCGGTGGTCGGACACGCGGTTTTCCGGGTAGTTATAGGTGCGAATGCGCTCAGACCGATCGCCCGTACCAACCTGGCTTTTGCGGTCAGCAGCGATGGCGGCCTGTTGCTTTGCCACCTCCGCCTCATACAGCCGCGCGCGCAGCACGCGCATGGCTTTGTCGCGGTTTTTATGTTGGCTGCGCTCGTCCTGGCACTCGACGACCGTGCCGGTCGGCAGGTGTGTGATGCGGATAGCGGACGACGTTTTATTAATATGCTGACCGCCCGCGCCGGATGATCGGAAGGTATCAATGCGCAGATCGTTCGGATCGAGGTAGAAATCTACCTCCTCGGCCTCGGGCAGCACAGCGACCGTTGTGGTCGAAGTGTGCACCCGGCCCTGGCTCTCGGTCTCGGGCACGCGCTGCACGCGGTGCACGCCGCTTTCAAACTTCAGGCGCGAATAAACTCTGTCGCCCGCCACACGAAACACGATCTCCTTATAGCCGCCAAGCTCGGTCTCCGAAACGCTCATCACCTCGGTCTGCCAGCCGCGCGCAGCCGCATACATCGTATACATGCGGTACAGGTCGGCAGCAAACAGCGCGCTCTCCTCACCGCCCGCACCGCCGCGGATCTCGACAAAGATATTCTTATCGTCGTTGGGGTCTTTGGGCAGCAGCAGAATCTTGAGCTCGTCCTCAAGCCGCGCCATATCTGCTTTAGCCTGCTGCAGCTCCTCCTGCGCTAGCTCTTTCATATCCGGGTCGGACAGCATATCCAGCGCATCCATCTGTGCCTGCTTTGCCCGCTCATATGCGCGAAACGCCTCGACGATCGGCGCAAGCTCGTTTCGCTCGCGCAGCAGCTTTGCCGCCCGGTCAGGATCGTCATACAGCCCCGGCTCGGACAAACGCGCCTCCAGCTCGTCCATACGCTGGCATAGTGCATTTACTTTTTCAAACATATTTCGATCACTTCTCGTTTTTCATCATTTTGGCGCGGTGCGGATGGCGTTACGACCATCTGCCGGTCAGCATCAGCCCCAAAATCGAGCAATACTCCCGGCACCGCACCGAGATCCACTGCCCGGGATAGGGTGTCGGCGCAGGAATGCCGCACGCATCCAGTCCGCCGCGCTCCATCAACATGCGGGCGCGAGCCAGGTGGTAGTCGCTCGTCACGACCGCCGTCCTGTGCCCCTCGCCAATCAGCGTGCGGGCATTGGCAATGTTTTGTATGGTGTTACTCGATTCATCCTCCAGCATCAGGCGGCTGCCGTCCATCCCTTTGTCTGTCAGGTATTCATACATCGCCTCGGCTTCCGGGCGCGGCTCATTATCCCCTTGCCCACCGCAAAGAATCGCTATCACATCCGGATGTGCCTGCATAAAGTCATACGCCGTATCCAGCCGCGCCGCCAGCGCTGCGGACGGCTGTCCATCCGGATTGACCCGCGCACCAAGCACAAGTAGGTAGTCAGCCTGCGCGGCCGCAGGATCGGCGCGCATGCCAAGCGCGATCACGCCCTGTATCGCGACAAACGACGCGACAAACAATCCAAACAGCACGCGGCCAGCGACAGACAGCATACGGCAGGCTTTGTATCGCTTCTGTAGACGCAGCACGAGCCATTCGCCCGCGCAGCCCACGGCCAGCGCGAGCAGAAACACCCCGCCGAATCGTGACGGCGCCCACGGCAGCTGGATCACGCCGCCTAAGGCGCACACCGCCGCCAGCGCTAACCACGCTCTTCTCTCAATCATTGCTGCATCTCCTCCAGCTTGGCCGCAACCGCCTCCCACTCGTCCATCTTGGCGGCGAGCGTCTCGTCGCATTGCTCCTTTTCACCCATCAGCTCGAGCAGACGCACTGAATCGGAGGACGCGCGGATCATCTGCTGCTCAAGCTCGGCCGACTGCTGCTCAAGCTGCGCGATCTCGCGCTCGAGCGTGCTCAGCTGCTTTTGCAGGATTTTTGTACCGCCCGTGCGTTTCGGCTTTTCGGGCGGACGGGGCACATCGTCCAGCGCCGGAGGTGTAGGCTTTTTTCGCTTCGTCTGCGGCGCGGGGTGCTCTGGCAGCCGCCCGCTCTGACGGTATTGCAGAAAATCCGAATATGTGCCGGTAAAATCGGTCAGAGCGCCATTTTCCAGATACAGCACGCGGGTTGCAAACCGCTCGACAAAATACCGGTCGTGCGAGACAAAAAGCAGCGTGCCGTCAAACGCCTCAACCGCCTCTTCAATCCACTCACGGCTGGCAAGATCGAGGTGGTTGGTTGGCTCGTCCAGAATTAGGAAATTTAAGGGGTCATACATTAGCTCACATAGGCGCAGACGGCTCTTTTCCCCGCCCGAGAGCATATCCACGGTTTTAAGCTGCTCCTCACCTGTGAACTGGAACGAACCCAGCCGGCTCCGCGCCGTCTGCATAGACACGTTTTTATCATAGATCAGCGTGTCGATCAGATTGCGGTGCGGGTTTGCAAAATACACTTGCTGCGGCAGGTAGGCGGGCCGCAGCCCCACGCCCCTGCGGATGACGCCCTCCTCCGGCATCTCCTCACCAAGCAGAATCTTCAGCAGCGTGGTCTTGCCGGCACCGTTCTCCCCCAGCAGCGCAACGCGCTCTCGGTTGCGGATGTTAAACGAAACATCACGTAATATTTGTCGGCCTTGATAACTCTTTGTAATATTCCGAACCTTTAATACCTCTTCGGTCTCGTAGTTTGGGTCGCCAAAGGTGACGGTCATCCTTTTATCCTTTTTGGGCCGGTCGGTCACCGTCATGCGCGCGATGCGCTTTTCGATCGAGGCCGCGCGCTTCGCCAGGTGCTCGGTGCCATGCTCGTGCATGATGCGCGCGACCGCCTCAAGCCGTTTTTTTTCGGCTAACTCGTGCTCATGGTGTTTGCGCTGCTCCTCGCGCCGGCGCTCACGCTCAACCGCGTAATACGAATAGTTGCCATTATAAAAATCGCAAGTGCAATCGTGAATCTCGATCACGCGGTCGCAGCACTGATCGATGAACCACCGATCGTGTGAAATGATAAGCACGGTGCCGCGATAGCTTTCAAGGTATTTGCCCAGCCAGTCCACCGCATCCATGTCGAGATGGTTGGTCGGCTCGTCAAGCAGCAAGATATCGGTCTGCTCAAGTATGATGCGCGCCAGGTTAATGCGTGTCTTTTCCCCGCCTGAGAGCAGCGCAAACCGCTGCGTGCGCATGGCCTGCGGAATATCCAGGCCGTTGCACACGCGGTCGACCTCGAAATCACGGTTGTAGCCGCCGAGAATTTCGAGCCGGGTCTCAAGCTGTGCGTAGCGCCGGAGCAGCGAAACATCGTCCGGCCGGCGCTCCATCTCGTCGGTCAGCGCATCCATAGCCGCTACAACCTCGTCCGAGGCGCGAAAGGCCAGACGCAGCACGTCCTCAACCGTAGACTCGGGCGGAAAATCCGGCATTTGATCGATCACACCTGCATTTCTACCCGATCCAAGAGAAACATGCCCGCCGTCATACGGCAAACGACCGGTCAGGATATGCAGCAGCGTAGTTTTTCCGGCGCCGTTCGCGCCCAAAATGGCGACCTTTTCCCCCTGCTGCACGTCAAACGAAATGTTTTGCAGGATCAGGCGGTCTCCGTAATATTTTGTTAAGTTTTGTACAGAGATGTCGGCCACGTGAGGCGAGCTCCTTTCGCATTTTTGGTAATCAGTAGTATTATAGCACAATTTTTCGCAAGGGAAAAGCCCAAAAGGCTGACAACAGCGGCCATTTGAGCCTGTCAAACGGCCATAGTGAAAAATAAGGGGAGAAACTGCGGTTTCTCCCCTCTTATATGCCTGCGGCGCACGGCCGCACTTATCATTGATCCAATCAGTCGAAAGCGATCGGCTCAATACCGCATCAGCGGAATCTGGTGTGCTTGAGCCTCGCCCTCGGGCAACAGCATGGCGGCAATATCCGGCCGCGCGGTCTCGATAAAATTGACCCCATTTTGGATCAGCATTGCCAAAGATTTTTCATTATTGGTTTGCAGGCTCATGGTAAACAGGCCGGCCTGACGGCATGCCCGGAGCAGCCTGGGCGTCAGATCGGCCGGCGCTGCGCGCAGGCCGAATAGCCCGGTTGTTTGCGCCGCGCCCACCAGCGCATCGATATTATCCGGCAGTGCGGGCAGCTCACCCATGATATGCAGATCCGGATTGGCCACCGCAATGCGCGCCGCCTCTACCAGACCCAGGCCGACAAAGATCGTGTCATCCAGCAGGCCCGCATGGCGCAACGTCATGCGCAGCTGCGGCAGCAGCGTCTGATTATGCACGGTAATCGCGATTTTAGCCTGGCAGGTGCGCGCAAGCTCGATGGCCTGTCCAGCCGGAATGAGCTGGGGCGCCGCCTGATGCAACTCGGCATAGCTGTAATCTACAATATTCATCTGCGTGCCGTCGGTCGCAGTGCAATATCCATCCGATGAAAGCACAGCAATGCCGTCCGCGGTCATATCAACCGACAGACAGCAGCCCTTTGCACCCTCATCATTGCCGGCAAGAATGGATTCCAGCCCATCGCGCTCGGTGTCCATGCAGCCGACGGCGGACAGGATAAAAATCTCCTTATTGGTATAATACAATGCCGGTCCCCTTCTTTCTAAATTACAGGGTTTCGGGCGCCTCGTATTCCACGCCCATCGTATCCACAGTTACCGTCTTCATGCGCTGTTCCTGGCGGGGGCGATCATGCCAGTCGCGCGGGGCGTTGACGATCGCGTCTACAACGTCCATTCCATCGGTCACCTTGCCGAAAGAGGCATACTGCCCGTCCAAATGAGGCGAGTCCTCAGTCATGATGAAAAACTGGCTACCTGCGGAATCCGGCACTGCGGTACGCGCCATGGAAAGCACGCCGCGGATATGCTTTAAATCGTTGCGAAAGCCGTTGTCGGTAAACTCGCCGCGAATCTCATACCCGGGGCCGCCCATGCCGGTGCCCTCCGGGTCGCCACCCTGGATCATAAACCCAGGGATGACGCGGTGAAAAATTGTGCCGTTATAAAACCCTTTCTGGATGAGCGCGATAAAATTGCGCACCGTATTGGGCGCTACCTCGGGATACAGCTCGGCCCGGATGACGCCGCCCTGCTCCATTTTGATCGTGACGATCGGATTGCTCATTTCTATCACTCCATTATTGCCGCTTAGACGCGGATATTTATATATATTGTACCAAATTTCACCGCGCACAGCAAGTGGTGTTACCATAATGAAACTCTGCGCGTTAATTTACAAAAAAATCCACCTTATGCACAAGGATCTCCACAGGCTATTTGTGGATAACATTGTGCACAACGTGGATAACTCGGCGTATTATCCCTGCAAAGGGGCTTTGGGCGCGGTTTTGCTGTTTACCGATTGTAATATCCGCGCCGCAGCTTAGAGCGACAGGATAAATTGCATGCTTTGCGGGAAGACTGTACCACGCAACCGATTATGTGTAAAAGGGAGAATAAACATGCAGGATGAAACCATGTCGATCCGGGCGCCCGAGGAAAACACCATCGCCGAGACCGGCTCGATCACTTCCAAAACCGCGCGCGGCACCGTGCACTGTATTACGATCGTCGGGCAGATCGAGGGGCATATGGAGCTGCCCGCACAGAATAAAACCACCAAATACGAACATCTGATCCCGCAAATCACCGCAGTTGAGCAGGCAGAGGAGATCGACGGCCTGCTGGTACTGCTCAATACCGTAGGCGGAGACGTGGAAGCCGGCCTTGCCATCGCTGAGCTGATTGCGGGCATGCGCAAGCCGTCCGTGTCGCTTGTGCTGGGCGGCGGGCATTCGATTGGCGTGCCGCTTGCCGTAGCCGCCAAAAAAAGCTTTATCGCCTCCTCTGCCGCCATGACCATCCATCCTGTGCGCATGAACGGCACAATCATTGCTGTGCCGCAGGCGTTTGAGTACCTCGCTAAGATCCAGGAGCGCATTGTGGACTTTATCACTGCTCACTCCTCTATCTCCGCTGCGCGGCTGCAGCAGCTCATGCGCGAGACCGGCCAGCTCACCGCAGACGTCGGCACGGTGATTTCAGGCAAGCAGGCGGTCACGCTCGGCCTGATCGACGCGGTCGGCACGCTGTCTGACGCGCTTAGTGCGCTCTACGATATGATCGATGCGCAGCGCGGCGAAAAGACGGATGCAAAATAACACACCGTTTCTCCTGGCGGGAAACGCATAGCTTTTTACCTGATACAAAATAAAGGCCCCGTCATACGACGAGGCCTTTTACATCCAGATTTCCATAATCGCTCTTCTCTCAGCAGCAACAAGGCCGCTGTATTTTTTATTATAGATTTATTATAGAGCCGCTGCGCCTTCTGCGCTTTCATTGCAATACCGCTTGCTCCATGCGATTGCGCAGCGCGCGCTCTAATCTGTATTGTTTCTAGTGGATAATGATCGTCCCCTACCCCATATGACGATCGAATTATGAATAAATCGCGGCTTTTCTTGCAAGCCAATCTTTGACCATCCTATGTTCACGGAACCCACCCGGCCAATGTTTGTTCGTACACTTCCGGTTGGTTGTCTTTACTGCGTTTCGGAACTCTATGTCAATTTCAATGCGTCACTTCTCGGCGGGTGATCGCTTTGATTCCGTTCTGCCGCGCCCGAACCATTTTCAGCAGGTTTTGATATGATCTCTGTCCTGTGCTCTGGTCCGCCTCTGCGTCACCATACTCATCAGTATGCCCATCGGCCTATTGGGTGCGCACGATTTATGGCGTTTGGCAGGCATCGCTCGGATACTGTTTTCATTCGCCGGCGCATTGCTTCAGGGTTCTTACTGTATCTGGAACCTTACTTTCCTGCTGCCTCGATCCGCTTGTATGTATCGATACTGTTTGACGGATGAATATTCGTGAGGATAACTTCCTCCAAGGTACCGTTCCTTTACGATCTTTACAAGCCGATCGCACTTTTCAGGCGGTTCGTTTTTTGGATGTGGAACTCGCACATTTTACAGCTATCACCTTGATCGTTTCGGTTACAGCGCCGCGGCGAGTCCCGCGAACGAATAGGATGTCTCTTCTGTTACCATTGGACTCACCCCTTTCTGCGGTGTCATTTGGCTTTCTGCCACCCCTTTCAGAATCGGAAAGGGTTGCGCCGTCTTCGTAAGGCCCCTGCCTTACTTCCTTCTGGTGTTCGCCCTTTTCTTTTCTGTGTCATAATAATATCATCAAAATTGCACAATGTCAAACGTTATTTCTCGTTTTTTCATGGTTATATTATATAAAATATACGCATGTATTTTATCGCTTTTCCTATTTCCAATATTGCAAGAATTTGCTATAATAATATTGTTAGGCGCATTTTATCCCGCCAACAATACGCAATGGATTTAAGATATCTGCGGGGCCCGCTTGTGGGCCTCTTTCATTCCAGGAAGGAAGTCAGTATGGACAATTTCAACTTTTACATGCCCACGCGCCTGTATTTTGGCAACGGCTCGGTGCAAAAGCTTGCGCGGGCGCGTCTGCCCGAGGGCCGCGGGCTGATCGTTACGGGCGGCACGTCAACCACGCGCCTCGGCTATGTTGCCAAGGTGCAAAATGCGCTGGCCGAGGCCGGGCACGATACCATTGTATATGATAAGGTGCAGCCCAACCCGACCATCGAGGGCGTGCGCGAGTGCGCCGCGCTGTGTCGTGCAGAGGGTATTTCATTCGTTGTCGGCCTTGGCGGCGGCTCGTCGATCGATACAGCAAAGGCGGTCGCCATCATGGCGACAAACGAGGGCGACTGGTGGGATTACATCCACGGCGGCTCGGGTGGAGGCAAGCGCATCGCAAAGGCCGGCCTGCCGGTTATCGCCATCCCGACCACCGCAGGCACAGGCACCGAGGCCGATCCCTTCACCGTTATCACCAACGGCGAGGAAAAGATCGGCGGCGGCGGTGAAAAGTGCTTTCCGGCTATCTCGATTGTCGACCCGGACTTTATGATGTCCGTGCCGCCGCACCTGACCGCCTACCAGGGCTTTGACGCCTTCTTCCACGCGGCCGAGGGCTATCTTGCCAAGTCCGCTACACCCATCAGCGAAATGTTTTCGCTCAAGGCAATCGAGCTGATCGGCCGCTCGCTCGCTACCGCGGTGCGCGAGGGTGGCAACGCGGATGCACGCGCCGACGTTGCGCTTGCCAACACATTGGCAGGCTTTGTCGAAACACTGTCAAGCTGCACGGGCGAGCACGCGATCGAGCATGCGCTAAGCGCGTACTATCCCTCGCTGCCGCACGGTGCGGGCCTTATCATAATTTCCAAAGCATACTGGAGCCGGTTTACCAAGCCGGCGGGCGACCGTCTGATCGCCATCGCCCGCGCGCTCGGCCGCAAAGATGCGGACAAGCCCGCGGACTTTATTGACGCGCTTACCGATCTGCAAAAGCGCTGCAACGTGCACGATCTGCGCTTGTCGGACTACGGCGTCACGCCTGCGGACTTTGGCAAAATCGCGGATAATGCGGCCGACACGATGGGCGGCCTGTTCCGCGTCGACCCGCATCCGCTCTCGCGTGAGGATGTAATCGGTATTCTGGAGGAAAGCTATCGGTAATACTGGGTGGCAGCGCAAAATCGCGGGGTGTATGAGTGAAAACAATTTTAATGATCGCGACCGGCGGCACGATCGCCTGCCGAGAGACCGAAAATGGCCTTTGCCCCATGCTGGCGGGCGAGGAGCTGCACAGTCTGCTGCCCGCGCTTGGCGATATCTGCGCGGCCAACGTGTGCGATTTAATACGCCTCGACTCGACCGACCTCACCCTTGCTGATCGAATGGCGATCGCCCGGACAGTATGGAACAGCCGCGCGCGCTATGACGGCTTTGTCATCGCGCACGGCACGGATACGCTCGCCTATACCGCCGCGCTGCTGCACCATGTGCTGCGGAATTTTGACAGGCCGGTCGTGCTGACAGGCTCGATGCTGCCTATGGGCGCACCCGGCTCGGACGCGCCGCGCAACCTGCTCGATGCGTTCCGCGTCGCGTCGGCGGACGCCGCCGGGGTGCTTGCCGTGCTACACGGCAGCATCATGCTGGGTTGGTGCGTTTCCAAGCGGCACTCGACCGCTATCGACGCTTTCTATTCGGTCAGCGCGCCGCCCGCAGGAGAGATCGACGCGGATGGACGAATCTGCTGGCACAGCCGTCCGCGGCCCGCAGGCGTGCCGGTGTTTATCGAACCGGAGGAAATGGGCGTGCCCGTTATCCGGCTGACGCCCGACCTGCCGCCCGCCTTTTTGGAACGGCTGTGCGGCTGCCCACGGGTGATTCTGGCAGCTTATGGTGCGGGCGGCATTCCCATCCGGCTGGAACCTGCCGTGCGCATGCTGATCGAAAGCGGCACGCGGATCTACCTTACCACACAGTGCCCCGCAGGCGGCGTCGACCTGCACCGGTATGCAGTCGGCCGGCGAGCTGAAGCCATGGGCGCTATTTCGCTCGGTGCGCGTACAATCGAGGACGCAATCGCCGCCATGCTATGCGGCGAGATTTAAGCCGGCGCGGCGTATTTTGTTTTTTGTCAAATGTGGCGCACACCCACTACTTTCTATATACTGAAAGCAGCAAAGCAGATAGGGAAGAGACGTGTGGTGGACGCGATGAAACCGGTAGCCACAGCAGAAACCACCGGCGCAGCACGTTTCTTCAAGGATCTCTGCCAATCTCAGGTTGCGCGGCCTGCCCCAAATACTGACCATGGACATACGGTCTTTTCCGGCGTGCTGGTCGGCGGTGCGATCTATTCCATTCGGAGCGCCTAGCGCTTATAATAATTGTATTTTCTGTGCATACTCTCGCATAGAAGGGAGGACTTATGTATGCAAATCCATATTGATCGTGATGGCTGCATCTCGTGCGGCCTGTGCGAGTCGACCTGCCCGGCGGTGTTCCGCATCGCGGACGATGGTCTTGCCGAGGTGTACCACCAGCCGGCGGATGCCGCAGAGCAAGCCGATGCGCAAACTGCGGCAGACGGCTGCCCGGTGTCGGTCATCCACACTGCGTAAAATCAGCTGAAAACGGCCGCGCTTCTTATCAAAGCGCGGCCGTTTTCTCTTACCTTTTCCGCCCGATGTTCTCGCGGTAATACGCTTCAAACAGGCGCATCATCAGCCCGGTGCGGCTACCCTCGCCCAGATGCCGCAGGTACTTCCAGCACGAGCACGCGGTGATCAGCCCGCCGATCGCGCACACGATCATGTCCTGCATGGTATCGCCCACGCCGGTCGAGGCGACCTGCTGCGGGTCGGCGCCGGTAAGCGACACGGCGTATTCCCAGATCTCCCACACCGTTGCACTCATCAAGGAGAACATCCAGGTGTAAAGCGAGGCGTTCCACGCGTCTGCCCGCTCTCGCCTGTGCCCAGGCTTGCAGGTAAAATACACCGCCGTACCCAGCGCCGCAAACAGAAAGCCGGAGAGGAAATGCAGGATTTTATCCCAGTACGGCACAAGGTCATATCCACCAAGCAGACTGGCAAACGGCACCGCCGCGAGCGCAAACCCGTCAAAAACGATCTCGAGCAGCAGAACCGGGCGCAGACGGCATATGCGGTAGATCGCATATGGCGCAAGCGGCAGCGCAATCGCTGCGGCCACGAGCAAAATGTTATACAGCGAAGCGTCCTGCCGCAGACGGAACACCGCTCCGCAGGCCGTAAACCCATAATAAAAGACCAGCACGGCGTTTCGCGCACGACGCATTCGTTCCATAGATAGGCTCCTTTATTTATACTTCTGGTAGGCGCCGACCGCGAGTTCATCGCAGCGGTTATTGTATGGGTTGTCCGCATGGCCCTTCACCCAGTGGAAGCGTACCTCATGCCTGTCAAGAAGATCGAGCAGCCGCCCCCACAGCTCAGGATTTTTGGCGGGTTTCTTGTCCGCCTTGATCCAGCCCTTGGCACGCCAGCTCTTAGCCCAGCCCTTGGTAATACCGTCTACCACATACTTGCTGTCCGAATACAGCTCAACCGTGCAAGGCTCGGAGAGCGCCTCGAGCGCGGTGATAACACCAAGCAGCTCCATGCGGTTGTTGGTGGTGGACGGCTCGGCGCCCGAGAGCGTTTTTTCATGCGCGCCGTATTTGAGGATTGCGCCCCAGCCGCCCGGTCCCGGGTTGCCCGAGCAGGCGCCGTCGGTATAGATCGTAACTTTCTTCATACTCTCTCCCGTTTTGCTTTGATCGTTTGATATAGTATACCACAGCCGCGCCAAAAGAAAAATACCCGGCACGCCCTCGCGGCGGCTTTTTTACCCCGCCTCAGTGCGTTCTCACCGGTCCTCCAAATTGATATACGCCGCGCTTTTGGCCATCGGCTTGTAGGCTGGACGAATGATCTTTCCACCCGCAGCCACCTCCTCCAGCCGGTGGGCTATCCAGCCGACGATACGCGCTGTGGCGAACAGCGGTGTATAAAGCGACTTTGGCAGGCCGAGCATCTTATACACAAAACCGGAATACATATCCACATTAGCGCACATCGGCTTGTCGCTGCCTTTTTTCTCCCGAAAGACGGCCGGCGTCAGCTTTTCGACCAGCTCGATCAGATCCATTTCCTCAGAGAATCCCTTCTTTTCTGCCAGCGGCCGCGCCGACCGCTTGAGCGCGACCGCGCGCGGATCGCTCAAGGTATAGATCGCGTGACCCATGCCATAGATAAGACCCGAGCCGTCGCCCGCCTCGCGGTCGAGGATCTTGCGCAGATAGGCCGCAACCTCGTCCTCGTCCTTCCAGTCGGCTATATTCTGCTTCATTTCATCAAACTGGCGCACCACGCGCAAACTAGCGCCGCCGTGTCTTGGCCCCTTGAGCGCAGACACCGCTGCCGCAATCGCCGAGTAGGTATCAGTGCCCGAAGACGAGGTGACGCGCACGGTAAACGAGGAGTTGTTGCCGCCGCCATGCTCGGCGTGCAGAATAAGACAGCGGTCGAGCAGCTTGGCTTCGTCGTCGGCATACTTGCCGTTTGGCCGCACCAGATGCAGGATGTTCTCAGCAGTCGAGCGGTCCGGGTCGGGCACGTGCAGGAACATGGAGTCACCGTCAAAATACCGGCGCCTCGCCTGATAGGCGTGCGAAATAATAACCGGAAAGCGCGCCATCAGACTGATGCCCTGGCGCATGATGTTCTCAATCGTGGTCTCGTCCGGATTGGCGTCATAGGAATAGAGCGCGAGCGTTGCGCCGGCGAGCTTATTCATAATATCCCGGCTGGGCGCGCGCATAATCATATCCTCGGTAAAATTGTCCGGCAGGACGCGTTCCAGACCGATTGTATGCTGGAATGCCGCCAGCTGGCGGCGGTCGGGCAGCGCGCCGCACATGAGCAGATAACCCACCTCCTCAAAGCCGAAGCGGTTCTCCTGCTCAAGACCATGGATCAGATCGTAAATGTTATACCCGCGATAGGTCAGGCGGCCTTCGATCGGCTCTCGCTCGCCCTCGTTGAGTATGTAGCCGTGCACGTTGCCCAAATAGCTCGCCCCGACCAGCACGCCCGTGCCATCCGCGTTGCGCAGGCCGCGCTTGATGCCAAAACGGGCATACAGCTCGGACGGAACGCGGCTATGCCGGCGAAAGCTGTCGCTTAACTCGCGCAGAACTTCCTCGCTTGCAAAGCCAGGCTGATTTGTCATCCGACCTTCTCCTTTCCAAAACCCGTTCTATTTTATGCATCTATTTTACCGTACCCCTGCAAATCTGTCAAACCATGCAGGAGGCAGTACGCATATAATGTGGGTTTTTCCGTATTATGCTTTGCCCGGACGCAAGTTTCATTTTTAAAATTTGCAAACGCTTTTATCCTTTGCTTTGTAAAACTTCGCACGGGCATGCAAAAAGGGGGAAAGGGATCACTCCCCCTCCCCCTTTGCCGGATGGGCTTTTCGCTATTATCCCATAAAATGGCCGACGCCCGTCGCCGCCTTGTGCATGGCGTGCTCCGCCTTGCTTGCCACATGCTGCGCGCTGCGCCGCACCGAGGGATTCATCATTGCCCCGGCCGCCATCATGGAGACTACCGCGCCGGCAATCGCGCCGGTCGCGATGCCAGAAACGAAAGGAGATAGATGCATATTTCCCGCCGCCTTTCTCAAAAAATTAAATTATATCGGGTGCTGCACATATAGCATGCCCGGTTTTACATCCGAACTTGCATGTGTGCGGCGGCAACAAAAATTGCATGAAAAAACAGTTTTATTTTGCGCAATCGGCTGTTTACAAAGTCCGCCGCATACGTTATAATATCGGTAACAGCGCACCGCTCGATATGACGCTGCGCGCTATGCGAATCATCCGCCTTTAACCGCGGCCCGTGAGCCGCCAAGGCAGAAAACAGTGCGCACACCGTCTGCCAGCTGATGGAGGACCGGTGTAAATTTTGGTACGGCTTTCTGCTTTTTATCGGCGGAGGGCTGATTTTTTTGCAGCTTTTTCTCCCGGGGAGGTGAAAGGATGGCCGGGCAAAAGGCCGTTATTATGGATGCAGACGGCGTGCGCCGCGCGCTGACTCGCATCACGTTTGAAATTATCGAAAAAAACAAAGGCGCGGCAAACCTGCTGCTTGCCGGCGTACGCACCCGCGGCGTGTTCCTCGCCGCGCGTATCGCCAAAAAGCTCGGCGAGGTAGAGGGCGCGGCGCCGCCCGTGCTCGAACTGGATGTCACGCCCTGGCGGGATGACAAACCCCGCACAAACGCGCCGCTGCCGCCGTCCGATCCCCGTATCGAAGGCGCGACCGTCGTGCTTGTAGACGATGTGCTCTACACCGGACGCACGGTGCGTGCCGCGATCGAAGCGGTCTCGCACGCCGGACGCGCAGCGCGCATCCAGCTTGCCGTGCTGGTCGACCGCGGACACCGCGAGATCCCCATCCGACCGGACTATACCGGAAAAAACCTGCCGACCTCGCGGGAAGAGCGCGTATGTGTCCGCCTGACCGAGGTCGACGGCGAGGATAATGTTGTTATTTTGGCAAATCAGGCATAAATCAACCGCCCGCATCGAGAAAGGAAGGAACCTATGTCGATCCAAACACTGGTAGAGAAGATCAAAGAAAAAGGCAATCCCACCGTCGCCGGACTGGACGCCCGCCTCGAGTACATTCCCCAGCACATCTCCGGGCGCAACATGATGCTGCACGGCGAGACGCTGCGGGCTGCGGCCGAAAGCGTGGTCGCGTTTAACTGCGGGCTGATCGACGCGCTGTGCGACATCGTTCCCGCGGTCAAGCCGCAGGCCGCGTATTACGAGCTTCTCGGCTCCTACGGTGCGATGGCGCTCAAAGAGACTATCGACTATGCACACGCCAAGGGCATGTATGTGATCGGCGACGTCAAGCGAGGCGACATCGGCACAACCGCGACCGCCTATGCCGAAGCCTATCTCGGCAAAACCCGCGTGGGCGACACTGAGATCGCGCCCTACGGCTGCGACAGCGTGACCGTCAACGGCTATCTGGGCACGGATGGCGTCGAGCCTTTTCTCAAGGAGTGCCGCGAGCGTGATAAGAGCCTGTTTTTGCTGGTAAAGACCTCCAACCCGTCTTCGGGTGAGCTGCAAAACCGCGATATGGAGGGCGAACCGCTCTATGCCCGCATGGCCGAAATGGTCGCAAAATGGGGCGAGGGGCTTGATACCCCCTGCGGCTACAATCAAATCGGCGCGGTTGTCGGCGCGACCTGGCCGGAAGAGCAGAAAGCCGTGCGCGCGCTGCTGCCCAAGAGCTACTTTCTCGTGCCGGGTTACGGCGCGCAGGGCGCGACCGCAAAGGACATCGCAAACGCCTTTAACGATGACGGACTTGGCGCAATCGTCAATTCCTCGCGCGGTATCATGTGCGCGTGGAAAAAGACCGGCAAGGACGGCAGAGACTACAAGGAGGCCGCCCGCGCAGAGGCCATTCGCATGCGGGATGAGATCGTCGCCGCGATCCGCTGAGGCGTTATACAGGGTATCCAATATCCCCGAACGCGGCCCAAGGCCGCTGGGTCGAGGAATCAAAGGACAGGCGCATGTGTTGATTTTTATAATCACAAACGTAGCTTGTGTTCTTTTGAAACAGAAATTCGGTGAATTGCATATATAGGAGCGTGGGAAATTGAAAAAAGCGTATTTACTGCTCGCGGACGGCACGCTGTTTGCCGGGTATTCGGTCGGCTGCGAGGGGCAAAGCACCGGCGAGGTCGTTTTCAACACCGGCATGGCCGGCTATCAGGAGGTGCTGACCGACCCCTCCTACTTCGGGCAGATCGTCACCATGACCTACCCGCTGATCGGCAACTATGGCGTTAATGCGGAAGATTTCGAGTCCGGCAAAAGCTGGGTGTCGGGCTTTATCATGCGCGAGGCGGCCTACCATCCATCCAACTGGCGCTGCGAAAAGACGCTCGATCAATACCTCAAGGAGCAGAACGTCGTCGGCCTGGCGGGCATCGATACCCGCCAGCTGACCCGCAAGCTGCGAAACGCGGGCGTGATGAACGGCATGATCTACACCGAGGGCTATGCGCCGGACGCCGCGGCTATCGAGGCAATGAAAGCCTACGTTGTGCAAAACGCAGTCAAGACTGTCACCTGCGCCGAGCCTACCGTCTATCCCGCCGTGGGTGAGACCAGATACCGCGTCGCGCTCTACGACTACGGCGTCAAGTATAACATTGAACGCGAGCTGCAGAAGCGCGGCTGCGAGGTGACAGTCCTGCCCGCGCTCACCCCGCCCGAGCAGGTCGTCGGCAAGTTTGACGGCGTCATGCTGTCCAACGGCCCGGGTGACCCAGCAGAGAACGTTGAGATCGTAGAAAATTTAAAGCGTCTGCTCACCTCGGGCATGCCGATCTTCGGCATCTGCCTGGGACACCAGCTTTTAAGCCTTGCCATCGGCGCGGAGACCTGCAAGCTCAAATACGGTCACCGCGGCGTCAACCACCCGGTCAAGGATCTTGATGAGGACCGCACCTATATCACAAGCCAGAACCACGGCTACGCGGTCGTAAGCGACTCTGTCGACCCCGAGGTCGCACGCGTGCGCTATGTGAACCTAAACGATGGCACGGTCGAGGGTGTCGAGCACATCGGCCGGCCGGTGTTCACCGTGCAGTATCACCCCGAAGTATGCCCGGGACCGATGGATACATCCTACCTGTTTGACAAATTCATCGAAAACATTGAAAAAACAAGGGGAGGTGCCCGGTAATGCCGCTGCGCAAGGATATTCACAAGGTTATGGTACTGGGCTCCGGCCCGATCGTCATCGGCCAGGCGGCCGAGTTTGACTACGCGGGCACGCAGGCCTGCCGCGCGCTGCGCGAGGAGGGGCTTGAGGTTGTGCTCGTCAACTCCAATCCCGCGACCATTATGACCGACAAGGCCATGGCCGACCGGGTCTACATCGAGCCTATGACCGTCGAGGCTGTGCAGGAGATCATCAAAAAGGAGCGTCCGGACAGCCTGCTGCCTAATCTCGGTGGCCAAACCGGCCTCAACCTCGCTATGGAGCTGTGCGAAAACGGCTTTCTTGATAAAATGGGCGTCAAACTGCTCGGCGCCAAGCCCGACACCATCGCCAAGGCCGAGGACCGCCAGCTGTTCAAGGACACCATGGAAAAAATCGGCGAGCCAATCATCGCCTCCAAGGTGGTGCACACAGTGGAGGACGCGGTCGAGTTCACTCGCGAGATCGGCCTGCCGGTCATCATCCGTCCGGCATACACGCTCGGCGGCACGGGCGGCGGCATCGCTCACACCTGGGATGAGCTGCGCGAGATCGCTGCGTCCGGCATCATGTACTCGCGCGTTGACGAGATCCTGGTCGAGAAGTGCATCGCCGGCTGGAAGGAAATTGAATACGAGGTCATGCGCGATCACAAGGGCAACGCGATCACGATTTGTAATATGGAGAACGTCGACCCGGTCGGCGTGCACACGGGCGACTCGGTCGTCGTTGCGCCCAGCCAAACGCTGTGCGACAAGGAATACCAGATGCTGCGCACCTCAGCGCTGAACATCATCACCGAGCTTGGCATCGAAGGCGGCTGCAACGTACAGTTCGCGCTCAATCCTGATTCGTTTGAATACGCGGTCATCGAGGTAAACCCCCGTGTTTCCCGCTCGTCCGCGCTCGCCTCCAAGGCGACGGGCTATCCCATCGCCAAAGTGACCGCCAAAATCGCAGTCGGCTACGGTCTGGACGAGATCACAAACGCCGTGACCGGCAAGACCCGCGCCTGCTTTGAGCCGACGCTTGACTATTGCGTGGTCAAGTTCCCGCGCTGGCCGTTTGATAAGTTCGTCTACGCAGACAATACGCTCGGCACCCAGATGAAAGCGACGGGCGAGGTCATGGCGATCGATAGCAGCTTTGAGGGCGCGCTGATGAAGGCCGTGCGCGGCTGCGAGATCAAGCTTGAGAGCATGATCGTGCCGCGCATCGGCACGCTATCCGACGCACAGGTTAAAGCCGGTGTCTCCCGCACGGACGACCAGCGGCTGTTCCACATCTGCGAAGCGCTGCGCCGTGGCATCCTGTCCATAGACCAGATCCATGAGATCACAACGATCGACACTTTCTTCTTGCACAAGTTCCAGAACATTGTCGAAATGGAAAAGGCACTTGCCGCGTCGGACGAGATGACCGCCGATCTCTATCTGCGCGCCAAGAAGTTGGGCTTTCTCGATAAAACGATTGAACAGCTGTCCGGCAAGGACATTGCGGGCGTCCGCCGTCTGCCGGTCTACAAGATGGTCGATACCTGCGCTGCCGAATTTGAGGCCGAAACCCCTTATTACTACTCCTCCTACGATGAGGAGAGCGAGGTAAAGCCCGCCTCGGGCAAAAAGAAAGTGCTCGTACTCGGCTCAGGCCCGATCCGCATCGGCCAGGGCATCGAGTTTGACTACTGCTCGGTGCACGCGGTCTGGGCGCTGCAAAAACTCGGCTGCGAGACCGTCATCATCAATAACAACCCCGAGACCGTGTCGACCGATTTTGACACCGCCGACCGGCTGTATTTCGAGCCGCTCACACCCGAAGACGTAACAGGCGTGGTAAACGCCGAAAAGCCGGACGCCGCCATCGTACAGTTTGGCGGACAGACAGCCATCAACCTCGCCGCGCATATCGAAAAGCTCGGCATCCCGATCCTCGGCACGCCCGCGTGGAGCATTGACGCTGCCGAGGACCGCGAAAAGTTCGACGTTATCCTAGAAAAGTGCGGTATCCCGCGTCCGGCAGGCCGCACGGTCATGGCCGAGGAGGAAGCCGTCGAGGCGGCAGACGAGCTTGGCTATCCTGTGCTTGTGCGCCCATCCTATGTGCTCGGCGGCCAGGGCATGGAAATCGCCTATAAAGAAGAAGACGTGCGCGAATTTATGCAGGTCATCACCCGTAATAAGGTCGAAAACCCGGTGCTGGTCGACAAATATATGATGGGCCGAGAGATCGAGGTCGACGCCATCTGCGACGGCGAGGACATCCTCATCCCCGGCATCATGGAACACTTTGAGCGCGCGGGCGTACACTCGGGCGACTCGATCTCCATTTACCCGTCCATCAACATCGAGCAAAAGCACAAGGATACCATCATCCGCTACACCGAGGCGCTGGCCAAAAATCTCGCTGTGCTCGGTCTGGTCAACATCCAGTTTGTGCTGTATAACGATGAAATCTATGTCATCGAGGTCAATCCCCGCTCATCGCGCACGGTGCCCTATATCTCCAAGGTAACCGGCGTGCCTATGGTCGACCTTGCGACCCGCTGCATGTTTGGCGAAAAGCTGCGCGACATAGGCTGCGGCACCGGTCTGCACCCGGAGAGTGACTACTACGCTGTCAAGGTACCGGTGTTCTCGTTCCAGAAGCTGCGCGACCTTGATACCCAGCTCGGGCCGGAGATGAAATCGACCGGCGAGGTGCTCGGCGTGGCGCAAACTTTCCGCGAGGCGCTGCTCAAAGGCCTGACCGGCGCGGGCTACCAGATGAAGAAAAAGGGCGCGGTGCTTATCTCGGTGCGCGATTCGGACAAGCAGGAAGCTATCCGAATCGGCGAGCGGTTTGAGGCCCTCGGCTTTGACATATTCGCAACAAGCGGCACGGCCAACGTCCTCAACCGCCATATGGTCGCGACAAACGCCATCCGCAATGTGGACGAGCCTTCGCCCAACATTATCGACCTGATCGAGTCAGGCAAGATCGACTATGTGATCGCAACCTCGGTCAAGGGCCGCCATCCCGAGCTTGGCTCGGTGCATATCCGCCGCACTGCGGTCGAGCGCGCCATCCCGTGCCTGACATCGATCGACACCGCCTCGGCGCTGCTCCGATGCCTTGAGGGCGACGTCAGGATCGAAAACTGCGAAATGGTCGACATCAACAAGATTTAAATGGCGCTGCACGGCGCATTTTAGTTGCGCCAGCAGTCCTGGCTACACAGGAAAATACCGGATTTTGCTTGTTTATCCGTATTTTTTATGCTATAAAAAGAAACGGGACAAGAAGACAAGAAAGGATGACTCTCATGCAACAGTCTAAGGTCTACTATGCGGACTTCCGCACCACGCTGACCGAAAACCTTCCGCAAAAGCTCATCCGCCTGATGCGGGCGGCGGGCGCGGATCAGATCAATTTTGACAAGAAATACACCGCCATCAAAATCCACTTTGGCGAGCCGGGCAACCTCGCCTATCTGCGTCCGAACTGGGCCAAGGCGGTTGCGGACTTTGTCCGCGACCGCGGCGGCAAGCCCTTTCTGACCGATTGTAACACGCTCTACGTCGGCGGGCGCAAAAACGCGCTTGACCATCTGGACTCAGCCTATCTCAATGGCTTTACCCCGTTCTCCACCGGCTGCCACGTTATCATTGGAGACGGCCTGAAAGGCACGGACGAGGCATATGTGCCGGTCGAGGGTGGCGAGTATATCAAAGAGGCCAAAATCGGCCAGGCTATCATGGATGCGGATGTATTCATCTCGCTGACCCACTTTAAAGGCCACGAGCAAGCGGGCTTTGGCGGCGCACTCAAGAACATCGGCATGGGCTGCGGCTCGCGTGCGGGCAAGATGGAGCAGCACAACGCTGGCAAGCCCCAAGTCGAGCAGGACCCCTGCATTGGCTGCGGCACATGCACCCGCATCTGCGCACACGACGCCATTACTATCACCAACAAAAAGGCCCATATTGATCAGGACATGTGCGTTGGCTGCGGCCGTTGCATTGGCGTGTGCCCGACCGATGCGATCGGTTGCTCATATGACGAGTCCAACATCGTACTCAACCGCAAGATCGCGGAATATACCAAGGCGGTCGTGGCTGGCCGGCCGTGCTTCCATATCTCGCTTGTCATCGATGTTTCGCCCAACTGCGACTGTCATGCCGAAAACGATGTGGCGATCGTGCCCAACATCGGTATGTTCGCCTCCTTCGACCCGGTCGCGCTCGACCAGGCCTGCGCGGATGCGGTAAATGCCGCGCCGGTCAATCCGGCCAGCCTGCTGTGCGACGAGCACGAGCGACACCATATCCACGATGAGCACGACCATTTCCACGCCGCGCACCCAGACACCAACTGGCAGTCCGCGCTCGAGCATGGAGAAAAGTTAGGAATCGGCACGCGAAACTATGAGCTGATTAAAATTTAAACCCGCACAGACAAAAAAGCGAGGCATTTGCCTCGCTTTTTTCATATTCGGTTAAGCCCTGCCGGCAGTGCCAGCTTGGCGGCAAGCATAACGGCATATATTGCGACGAATATGCCTTTTGCCTTGCTTTCGCCCAAATACGCGCACAGCTTGTCCGCCGTGCGCTGCATTTTCTCTTCTTTCTCGCCCAGCCGCCCAAGCAACCAGCGCCCGGCCAATTCTATCACCCCGAGGGTCTGCCAGAATGTCCATACCGTGAGCAACACAAAACCGAAAAATGAGCGCTCTTCCAAATGCGCCAGAAGCACCAGACAAAACACCCAGCCTGCTACACTCGCAATGCGGTTTAAAATCACACCAAAGCGGACAAGCTCTTTCACCGCGGCATCATCTCTCTGCCCTCGAACGCTGCACGGCGCTTGATGTCCGCAATCACAGTGTCGAACTGCGGGATGTCGAGCGACTGCGCGCCGTCGCACAGCGCGTTTTTGGGATCGTTGTGCACCTCGATGATCAGTCCGTCCGCGCCTGCGGCGATGGCCGCGCGGGAAAGCGGCTGCACCATGTCTCGCCGGCCTGCGGCATGCGACGGATCGACGATAATGGGCAGATGGCTGAACATCTTGACGAGCGGCACGGCGGAGAGATCAAGATTGTTGCGGATCATGGTCTCAAACGTACGGATACCGCGCTCGCACAGGATGACATTGCGGTTGCCGCCTGCAAAGATATACTCGGCCGCCATGAGAAATTCCTCCATTGTGGCTGACAGGCCGCGTTTGAGCAAAATAGGCTTGTCCGAGCGTCCAAGCTCCTTGAGCAGCATGAAGTTCTGCATGTTGCGCGCACCGAGCTGAATGATGTCCACATCGGCGAACAGGTCAAGATGCTTTTCGCTCATGATCTCGGTCACGATCGGCAGGCCGGTCTGCCGCTTGGCCTCAAGCAGCAGCTTCAGGCCCTCGGCCTCCAGCCCCTGGAAAGAATAAGGCGAAGTGCGCGGCTTGAACGCGCCGCCGCGCAAAAAGGATGCGCCCGCTTTTTTAACCGCCTCCGCGACCATGACGACCTGCGCCTCGCTCTCGACCGAGCACGGCCCGGCCATGACATTAAAGTAACCCGCGCCGATCTTACGCCCCGCGACCTCGATAATTGTGTCCTCAGGGTGAAATTTGCGGCCCACCGCCTTGAACGGCTCGGTCACGCGCTGCACACGCTCAACCACGTCATAGGCCATAATATCCCCTTCATCGAGCTTGGTTGTGTCGCCCATCAGGCCGAGGATGGTGGTATTGTCGCCCTCGGAGTAGTTAATCTTAAGCCCCATATCCACAAAGTGCTGCATCAGCCGGTCGACACGTTCCTTGTCGCAGTTTCGCTTGAGTACAACGATCACTTCAGTTCACTCCTTTATCAGTTGAAAATATCATGCCTTAGCAGTATAGCACGATTGGGAGCAAAAAGGAAGGGGCGGTTGATAAAAAATCGTCCTATTCGTCTATCCACTGCGCGATGTGCGCTGCATGCCGTGCGTCATTTTGCACCGATATTTTGATCAAAACCGTGGTTTCAGCCGGCGGTGGAAGCATTTTCATCCGCCGCCTTGAGCGCCTCGTACCGCTCAGTTACACCTGCGCAGAACGCATCCCAGCGGTCGCTGCCGATCAGCTTTGCCGGGCAAACTTTTCCGGAAAAATCCTGGTGTTTTTTCAGCGCCTTGGCGGGCTTTAAATCGTATTCAATCAGCAGCCGCGCGCACAGCCGCTCGGCGTTGATGAGCGTCTGCTCGTAATTTCCGTCCTCATTGACGCACAGCTCAATACCAATGCCATTCGCATTGCCGCCATCCTTTTGCATCTGATCGCCTGCGTGGTAGGCTGGCTCATCATCCGGCAAATGATGGTAGATCTCGTGATCATCCACCGTATAATGCCAGGAGACCACATCCGAGGCTGCATTGGCGTTCTGGTGGACGAACGAATTGTGCGCCGCCGCATCCGCACCCACAGAGTAATTATCCGTCTCATGGATGACCAGATACTGGATTTCACGCGGGCCGCCCGGCCGGGCGCGGCTTCCCTCCGGAAGAAAATCGGTTGTGACCGGGATGTCCTCAATATAGGTAAGCCCGGCGTCCGCATACAGCGGCCGGTCGATCACTCCGCGCGTCCACATGCCCGCCGCGAACGATACCGCAATCAGCAAAAACACGGCAAGCAGCCTCCGCGGCGCCCTGCCGCCCGCTCTTTGCTTTAACAAAAAACCTGCTATATGCATGCTTCCTATCCACCTGTTTCCCATATTGATTCATTTATTGTACTACGTTTCGACACCGATTGCAAAGCTATGCCTGCAAATTTTTTTGCTGCGAAAAATTCGTCCGTAACCCGTAAAAAATGCAATAAATCCTTGCATTTGAGCGTTGTCTGCGATATAATATATAACACTCGGAGAGGCAAAGCCTTTACCAGCAGAATTCTTTGACCGCCCTCCCCTGACCGGGAGGCGCCAAGGCCATACGGACAGCCGGGTCAAATGCCGAACATGGCAACTTTGTTGCCTTATTGAATTTTATAAGTTGGCTGACTAAAAGCCGTGTGCCGCGCGCACATCACAACTTGTGAAACAATCAATAAGAGTAGTAAAAGTAAATTCTTGCTATATAGACTCTTTCCTCTTCCACACTATGAGCCCCGTTCCGGCTTTGTGCCGGGCGGAAGAGAAGATTGCATTTCCTCAAGCTGGGATGGCCGATATGCGGACAACCCTGCCTGGGGATTTTTTATCATGTGAGGAAAACAGATATGCAGAACAAGCTCAAACTGTATGGGTTCAACAACCTGACTAAGTCGCTATCTTTCAACATCTACGATGTGTGCTACGCCAAAACCGAGCGGGAGCAGCGCGACTATATCGCCTATATCGACGAGCAGTACAACTCCGAGCGCCTGACCGGCATCATGGAGCATGTCACCGAGATGATCGGTGCGCATGTGCTGCATATCTCCAAGCAGGATTACGATCCGCAGGGCGCATCGGTCACTTTTCTGATCGCAGAAGAACACATGAAGCCCGCCCTCGAGCCGGATACGATCGTCGCCCACCTGGATAAGAGCCATGTAACCGTGCACACCTACCCGGAATACCACCCGGACACCTGCCTTGCGACTTTTCGCGTCGACATCGACGTTGCGACCTGTGGTGAAATCACTCCGCTCTCAACACTCGATTTTCTGATCGGCTCGTTTGACTCGGACATCATCACCATGGACTATCGCGTGCGCGGCTTTACGCGCGATATTGAGGGCAAAAAGCTGTTCATGGATCACCAGATTACCTCGATACAGGATTTTATCGACCCCAAAACGCTCGAGCGGTACGATGCATATGACTTAAACGTCTACCAGTCCAACCTGTTCCATACGCGCATGCTGGTCAAGGAAATCGATCTGCAAAACTATCTGTTTAACACGGATATTTATGAGCTGCCGCCCAAAACAAGGCTCAAGATCCACTCCGACCTACGGCGCGAGATGATTGAGATTTTTTCGGGCAAGAATGTGTATTGATACGCGCGTGCGTCCGGAACGCCGGGCCGTCGCGCCCCGCAGCGCCACGCGTTTTCGCATTGGCGGCAAAATTCTCCCCCCGGCGCGGTAAGCGCCCACACGAAAGAAGGCAACGCTATGGATCAATCCCGCGCGCCAATCAAAGAGGCGCTCGAACGATTTAAGGATATGCGCATCGTGCCGTTCGATGTACCCGGGCACAAGCGCGGCCGCGGCAATCCCGAGCTGACGCGTTTTCTCGGCGAACAATGCCTGACCGTCGACGTCAACTCAATGAAGCCGCTGGACAATCTGTGCCATCCGGTCAGCGTCATCCGCGAGGCCGAGCAGCTCGCCGCTGAGGCTTTTGGCGCGGCGCACGCCTTTCTCATGGTCGGCGGTACAACTTCGAGCGTGCAGGCGATGGTGCTGTCGGTCGTCGGGCGCGGGGATGAGATCATCCTGCCCCGCAATGTGCATCGCTCGGTCATCAACGCGCTCGTGCTCACCGGCGCGGTTCCGGTCTATGTCAACCCGCAGATGAACGACCGGCTGGGCATCTCGCTCGGCATGTCGGTGGCGGATGTCCAAAAAGCGATTGAAAAGCATCCTGCCGCCAAGGCCATCCTGGTCAATAATCCGACCTATTACGGCATCTGCTCAGATCTTCGCGAGATCGTCCGGCTGGGTCACGCGGCGGGCATGAAAGTGCTCGCCGATGAGGCGCACGGCACGCACTTCTACTTTGGTGAAAATATGCCGGTCTCAGCCATGGACGCGGGCGCCGACCTCGCCTCGGTGTCGATGCACAAATCGGGCGGTTCGCTGACCCAGTCGAGCTTTTTGCTGTGCGGCCCGGGCATAAACGCCGAACACGTGCGCCAGATCATCAACCTGACCCAGACGACCTCAGGCTCTTACCTGCTCATGGTGAGCCTTGATATTTCGCGCAAAAATCTTGCGCTGCACGGGGCGCATATTTTCCGCAAGGTGACCGAGCTGACCGAATACGCGCGCAGCGAGATCAACCAGATCGGCGACTACTACGCCTATAGCCGCGAGCTGATCGACGGCGACGCAGTCTTTGATTTTGACGCGACCAAGCTGTCGGTCAACACACTGGACGTCGGTCTTGCCGGTATTGAAGTATATGACGTGCTGCGCGACTTTTACGACATCCAGACCGAGTTTGGCGACCTCGGCAATCTGCTGGCCTACGTTTCGGTTGGCGACCGGGAGCGCGACGTCGAGCGGCTGGTCGCAGCGCTTGCCGACATCCGCCGACGCTATAAGCGCGATAAGGCTACCCTCATGCGGCAGGAGTACATCGCCCCGCAAGTAGTCGCCGCGCCGCAGGAGGCGTTCTACGCGGACAAGCAGCCGGTCGCACTGGACAAGGCGAACGGCCGCATCTGCGCAGAGTTTGTCATGTGCTACCCGCCCGGTATCCCGATCCTTGCCCCGGGCGAGCGCATCACGGGCGAAATTATTGACTACATCCGCTACGCCAAGGAGAAAAACTGCATGCTGCTTGGCACCGAAGACCCAGATGTGAACAACCTGCAAGTGATCAAAGGAGTCATCAGCCCATGCGATTGACATTTACCGAAATGCACGCGCCGACCGTCGGCCTTACCATTCAGGTCGACCGGCAGCTTTATACCGAGCAGAGTGACTTCCAGCGCATCGACGTGTTCGAGTGCGAGGAGTTTGGCCGGTTTCTGACGCTTGACGGCTACATGATGCTGACCGAGCGTGACGAATTTATTTACCATGAAATGATGGTGCATGTTCCGCTGGCTGTGCTGGGCGACCGGGTCAAAAAAGCACTCGTCATCGGCGGCGGCGACGGCGGCTGCGTGCGCGAGCTGTGCCGCTATCCGGGCATCAAGCATATCGACCTTGTGGAGATCGACGAACGCGTCGTCGCAGTGTGCCGGGAATATCTTCCGACCGTTGCCTGCTCGCTGGGCGATCCACGCGTGCACATCCTGTATCAAGATGGGCTCAAATACATCCGCCGCGTTGAGGACGAATACGACCTCATCCTGATCGACTCGACCGACCCGTTTGGCCCGGGCGAGGGTCTGTTCACCATGGAGTTTTATGGCAGCTGCTGCAAAGCGCTCAAAGCGCACGGCGTGCTGGTCAACCAGCACGAAAGCCCGTTCTACAAGGGCGACGCGCTCGCCTGTCAGCGCGCGCACCGCAACATCGTGCACTCGTTTGAGCTGTCGCGCCTGTTCCAAGCGCATATCCCGACCTATCCGTCCGGCCACTGGCTGTTCGGGTTCTCTTCGCGCGGCGTACACCCGGTGCGCGATCTGGATGCCGATGGGTGGAACGCCCACGGCATCGAAACCAAATACTACAACACCAATCTGCACAAAGGGGCGTTTTACCTGCCCAATTATGTACAGAAGCTTTTAGAGAAAGTAGAAGAAGTATAGGGGCATCCATCCCCCCTATATACGGGCACAGTTCCGGAGAAACTTGTTCCCAGCACCCCCGCACGCCACCTAAGGCGTCTGGGGCGCTGAAGACCATATTGCAATCGTGAAATTGATATATACTGTTCAACACAAGGAGGATAATACCATGGGAAAAGCCCTGATCATCGGCTGCGGCGGCGTCGCCGGCGTGGTCATCCATAAATGCTGCCAGAACAGCAGCGTTTTTGAGGAGATCATGATTGCCTCGCGCACCAAATCCAAGTGTGACGCAATGAAGCAACAGCTCGATGGCACAACGCCCACCAAAATCCGCACCGCCAAGGTGGACGCGGACAACATCGACGAGCTGTGCGAACTGATTGACGAATATAAGCCGGATATCGTCATGAACATCGCCCTGCCCTATCAGGACCTGACCATTATGGAAGCATGCCTCAAATGCGGCGTAAACTACATGGATACCGCAAACTATGAGCCTGAGGATACAAACGATCCCGCGTGGCGCGCGGTCTACGAAAAGCGCTGCAAGGAGCAGGGATTTACCGCCTTTTTCGACTATTCCTGGCAGTGGGCATACAAAGAGAGGTTTGAAAAAGCCGGCCTGACCGCGCTCTTAGGCTCGGGCTTTGATCCCGGCGTCACGCAGGCCTACTGCGCCTATGCGCAAAAGCACCTGTTCGATCAGATCGACACCATCGACATTCTGGACTGTAACGGCGGCGACCACGGCTATCCGTTTGCAACCAACTTCAACCCCGAGATCAATCTGCGCGAGGTATCGGCGCCCGGCTCCTACTGGGAGAACGGCCACTGGATCGAGATCCCGGCCATGTCCATCAAGCGCGAGTACGACTTTGACCAGGTCGGCCGCAAGGATATGTATCTGCTTCACCATGAGGAGATCGAGTCGCTGGCCAAGAACATTCCTGGCGTTCGGCGCATCCGCTTTTTCATGACCTTCGGCCAGTCCTATCTGACCCATATGAAGTGCCTTGAAAATGTGGGCATGCTGTCCACCACCCCAGTCGCATTCGAGGGGCATGAGATCGTGCCGATCCAGTTCCTCAAGACGCTGCTGCCCGACCCCGCAACCCTTGGCCCGCGCACCAAGGGCAAAACCAACATCGGCTGTATCTTCACCGGCAAAAAGGATGGCAAGGAAAAAACCGCCTACATCTACAATGTGTGCGACCATGAAGCATGCTACCGTGAGGTCGGCTCACAGGCCATCAGCTACACCACCGGTGTGCCCGCGATGATCGGCGCGATGATGCTGATAACCGGCAAGTGGTCGAAACCCGGCGTATTTACAGTTGAGCAGTTTGATCCCGATCCGTATATGGAGGCGCTCAACAAGTGGGGTCTGCCCTGGCAGATAAACGACAACCCGGTGCTGGTGGACTAATATGAGATTTACCGAACTTCCCACCCCCTGTTTTATCGTGGACGAAAACCGGCTGGTACAGAACCTCGCAGTGCTGCGCGACGTAGCCGACCGCACGGGCGCAAAAATCCTGCTTGCGCAAAAGGCGTTTTCCATGTTCTCGGTTTATCCGCTGCTGCGCGAATACCTTGCGGGTACGACAGCATCCGGCCTGTATGAAGCGCGTCTTGGCCATGAGGAATTCGGCGGCGAGACGCACGTCTACTCCCCTGCCTACCCACCGGGCGAGTTCCGCGAGCTGCTGCAATACGCCGACCACATCGTGTTCAACTCCTTCAGCCAGTGGCGGGCCTACGGCAGCCTGGCTCGCGCCGCAGGCAAAAGCTGCGGCCTGCGGCTCAACCCCGAGTGTTCAACCCAGCCCGCGGACCATGCGATGTACGACCCCTGCGGCCCAACTTCGCGCCTTGGCATCACGCTGGACAACTTCCGCCCCGCGCTGCTCGACGGCATCGAGGGCTTTCACTTCCATACCCTATGCGAGCAGAATGCAGACGATCTGGTACGCACAGTCGCAGCGTTCGAAGAACGTTTCGGCAAATACATGGAGGGCATGAAGTGGCTCAACCTTGGCGGCGGGCACCACATCACGCGCGACGATTACGACGTTGAAACGCTCGTGCAGTGCGTCAACTACCTGCGCAAAAAATATCATGTGCAGATTTATCTTGAACCGGGAGAGGCGGTCGTGTTAAACGCGGGCTGGCTGGTCTCGACCGTGCTCGAAACCATGCATAACGGCAAGGACATAGCGATACTCGACGCCTCGGCCACCTGCCACATGCCCGATGTGCTCGAGGTGCCGTACCGTCCGCCCGTCCTGCGTGCGGGCGAGCCGGGCAAAAAGGCGTTTACCTATCTGCTCACCGGCCGCTCATGCCTCGCCGGCGACGTAATTGGCGAGTACTCGTTCGACACCCGCCTGCTTGAGGGCGAGCAGGTCGTGTTCGGCGATATGGCGCTCTACACCATGGTCAAGACCAATACCTTTAACGGCGTGCCGCTCCCGCTTATCGCTATCCGTCAGGCAGACGGCACGGACAAGGCCGTGCGTATGTTCGGCTATGAAGATTTCAAAAACCGGTTGTCCTGACCCATTAGAAAAGACCAGCTTGGCGGCTGGTCTTATTTTCCCTTGAAATAATTTCGCAAGATCAAATTGATATATTGTGAGACCGACCGGTCATCTTCATCGGCTAATCTGCGTATTTTCTCAATCACATCTGCATCCAATGTAATGGAAATCTTCTCTTTCAATGGCTTCATAGGTCCCACCTCTTTTCTATCTTATACTATATCATTTTATGCAACTGAGTATTGCATTATCCTATAAAATAGTATAAAGTAGTATCGAGGTGATTTTATGCGATGCTGCCTGGAATGCTTTAATTGTCTTGAGCGCGAGCGCTATACAGAAAAAGAGGTCGTGCTGGGCACACAACCTGAAATATGTGAGATATGCCGCAAAAAACGCCGTGTAGTTTACCGATTCGTCCACCGCCAGCGGCGTGATACGCCTGCGGACTGGTTTCGTCGTTCCAAATAGCAAAACCACCACGAAATCGCGGTGGTTTTGTCATTTTTATGCTTTTGGGAAGCGCAGTGTAATCGTCGTGCCTGCGCCGAGCGCGCTTTGCATCGAGATCTCTGCGTGGTGCAGCGCCGCGCCGTGCTTGACGATGGACAGCCCAAGCCCGGTGCCGCCAGTCATCTTGCTGTGGCTTTTGTCCACGCGGTAAAACCGCTCAAACACACGCGGCTGATCGGCCGGTGCAATGCCGATGCCCGTGTCAGACACGCGTACAAAAGGCTTGCCGTCCTGCACGCCGGTCTCGAGCAGCACGTTGCCGCCCGGCTTGTTATATGCGATCGCGTTGTCCGCTAAATTAAACACCATCTGCTCGAGTGTGTGCCGCTGGCCGGACACCGCAACATGCTCACCCGATACGCGCAGTGTGACCCTATGTTCGGCCGCCTTGTGCTGTAGCCGGTCGCACACCGTGCCGCATAGCGCGTTCAGCTCGACCGGCTCAAACGGGGCGGGATCACCGCCTTCGTCAAGCTGAGACAAGCGGATGATGTCCTCAATCAGCGTCAGCAGCCGGCGCGCCTCGGTGCGGATCTTTGCCGCAAAACGTCCAATATCCTCCGGGCGCACAATGCCATTTTCCATAATCTCGGCATAACCCATAATGCTGGTCAGCGGGGTTTTAAGTTCGTGCGAAACATTGGCGGTAAACTCCTGCCGCTGCCGCTCGGCTTGGTCGCGCGCGGTGATGTCCACCACGAACAGCACGGCCGCGTGTCCCTGGCCCTCCTCGGCGACCGAGCTTGCAGACAGCGAGTACACACGCCCGGCTTTTTCCATCCGGCCATGCGCGCTTTTGCCGGCGAGCGCGTCCTCCACCACGCGGATATACTCGGGATCGCGGCACAACGTCATATAGCTGCCTACCGCGCTGTCCTCAGGAAACAGCGCGCACACCGCACGGTTGGCGAACAGTATGATGCCCTGCGCCGAAAACAGCACCAACCCCTCGTCCATGCGGGCGGTGATGTCGTCAAACTCCGCCTGGCGGCGTTTCAACTCGCTCAGCTGCGCGGCGATCTTATTATTCTGCTTGTCCATGCGGTGCAAAAGCGGGGAAAGCTCATCGTATGCATCGTTTTTGAGCGGCGCGTGCAAGTCGAGCGATACAATCGGCGCGAGGAACACATGGGTCAGCCAGCTCGCCAACAGCGCCGCCACCAGCAGCGCCATCAGCACGATCAGCACAATCCAGGGCGACGCTGCCGAGAGCGCGCCAAGCGCGCTGTCCGCCGTCGAGGATACGCGCAGCACCATACCGTTTTCCAGTCGCAGCGCATAATAATAAGTCTGCTCGGCCAGCGTATCTGACAGGCGGCTCGACTCACCCACGCCTTTCTCGAGCGCCGCCGCGATCTCGGGCCGCGCAGCATGGTTTTGCAGCGTGCTGACATCACTCTCGTTGTCATACAGCACCGCGCCATCCCGGCCTACCAGCGTAATGCGATCGGCATAAACCCGCCCGATACGCCCAAGCTCCTGCCAGCCATCCCCTTCAATGACGGTCGCAATATAGCCGCATTCGCTTGCCAGACGCTCACGCATATCATGCGACAAGCCGGTATGCACCGCGATCAGCAACAGCGAAGCGGTCAGCAGCAGGGTGACAAGCGCGGTCAAAAAAATGCTGCCAAATACGCGCTTTCTCATCCGTGGTCTCCCATACGGTAGCCCACACCGCGTACAGTCTCGATCATCGCGCCGCCCGTGCCCAGCTTTTGCCGCAGCGTGCGGATATGAACGTCCACCGTTCGGGTCTCGCTTTCGTTTCCGTATCCCCAGATATTTTCAAGCAGCACGTCGCGCGTGAGCACCGCACCGCGGTTTTTCATCAAAAGGCACAGCAGCTGGTATTCCTTAAGCGTCAGCTGCACTTCGTCCTCGCCGACATGCACGCTGTGCGCCCGCTCGTCCACGCAGATGCTGCCCGCCGCCAGCAGGTGCGCGCTCTCGTCATCGGCGTCACCGCCGCCCGCACGGCGCAGCACCGCACGAATGCGCGCAACCAGCTCCATCATACCAAAAGGCTTGGCTATGTAGTCGTCCGCGCCGCTGTCCAGGCCGATCACTTTGTCATATTCGGTGTTCTTGGCCGTCACCAAAATGACCGGTAGCCGGGCAGTGTCCTGCGCCGCGCGCAGCCGCCGCAAAATGGCGATGCCATCCTCGCCAGGCAGCATAATATCCAGCAGGATGAGCTGCGGCTTTTCTATGCGCAACGCCTCGTAAAGTGCAGCGCCGTCGGCAAAGCCGCGCGCTTTCAGGCCGGTGTTTTGCAGTGTATAAACAATCAGCTCGCGGATGCCCGCGTCATCCTCTACGCAGTAGATCATGTGTCTCCCTCCTCAGCGGCCACCCCATTGCGGCCCTATCCACCCCAATTTTTACGTCCTGCGGCACGCAGATAGCAGAAAATCACTGCCTTGCAGTGATTTTCATAAAACCCCACGGCATGCGCGTAGGGTTTTATCCCAAAATAGCAAACCCGCGCGGCAAACCCACTTTGCAAAAACCTGTATGGTTTTGACAAATCAACCTTTTTCGTCCTTGTGTGTGCCGGTGATGGAAAACTCCACCCATTCGGCAATATTGGTCGCGTGGTCGCCGATGCGCTCGAGGTATTTGGCGATCATCAGGATATCGAGCACGCGCTCGCCGTCTTCCGGGTTTTTAGCAACCTCGGCGATCAGATCCTTTTTGCACTCGGTAAACAGGTTGTCGACCACATCGTCATACTCGATAACACTCCACGCAAGCGACAGGTCGCGGCGCACAAAGGCATCCAGGCTGTCGGTTACCATCTTGATGGTCGCCTGCGCCATTTCGTCGATGTGGTGATTGTGGCCGCACGAGCCAGACAGGAAGGTCACGATCTCGGCGATGTCGCTCGCCTGGTCGCCGATGCGCTCGATGTCAGTGATCATTTTAAGCACGGACGAGATCAGGCGCAGGTCGCTTGCGACCGGCTGTTGCTGCAGCAGGAGCTTGAAGCACATCGACTCGATCTCACGCTCCTTGCGGTCAATTTCATGGTCGATGCTGATAGCCGAAGCGGCAAGTTTAATATCGCCGCTCAGCAGCGCCTTTACCGAGCTTGCAATCGCATTTTCGCACAGCGCACCCATTGCGATCAGTTCATTATTCAGCTCCATCAGCTGGGTGTCAAAACGGTTTCTCATCAGCCAAACCTCCCCGTGATATAATCCTCCGTGCGTTTGTCCTTGGGCATGGAGAATAAGCTCTCGGTATCGCCTACCTCGATCATATCGCCGAGCAGGAAAAACGCAGTCGTATCAGACACGCGGGTTGCCTGCTGCATATTGTGCGTTACCATGACAATAGTATAGTCCTTTTTCAGTTCGAGCACAAGGTCCTCGATCTTAGCGGTCGAGATCGGGTCGAGCGCCGAGGTCGGCTCGTCCATCAACAGCACCTCGGGTTCGGCCGCAAGCGCGCGCGCGATGCAGATGCGCTGTTGCTGACCGCCCGACATGGACAGCGCGGACTTTTTCAGGCAGTCCTTGGTCTCATCCCAAATAGCGGCGTGACGCAGCGAGGTCTCAACAATTTCATCAAGCCGGACACGGCTCTTGATGCCGTGCGTGCGCGGGCCGTAGGCGATGTTGTCGTAAATCGACATCGGAAACGGGTTAGGCTTTTGAAATACCATGCCCACGCGCTTGCGCAAAAGGTTTACGTCGCAGTCGTGGTAGATGTCCTCGCCGTCAAGGCGGATGTCGCCCGTGATTTTGCAGCCCTCGACCAGGTCGTTCATACGGTTGAGCGAGCGCAGCAGCGTCGACTTGCCGCAGCCGGACGGCCCGATAAAGGCCGTGATCTCGTTGGCCTTGATGTCCAGATCAATATTGTGCAGGGCATGAAAATCCCCATAATAGAGGTTCATGTTCCGGATCTCAATTTTATTCTGCTCCATGGCTTCCTCCGATTACTTTTTGGTCAGCCTTTTGGCAACAAAGGCTGAAAGCGCGTTCATCAGCAGCACGACCACCAGCAGCACGACTGCGGTCGCATAGGCTTCGTTCATATGCAGGCCCTCGCCGGACAGCACATACATATGGATGGCAAGCGTGCGCCCGGACTGCAGCAGACCGGGGATCTGCGCCATCGTGCCCGCGGTGAAGATCAGCGCGGCGGTCTCGCCGACGATGCGGCCGATCGCCAAAATGATGCCGGACAGAATGCCGGGCATCGCGCTGGGCAGCACGATGCGAAAAACCGTGCGCAGGCGGCCCGCGCCAAGGCCGAACGAGCCTTCGCGGAAGGTATCGGGCACGGCCATCAGCGCCTCCTCGGCGGTGCGCATAATGAGCGGTAAGATCATGATTGCAAGCGTCATGCCGCCTGCAAGGAGCGAATAGCCCCAGTGCATCTGGGTGACAAAAAACAGCATGCCGAACAAACCGTATACGATCGACGGAATGCCGGAGAGCGTCTCGGTCGTGATGCGGATAATGCCGACCAGCTTGTTGCCGCGCCGCGCATATTCGTTTAGATAGATTGCGGTGAACAGGCCGAGCGGCACCGCGATAACTAGCGCGAGCAACGTCATTTCTATGGTGGTGATGATGGCCGGCATCATGGATACATTGTCCGAATTGTACGTCCACTCAAACAGCGACAGCCTGAGGTTCGGAATGCCGTTTATCAGGATATAGGCGATCAAAAACAGCAATACGGCAAAGGTGATGACGGCCGCCGCGTAAACCAGGCCTTTCTGTACGCGCGCCTTCACACGGCCGTGCAGCTTTGCCGGACGCGCCTTGTCGGCAACCGGCGCCCTTTGCGTGGTTTTGGTTATTTCACGCGTCATGCGTCCTTCCTCCTTTTGAGCACCGAAAAAGCGAGGTTGATGATTAGAATGAACACAAACAGCACAACGCCGGTAGCAATCAGCGCCTCGCGGTGCAGGCCGGTCGCGTAGCCCATCTCGATGACAATATTAGCCGTCATCGTGCGGATGCCTTTTAGTAGGCTTGCGGTCAGGCGCGGCTGGTTGCCCGCGACCATGATAACCGCCATGGTTTCGCCGATCGCACGGCCGATACCAAGAACGATAGCCGCCAGCACACCGGACTTTGCCGCCGGCAGCATGACCGAAAACACCGCGCGTTCATGCGTTGCGCCCATGGCGACCGCGCCCTCATAATAAGCGGACGGCACGGCGCGCAGCGCAGCCTCAGATACACCGATGATAGTCGGCAGGATCATAATACCAAGTAACACGGACGCGGACAAGATGGTAGCGCCCGAGGAGATGTTGATATCGAAGAACTTGGCCACATTGAGCACGACCGGCGCGATGACGACCATGCCGAAAAAGCCGTATACAATAGAGGGAATGCCCGCAAGCAGTTCGGTGCAGGGTTTTAAGATGCCGTAGATGCGTTTCGGGCAGTAAAACGCCATAAAGATGGCGGTCAGCAAGCCGACCGGCACGCCGACCACGATCGCACCGGCTGTGATGTAAATGCTGCCGACGATCATCGGCAGGATGCCGTAAATATCATTGCCCGGCCGCCAGGTTGTGCCCGAGAGGAAATTTAGAAATCCAATCTCCTGCATGGCCGGTATGCCGTTGACAAACAGAAAAACGCAGATCAGGGCAACTGCCAGTATAGACGCTAACGCGCATACCAGAAACACGCCGTGCATCACGTTTTCGCGAAGATTTTTCCAGCCGCTGCTCCGCCGGACCTGAGATTCGTTCATGTTATTTTTCACCCCATAGACAGCGGGAAAGGGCGAAACCCGTTTCGCCCTCCATTCCCTATTCTTTTCGCTTATGCCGCTACCTCGGACCAATCGGTGATCTCACCGACGTAGATGCCGCGAATCTGATCCATTGCAAGGTCTTCAACCGTGTTGGCGGTGTTGACGATGACCGCAATGCCGTCCATCGCAATCGCCTGGCCGGTCAGCTCGGCCGCTTCCTCTTCGCTCAGCTCGCGTGAGGCCATGCCAATGGCAAAGGTGCCGTCGATCGCGCCGGTCATGCCAGAGGTCGAATCCGAGGTTTGCAGGTCGATCTGCGCGCCCGGATTTACCGCCTCATACGCCTCGATTAGCTGCTCCATGACCGGGGATACCGACGACGAGCCGCCAACCGTGATCTGGCCGGAAGAACCATCCGAGGTAAAGGCCGCCGCCTCATCGTTTACCGTGATGTAGTCCTCGCCGACGATCGCCTGACCGTCCGCGCTCATGATGAAGTTGATAAAGTCGGCCGCAACGCCGGTCGGCTCGCCCTTGGTCGCAATGTTAAACGGGCGAGACAGCGTGTAAGCACCGCTCTTTACATTGTCCACAGTCGCCTCAACGCCATCGACCGTAACTGCCTTGACGGTGTCGTTGAGCGAGCCGAGCGAGATATAACCGATCGCCGACTCATTGCCGGCAACCGTGGTCATGACCGCGTCGGTCCGGTTTGCGATCTCAGCCTCGACCGTGGTGTTGTCACCGTTGTCGTCCTCAACGCCGGTCAGCTCCACGAACGCGCCGCGGGTGCCCGAGCCGTCCTCGCGCGATACAACGTGGATCGCGCCGGTCATGCCGGCGGTCTCGCCGTCCGAGCCGGTCTGGGACCCATCGCCCGCGCCATAGTTTGCATCATTGTTGCCGCCGCAGCCTGCCAGTGCGCCGCACAGCATCATACCAGCCAGCAGCAGGGATATGCTCTTTTTCATCGTTTGTTTCTCCTTTGCAATTTGATCTCGTTTTTGCTACAAAACCATCTTACGAAGATAATGTAAAATCCAAAAGACTAGGTTTGTAAAATCCATGTTAAGTGTAAAATATTGTGTAAAATGCGCAAAAAATGACGGCAAAGCTTAAGCTACACCGTCCTTTTCTCCTATTCTCACCACTTCAATATAGGGTAGTCCATAAATTAGTTAGCCATTCCATTGCCTCGCTGCGTGCAGCATAGCAGCTGACGCTGCGGCCAAACCAAACGCTTTTTCATATCTGCTGCTTTTGTCGTTAGTGCTCGGTATCGTTTTTGTGCACTGCTGCCGGTCGCAAATATTGTACAAAAAGCCCGCCTCCCCAAAGAAAAGGAATGCGGGCAAAAAATCAATGGTGCCGCCAGCCGGAATCGAACCGGCACGGATATGCTCCGGGGGATTTTAAGTCCCCTGCGTCTACCAGTTCCGCCATGGCGGCATAGCACGATTATACCAGAAGGGGCGCGGACTGTCAAACCACAGCGGTACAAATATATTCTATATTTTTCCAATTCTCTGCCCCGCAAGAACAAGGCGCCGCTCCCCCGGAACGGGATTTGGGCGCCTTTGCCGCCACCTATTCGAAGCGCATATCGCCGCCTAATCGCCCATGGACAGGCCGAGCGCACGCGCGGCACGAACAACCTCACCGTCGGGCGGCACGGTTTTGAGCTTGCCGGCGACCTCGGCAAGCGGCACAGGCACGATCCGATCGTGCTGCACCGCGACCATGTAACCGTACTTCTTCTGCTCGATCAGCTGCGCGGCTGCAACACCTAGGCGGCTGGTCAGCAGTCGGTCAGCTGGGCAGGGTGCGCCGCCGCGCTGATAATGCCCCGGGATGGTGACGCGGATCTCTTGCCCAGTCAATGCTTTCAGCTCGTCCGCCATGCGGTAAGAGATGGACGGATATGGCATTCCCTCACGCGCGGCCTTAAATTCTTTCTTGCTCATCTTGGCTTCCTGCTGGCTGATTGCGCCCTCGGCGACTGCAAGGATAGAAAACCGCTTGCCGCTCTGCTCGCGCTTGTCGATCGCCTTGGCGATGGCCTCGGCGCTGTACGGTATCTCAGGGATGACGATCACATCCGCGCCCGACGCGAGACCGGCATACAGCGTCAGCCAGCCCGCCTTGTGCCCCATCACCTCGACGATAAATACACGCGAGTGCGAAAACGCGGTCGAGTGGATCGAGTCAATGACGGTAGAGGCGATGTCGATCGCCGACTGAAAGCCGAAAGTCGTCTCAGTGCCCCACAGATCGTTGTCGATCGTCTTGGGCAGCGTGACCACGTTGACTCCATTTTGCCAGAGCAGGTTGGCCGTTTTATGCGTGCCGTTGCCGCCCAGGATAACTAGGCAGTCAAAGCCCTCGCCGCGCACGGTTTTGAGCATCTTCTCAAGCTTTGTCTCCGTGTTGTCCTCGTCCGCTTTCTGCATCTCCTTAAACGGCTGGCGCGAGGTGCCGAGGATGGTGCCGCCCAGCGTCAGAATGTCGGAAAAATCCTCGGGGCTCATCACGTGATAGTCGCCCTCAATCAAACCGCGGTAACCATCCCTTATGCCATAGATGGTCACCTTGTTCCCCAGCTCGTTATATAGGGTCTTTGCCACGCCGCGCAGCGCTGCGTTCAGTCCCTGGCAGTCGCCGCCGCTTGTTAGCATACCGATTTTCAATCAGATCGCCTCCTGCAGTTTTATCATGCCTATCATACCCCGTTTGCCCCCACTTGTGAAGATGCTTTTTGCAAAACAGGCGGCAAAGAATAGACTACATCTTTGGTTGATTTGCTTTCTTTTTCATGGTGTCACCAAACAGGTTTAATAAAAAAACCAAGAAAACAAAATGGGTGTGAAAATAGCTAACTATGGTTATGGACAAGATCAACATGGTATTGTCGGTAATTATATCTTTGACTATCTTCCTACAACAAATACGATTTCCAAAACTTTAAATTTACTTTGGATAGATACTAGTTCGGGCCAAATCACTTTCATTAATTGTAATAAAGAACCGCTTTTTAGGGCGGTTCTTTTTCATGTTTACGTCAGATCATAACGGATCTGTAACTTCTATTAATGCAATATCTTAATACAGCACTCTGATGTATTCGTATCTCATTTTCCGTATCCGTACCTTCTCGCTGTACTATGATTTATGACTATGCGCTTACACATATTTTTTTTAAAGCATTACGCGCGCAGGGCGCAATTTAAAGCCCGCACTTCGATTGCAAAGGGCAGCTTTTCTTGCTTTTTATGTATGGCTCATCCTTCTGTGCGGCCGTCCTTTTCCGGACGCACACCGCAGAAATGCACCTCGTACCGCTTCATGCAGTCCTCAATTACGCGGACGGCCTCCGCGCGTGACAGCGCGTCCGAGGTTGTGGTATGCTTGTGCTCAAGACCCTTGTACACCTCAAAAAAATGTGCGATTTCGCTGGCGTAATGCGGCGGGAGCTGCTCTATATCATGATAGAAGTTCCAGGTTGGGTCGTCAAACGGCAGGGCAATGATCTTGTCGTCTATCTCATCGTCGTCTATCATGCGGATGACGCCGATCGGGTAGCAGTCTACCTCGACCAGCGGATCAAGCGCCTCGGTGCAAAGCACGAGCACATCCAGCGGATCGCCGTCATCCGCATAGGTGCGCGGGATAAAACCGTAATTTGCCGGATAATGTGTCGAGGTATATAAAATGCGGTCGAGCCGCAGCAGACCGGTCTGCTTGTCCAGCTCATATTTTTTCTTGCTGCCCGCAGGTATTTCTATCACGGCGGTAAAACGCTCAGGGGTTACGCAGCGCGGGTCGATATTATGCCAGATATTTCTCATTTTGTCGCCTCCTGCTCTCTTTTGTTCTTTCAGTATACCAGAGACTGCCCGCCACCGCAAGGCGTAGGTACAAGAAAACGCATACTGATTTTACACCAATTTTACAGAAAAACACATTGTTCTCGAGCAAAAAAGCAGTATAATAACAGCATACTACTATATAATATGGCTGCATATGCGCTTGAAGGCCGGGAGAAGCAGGGGGATAGTTGACCATGACACAGGCCATCCAAAAACAGAGTTATACGCAAAACCGCGAGCTTTCATGGCTGCAATTTAACGCCCGCGTGCTCGCCGAGGCAGAGGATAACGATGTGCCGCTGCTCGAGCGGTGCAAATTTCTGGACATTTTTACCAGCAATTTGGATGAGTTCTTTATGATCCGCGTAGGCAGCCTGTGCGATATGGCCGCTGTGGATAAAACCCGGGTGGACAACAAATCCGGCATGACAGCCAAAGAGCAGCTGCGATGCATCTATGCGGCGGTAGAACCGCTATACGAGCGCCGTGACCATGCCTTTGCCGATGTCGACAAACGCCTATTTGCCAAGGGGCTGTGCCGGCTGTCCATCGGTGAGCTTGCGCCCGCCGAGCACAAATATATCAAGCAGTATTTTAAAAACGTGGTAACGCCCGTGCTCTCGCCGCAGATCGTGGACGCACACCACCCCTTTCCGCACCTTGAAGGCAAGGTGCTACACATCGCCGCGCTGCTCGGCCACAAAAAGAGCGAGCGCCTCGGTCTGCTGCCCGTGCCCAAGTCGCTGCCTACGCTGGTATTTTTGCCGAGCGACCGGTCGCGCTATGTGCTAATCGAGGACATCCTGCTCGAATACACCGGCAGTGTATTTGAAATGTACGACGTGCTGGAAAAAACCGTATTCTGCGTCACCCGCAACGCGGACATCAACCCAGATGACGAGACCTTTGGCGCTGAGGAGGACGACTTTCGCAAAAAAATGGAAAAGCTGCTGCGTCAGCGCCGCCGCATGGCGGTGGTGCGCGTCGAGCTAAACCGCCCGATCAGCGATCATTTTAAGGAATACTTCCGCAGCCGCTTTGATGTATCGGACGCGCAGATCTTTCTATCCCGCAAAGCGCCGCTCAAGATGGGCTACGCCTTTTCGCTCGGCAGCCACCTGCCCGACCGGCAGCGTGCCGCGCTATCTGAATCGCCGTTTACTCCGCAGCAGCCTGCCATGCTGCCCATCGGACAGAGCCTACTCAAAGCAGCACTCAAACGCGACATTCTGCTCTCCTACCCTTATGAGAGCATGGAGCCGTTTTTACAGATGATCCGCGAGGCGGCAAACGACCCCGCCGTATTGTCCATCCGCATCACAATCTACCGCCTGGCGCGCAAGGCGAAGCTGGTTGAATACCTGTGCGCCGCGGCCGAAAACGGCAAGGACGTCACCGTTCTGATCGAGTTGCGCGCCCGCTTTGACGAGCAGAACAACATTGACTGGTCCGAACGGCTTGAGGAGGCCGGCTGCAAGATCATCTACGGTTTTGAAGACTACAAGGTGCATGCCAAACTATGCCTAATTACACGTCAGGAGCGCGGCGGCGTGCGCCATATCACCCAGGTAGGCACGGGCAACTATAACGAAAAAACCGCCACGCAGTACACCGATGTATCACTCATCACATCTGATGGGTCAATCGGTGCGGACGCCGGCGCTTTTTTCAACAACATGGCGCTCGGCAACCTAAATGGCCGGTATGATCGTTTGCTCGTTGCCCCCACCAGCCTGAAAACCAGTATTCTCGCGCTCATGGATGAGCAAATCGCCAGGGGCGGCGATGGCTACATTCTGCTCAAATTCAACTCGCTAACCGACATTGATGTGATCAAAAAATTGCGCGACGCTTCCTGCGCGGGCGTTAAAATCGAGATGATCGTACGCGGCATCTGCTGCCTGCTGCCCGGCGTCAAAGGCCATACGGAAAACATCACAGTCACAAGCATCGTCGGCCGGTTTCTTGAGCACTCGCGCATCTATGTATTCGGCCGCGGTGCCGAGGAAAAGATGTATATCTCCTCAGCCGACCTGATGACCCGCAACACCGAACGCCGCGTCGAGGTCGCCTGTCCGGTCGACTCGCCCGAGGTGCGCGCACGGCTGCGTGACATCCTGTACGCCATGCAGCACGATACCGTCAAGGCGCGCGTGCTCCAGCCAGACGGCACCTACCGCAAAAAGCCGCCTGCGCCCAACCCGGTATGCGCGCAAACGCTGCTCATGCAGCAGGCGATCGATCAGGCGCGCGCACAGGCCGCGCAGCCTGCGCGAGACTGGAAAAAGTTCCTTGGCCGCCTACTCAGAAAAGACGGTTGAACCGATGCGCCCCTCCTAAAACAAGACGGCGGCCGCCCCTTCGGGCGGCCGCTTGCTATGCGGACATATCCGTTTTTGCCGCGCGCTCCTCGGTCTTGATCTCCCAGTGTATCAGCAACGTAAGCGCCGCGCGCAGCACGATAATTGCGCCGACCAGCAGGATCTCCTGAAACTCACGCACAATCACCGTGCGTAGGATCTCACTGCCCAGCTTAAACTCCAGGCCCAGCGCCATGCCTTTGGCCAGCCGCAGCCGGGTTCTCGGATCATGCCGGATGCAGCCTGCAATACCCATTACACCCGCCACTACGATTACGCCCACACCGGTAAATTCAAAAAGCAAAATCGCACCGCCGGTCAGCAGCCCCAGCACGTTGTGCAGCCATTCCATCCGCTTCGCCTCCCAGATGCATACAGTATGCCACGTCTGCGCAGACGCATACAAAAAACGGCCGCAAAACGGCCTTTTATGCATTTGGCACGTCACTCACCTATCACCTGGAACACAATATCCCGCGTGCGGTCGCGCGTATCACACTCGACCAAGGTCAGGTTCTGCCATGGGCCGATGGTGATCTCCCCCTCGACAAACGGGATAACGATAAATGGGCTGAGCAGCGCCGCCTTGATGTGCGACGAGCCGTTATCGTCGTGCCAGGTATCGTGATGATGATAGTGGATGACACGGCCGGTCTCATCCGTATAAGGCGAGAAAACATCCATAGCGGCCTTAAGGTCGTGATGCACCATGCCCGGCTCAAACTCGAGCGTAGTCAGGCCGGCGACGCCGCCCGTTGTAAATCCCGTAATAATGCCCGAGCGCATGCCGGTTTGGCGGCAGGCATGCTGCACTGCCGCGCGGAAATCGCCCGTCACATCGATCATGCCCATGTGCGCCTTGGTGCGGTAGGTTTTGGTTTCGGTGTAAACTGCCATCGTTATATCGCTCCTTTACAGGCACTCGAGGTAGCGCCCATATAGTGTTTTACCAAGCTCGGAGGCGTGCCGCAAAAGCGTCTTGCGGTCGATATAGCCGCGTTCGTAGGCGATCTCCTCAAGGCAGGCGATATAGCGGCCAGTCTCATCCTGTACACGCTTGACCTCCTGCGCAGAGGAGAGCAGATTGTCCGCCGTGCCTGCATCCAGCCAGACAAAGTCACGGTCAAGTTTTACCACCCGCAGCTTGCCACACCTGAGATATGCGAGATTAACGTCCGTGATTTCAAGCTCGCCGCGTGCCGAGGGCTTCAGATTGCGGGCGATCTCCATCACATCATTATCGTAAAAATACAGGCCGGGCACGATATAGTTGGAACGCGGACAACGCGGTTTTTCCTCAATCGAGACCGCGCGCCCCTGCTCGTCGAACTCGACCACGCCGAACGCGCGCGGATCGTCCACATAGTAGCCGAACACGCACGCTCCCCCGCCCGGTGTGAGCGCCTTGCCAAGGTAGCACGGAAAATCGGGCGAATAGAAGATGTTGTCGCCCAGCACAAGGCAAACGTCGTCCATTCCGACAAACTGCCGGCCGATCAGCAGCGCATCGGCAATGCCGCGCGCAACGTCCTGCACCTCGTAGGTGATGTTTACGCCGAAGCGGCCGCCAGAGCCGAGCAGACGGTAAAACGGCCCCTCCTCACCAGGCGGGATGATAATGAGAATATCACGGATTCCCGCCTGTAGCAGCACTGCCAGCGGATAGTAAATCATCGGCTTATCATAGACCGGCAGCAGCGGCTTGCAGACCGGCCGCGTCATGGGATAAAGGCGCGAGCCTTTGCCCGCGGCAAGAATGATTCCTTTCATGCGGCATTCCTCTATCTTTTATTGATATTGCTTAATTATTATAGCACATACAGGGTAACATTTCTACAAAAACAAAGGAATTTTGTGCAGGCAGCGCCAAAATCAGCCGTCTGCCGCGCTGCATTTTTTCTATCCAACATATCCGCTGGCCGCAATTCATAACCCGCAGATGCACACCAGATTCGCTCCGGTGCAAAAAGTGCAAAAACTGACAGTTTTTTATCGTCATTTCCCGCTATTTTTGATGATAACACAGGTGGAAAACCTACCAGAAAACGGGTATAATATAAAACATACGAAAATCATCCGCAGATGGAGGAATATATATGGTTCGTAATGACCTGCGCAACATTGCGATCATCGCGCACGTCGACCACGGCAAGACCACGTTGGTCGATCAGATGCTCAAGCAGGCAGGCGCATTCCGCGAAAACCAGGTGGTTGAAGAGCGCGTTATGGACTCGGGCGACATCGAGCGCGAGCGCGGCATCACTATTCTGGCGAAAAACACCTCGATACACTATAAAGACGTCAAGATCAACATTGTCGACACGCCGGGCCATGCGGACTTTTCTGGCGAGGTCGAACGCATTCTCAAGATGGTGGACGGCGTTGTGCTGCTGGTTGACGCGGCCGAAGGGCCGATGCCCCAGACCCGCTTTGTTCTGCAAAAGGCGCTCGAGTTCGGCCACAAAATCATAATTGCCATCAACAAGATCGACCGTCCAGACGCGCGTCTTGGCGAGATTGGCGACGAGGTGCTCGAACTGCTCCTAACACTCGATGCGACCGACGAGCAGCTCGACAGCCCGATCGTCTACTGCTCGGGCCGCGCGGGCACGGCCTCCATGTCGCCGGCCGACCCGGGCGCCGACCTGACGCCGCTGTTCGAGCAGATTCTGGAGCACATCCCCGCCCCGCAGGTCGACACCGACGGCCCAACCCAGATGCTGGTCTCCTCAATCGACTATAACGACTACGTCGGCCGCATCGGCATCGGCCGTATCGAACGTGGCTCGATGCAGGTCGGCCAGCAGGTCACCGTGTGCGACTACCACGGCGTGGTGCAGCCTTATAACGCCAAGGTTGTTACGCTCTACACCATCGAAGAGCTCGACCGCAAGCCGGTCGACGAGGCCAAGGCAGGCGAGATCATCTGCTTTTCCGGCATTGAGAACGTCACCATCGGCGAGACGCTATGCGATCCAGCCGCGGTCGAGGCGCTGCCGTTTGTCAAAATCTCCGAGCCGACAGTCGAAATGACCTTCTCGGTTAACGACTCGCCGTTTGCCGGCCGCGAAGGCAAGTTTGTCACCTCGCGCCACCTGCGTGAGCGCCTGTTCCGCGAGCTGCTCAAGGACGTATCGCTGCGCGTCAACGAAACCGACACGACCGATGCTTTCCGCGTGTGCGGCCGCGGCGAGATGCACCTGTCCATCCTGATTGAAAACCTGCGCCGCGAGGGATATGAATTCCAGGTTGGCGCGCCCAAGGCGCTGTTTCGCGAGATCGACGGGCAGAAGTGCGAGCCGGTCGAGCGCATGATCGCAGACGTGCCGCAGGACGCGGTCGGCGCGGTGATGGAAAAGATGGGCTTTCGCAAGGGCGAGCTGGTCTCGATGAACCCCAAAGGTCCCGACCGCATGCGCCTTGAGTTTCTCATCCCGGCGCGCGGCCTGTTCGGCTATCGCACCGAGTTTTTGACCGATACCAAGGGCGAGGGCGTGCTATCCTCGGTCTTTCATAGCTACCAGCCCTACAAGGGCGATATTTCCAAGCGCACCACCGGCTCGCTAATCGCATTTGAAGCCGGCGAAGCGGTTGGCTACGGCCTGTTTAACGCCCAGGAGCGCGGTCCGCTGTTCATCGGCCCGGGCACGCAAGTGTACGAAGGTATGGTCGTTGGTGAAAATCCGCGAGGCGACGATATGGCGGTAAACGTATGCAAGAAAAAGCAGCTGACCAACATGCGCGCCTCAGGCTCGGACGACGCGCTGCGCCTGATCCCGCCGCGCCAGATGTCGATCGAGGCCGCGCTTGAGTTCATTTCGGATGACGAACTGCTCGAGATCACACCGGAGAGCGTGCGCATCCGCAAGAAAATCCTGTCCAACACCGAGCGCCTGAAAAAAGCCAAGGGCAGCAAGAAGTAGAATTAGTATAATCAAAATTTTTTATAAAGGAGAATTACCATGGCAATCAAAGAAGTTCTGCACACCGATTTTGCACCAGCAGCAGTCGGGCCGTACTCCCAGGCGATCTCCACTAACCGGATGATCTTCACCTCGGGTCAAATCCCGATCAATCCCAAAACCGGCAAAATTGAAGCGTCCACCATCGAGGAGCAGACCGAGCAGGTGATGCAAAACCTGCATTATGTGCTCGCACAGGGCGGCGTAGCATTTGACCGTGTTGTCAAGACTACCTGCTTCCTGACCGACATGAACGACTTTGCCGCGTTCAACGGTGTTTACGCCAAATACTTCCCCGAAAACCCGCCTGCGCGCTCGTGCGTCGCGGTCGCTGCGCTGCCGATGGGCGCCAAGGTTGAAATCGAGGTTATCGCGGTGCAGGGCTGATGCCCGCCGCTTTGCGTGTACACAAACGAAAAAAGCCTGCATATGCAGGCTTTTTTTGAGACCGTCGAAAAACATGTTTTTTCGAACATCCGCTCCTGTTTCAATCGAACTATTGATGAAGAATCGCGCTCTACGAGCGCGATTCTCCGTCGTCTTGTATAAAAACTGTAATACATGCTCCCAGTTTTTATGGAAATTGCGGCTCGCCGCAATTTTCTATTTTATGTGCGCTGCGGCGCGGGAACTTTTTAGACAGGTTGTTTGTACCATACGCCTTAATACTCGCGGTAGACCGCCTTGACCACACCGAGGATCTGGCAGCCCGTGCCGTCAATCGGTGGATAGGCAGGATTTTCTGGTAAGAGCCATACCCTGTCGGGCGTGATGCGCAGCGTTTTGCAGGTTGCCTCGTCCTCGAGCAGCGCGATAATAATGTCGCCGTTTCGCGCCTGCACATCCTGCCGGACAATGACAAGGTCGCTATCCAGAATGCCTGCGCCGGTCATTGAATCGCCGCGAATGCGCAGCGCATAATACTCTCCCCCGCCCGCGGCAGGTTCAAACGGCACATAGCCCACATGCTCCTCCACCGCAAGGATGGGCATGCCGGCCGTTACCCGGCCGAGAATGGGCACGCGCGGCACCATCGAAGGCCCGCTGACCGGCGTGATCGCGCGCGACTTATGCCCGCTCGGTTCGAGATAGCCGGCCTCTTGCAGCTTTTTTAAATGGGCGTGCACAGTTGAGGGTGAGCGCAGTCCCATTTCTGTGCCGATCTCTCGCACGGATGGCGGATACCCATGCTCCAGAGAAAACTCGTTGATATAGTCAAGAATCCGTTGCTGCTTTGCGGAAATTTTCTTCATAATCAATATGCTCCTTGCCCGCCAGTGCGAATATTTGTTCGTGTTTTCTCCATTATACCCTATCTGTGTTAAAAAAGCAAACATTTGTTTGTGATTTTTTCGTATGATTTTGTACCGCGCGGCAAATCATATCCGCAATACCGTCTAATTCGGGCAAACTGCAAACTATTCACAAAATCCGCCGCCCTTTACTTGTATTTATCGCGCGTTTGATATATCATATAATCAATCCAACGATGCAAACCGGCAAAACGTCACAGGGAGGTTTTTTCGATGACAATCAAAACCGAGCTTGGTTATATCGAAATCACAAACGAGGTCATGGCGGGTATCGCGGGCTACGCGGCGTCCTCCTGCTTTGGTGTAAAGGGCATGACCATCCGCTCGATGTCGGACGGGCTGGCGCACCTGCTCGGCCGTGATAATCTGTCGCGCGGTGTCAAGGTGGCCGAGGCGGTGGACGGCGGCGTCAATGTCGATCTGCATATCGCGGTCGAGCACGGCGTCAACATTGCGACCGTGTGCCGCTCGATCATCAGCGAGGTGCGCTACCATCTCGAGCGGCTGACCGGCGTTGACGTAAAGAATGTAGACGTATATGTGGAGAGCATAAAGGCGGACTGAAAAAAGCCAACCGGAACGCGCGCTTCCAACCGGGCCATGCGCTCAGATGCGCATAACGCGGACAGCGCGGTACAGAGCATAGCGAATTAGGGAGAGTTGCAGATGGCAGAGCAGAAAATAAACGGCGCACTGTTCCAATCCATGGTGATCGAGGGTGCGCTCGCCATTGCCGAAAAGAAAGAACAGGTCAACGAGCTGAACGTATTTCCGGTGCCGGACGGCGATACAGGCACGAATATGTCCATGACCATGGCCGCCGCAATGAACGAGCTAGAAAAGCTTTCCGAGCCGTCGCTTGCCAGGGCAGCCGATACAGCGGCAGCCGCCCTGTTGCGCGGTGCGCGCGGCAATTCGGGCGTCATTCTATCGCTGCTGTTTCGCGGCATGGCCAAGAAGCTGCACGGCATACAGCATGCGGGCGGCTGCGAGCTGTCGCTTGCGCTGCGTGAGGGCGTCGAGACCGCCTACAAGGCGGTTATGAAGCCCGCCGAGGGCACTATCCTTACGGTGTCGCGCGTGTCCGCGCAGCATGCGGTCGAAGCCTGCCAGGCCGACCCTGCGCTGTCCGCCGCGCAGGCGCTCGAGGCCGTACTCGAACGCGGCCGCACCGCGCTGGACGAGACCGTGCATCAAAATCCCGTTCTTCAAAAAGCGGGCGTGGTGGACGCGGGCGCATTTGGGTTTCTCACCATTTTGGAGGGCATGCTGGACGCGCTGCGCGGTGTGCACCACGAGCGCAGCGCGGCGACGCCTGCCGCGGCGGCCGCCGCCGACTTCAAAGCAATCACGGACGAGGACATTACGTTCACCTATTGCACCGAGTATATTGCCGCGCGCAAGGATAAGGCGCGCAATGTCGGCCGGCTGCGCGCGATCTTAAATGACATCGGCGACTCGCTCGTCGTCGTGGAAGACGACGACATCATCAAGGTGCACGTCCACACCGATCAGCCGGACAGAGCGCTCGCCGAAGGTCTTAAATTCGGCCCGCTTGTGACGGTTAAGATCGAGAACATGCGCGAGCAACACACTGCCAAGGTGATTGAGGGCACGGCGGGCGAGCCGGAGGCGCGCGTGATCGTACCGGCAGAAAAGAAGTTCGGCTTTGTAGCGGTTGCCGCGGGCGAGGGCGTCAAGGCGCTGTTTGCCGACCTCGGCGTGGACGCCGTGGTGCAGGGCGGGCAGACCATGAATCCATCGACAAACGACATTGTGCGCGCGGTGGACGCGGTGCCAGCCGAAATCGTCTTTGTGCTGCCCAATAACAAGAATATCATCATGGCAGCCGAGCAGGCAGCGCATTTATCCGAAGAGAAAAAGATTGTCGTTGTGCCGACCAAAACCATCCCGCAGGGTATATCGGCCATGCTGGCGGTCGATCCGGACAGCGAGGATGAGGCGGCACTTGCGCAGGCGATGCGCGAGGCGGCAGGCCGCGTGCGCAGCGGTCAAGTGACCTATGCCGCGCGCGACAGCGAATTCGATGGCAAGCGGATTCGGCAGGGCGAATATCTGTCGCTCTGTGAAAGCCGGCTGTGCGCAAGCGGGCGCGAAAGTACGGTAATCAAAAAGCTGGTGCGCGAGCTGGTGACCGATGGTAGTGCGTTTGCAACTATCATCTACGGCGAGGGCGTGAGCGCCGAGCAGGCTGCCGAAGTCGAGACGCTGCTGCACAAAGAAAATCGGGAGATCGAGGTTTCGGTGATTGACGGCGGCCAGCCGGTATACTATTATATTATATCTGTAGAGTAAAAACGGCGGCACAGCCTTGACAGCAATGCTTTGGGCCGGTATAATACAGGTAACAGGACACTGCTTATGCAGTATTCCAAAAGCAAATTGTGGAAAGTCACTAACCGCTTGGTACTAGCCGGGCGGTTAGTGTGCGTTTATGGTGATATGGTGTGCGATAGGAAAATCCATATAAGAATTTGAAAATTCGATACCGCAAAGATCTTCCCCTCGTGTTCCGGGCACGCCAACCGCTGTCAATCGCAGCGCCCGGTAAAAGGATGCCATGCTGCGGCGCACTGCGCCAAATTGTATAAGTTTGGATCATTTGGAGAAATAACATGTCAGTATTCAATATATTCAAAAAGCTGGACGAGCAGCAAACAGCCCGGACAGCGCAGCCGGTCGAGTGGCTGATTGTCGGACTGGGCAACCCTGGCAGCAAATATGATAACACCCGCCATAACGCGGGCTTTCGCGCGCTTGAAAACTATTGCGCGCACACCGGGCAGAAGATCGACCGGATGAAGTTCAAGGCACTTGTGGGCGAGGGCACGCTGGGTGGCCGGCGCGTGCTGTTCATCAAACCGCAGACCTTTATGAATTTATCCGGTGAGTCAGTGCGCGATGCGGCAGCGTTTTATAAAATCCCACCCGAGCGGATCATTGTGCTGTCGGATGATATTTCGCTCGACGTCGGCACGCTGCGCGTGCGCGCTAAAGGCTCGGCGGGCGGCCAAAACGGTCTGAAGAATATTATCTACCACCTTGGCAGTGAGGATTTTCCGCGCGTCAAGATCGGCATCGGCCACAAACCGCACCCGGATTACGACCTTGCAGCGTGGGTGCTGAGCCGGTTTGCAGCGGACGAGCAGCAAGCGATTGATAAGGCATGCGAGGACGCAGTCAGTGCCGCGGCTTGCATCATTGCGGAGGGCTGCCCCACTGCCGCACAGCGGTATAACGGCCGCCGCCTGTAAATTCATCTCTGCTGCCGCGTGAAACAAAAAAGCCTGCAAAAGCAGGCTTTTTTGTTTATCTGTCGCAACCAAGGTCGGCGCAAGGTCTATGCGCTTACCAGCCGAAGAACGGAAACGGGCTTTGATAATAGCCGCCGCTCTGCGAGCTCTGGCTGCTCTCTGCTGCCGGGTCTTCACCCTCCAGATCGTGCGCATCCATCAGCGTGACTGTGATATTGAGCATTTGACCTGTCGAGATGCGGTAGACGGTCAGTGTAATCCTGTCGCCCGCCTGCTTATCTTCCTTGATCGCGTTAACCTCGTCCATGGTCGGGGTCGGTGTGCCGTCGACCGCGGTAATCACGTCGCCGACCCGCAGGCCCTCGCTCGCCGCAGACGAGCGCGAATCGATCGTCTGCACCTGCACACCCGCAATGCTGCCATCCATCGACTCGACATTAAAGCCCGAGATTCCGATAGACGGACGGCCCGTCACATAGCCGTTGGCAATCAGTTCGTCGACGATCTCTTTGGCTGTATTAATCGGGATGGCAAAACCCATGCCCTCGATCGTGGTGCTGCTAAACGCACTGCTGGACAATTTGGCCGAGGTAATGCCAACCACCTGACCGTATTTGTTGATCAGCGCGCCGCCCGAATTGCCCGGATTGATCGAGGCGTCGGTTTGGATGAGTGTCATAACGCGATCGTTGATAGTTACATCACGGTTGATGGCCGAAATGCGCCCGCCCGTGATCGTGTTAGCGAACTGCACGCCGCCAGGCGAGCCGATCGCGTAGGCGTATTCACCGGGCGACAGATCGTCTGAATCGCCAAACTCGGCCGCAGTCAGCTGCTGCTCGCTCTCAACCTTGATGATCGCAAGGTCGGTCTGTTCATCCGTGCCGATGATCTCGGCGTCCAGCTGGCTGCCGTCGCTAAGCTGCACGGTGACACTCTGCGCGTCCGCTACTACATGCTCGTTGGTGATGATATAGCCGTCCGCGCTCATGATAACGCCCGAGCCGCTGCCCTGTCCGCTTGCGGTGGATGAGATGACCGATACAACCGACGGGCTGACCTTTTGATAGATCTCCTCGCCCGCTAGCCCGTTGACCACATCATAGTTATCCGGATCGAGCTCAGGCGTATCGCTGATCTGCACGGTCGGCAGCGCGCCGGGCTCCGCATTGGCGCTGATAACTGCTTCGAACCCGCCGCCGGAAACCAGATGACCGATGATCGCACCGCCTGCAAACAGCAGGCAGGCTGCGGCCACGCTGCAAAGGCCGATCACGATCCCCTTGCCGTGCCCTTTCTTTTTCATGGGCTTGCCGCCGCTATATGGCTGCTGCGGCGGCACGTCGCTGGATGTGCTCTGCGCATACGGCGGTCGATAGTCCGGATGCTGCACCGGCGTCTGATACGGTGTGCTCGGCTCTTCACGCGCTAAATCTGCCTGCTCGGGCTGCACATATGACGGCGACGCCTCCTGTGCTTGCGGTTCGGTCTGTGTATGCTCCAGCACGGTATCCTGTACCTGCGATTCCGGCTGGGCATACTCCTGCGCGCTCTCCTGTGCCGGCTGCTCAGACTGGAAATGCTCCTGTGCCATCTCCTGCGCCGGCTGCGGTCGGGTATCCCTATCCTCATCGCCGCGCGGTGCGGGCGTATAACTGTTGTTGAAGTCGTCCATTGTACTGACCTCCCTGTCGTTTTGTTGCTTTTATTCTATTGCGCCATTGTGGCGGTTTGTTGAAAACAATATGAATATTTTTTGAACATCATGCGTGCCGCTTACTGCTTTCCGCCGGAATGCTGCGTTGGCGCGAGCGGCAGGGTGAACGCAAACTCGGTCTCGCCTTCGTCCGACCGGACCGAGATCTCGCCGCCGTGTAGGTTGATGATGTTCTTTACAATATACAGCCCCAGCCCCGCGCCGGTCTTGTCCATTGAGCGGGAGCGGTCGGCCTTATAAAAGCGGTCGAAGATATGCGGCAGATCCTCTGCCGAAATACCTGTGCCCGTGTTGCTGATGGAAAACGCGCAGAACGCACCCTCCGGCTGCGCGCGCAGGCGCAGCAGTCCGCCTGCATTGATGAATTTAACAGCGTTGTCAACCAGATTATATACCGCGCGGTAGAGATGGTCGCGGTCGCCCATGACCATCAGGCGGTCATCCAGATCACAGTCGACCTCCAGCTGCTTGCTCTCGATCTTCTGCTCGAAAGAGAGCAGAATCTGCGTGGTCATCTCGGAGAAATCCAGCGGCGCAGGGTTTAAAATCAGCTCGCCCGACTGAATCTTAGCCGCATCCAGCATACGGTTTACCATGCGGGAAAGACGGCGGGTCTCCTCGGCGATGATGTGCAGGTATTTATCCCGCTGATCGGGCGGGATTGTGCCATCAATCATACCGTCGACAAAGCCGCCGATGGTGGTCATTGGCGTCTTGAACTCATGGCTGACATTTGAGATGAACCCGCGCGTCAGCTCCTCAAGCTGATCGAGGTCGCGCGCCATATTGTTAAAGGACACCGCAAGCTCGTCTATCTCGTAACAGTGGTTATCCTCAGGCACGCGCACGGCAAAATTACCCGCGGCAAAAGACTTGGCTGCCGCCGCAATCACCTTAAGCGGTCGCGTCATGTGTTGGGACAGGATAAACGAGATGATGAGCGCAACCGCCAGCGTAACCATCAGGATGAGCACGAGCGTCTGCGTTGAATGACGCACAACGCCGGCCGCCGCCGCATCCTGCGTGTTCACAAACACCATTGCGGTGATGGCGCCGCTATCATCCAGCACGCCGGTGCCAACCGTATAGCTCGAGCTGTCGCCCAGCACGCCGAGCTGGCCGACATCCGCATACGCGCCGGTATTACGCACCCGCTCAACAGCTGCCGCCGGCATGCTGTACCGGCGGGTGTACTCGACCACCGTACCGCTCGGATCGGCCGCGATCTGCACCACGCCATCCGCATCGGTCACGCAGACCGTTATCATATCCTCCTGCGCCACGCGGCCGATGGACAGCATATAGATCTGCCGGATAATATCCGAATCCGTGCCCTGCATCAGCCGGGTCTGTTCGGCAAGGCTTTGCACGGTCGTGCGCAGCTCAGCCTGTTTGGAGGACAGCGCGTAATCGCTCATCTGATAGTAAAACACGCCGCCCGCCACTGCAAACGCGCACACGATCAACACAAGGTGCGTCACATAATTCTTAAAGAAAAAACTGCGTCTGCCCATGGCCTACTCCTTGGTTTCAAATTTATAGCCGACGCCCCAGACCGTTTTCAGCTCCCACTTGTCCGACACACCTTCGAGCTTTTCGCGCAGGCGTTTGACATGCACGTCGACCGTGCGGGTATCGCCAAAATAGTCAAAGCCCCAGACGTCGTCCAGCAGCTGCGCGCGGGTGAACACGCGGTTGGGGCTGGAGGCGAGATAGTAGAGCAGCTCAATCTCCTTGGGCGGCGCGTCCACGCGCTTGCCCTTGATAACAAGGTCATACGCCTGTTTGTCAATCACCAAGTTGTCAAACGACAGCTTTTCAGGCGCGTCATCCGGCGCCATACGGCGGAACACTGCGCGCACGCGCGCGATAACCTCAGGCATCTCGAGCGGCTTGACGATATAGTCATCCGCACCCATCTCAAGGCCGGAGACGCGGTCGGCGGTCTCACCCTTGGCTGTGAGCATGATGATGAGCACGTCGCTCTCGGCGCGAATCTCCTTGCACACCGTCCAGCCGTCCATCACCGGCATCATCACGTCGAGCAGCAGCATATCGGGCTTTTCACTCTTCCACTGCTTGATGCCCTCAACGCCGTTTTCCGCTTCAATCACGGCATAGCCTTCGCGCTCAAGGTAAAGGCGCAGCAGCTCGCGGATGTTGGCTTCGTCTTCTACGATCAGTATTTTTTTGGGCATGCTGATCCCTGCTTTCCCATATAGTCTGCTTTCATTATACCGCTATTTTGCAAAAAAAGCATTAACAAACTGTAAAAGGGTGGATTGTCCTCACCTTGCCGGCGTGCTATAATCAATGTATTCCATTGGAAAGAGGCCCGCCTATGTCACAAACCATTCCTATGCACATCATCGCGCGTATCCGCACTGATTTTCCAGCAAAGTTTGGTATCCCCCGCCAGAGCGGGCTGGCGGATACACCGGCGCGCATTGTTTTTGAGCCGGAGTATCGCAGCGCCGACGCGCTACGCGGCATCGAGGGCTTTTCCCACCTCTGGCTGCTCTGGCACTTTTCCGAGACCGAGCGTGCGGGCTGGTCGCCCACCGTGCGTCCGCCTAAACTCGGCGGCAACCAGCGCATAGGCGTGTTTGCTACGCGCTCTCCATTTCGTCCGAACGCGATCGGCCTGTCGTCCGTCCGCCTTACGCGCACCGAGCTGCACACGTCCGAAGGCCCAGTGCTGCATGTGCTCGGCGCCGACTTAATGAACAACACACCCATTCTTGACATCAAGCCCTATCTCGCCTATACGGACGCACATCCGCAGGCCGCGGGCGGCTTTGCACTGCAAAGTCAGGCGGGCACGTTGCAGGTCGACTGCGCGCCCACGCTGCTCGCGCCGCTGCCCGCTGACCGGCGGCAGGCTCTGCTCGCCGTTCTCGCCCAGGACCCCCGCCCCGGCTATCAGCACGAACCCGGCCGGGTTTACGGGTTTTCTTTCGCCGGATGCGAAGTGCGCTTTACCGTCGAGGGAGACCGGCTGACTGTCCGCAGCATTACATCGTCAGGGCACACATAGGAATACAAAAAAACCGCTTCAGAAGAACCGAAGCGGTTTTTTACATGCGTTTTCTTTAGATATTGGTCGGCGTAATGGCCTCAAAGTCCTCAAGCATTCCACCGTTCATAAAGCAATTTATGATCTGCTTGCCGCGCGGATCAAGCTCCGGGGTGTCGAACTTGGTCAGCTCCTTGCGGAAAAAGTCGGTCAGGATCTTAGCGCCCGCATCATAGCCATCCGGGCCGACGCGGTCCTGCGTGTCAACGCGCAGGTACTTGGAGCGGATGCGCTGACCGTCGATCGTCATATCTTTCAGCGCATAGCCAAGCAACGAGCACCGGGCCGGCTCAAGATGCTCGCGACGCACGCGCCCGCCGCCATGGCGCGCGAGATACTCGCGGCTGATCCACTCGGCCGCAAAGCCAACGTTATATACGCCGATGTGCTGGTTCGGAATGAGCACATAGCGGGTATTCGGACAGCTCATAATCTGCTCGAGCAACAGATTGGCTTGCTTGACGCGCTGGCCGGTTGCAAACGGCCAGTAAGAGCCGACGCCCTCGCTCTTAAGCTCGTTGCCGGTCACGATGGACGGGTTGTTAAAGCCGCGCGGCGCAACCAAGCGCCACAGCCAGGCAAGCGCGGGCGGAATGATATGCATCATGCCCATGATGCCGTAGTTCGGATGCTCTCGGGTCGTGGGGGGCATGCGCACACCGAACGAGCGCACATCAACCTCAACCGGCTCTTTGACGATATGCGGCACATCCCAGCGAGGCACGATCGCGCGCGGGTTGGAGCAGGGCTTGCCGGTCGAGTCCAGCGTGTGCTCCCAGATCAGCAATGTCGCGCCCGCATGCCCCTCCATATTAAAGAAGCAAAGCGGCTCTTTAGGCTCGGTGCAGATGCGCTCATACACCGGGTCGCAGCCGTAGTGGGTCACGCCGTCCATGCGCAAAAACCAGCCGTCTTCACCATCTACCAGCACAAGCTTGCCGGAACTGTTTTGCAGCTGCGGATAGCAGGTGGCCATATCGTCGCACACCGGCTCGATTGAGCAGGTCGTGCCCATGTTGATATGGGTCTCCTCACCGGTCACCGTGTTGGTGGATAGCAGCACGCGGCCATCCGGATCACGGGCAATGTCCTGCAGCATCTCGCTCTTGCCGCCGCCCGAGGCGCCCTCGTGCATGATGACCATCTCGTTCTCATACGGCGTGATCAGACGGCCGCAGGAAGCGTGCGCGGTTACCCAGCCCTCTTGCTCGCCGATGTCAAGCAACACCGAGTATACGCCTTTTTTGGCCGACGGGCCGGGATACAGATTGTAGGAAAATACCTCGTGGCAGTCGTCCAGACGGTTGTGCACAACGACCTGCTTGCCCTCGAAGTGGGTGTGGCGGAACGGGGGCGCAACGTATACGATCGCGCGCGGCTGATAGCCCTGGCAGTCCGCGGCGTTGACAAAGCCCTGTAAATGAGCCAGCGCAAACGCAAAGAACGCGCACTGCTTGGGGCAGATCAGCATCGAGCCGTAGCCATAGATATTGCCGCCCGAGTTAAATGGCATTAAAATAAGCTCCTGCGTCTTAAACCACGCCATTGTCTCGCGGCGCAGATCGGTGAACGGATAGCCGTATACGTCCGCAAAACGCTTTTTGTCAGTCGGTTTGTCGTCCGCGATGCGCATGCAATCCGGCTCACGGCGGCGCATATAGTCCTCCACAAAGTTGACCGAAGCACCGTTCTTGCAACGGGTTACGTCCGCTTCCTTGACCGGGCCTTTACCCGGTACATCGAAGATCACATCATATACATCCGCGTGATCAGGGCCGAACACCATATCGTATAGCTCCGCCTTGCTGGTCGGCACAGTAACCCCCTTACAGTGCTCTATCACGTCGGCAAGCTCGTCGGTAAAGGTGAATTTGGTCAACAAAGAGTGCATTTATTCATATCCTCCTTCTCGCACGGCCGCTCCTATAACATGTCAGAGAGGCCGTACATGCAGTGCCTTGTCGATATTTGTATCTTACAAGGCTGATTATCGTTCATTTATAGCATACCGCAAACCATCCTGTTGCGTCAACCGATTTTAACAATTTTGCAGGATTTTGATAAACTTCTTGCAAAGTGTACAAAATTGCGCATCCGATCAGCGCTTTTCTTCACACCCGTATTTACCGTGGGTCCGCAAAGTGTACAGTGATGCACACGATCTCGCTGTGTGTGCCCACACGCATATCCGGCCCCCATACGCCAAGGCCCGCGGTCACGATCGAGTGCATACCCTCCACCTGCAGATAGCCGCAGGGATTATCCCACACAAGCGGTAAAAGCAGGTTGCCCGGAAACACCTGCCCGTTATGCGTGTGCCCGGAAAGATCGAGATCAGCGCCCGCCAAAGCCAACTCACGCAGCTCCTTGGGCTGATGGTCGATGACAAAGATCGGCCGATCCTGGTCGAGCGGCGCGATCAGGCTCTCCGGCGCAAGGCGGCTTTCGCCGAGCTTTCTATCCCGCGAGGGATCCTTGCGACCGACCAGCTGCACGCCGTTTGCAAGGGTTACCGCCTGGTCTTCGAGCAGCGTTACGCCCGCGCGCTCGAGAAATTCGGCCATGCGCGGGTCGTCCTTGTTTTCGTCCGGCGCGCTCCAGGTAAAACCCGCCAGAATCGGCTCGGACACATCGTGATTGCCCCAGCAAGCATAGGCACCGTAGGCACTCGGCATAGCAGCAAGCGCTGCTGCGACCCGCTCGGGTGCAGGGATAGCATCATATTCGTTATCAAAAATATCGCCTGCGAACACGATCAGGTCGGGCTGCATATCGCTGACCGCTCGCGCAGCTCGCTCGATATAGGCGGGATCGGTGCTGTAACCCAGATGCAGATCGGCAAGCAGGGCGATTGTCATATCCTTACCCACACCGGGAACGGTTATCTCGTAATCGGTCACGCGCAGCGTGCGGGCGTTTATCATGCCGTAAATACACACCGCGCACACGATCGCAAGCGCAATGCCGCCCTGCACCTGGCGCACGCGTTGCATCGCTGCAAAATCCGCCTGGCGCACCCGGCGCACAGCGACAAGTGCAAGCTCGGTCAGCAGTATGGCAAGCGCGAGATAGAGCATCCAGCCAAACCAATAGTTACCCATCTGCTTAAGCAGCCGGCGCAGCCATGCTGGCGAGTCAATTAGAAAACCGGTCAGCGGCGTAAGCGCGACAAAAGCATAAAGCACCGTAAACGTCAGCCGGAACGCGCGCGCACCGCATAGCCGGTGACAGCAGCCCGCCCAGCGCAGCATCCAGTGCATCAGATAAAGGTTGACTAATATGTAAAAAGGCGCAAAAATGAAAGCAAGCATTGTCAAAACTCCACGTTTTTTGTAAAATGTCAGAAAAAAAGAAGGGTGCCGGTGTTTATGTAGGCGAGAAAAGAGATCAAAAGATGCGGTCATCGGCACTTTTTGCGCAACTGGGCGGTCATGGTCTCCATGTGTGTTATTTTGACCTTTACCGGCGCGGCATTTTCCGACTCTACGGATTTTATGAGCGCATTTGATCCGACCGCGATTTTGCCGGGCGATCCGGTCGCCGTCTATCAGATAAGCCTGTCCGACTGGAATCTGCTGCCCAAGCGGCTGCAAAGCGATCCGATGGACGGCGCACACCCCATGTGTGCGGTTGCCGGCCAGAGCACCGGCCCGCTGTTTGACATACTGACCGCACCTTTTGCTGCGTTTTTTGCGCTGCTCGCGCGCAGGCGGTTTGCAAGGCTGTTCCTGCTCTGCAGGCTGTCGACCGGCGGCGACCTTCTTTGCATCTATGGCACTGTGCTAATCACGCTGTTCGCGGCCGACACGGTGTATTCGCACTTCTACCCAAACCAGGGCGCCGCATCAAAGATTACGGCGACTGGCAGTCCGGCGCGGATGGCGCACCGTCCGCCATAGCCCGGATTACCGTTCCCAACGCTCCCACACGCGGGTGACCGAGCTGCACTTGCCATCCCGCCCGATCTCAAAGACCGCTCCCGACAGCGCGCAGTCGCCGGGCGCGGTTTTGAAATATTCGGTCAAATCGCCGCGGAACATGGCAATCGACTGCTCGGCGCACACGCCCAGTACGGACACAATCGGCCCGGTCATGCCAATATCGGTGATATAACCCGATCCCTTGGGGTTGATCCGATTATCCGCAGTCTGCACATGGGTATGCGTGCCCCAGATGGCGGCGGCGCGCCCGTCCAGATAATAGCCCATGGCGAGCTTTTCGCTCGTGGCGTTTGCATGGATCTCGGCAAGCGCAATGTCATATTTGCCCTCTGCCTCACGGAAAATCCTATCCGCACACAGAAACGGGTTATCCGGCCCGTAGTGCATATCGCACCGGCCGATCAGGTTGATGACCAGCAAACGCAGGCCCTGTGGCCCATCATAGATACCCCAGCCCTGCCCCGGGCTTTGCGGGGCAAGGTTTGCCGGGCGCAGCACGTTTAGGTGCTCATCCATATAAGATGCGATCTGCTGCTTGGCAAACGTGTGATTGCCCAGCGTGATCACGTCTGCGCCGGCGGAAAAAATATCGTCCGCCTGCTTTGGGGTGATGCCTCGACCGGCGGCGTTTTCACCGTTAACAATGACGAATTCCACGCCGTTTTCGCGCTTTACGCGGCGCAGCAGCCCGTGCAGGGTGTCGATCCCCGCCTCGCCGACCACGTCACCGATAGCCAAAATCTTCATCTTTTCACCTCATGTTTGTTTTGCGCAGCTGCACTGCGATGTAGTATAACGCTCAGCCGATCAGACCCGCGCCAAAGGTAGGCAAGCCGATCATACGGCTGCCGCCCTTGTTTTCCCATTCGGTCACCGCCTGCCGCGAGACGTGCAGCAGATCGGCAATCTGTTCCTGTGAGTATTCTTCCTTTATGCGGAGTGCTTTTCGCTTTTCCCCAAATGTCATATCCATCACCTTGTATCCAGCATAGCAGGTGTGCATGTTTTTGTCCGCTGCGTCCAGTTTACAGTACGCTACGATGCGTAGCAGCGGCGGTTTCGCCCGTTTCATTCAGCAGAAGAGGCGGACGAAATATTCGTCCGCCTCCCCCGTTCGTTGTTTTGTCATGCCGCGCTCCGCGCAGCGCTTCTCAGTCGAACAAAGTCGACACCGACACCTCTTCATAAATGCGCGCAATCGCCTCAGTCAGCACCGGCGCAACCGACAGCACATTAATCTTATCAAGCCGCTTTTCGCTTGGCAGCGGAATGGTATCGAGGATCGCAAGCTCCCGGATCGGGCTATTTGCAATGCGTTCGATCGCCGGGCCGGACAGCACGCCGTGCGTGGCGCAGGCATAGACCTCGGTCGCGCCGCCCTTTTCCATCAGCGCTTCGGCCGCGTGCACCAGCGTGCCCGCCGTATCGATCAGGTCATCTACCAGGATACACTTCTTGCCCTCAACGCTGCCGATGATATTCATCACCTCGGAAACGTTGGCTTTAGGTCGGCGCTTGTCGATGATGGCGAGCGGCATGTCCAGCTTTTCGGTGAACTTTCTTGCGCGCGTGACCGAGCCGAGATCGGGCGATACAATTACGGTGTCCTCTGTGCCGACACCGAACTTGCCCGCAATATACGGGATGAGTACGGACGAACCGAGCATGTTATCCACCGGGATGTTGAAAAAGCCTTGGATCTGCGCTGCATGCAGGTCCATGGTGAGCACGCGGTCGGCGCCTGCGGCTGTGATCAGGTCGGCCACGAGCTTGGCCGAAATCGGGTCGCGCGCCTTGCTCTTGCGGTCCTGCCGCGCGTAGCCAAAATACGGAATGACCGCCGTGATGCGGCCTGCGGAGGCGCGCTTACACGAGTCGATCATAATGAGCAGCTCCATCAAGTTATTGTTGACCGGGCCGCAGGTGGACTGCACCAGGAATACATCCGAGCCGCGCACGGACTCCGAAATAGAAACCGATATTTCGCCGTCGGCAAAGGTCGAGATAGCGGCCTTACCAATCGACAGGCCGAGCGCGGACGCGATCTGCATCGCAAGTGCGGGATGGGAATTGCCGGAGAAAATCTTGATGTTTTTTCCGTGAGAAATCATTGGTCAGCCTCCGTCAAAATGCATTTTATGCGGGTTAATTTTCTATATACAGGCAACGCCACCGTTCGGGCGCTGTCTTTTCTACTTTTTCTCTTTCTCGTGTGCGGCGCGGCGGCGGTCGTTCCATCCTTCGAGGTTGGTCTGACGTGCGCGCGCAACGCTCAAAGCGCCCGCCGGCACATCCTTGGTGACCGTTGTACCCGCGGCGGTGAACACGCGGTCGCCGAGTGTTACAGGCGAGACCAGGTTGGTGTTGCAGCCGATGAAGCAGTCATCGCCGATGACGGTCTGATATTTATGATAGCCGTCGTAGTTGACCACAACCGTACCGCAGCCAAAGTTTACCCGCTCGCCAACGGTCGCGTCGCCGACATAGGTCAGGTGCGATACCTTGGTGCCGTTGCCGATCGTCGACTTTTTCAGTTCGACAAAGTCGCCGATACGGCAGCCGTCTCCAACCACACACTGCGGCCGTATATAGGCAAACGGACCGACCGTCACCTTTTCACCCACCTTGGACTCATAGACCTGCGAGTTGTTTACCATCGTGCCCGCACCGATCTCCGCTTTTTCAAGAATCGTATTCGGGCCGATGACCGCGCCCGCGCCCACCTTGCAGCCCGGGCGAATATGGCAGCCGGGCAGAATAGTCGCGCCCGGAGCAATGTCCGCATCCGGCGCGATATAAGTGTTTGCAGGATCAAACAGCTGCACGCCCTTTTGAATAAGCGCAAAATTGACCCGCCGGATCAGCGCAAGCTGCGCCAGGTAAGCCGAGCCGCCATCACAGATTTCAATAATCTCGTCGGTGACCGCGACGCCCTTTTGCGCGCCCGCGGCAACTGCCGCATCGACCAGCGCATCCAGCGTATCCGCGCCCGTTGCCAGCGCCTTTTGCAATGTCTCCCCGGTGAACATCGCCGCACAGGTGCACATGTTATGTGGGATAGGCTGGCCATCCTCATCAAAGCCCTGCCGCTCGGCCGCGAGCACGCTTACGCCATAGCCCGTGTGCATATGGGTGTTAGCTAAACGCGTCAGCGCATCGCCCTGCGCCAACGCAAACGGCGCGGCGATGACCAGCACATGCGCGCTCTCGGGCAGGCTTGCCAGCGCAGCAAAGCGGTTTGCTGCGTCCAGCGCTATGCTGCCGGCGCCCGCAATCGCGCAATCGCGCCCATCGTGCACAAAGCAGCATGCATCCACCACCGCGGGCAGCAGACTGCGCACCGCGTCGCCCGCCGTGCCAAACAGCACCGGGCGCGCCCAGGCGGAAACGCCGTTTTCGTCAAACAGGCCGCCAACCAGGGCGGCGGTAACATCGTTCATACTATAAAGTCCTTCCGTTTCACAGGGCGCGAAAAAGCCCTATTTTCATTACAGGTTTATTATACAACAGGCGTATATAAATTGCATCACCATTTTTCGATAAATTTCCAGAAACCGCAGGAATTTTTTCGCCGTTTGCTGACAAAAAAACTGCCCGCCTGCGGCGGACAGCTCTGTGTTTTCGTTTTTTGTGATACAAAATTCCATCTGATAGTGATACACCGGCGCATCCTCGATCGGCCAGAGCGGTGCATCCGGCTCATCACCGGCCAGCTCATATCCCTCGTAAGCAACCTGCTGCGTTATGGTAAGGCTGCCGAGCGATTCGGTAAAGCCCTGCGCATGCCGGACGAGCGCGCTACTAAGCGGCATCCGGTTTAGCGACAATACTCCCATCTTTTCATGCGGCAGGCCATAGGCATACAGCAGCATCTCCCGCATGGTATACAGATCATATAGCATAAGCGCGGTTTCTCCATCGACCTCCTGCCGTACTGAGACGGTGGTGACATAGCCCTTCTGGTCAGTCTCTGCCATGCAAGTGATCTGTGCATCCAGCACATTGACCACCACACTCCCTCCCTGTGCGTTACCGTTTGGATCAAAGCTTCCATCCGGCAGCATGCGGCCACTTAAGCCCCGGTACTTCAGATAATCATTGCAGTTCTCTACATACTCCGCAAGCGTCATCTCGCCCCGGTTAGGCGGCAGCTCGGCGCGCAGGCTGATGCCTATATCCGCCAGCACGGTCAGCGCCCATAGCATGAGATAGCCCGCAACGCGGTACCACCTGGCCTGCCGCGCACGCACCGCGATTGCGCAGCCGTTGTCCAGATCCCAGGGCAGTTCCTCCTCGGTGCACGCGCGATACGCTACCCAGTTGCGGTACAAACCGTAAAACGGCACGTTAAAGCCCATACCAAGTGTGAACACTCCCCAAGTGCGGGCAAGCGCCGCGCGGATGGACAGCTTGTGCCCGTCTTCATCGCGCACAGATAGGCCGAGCACCCACTTGGCTGGCGTCGTACCCCAGAAATGCAGCAGCAGCGGCTCAAAGACGAACGCCAGCGCCCAGCCAGCATAACCGCACAGCAGCGTCCATATCAGGCCGGGATACAGCATCGGATTGAGCCGGAACACCCACTGTGCAAGCATGCTCCAAACAAGGCCGTATAGCGAAAGATCAAGCCAACGGGCAAAAAAACGCCGCCACGGGCGGCCCACGGGCGGGATGCGATCGGTCTCGGCCGGCGTGCGCTCCCACGGGGCGGCGGGATGCAGCGCAAGGGATAAGTATTTATCCACATTCAGTCCGTTCCACTGCGCGCCGTCGTCACAGATCGCGCGGCAGACGGCATATGCCTGCTGCCCTTCGCGGATGTCCTGCTCGAGCACGGCAAGCTGCCGCTCCGCCGTCTCGGCCAGCGCGCGCTCGCCCTCCTTAACCGCGCGTATCTCGGGCACGGACAGGCGCAGCTGCCGCAGCAGACGCACCTTGCGCAGCGTCTCCACATCCTGCTCGGTATAATCACGGTAGCCGTTGGCGCTGCGCGCGGGCGACACCAGCCCCTCCTTTTCGTAAAACCGGATGTTTGCGCGCGTCATCCCGGTTTTGCACTCCACTTCTGCAATATTCATTTGATCCACCCGCCTTTCTCATACCCCATTATAGGGTATAAAGCCGGTTTACAGTCAAGCGAAAATTAATCGAAATATAAAATTGGTGGGCACAGGCTATGCGATAGGCGCCTTTGGCGTGGTGATGCGCCGGGCAGCGCCAGTTGACATACTCCGCTTTAATTTGTATACTGGCTTATGTCACTGGCAGGGCAGGTAACGCCGACCCTGCCGCACAGCATTCAAAGAAAAAGGAGGAACCAAATGATGTCAGACCGTGCAAGGGTCATCTGCCATATGATGACTACGATCGACGGCAAGATCGTCATTGACTTTGACGGAAATGAAGATTACCAAACAGCTGGCGACGAATACGACCGGCTGGTAGCCGCCTACGGCCCTGTCTGGGGCTGCGGCAGGGCGACCTCGCAGCTCGAAATCCCGGTGGATTTTTCCCAGTACGAAGGTGTGCCGGTCACATACGAGGACAAGATCATCCAGCCGCCCAAGGGCGCGCACCTGTGCGTGGCTTTTGACCGGTATGGCAAGCTCCGCTGGGAGAGCAATATGTCCTCTTACGGCGGAATGGACAGCCTGTTGCTCGAAGTGCTCACCGAGCAGGTGCAGCCGGCGTTTCTGGCTTATCTGGACGAGCTTGGCATCCCCTATCTGTTTGCCGGCAAGGAGGATTTCGACCCGGCGCTGTTTTTGCAAAAGCTCAAACGGTATTACCACGCGGACACCTTTGTTTTGTGCGGTGGCGCACAGATCAACGCCGAATTCATGCGCCGCGATCTGGTTGACGAGATCAGCCTGGTGATTGGTCCGGCGGTGGCGGGCAACCGTACCGCGCTGACCATGATAGGCGCTGAGGACACTACCGGCTTTCCCAAATACTTTAAGTTCAAAGAAGCCCGCCCCATCCCGGGTAACGGCTTGGTCATCCGCTATGAGCGGTAACGCTGGGCGGGTGCGCCGACAGACTACAATAATTTACCATTTATAATAGAAAAACCTCGCCCGGCGCAGATGGATCCGCGCCGGGCGAGGTCTATTTTACCGCCTGCCATGCAGCGGACAGGCGGAAGTCTCCTTATCCGCCTGCGACCTATTCCAAGCAAGGCGTGTGTTTTCCGTTTGGCTTACGCCGCCTGATCGGCGCCGGCGGGCAGCTCGGTCTCCGCCGGTTTTTGCACCAGGCGCGCGATGCGTGCGATCAGCGGCAGGCGCGCGTTATATTGGTTGACAAACCATCCAACGATCAGCGCCGAGACAACCGTACCCAACCCAAGGCCATTCAGCCCGCGGAAAAATGCAAAGGACAAAATAAGCGCGATTGCAACCAGTGCCACATCAAAGCCGATCTTGACTGTGCCGAACCGGATACCGGTCACGGCCGCGAGCGCGCCGACCAGCCCTTCGCCCGGCACGCGCAGCACATCCGGCGCAACTTCGACGCTGATGCCAAAGCCCAGCACAGCGCAGCCCAGCAGCAAAACGAGCAGCTGAACCGCAATCCCCTGCGGCGCGAGCCAGCCGAGCAGGTTCATGCTCACATCGATAAACCAGCTAAATACGATATTAACTACAATCTGCAACATCTGAATCCATTTATATCGACGCCGCAGCAGGATGGGCTGCAACACGATGAAAATCAGGTTGAAGAAGAAGGTGAACTCGCCCAGCGTCGGCGCAAACCGCAGGCTGAGCACATAAGGCACGCTCGAGATCGGCGAGGTGCCGAGCGCAGCCTTGGTTATCAGCGCCACGCCGAACGAATTGATCAGCACACCGATAAGGAAAAACAGATAGCGCAGCGTTTTATTTACCATTTTTCCCACCCTCGTTTTGCAGATTTAAAATAATGATACGCAAGGTTTGCAGAAAAGCCGCGCGCTGTGCTGGCGTAATGTCGCCCCATGCCAGCGTGTCGACCGCAGCGCAGCCCTGCCGCACACGCACGGCCTGCGCCCGCCCCTCTTCGGTCAGACAGGCCAGCGCAACGCGCCGGTCGTCCGGCGCTGTGCGCTTGCACACCAGCCCTTGACGATCCATACGCGCGAGCAGCCCGGTAACCGTCGATTTGTCCAACACACAGCCGTCGCCCAGCTGCTTTTGCGTGCATCCGTCATGTTCATGCAAATATTCCAGCACCTTGGGCTGACCGGGCAGCAGACCATCCTTGCGCACGCGCGCGATAACCTCGCGGTTGATGCTGTGAAACGCAAGCATCAACAGATAATGCAGCTCCTCTTCGAGCAAGTCCTTCCCTCCCGCCTATTATTTAGTTTGTATGCAAACTAAATAATAATGCTTTTTCACATGCTTGTCAATACGCGCTGTTACGAAAAACGCACTTTTTCATTTGCTCACAAGAAAAGTCGCATAACTTTAATATTTTCAAAAATAGGAATTTCAGCAACACAGCATGAAATGTTCACTATAAATGCGACTGCCGGTCATCGATCTACCGTATGGCCGATTGCATGGGGCTGCACTCGGAAATCCCATTTCTTATCCTGTTCAAAGACATTCTAACAAAAGCCTGTAAATTTCTTCATGCGTCAGCTGCTTGTATCCATTCGGCAGGGTATTGCAGCTGTCGGCAACCTGTCGCAATAGTGCTGGGGTAATTTCTACCTTAGAACGAAGATCGCTCAGTTTGGTGGGTAACCCGCATTCCCGGATAAAGTCCTCCAAAGCGTCAATACCAGCTGCTGCAAGCTGCTCCTCGGTCCTACCTGCCTCGGATATGCCCCAGACATTGCGCGCAAATCGGGCAAACTTTGAAACCGCTTCCTTGTAAATAAGCCGGTAATAGGCTGGATGAATGACCGCCAGCCCCTGTCCATGGTTGCAATCCGTATAAGCGCCAAGCTGGTGTTCAATCTGGTGCGCCTCGAAGTCGGTCAGACGACCGACCTTGAGGATGCCGTTCTCCGCCATCGCGGAGTCCCACATCAGGTTGCTGCGCGCGGTGTAGTCGTGCAGGTCTTTGCGCACTGCGCGCATATTAGTGATGGTATTACGCATGATGGCTTCCGCCACCTCATCCGAGACATTGTTTGCATCCGAGCGGCCGAAATAGGTCTCCATTGCATGGCTCAGCGTGTCAAATGCGCCCGAAATCACCTGCGCAGCAGGCAGAGACATGGTATACATCGGGTCGAGGATGGCAAACCGGGGCGCCGCGGCAAACATGCCAGCCTTGATTTTAACATCCTCGTTGGTAATGACCGCGCCGCCGTTCATCTCCGCGCCTGTACCTGCGGCGGTGACGACCGCACCCAACGGAATCGGCGTTTTAAAGGGCGCCAGGCGCCGGTTCATCTCCATATCCCATATATCATCGTCCGTGACTGCCTGTGCCGCGACGATCTTGCAGCAGTCGATAACCGAGCCACCGCCCACCGCAAGCACCAGATCGGCCTTGCAGTTCCGCGCGAGCGCCGCGCCCTCCTGCACCTTGGCGTATGTCGGGTTGGACATGATGCCGGTAAACTCGGTCACTGTCTTGCCCGCAGCTTTCAAAATGCCGATGATCTCATCGTATATACCGTTCGTCTTGATCGAGCCGCCGCCATAGGCGAGCAAAATGTTCGGACCGTAATCCTTAAGGATTTCCGGCAAATGCTGCTTGGCCATACTCTTGCCGAAATAAACCTTGGTGGGATATTCATAAATAAAGTTTTCCATAAAGCAAACCTCTTTTCCAAAAAGACACTACATCGTTTTTCTTTTCTACCTGTTTTCATGCTGCCCGCTAAATGCTTTCATCATGTAATATCTAACAAATATGAACAGCAACAATATGGCAATGCCGCCGATAAGCGATCCCGGCATAGCGAACAGGACCAGCAGGTTGACCACAGCCTACAAGCAGCTACAGGCCGCATGATGCGTTTTGCCTCAATGGCAGCTCACCGAATAAAATTCGTAAACTGAAACGGTTCCTGTGCAGGTAGGGGCAGGCCGTTTTTCAGCGCCAGCTGCTTGCACTTGAGGAAAAACGCCATATTGCGTCCAAGAATGCGCATGACCTGCATTCCCTCGAGATCCTGCCGCACTTCGTCCGGGTTTGTGCCATGCACCATATTCCAGTAGCGTGAGGTGATAATGGGCATCTGCATTAAACCGAAATATTTGTTGATCTGGTCCCAGGTTGCAGTCGTACCCGCCCGGCGCGCAGAGATCACGGCCGCCGCCGGCTTGAGATAAAACCGGCTACCGCCGCCGTTGAGGTCGGCGTAGAATGCGCGGTCGAGGAACGAGGTTATGCCGCCTGATGCACCGCCCCAATGGACGGGCGTTCCAAACACAAATCCGTCGTAATCTTCAGCAATATCCAGGAATTCATTGACCGTGTCGTTAAATACGCACTCGTTCTTCTGCATGCAGGCTTTGCATGCAATGCAGCCGGAGAGAGGTTTGTTCCCAATCCAAATCACGTCGGCATCCACGCCTTCTGTATTCAGCGCGTCGCCCACCTCGCACAGCGCCGTGTAGGTGCAACCCTTTTTATGCGGGCTGCCGTTGACCAAAAGCACTTTCATCGCAATATCTGCTCCTTTATTGTCACTCTTTTCACTGCGCTGACAACCCTATCAGCCTTCTTTACTGGGGCGCACCGCAAGGTCGGAAACATCCACATTGTCCGGCTGGGCGACCGCATACAGCACAGCGTTTGCGATTACGTCCGGTTCAAGCCCGGCATCCTGGTAGAATGCCTCCACCATGGATTTGGTTTCCGAGGGCGCAATGGTATTAAGCAGCTCGGTTTTGATTGCGCCCGGATAAATCGTGGTGGTGCGGATGTTGGTGCCCTCCATAACCGATTCCATGCGGAAGGAGTCCAGCATGGCGCGTACAAAATGCTTCGTGCCGGCGTATACTGCATTGCCCGGAACGGATTTTGTCCCCGCAATGGAGGAGGTCACAATAATATGCCCGTGTTTCTGAGCGAGGAATTCCGGCAAGACCGCCGCCATGGCGTTGAGTACGCCCTTGATGTTGACATCCACCATGGCCATCCAGTCGTTTACATTCCGCTCGGACATGTTGCTGCCGGGCATGATGCCTGCATTGGCAAACAGCACATCCAACTTACCGAACTTGGATTTGGCCAGCGCCGCAAGTGCGTGCATGTCATCCGGATTGGTCACATCGGATGCCAGATAAACCGCGTTTTCCCCGATTCCGGCAGCGAGCTTTTCCAGCCTGTTCCCGCGCCTGGCGCTGAGCACAACCTTTGCGCCGTGCGCTGCAAGAGCTTTTGCCGTTGCCTCACCGATCCCGGAGGACGCGCCAGTGATCAGGATTACTTTGCCATGTACGTTTTTCATATTGTTACCTCTGTGTTGTATCAAAGCCCAGGCTATTGACCCAGTCCGCGACCTCGCTCTCGGAAGCGCTGCTGCGGAACCTTTGGCCGGTGAGCCATTCGCCGGTGCCTGTCAGTTCTTCGAGCGCCGTGCCGCTGTCACCCAGCTCGGAAGAGGATGAGGTGCAGAACGGGATGACCGTTTTGCCGGTAAAGTCGTTTTCTGCTACAAAGCTGCTGACCGGCCATGCCGCCACGCCCCACCAGATCGGGTAACCGATGAACACCGTGTCATACGCATCCCAGTTGTCCGGCGTATTTTCCGCCAGTTCCACGGTTTGCAGCGAAGCGTCCTCATGCTCGCGGGTGACGCGGCTGTTTTCATCGGTCCAGTTGAGATCATCCGAAGTATAGGGCTCGGCTGGAGTGATCTCAAAAGTATCTGCTCCCAACGTACTGGCAATATGGGCTGCAACAGCTTCCGTATTGCCAGTCGCGGAAAAGTAAGCGACAAGCACATTGCCGCTTTCCGGCTCTTCCACAGGTATGCTCTCCTCTGCCAGCGCGGTGTCAACCGGTCCGGTCTCATCGGGTGCGGATGTCTGCGGCTGCATATCTTGTCCGCAAGCTGCCAGCGCAAACAGGATGCACAGCGCAAGCAGCAGGCTAAGTGTTTGTTTCAACATAGTTTTCATACGGTTTCTCTCCTTTCGGCGTGTTTGATACAGATCAAACAGCTTCTATATTTTCCTCAATCCAGTTGCAGAACATTACAGAATTGCTTTGTCACCCGCGTGCCGCCGAACACGGCGGACATAGGTATGGTATCAAGCGCCCTGTCCAACGCGGCAACCTCGTCTACGGTCAGCCGGACATCGGCCGCACCAGCGTTTTCGCGCATACGTTCCGGCTTGCGCGTGCCCGGAATGGGCACAATCCACGGCTTTTTGCACAGCATCCATGCCAGCGAAATCTGCGCCGGGGTGGCACTTTTCTGCGCGGCCAGATTGTGCAAAAGTTGCAGCAGCTGCCGGTTCTGCTCCGCTGCCTGTGCGGTGAATTGCGGCATGTTGCTGCGGTAATCGAGCTTGGGGTCGAATTGGCTGTCCTTGCCATACACGCCGGCCAGCAGACCGTTTGCCATAGGCGAAAAGGCAACAAAGCCCACACGCAGCTCCTCCAGTGCCGGGAACAGCGCCTCATACTGCCGCGCCATCATGGAATAGCGGTTTTCCACCGCTGTTACCGGGCAGACTGCGTGCGCACGGCGCAAATAGTCCTCGTTGGCCTCCGAGATACCCCAGTGCAGGATCTTGCCCTCGCGGATCAGGTCGGCCATGACCCCGGCCACCACCTCCGGCTCGACATCCGGGTCGATGCGGTGCTGGAAATACAGGTCGATGCGGTCGGTGCCTAGCCGCCGGAGCGAGCCCTCCACAGATGCGCGGATTACTGCGCAACGCGCATCCGGGATCAGCGGCTTGTTGACCTCTGAGCTGCTTTCATCAAAACGGATGCCGAATTTGCTGATAATCTGCACCTGGTCGCGCACATCTTTCAGCGCCTTGCCCACCAGGCGTTCATTGGCATGCGGGTCGTCCTGCGTACCGTACACCTCGGCAGTATCAAACAGGGTGTATCCCATGTCGTAAGCGCTCCGGATTGCACGGATGGCTTGTTGCTCCTCGGTTGGCGCGCCATAGGCATGGCTGAATCCCATGCAGCCCAGCCCAATGGATGATACAGTAAAATCGGTTCCTAAAACGCGGTCGTCCATGTTATTCCCTCCTGAACGGATTGCTTTTTTCTTAATTATAGTGCCGGTGGCTGGCAGATGGAAGTTCCAATAAGTTATTGAGTTTATACATAAAGGTTTATACTTGTTTCCACACATACCACGCATATTCTTTATTCTTCCTGGCGGCTTTTGTATTATTGTATGTATTGGCTGAATAAGCCGCTCTTGCACGGGTTCAAAAAACCAGTTATACTTGTTTTATAAACAGCGCAAGGCGGTGAAACAGGATGCTATATAACCCACAGCTGGAAACCTTCCTCCGGGCAGCCGATGCCGGCAGTTTCAACAAGGCAGCGGAAGAGCTGTATATTACGCCGACCGCAGTCATTAAACAGATCACCTCGCTCGAATCCGGCCTGGGCTTGCAGCTTTTCACCCGCAGCCCACGCGGTCTCAAGCTGACCGAGGCTGGCAAATCGGTCTACAAGGACGCGCAATACATCATTCAATATTGCAAGGACGCTCTGATGCGGGCAAACAACGCTGCAGAGCAGGGGGAGCAGATTATCCGCATCGGCACTTCGCCCATGACGCCAGGGCAGTTCCTGCTCGATCTGTGGCCTCGCCTGCACGAGCACTGCCCGGATATCAAGTTCCAGCTCGTTCCATACGAAAACACACCGGAAAACGCCCGCGAAATCCTGCGTAATCTAGGCCAGAACATTGACATTGTAGCCGGTCCGTTCGACGCAGACGCCTGTGCGCGCTGGCACTGTGACGCACTTGAGCTTTCGCTCGAGCCGATTCGCTGCGCGGTGTCAGTCTATCATCCGCTTGCATCCAGAGATCATCTCGATCCAGCTGATCTACATGATGAAAACTTCCTGATGATCCACCGCGGTTGGAATGGTTATCTCGACCAAATGCGAGACAGCCTTATGCGGGAGCATCCGCAGATACATATTGTAGATTTTGATTTTCTCAGTATCAATGTGTTTAATCGATGTGAAAACTCTGCGGATGTGATGATGACCATTGACAATTGGCGCAACATCCACCCGCTGCTAAAGACCATCCCTGTGAACTGGAACTATGCCATTCCTTTCGGCCTGCTGCATTCCCCGCAACCATCTGACACAGTCACGCGATTTTTGGACGCAGTGCAAACGGTATATGAAAAATAAACCAGCCTCAGCCGGACGATGTTGTCTGGCTGAGGCTGTTGATTAATACCTCTTACTTATAAATTTTTACACCGTTGCGCCGCCTTGCTGTATCGTAGCAGTGGTGGCCAACGATTTTGTTGTGGATAATAACCGCAGCGGCAACGTCCTTTATCTCTTTACCTGCCAGTGAAATATGCCATTGCGCTTGTAAGCGATCGCCTTTCATGGCGCTTTTTTAGCAATATCTCACTTTTCACTCAACTTCTTCGACCGGAATCTGCCGGAGCAGCTCGATCGGCCCGCAGCCCGCGCACTTGCCACAGTCATGTATGCAGGCCATCGGATCGTCGGGATCCTCCTCGCGACCGATCTCGAGCAGGGTCGGATCACCCTGTTTTTCGCCGATGATAAAGCTTGCGACCGCCTCCTCGGGCGAGCCTTGGCAGCCTGGCACAAGCAGTACGCCGATCAGCTCAAGCGCGTTGCGGATCGCAAGGCCGAGCGCACCGCAGATCAGCACGTCGATCTTTTCCGCGTTCACCAGCCGGATCAGCGCGGTCGTACCCTCGCCCTCTACCGTGGCAAGGCGCTTACCTACGGGCTCGCGTTCCTCCACAGTGACAATCAGAACGGTTTTGCAGCCGCCCAGGTTCTGGGCGATCTGCCCGTTGTCATATGCTACGCCGATGTTCATCGCAGCGCCTCTACCGCCTTGATCGCGCCGGTGAGCGCGTCCGGCAGCTGCGCGTCCTCGATTTGACCCGCGTCTACCGCTGCGGCCAAGCGGGGATCGATCGGCAGCTTGGCCAGCACGTTCAGGCCGTACTGCGCCGTAACCTCCTCGAGATGGCTCTCGCCAAAGACCGAAATATGTTTACCGCAGTCCGGGCACTCGAGATAGCTGTAATTTTCCACCACGCCGATCAGCGGTATGTCCATCATCTGCGCCATCTTGACCGCCTTGCCCACGATCATGGACACCAGGTCCTGCGGCGAGGTAACAACCAAAATACCGTCCACCGGCAGTGACTGGAACACGGTCAGCGGCACGTCTCCCGTGCCGGGCGGCATGTCGACAAACAGGAAGTCCACGTCGTCCCACACCACATCGGACCAGAACTGCTTGACGGTCTGCGCGATGATCGGCCCGCGGTAGATGACCGGATCGTCCTCATTGGGCAGCAGCAGGTTAATTGAAACCATCTGCACGCCGCCCTCGCTGCGCGCCGGCAGGATACCACCCTCGCAGCCCTCGAGCTTTCCATGCACGCCGAACGACTTGGGGATGGACGGGCCGGTGATGTCCGCGTCCAGCACGCCACAGGTATAGCCCTTGCGCGTCATGCCGACCGCCAGCATCGAGGTGAGCAAGCTCTTGCCTACACCGCCCTTGCCGGATACTACGCCGATAACTTTACGAACAGTTGCCGCCGGATTGGCCGCAACTTTAAGGCTCGAAGCGGTGCCGCAGCCCGCCGAGCAGGATTCACAATTATGTGAGCAACCCATAGTAAACAACTCCTAACATAAATATATTGCTCGCCTTTAGTATAGCGCATTTATTTTGCTTTCGCAAGGCTGGCTCACTGCGCTTTTTCTAAAATTTTATCTGCATGTGGTGTCAAAAATCGCGCCCAAGAGGGCGTGCTGGCCAAGTTCGTCCAAACCGGGAACCCCGTGACGATTACCGCCGTGCAGGGCATCTGCATTATTTTGACGTATGCGATGCCCGTTAAAAGGCGACATGCAAACCGAAGCGACAAATAAGCACACGATATGGTAAAACCAACGCAAAGCGCCGCCGCCCGTTGAGGAGAACGGGCCGGCGGCGCTTTGCCGGTTTACTATACAGATTTGAAAAGAGGGAGTAAAAGAGGAAAAGATCGCTTAGCCTTCCAGATGCAGGATTGCGGCTTCCCTTAATGACAAAATCAGTATACCCGAATATATCCTTTAATATGTGAACAGATTTTGAATAGGCTGTGAAAGATTTGTTGCCTTTTCGGAGCGCTGGTCTCAAATAGAACGGAAAGCGCCCTGACCCCCGGTGAGAGGAGGCAGGGCGCTTTCCATTGCAAAATGAAAAAAGAGGGTAAAAAAGAAAAGGTGAATGAAAACAAGGTGTAAAAGGAGTTTGCCGGCAAAATATATCTCCCTGCCGACAATTATAGTATACCGCACAATACCGTTCCATTTGTAAACGATTCTTGAACAGAGTTTGAAAGGTTTTTTACAAGGCACTGCACAAGCCGCAAGCAGAAAAACGCCCCGCTTCGCGTGCAGCGGAGCCGGGCGTTTTCCTGTCATTTCACAAAATAGAGGGGTAAAAGAGAAAAAGATCGGTAGGCTGTTTGCCGACGGGGAATCTCCTCTCCCGCATCGACAAGTTCAGTATACGCCTCAGACCGGCGCAATGTGTTAACAGAGCGTAAACAGAGTTTAAAGGGTTTGTAACCTCTGCCCATACATGAGAAGGCGCCCCGATCCGTGGGGGAGACGGAACCGGGGCGCTTTCTGCCATTTCACAAAAAAGGGGGTAAAAGAGAAATAAAAGATCGGTAGGCTGTTTGTCGACACAGGGATTGCGGCTTCCCTTACCGACATGCTTAGTATACTCCATCCTCCCGCACGATGTATGAACAAAATTTGAACGCGCTGTGAAAGAATTGTTTACATTTGCTTTCGGTTCATCAGGCGAATATCCTCGCCTACAAAGTGCAGCGGCTTGAACTCCCCGCGCAGGCGGGAAGCCACAGCGGGTGAATATTTATCGCTGAGCTGCTCGGGCAACAGATTGGTGTTGATAATCATCGAGCGTTTTGCCATCAGCCGGGTGTTAATCAGGTTATAAAGCGCGGACACGGTAAACGCCGTACCCATCTCGGTGCCCATGTCGTCAATAATGAGCAGGTCGGCACGCTCATAACGCGCTGCGCGTTCCGCGGCGGCCTCACCATCGCCGTTGCCAAACTTGATCGTCTCGTATGTCGCAATGATGTTGATGGCCGTGTCATATGCCACCGAAAACCCACGCGCGGAGACCACCTCGGCAATGCAGGTGGATAAAAATGTTTTGCCGAGACCGGTCGAACCATAAAACAGCAGATTCATCGCATGGGGAGTAAACCCTTCGGCATATGCGCGGCAGTCATACAGATGGTCCGCCATAATCTCTCTTGGCGAGTCGCCAAGCCGGCTGTCAAATCTGGTCGGATAATAGTCCAGACGGAATTTATCGAAATTTTGATCCTCAATCGGCAGCACAGCAGAAAGCTGCTCCTTGAGCAGCGCGGCATAGCGTGCCTTAACGCACTCGCAGGTTGCGCTGCCCTGATAGCCCGTGTCGCCGCATTTGCAGCACTGCGGCTTATCGGTCAAATAATCCGCAGGCAGACCGAGATGACCGAGCAGGCCGGCGCGCTCCTTTTGCAGTGACAGGTTGCGCTCGCGCAGCCGCTCGATCGCCGCGCCGGGATCGCCGCCAGATTCGAGCGCGGTTTTGAGCACGGCCACCGCAGTTGTGGATAGCTCGCGGTCGATCGCCCGGATGCGCGGCGCACGCGCATAAACATCCTGTCTGCGCTGCTCCAGCTCATCGGCGCGGGCGGCACGGTCGCGCTCAAGCGCGCGGCGCGCCGCCGACAGTATCTTTTTATCATATGCCACTGGCCTCGGCCTCCAGTCTCTTTCTTCTCGTCTCGCGCCTGCTCTCTTCCCACTTCCGCTCCCACTGGGCGATGGTGGCGCTGTCAGTCGGCTGCGCGGCGATCTGGCCGGCTGCTGCCCGCATCTCCGGCTCAAGCGCAGTGATCTCGCTGACCGTATGTACGCCGCTCTCTTCCCAGCGGCGCAGGATGCCAAGCGTATAGTCCAGGCTCTTGCGGCCCTGGTGCCTGTCCGTGCGGGCAGCGGCCAGCGCGACCGCTTCGGGCGGAAAGCCGTGCGCAAGCGCAAAGCGGCACACGCGCTGCTCCTTAGGCGCGGGCTGCGCGGGATCGGCACCAAGCGCCTTATAGATCGCCTCGCTAAGCGGTTTTTCGCTTACGCGCCGCGTCAGATACTGCTGCGCGTGCTGCGCGGATATGATGCCCATATCCGCCCACTGATAGGCCTCGCGGCGAATATCCGCCAGGCGCACCGCACCTTTCTCCCGCTTGAGATAGGACAGCAGCTCGACGATTGCCTCGGCCGACAGCCCAAGATGGTCGTAGACGGTCAACAGGCAGCGCAGCTGACCCTCGGTTAACGTGCGGCCGATGACACTCTCCGCGCTCTCACACACACCGGCAAAGGTCTTATCGTCCAGCCGCGCGCGGCGCAGCTCGTCGGCCGTATACTGGGGCGCGGCCTCGGGCTTGTCCTCTTTTGCGGGTGCGGCGGGCGCGGTTAGCTGGTTGAGGGTAAACGCCGCGCGCTCATACCGCTCGGCCGACAGATGCAGCGCCCGTGCCGCACGCTTGGCATCCACCTCTCCGCCGTGGCGCAAAATATACAGATAAAGCAGCGCCGCGTCGCCGTCGCTGACCGCGATTAGCTTGTCCAGCGTATCGCAGCGGGCCACGCGCAACTCGCCCTCGGGCAGCAGCACAGAGGTAGGCATGGGTTCACTTCCTTTCCGGGGTACCAGCTTTTATTATAACACATAGCGATCTGGGGGGCAAACAAAAAGGAGGGCGGCGGCGCCCTCTGCAACTTTTCTTTTTCTTTCCATCTGCCTTTACGCATGCCGCGCGCAGATACTATACTGTAAGCAAGGAAAACAAAAAATGTGGCAGCCACATGGCGCACAACCACCCTGTGACCTGCGCAGGTGCACACCCATCATATACAGCGGCATGACGCCGCGTCGTGTTCTTATTATATAAGATGCCGTGTCTGAATACAAGCTTTCCGGCGTAATCTCTTTGTGTGTTTGTCATGCCATTTACATTTTTACATAAATTTGTTGTCGTATGTAAGTCCGTGTATAGATGGTCTTTGTACCGCACCTGCACGGATTTTTTGTTTTCCGGAGATTAGGAAAAGGACGGCCTGCGCCGCCCCGCTCCCCCGTTATCTGGAAAACGTCATACCCAAAAAGGCGGAAAACCCTGTCGAAACAGATGGCAGCGCACCGGGCGCGGCGATCGTGTTCCCGGGATGGGCCGTATCTTGGAAGGCAGGGTGTTTGTCCGTTTTTCTGCACAGACAAAAACAGCGCGAGAGCTTGGCTCCCGCGCTGTTTTTGTCAAACTGCATAGCATTTGCATGCAGTTTTTTTACTTCACTTTTTCCTCGGGCTTTACGTCTTTCATCGACAGGTTGACGCGGCCCTTGTCGTCGATCTCCATAACCTTGACCCAGACCATGTCGCCCTCTTTGACGGCGTCCTCCACCTTGTCAATACGGTGGTCGGCCATCTTAGAGATATGAACCATGCCATCCTTGCCCGGCAGCAGGTTGACGAACGCGCCAAAATTCATCAAGCGCACAACCTTACCGTAGTATATCTCGCCCGGTTCGGGCTCCTTGACGATCGCCTCGATCATCTTCCTGGCCTTTTCCGCGTCTGCCGCCTTGACCGCCGCGATCGTGACCGTGCCGTCGTCCTCAATATCAACCTTGGCGCCCGACTCTGCGACGATGCCCTGGATGACGCTGCCACCCTTTCCAATGACCTCGCGGATCTTGTCCGGATGGATGTGCATGGTGGTCATTTTAGGCGCCCACTCGGAAACGTCTGCGCGCGGCTCTGCAATCGCCTTGAGCATGATCTCGTCGAGAATGCCATAGCGCGCCACGCGGCACTTTTCAAACGCCTGCCGGATAATATTCGGGGTTAGGCCGTCCACCTTGATGTCAACCTGGATGGCGGTGATGCCCTTTTTGGTGCCCGCAACCTTAAAGTCCATGTCGCCGTAGAAGTCCTCAACGCCCTGGATGTCGGTAAAGGTGGTCTCCTGGCCGCCGTCGGTAATCAGGCCGCACGAAATGCCTGCAACCGGCGCCTTGATCGGCACGCCCGCATCCATCAGCGCGAGCGTCGAGCCGCAGACCGAGCCTTGCGAGGTCGAGCCGTTAGACGAGACGACCTCGCTGACCAGACGCAGCGAATAGGGGAACTCGCTGACCGGCGGGATGACCGGCAGCAGCGCGCGCTCGGCGAGCGCACCGTGGCCGATCTCGCGGCGGCCGGGGCCGCGCGAGGGCCGCGTCTCTCCAACCGAGAACGACGGGAAGTTATAATGATGGATATAGCGTTTTTCGGTTTCCTCAAAGATGGTGTCAAGCTCCTGCGCGTCGCTCAGCGTGCCGAGCGTACACAGGGTAAGCACCTGCGTCTGGCCGCGGGTAAAAAGACCCGAGCCGTGCACGCGCGGCAGCACATGCACCTCGGCCGCCAGCGGGCGGACTTCCTCCATACCTCGGCCGTCCACGCGCTTGCCGTTTGCCAGCCAGCGGCGCACAATCTTCTTCTGCAGCTTGTCGACGCACTCGGCAAGGTTTGCTCCGTGTTCTTCCTTATAATCATCGTCAAGGCTTGCCTCAAACGCATCGACGATCGCGCGCACGCCCGCGTCGCGCACGGTCTTGTCGTCGGTATCCATCGCAGACTCGAACTGATCGTTACAGGCGGCTTCCAGCCTATCGAACAGATCGTGGTCGATGTCGTGGTGCTCGTACTCAAACTTGGGCTTGCCGATCTCGTCCTTGATGCTCTGGATGAATGCGCAGATCTTCTTGAGCTCCTCGTGCGCCTCCATCAGTGCGTCGAACATGCGCTCCTCGGGCACTTCCTTGGCGCCCGCTTCAATCATGACGATCTTGTCCTTTGTCGCGCACAGCGTTACGTCCATCTCGGAGGCCTTGCGCTGCTCCGAGGTAGGGTTGATGACGGTCTTGCCGTCGACAATGCCGACCTGGCAGCCTGCGACAACGTAGTCAAACGGGATGTCCGAGATCGAGACCGCGATCGAGGCGCCCAGCAGCGCCACAACCTCGGGCGAGTTATCGTAGTCGTTTTCCAGCACGGTACACACGATGGAAACGTCGTTTCTAAGATCCTTGGGGAAGAGCGGACGCATCGGGCGGTCGATCTGGCGGGAGGCGAGGATCGCCTTTTCGGAAGGACGTCCCTCACGGCGCATAAAGCTGCCCGGTATGCGGCCGACCGCGTACAGACGCTCTTCAAAGTCGACTGAAAGCGGGAAAAAGTCGATGCCATCGCGCGGCTTGGCAGAGGCGGTTGCGGTGACGAGCACGGCAGTATCGCCATAGCGCACCAGGCACGAGCCGTTTGCCAGCTGCGCCAGTTTGCCGGTCTCGACTGTCAGGCGGCGGCCGGCGATCTCTGTTTCAAAAACGCGATGGTTTTTAAAGTCAAAGGGATTGATGTTTGCCATTGTTATTCCTCCTTATTCGTTGGTTGGAGGGCGGCGCATCACTTTTTTAGCACTTGAAGCAGGGGGGAAGCCGGTTCTCCGCTCCTTCAACTGCTAAAAAGCGCGTTTGCCGCCGTCCACTGCGAAAACATCAATAGGGGAGCAGACTGCCCCCCTATTGTTTGTTTTTGTTACTTGCGGATGCCGAGCTTGGCAATCAGCGCGCGGTAACGGTTGATATCCTTCTTCTGCAGATATGCCAGCATGGAACGGCGCTGGCCGACCATCTTGAGCAGGCCGCGGCGCGAGTGGTTGTCCTTTTTGTGAACCTTGAGGTGCTCGGTCAGCTCCTGGATGCGCGCGGTCAGAATGGCGACCTGTACCTCGGGCGAGCCGGTGTCGGTCGCATGGGTGCGGTTTGCCTCGATTACGGCAGTCTTGTCTTCCTTACGAATCATGTTTGCTTCACCTTTCGTTAAAATAGTATCGTCTGTCTTTCATACCCACGGGCCGGGCTGCGGTCCAGGTGAAATGGACGCGATAGCAACGTGTCCGGTCATTCCGTCAGCTAAGCACGGGGCGAAAGTACAATATATGATACCATGTGCCGCTGGATTTGTAAAGTCATTTCCGTATTTTCCTTGTACATATTTTGGGTAATTTTAATGGAAATTCCGATTCTTTTTTGATTCTTTTGTCGAATTGCCTAATTATGAATAAATTGTGAACATGATTTTGTTAATTTTTTATCTTGTTCCCATAAGTTCTACGGTGCTATAATCGTACCATCTTCGGTGCGGAGCTTGCAGGGGGAGCTGCTCCAAACCATTTTGTTACCGGTCAAAGACACGCGACGGGGCTGTGCAATAGTGTGGCCTGAAGTCGCGTTCTTTTTTTGTTTTCCGCCTGTTTTGTATGCCGGTGACAGCAGGCAGCTAACCGCACGGCCGCAGGCGCTTGGGAGGCCGTCCGGCCGAATTTTTGTCCGCAGCACAGATCTGTCGCATGGGCAGTCCGGTGGCGCGAAACGCCCGGTGGAGCAATCCACCGGGCGTTTTATTTTTTAAGCGCCAAGCACAAATTGTTCCAGCCGGTCAAGGCCCTTGTCAATTTCAGCAAGCGAGGTCGCGTAGCTCCAGCGTACAAAGCCGGGCGCAGCGAACGCGGTGCAGGGCACGGTTGCCACCAGCCCTTTCTCGAGAAACAGATGGGCGAAGTCCTCGGCGCTTTCGATTTTCTTGCCATACATGGTTTTGCCGATAAAGCTCTTCATATTCATCATCACATAAAACGCGCCCTGCGGCTTGATGCAGGACACACCCGGAATACGGTTCATGCGCTCGACCAGATGGTCGCGGCGCTGCTCAAACGCCCGCTTCATTGCCTGCATATCCTCCTGCGGGCCACGCAGCGCAACGATCGCCGCATGCTGCGAAATCGTTGAGGGCGCGGAGGTCGAATGGCTGAGATAGCTACCCATCACGCGGGCAAGTGCGGTGTTGGACGCGGTGTATCCGATGCGCCAGCCGGTCATCGCATAGCTTTTGGACACGCCGTTTACCAGGATTGTGCGCTCCTTCACATCATCGCCGAGCGAAGCGAACGAGACAAACGAGATGTCGTCATACACCAGGTTGCAATAGATCTCGTCCGCGATGACATATATATTGCGCCGGCAGCACACCGCAGCAATGGACTCAAGCTCTTCGCGCGTGTAGACCATACCGGTCGGATTGCAGGGCGAGTTGAGCATGAACACCTTGGTCTTGTCCGTGATGGCCGCGTCGAGCTGTGCGGCGGTGATTTTAAAATCCTGCTCTTCCTCAGCCGCGACAATGACAGGCACCGCGCCCGCCTGTTTGACCATCTCCGAATAGCTGACCCAGTAGGGCGCGGCAATAACGACCTCGTCGCCCGGGTTACACAGCGTCATCAGCGCAACATAGACCGAGTGCTTGGCGCCCGAGGCGACCACAATCTGCTCCGGCATATACTCCAGACCGAAATCGGTTTTCAGGCGGTAGCAGGCGGATTCGCGCAGCTCCATCAGGCCGGCGGCCGGGGTGTATTTGGTATAGTTATCCTCAATCGCCTCAATGCCCGCCTGCTTGATATGCTCGGGCGTAGGGAAATCCGGCTCGCCCGCGCCAAAGCCGACGACGTCCTTGCCCTCCGCTTTCATCTGCTTAAACAGCGAATCAATCGCCAGCGTGGTCGAGGCCTGTACGCCCGCCGCGATCTTGGAAATCGGTTTCAATGCCACTGGATACGCACTCCCTTTTCTTCTCTCTGTGGTTTCATTATATGCTTTCGGCTCACATTTTGCAAGTATGCGCTATATGAATTGCAAAACAGGCCAAAGAGAAAAAACCGCCGACTGCGGCGGTTGTCGTGTGTAATATTCACAAAACGCGGCCGTTATCCCGGGAAAATACAACAAGTGCACGCCCTTTTTCAATGGTAATGGCAAACGTTTGCCCCGCGGCCGCTTCGTTGGAGATACTGATCATACCCGCGCGGGTAATTAAGGCATTATGCAGCGGGTATTTGGCGTTTTCGATTGTAACACCGCAGAGCGCAGCATCCAGCGGCACAAGGGAAAAATATCGGTACTCCACCGGCATGATGAATTTTTGGCAGCCGCCCTCATGCAAAATGATACGGTTTTGCCGGTCAAGCACGGTCAGATGGCCGCTCATGGCGTGAGCCTCCTCGAGCAGTGAAAGGTTGGCCAGCTCGTGGTCAATGCGGCCGCCGGTCGCGCAGACCAGCGTAGCCTCGGTGCAGCCGCGGCGAAATGCTTCGCGCAGGCAGCCCTGTGTGTCGGTATCGTCCTTTTCGGGCTTCAGACGGATGATCTCGCTTCCTTCAACCTCGGGCAATGAGTCGCAGTCCGAGATCATCAGATCGGGGTGCAGGCCGAGCGCGCGCGCGTGGCGCAGCCCGCCGTCCGCGCAGACGATCAGCGCGTCCGGATGTGCATCCAAAAACGCGCGGATGTAGGTATAATCGGTTTCAGGCGCAGCAGCGAAGATCAGCGCGTGCCGCCCTTCAAAAGCTCCCATTCTTTCAGATCCTTTACGCTTTCATACAGCCGGACATAGCTTTCGTGCCGGCTTTTTGCGATTTCGCCTGCCTCGACGGCCGCACGCACCGCGCAGCCCTTTTCCTTAACGTGCGCGCAACCGGTAAACTTGCACCGGTCGATGTAGGCCGCAAACTCGGGAAAGGCATATTGTAAATCTTCGGCAAGCACCAGATCCATCTGTCCGGTGTCAAACGCGGAAAAGCCCGGCGTGTCCGCAATATAACCGCCGCCCTCGATTGGGTGCAGCTCGACATGGCGCGTCGTGTGACGGCCGCGGCCGATGCGGTCCGAGATCGCGCCGACCGCCGCGCCAAAATGCGGGTCGATACGATTGAGCACACTCGACTTGCCCACGCCCGAATTGCCCGCGAACGCGGATACCTTACCCCGAATGCGCGCCCCCAGCGCATCGATTCCATCGCCGGTCAACGCGCTCACGCGCAGCGTCTCGATACCGCTTTTGCAATAGGTTTCATATAGCTCGTTCCCCGGGTCCTCGTCGGTTTTGTTGATGACGACCAGCACGCCGATGCCCTTATGCACCGCGATCGCAGTGACGCGGTCGATCAGAAACGGATCGGTCACCGGCGGCGCGGCCGATGCGACCGCAACCAGCAGATCGAGGTTTGCGGCCGCCGGTCGCACCAGGCTGTTTTTGCGCGGCGCAATGTCAAGCAGATAGCCCGTGCCGTCCTCGGGCTGTATCTCGAGCGACACACGATCGCCCACGATCGGTTTGCCCACAGTTTTGCGAAACCGGCCGCGCGCCTTGCACTCGATCAGTCCCTGCGGCGTATCCACATAGTAAAATCCGCCGATGCCCTTGAGAATGATCCCTTCGGTCAAATAATCCTTCCTTCCGTCAACTGAACGTATAGGTTTGGGTCGAGCTGTTGCCGTCTACCGAGACCGTGACCTCATGCTCGCCCGCCGTGCTTGTCAGCGGCACGGATATGCTGCCAAGGCTGGTCTCATGCGTTTCATCATACTGCACCACACCGTCCACTGAGATCACAATGTGCGCTATATCGGTGTTTTCCGGCAGGGTGACCTGCACGGTTGCCGAGCCCTGCGCGGGTGCGGGCGGTTCTTCAGAAACATGCCCGCCGCCCGGCTGCTCGTTCGGGGTTTCGGATCCAGGCGTCTGCTCGCCGGGACCGTTTGAGATCTGGATGTTAATCACCGTGCCCTCATCCACCTCGGTATCCGGGTCGGTCGATTGCCAGACGACCGTGCCCACGGGCGCGCTATTAGTCACGGGTGTTACCGATCCGAGCGATAGGCCGCGCTCGTTGAGCGCCTGCTCGGCTCCGTTCTGGGTCATGCCGTAGAGGCGCGGCACTGTAGTCGTGCGGATCTCCCTGCCTCTGCTGACATAGATCGTGATCGACGCGCCAGGCTGAAGCTCGGCGCCTGCACCAGGTTCGGTGCGGATGACATGCCCGGCCTCGACCTCTTCGCTAAACTCTTCCTGCGTAACGTATTGGATTCCATGCTCGTCCAGTATAGTGGTAACATAATCGAGCGCACGGTCGGCAAAGTCCACAACCTTGTAGGTATTACTGACGTTCTCACCGCCGGCCGAAACGGTCAGCGTGATCACCGTACCCTTGACGACCTCGTTTCCGGCATCCACATCCTGCTCGAGAACCTCGCCGACCGGCCGATTGGATTGCAGCCGCTCATCTGCTTCCCGCAGGGTAAAGTTTTCCGTATAGGCCGCATCCGCCATAACCGCATCGATGTCCATGCCGATAAAAGAAGGCACCGCGATCTTTTCACTGGCGCTGCGCCCCGTCATCAGCAGAATGCCGACAACGAACAGCGTGATGACCGCTACCACCGCAACCGCCATGCCCGCAGCAAGGCCCGGTCGCTCGGCTAGACGGTCAAAAAAGCCCTCCGGCTCATTTACTGCCGGCGCGCTTGTCCGGCGCGGCGCAGATCTGTCCGCCTGTCCGGCAGCGCGGCTGTGCGCCGCAGACGTCTGCGCATAGCGCGCCGCCTGCTGCACCTCGCGGCCGATCACCTGGGTTTCGCCGCCCTCATCAACCAGCGCGGTATAACCGAAGCGCCGCGCGGGATCGCTGCGCAACCGCTCGAGATCGGCGTACAACTCTTCGGCCGAGGCATAACGGCGGCCGATGTTCGCGCACATCGCGTGCATGACGATCTCGTCAAGCCCTTTGGGGATGTCGGGGATCAGCTCGCTTGGTACGAGCGGCACCGTATTAAGGTGCTGCATGACGATCTGCAACGCGGTATCGCCCTCGAACGGCAGCTTGCCGGTGAGCATTTCATACATAACGACACCGAGAGAGTAAATATCCGTCCGATAGTCAATCTTAGAGCCCTTGGCCTGCTCGGGCGAGATATAGTGCACCGAGCCGATGGCCTCCTGCACCACGCGGGTCTCCTGCGTGGTGGCAAATGAGGCGATGCCGAAGTCGGTTAATTTAGCGGTGCCGTCACGCAGGATAATAACGTTCTGGGGCTTAATATCCTGGTGAATAATGCCGCGCGAGTGCGCGTGGATGAGCGCGCGGCAGATCTGCTCTGCAAAAAACACCGACTCCTGCCAGGTCAGGCGGCCTTTTTTTTGCAGATATTCCTTGAGCGTGATACCCTCAATCAGTTCCATGACGATATAGTCGGTGCCATTCTCGCTGCCGACATCGTAAACCGATACGATATTGTGATGGCTGAGCTTGGCAACCGCCTGCGACTCGATTGAAAACCGTTTGCGGATCTCGGGGTCCTTGGCGTATTCGTCCTTGAGGATCTTAACGGCGACATAGCGGTTGAGCACATGGCAGCGCGCGCGGTAGACGACCGCCATGCCGCCCACGCCGACCACATCAATGATCTCATACCGGCCGCCGAGCAGTTTGCCGATATATTTGTCCATATGCGCTTAAGCCTCCTCTTGCACGCCGCGGGTGAACAGCGCAACCGTGATATTATCGCGGCCGCCGCCCTCCAGCGCGAGGGTGAGCAGCGCATCGCCCGCCAGGGCGAGCGTTTTTGCATTTTCAATGGCATGTGCGATCTTATCATCCTCGACCATGCTAGTCAACCCATCCGAGCACAGCAGCAGCACCTCGCTTGTCTTCAGCCGAACCTCGAACATATCGCCCTTGACCGACGGCTCGACCCCGACCGCACGGGTTATCAGGTTTTTTTGCGGATGGCTGCGCGCATCCTCAGCCGTGATGTGGCCCTGCCGCCGCATCTCTTCGACATAAGAGTGATCCTCGGTCAACTGGTGCAGGCCTTCGCCGTCAAACAGGTAGGCGCGGCTGTCGCCCACGTTGAGCACAGTCGCCTCGCCGCCCTGCACGAGCGCCGCGACGAGCGTCGTACCCATGCCGCGAAACTCGGGCTGCCGGTCGGCTAAACTGAATACAGTCTGGTTTGCCTCTTCCAACGCGTGCGTGAGCAGCTCCTGCCGGGCCGTTGCGTCAAGCGTGCCTGTGAGCGCCGGTCCAATTGATGCGATAAACGTCTGCGCGGCAAAGCGGCTGGCCACATTGCCCGCGTTCGCGCCACCCATACCGTCGCACACGATTAGCAGCACGGTCTCATTATCCTCCCGCGCTTCGATCTGAAAAATATCCTGATTGGTCAGGCGCACGCGCCCCTTGTCTGTTAAGCCGAAATATTCCACGTTCAGCACCTCCCAAGGTGTGTTCCATGTACTACCGCGCCGCCAAAACGGCCCGGCCCTCTCACGCTTGCCGTTCCCGCAGTTCGCGCCGCCGCAGCTGGCCGCAGGCGGCGTCGATGTCTGGGCCGAGCCGGCGGCGCACGGTCGCCGTCACGCCGTGCTTTTCAAGCGCCTGCTGAAAACGGCGCACAGCCTCTGGCCGCGACGGCCTCAGCGGGCTTTCCGCCACCTCATTGAGCGGAATCAGATTGACATGCGCCGGCCTGCCGCGCAAAAGCTTTGCCAGCTGCTCGGCCTGCCAGGGTTGATCAGTCTTATTCCGCGCCATCATGTACTCATAGGATATGCGCCGGCCGGTCGTGTCAAAATAATACCTGCATGCGCGCATTAGCCGCTTAACCGGATAGGCGTTGTTGACCGGCATGATCGACGAGCGGGTCTCGTCGTCCGGCGCGTGCAGCGAAACCGACAGCGTGATCTGCAGCTTTTCGCCTGCTAACTTCTCTATTTTATCAGCAATTCCGCTTGTTGACAAGGAAATATGCCGCTGGCCGATGCCTATACCCTCGGAACAGCTGACCAGACGCAGGAATTTGAGTACATTGTCATAGTTATCAAGCGGCTCGCCCGTGCCCATCAGCACGATGTTTGACACCGTTTCGCCGCTGTCCTTCTGCATAAAAATAATCTCATCCAAAATCTCGCCCGCAGACAGGTTCCGCTTGCAGCCGCCAATGCCTGAGGCGCAGAATTTGCAGGCCATGCGGCACCCAACCTGAGTGGACACGCAGACCGACACACCGTGTTTGTAGCGCATCAGCACGGACTCTACACACTCGCCGTCATGCAAGCGCCACAGATATTTTATCGTGCCATCCATCCTGCTCATCTGCTTGCGCACGGCTACAGGCACGGTCAGCGAAAAACGCGCGGACAGCCGTTGCCGCAGGTCTTTGGACAGGTTGGACATCTCTTCAAAGGACTCCACGCCCCCGTGAAGCCATTTGAAGATCTGCCCCGCGCGAAAGGGTTTTTCACCCATATCCACGAGCGCGGCCTTGAGTTCTTCGATTGTCAGCGATTTGATCTCGGTCATTTTATCTCCCCTGGATAAGCGATCGGCATGCGGCATGCGCTATGCCCTGCGATGTAGCTTGGCGATGAAAAATCCGTCGGTATCATGGATGGGCGGCAGCAGGGTCGCCATGCCGTCTGTTTGCGCGCCGCACACCGGGTGCGACCACGGCACAGCGGAAAACGCCGCGTTTTGCGCGAGAAACGCGCGCACCACATCCTCGTTTTCTCGCTGCAGGATCGTACAGGTCGAATACACCAGCGTGCCGCCGGGCTTTACATACTGCGCGCAGTTTTGCAGTATCCTCGCCTGCAAGGCAGGCAGCTGTTCGATTTCTTCTGGGGGCTTGTAGCGGATCTCGGGCTTTTTACGGATGATGCCAAGCCCCGAGCAGGGTACATCGCACAATACGACGTCCGCCGTGCCGCGCCAGTCTGCGCGCGGCGCGGCCGCGTCCTGCAATTCGGCATGAACGTTTGCAAGGCCGAGCCGCCGCGCGCCCTCCTGAATGCGGTTTAGCTTGTGCGCATAAATATCGCAGGCGGTCACGCTGCCCCTGCCCTGCATGCGCTCGGCCATGGCAAAGCTCTTACCGCCCGGCGCAGCGCAGCAATCAATCACGCTGTCGCCCGGCCGGGGATCGGCCACCGCAGCGGCCAGTGCGCTCGCCGCATCCTGAATGGTGATGCGGCCCTCCCGGAACGCGGGCAGCGCTGCCACGTCGCCACCGCTGCACAGCAGAATATCCGCAAACGCACGGTGCGGCGTGGCCGTCAGGCCGGCGGAGACAAGCTCGGCCCGCACCTTATCGGGCGCCGCGCGCATCATATTGACACGCACAGACAGCGGTGTGTCGGCATTGTCCGCCCGGCAGATCTGCTCGGTCAGCTTTTGGCCAAACTGCGCCGACCACAACCGCACGAGCCACACCGGATGGCTATACTTGAGCGCATAATAGCTTTCCTTGTCCGGGCAGTCAAGCGCGGGCAGCTTGCCCTGCGCAACGGCTTTGGCCGCGCTCCTCAGCACCGCGTTTGCAAATGACACCGCGCGGCCATTTGCATGGCAGTGTCGCCGTACAAGCTCCACCGTCTCGGCGACCGCGGCGTGCGCCGGAATCTTATCCAGCATAATCATCTGATAAAGCCCCATGCGCAGACACAAAAGTACACGTGGTGCGATCTTTTTGAGCCGCACGGCGGAAAAATGCCGCAGATACCAGTCCAGCAGCATCGCATTTTGCACGGTGCCGTAGGTCAGACGCGCGGCGAGCGCCGCGTCCCGGCCTGAAAGGCCTGCCTGCGCCAGCTGATGATGCAGTGCGCCATCCGACCATGCGCCCTGCTCTGACATGGAAAACAGCGAAAACGCCGCGGCTTCGCGCGGCGTGCGCGCACGCTTAGCGTCCACGGCGTCCCCGCCCTCCGAAGAGCAGCAGCAGCCGCAGCAGCTGTGCGAGCGATACCGCGAGCGCCGCGACATAGGTCATCGCGGCGGCGGTCAGCGTTTTTTTGGCCATCGTGTATTCTTCCTCATCGAGCAGGCCGCCCTGCTCGATCGCCGCGAGCGCGCGGCGCGAGGCGTTCAGCTCGACCGGCAGCGTCACGATCTGGAACACCGTCGATAGCGAAAATGCCCAGATGCCAAGGTCGATCAGCAGCCCCGTATTCATAAACAGGCCAAGGAGGATGAGCGGAAAGGCCGCCATCGAACCGAACTGCGTCACCGGTATAATAGCCGCGCGCAGACGAATGGGGAAGTATCCCTCGGCATACTGCACCGCGTGCCCAGCCTCATGCGCAGCCACGCCGATGGACGCGACCGAGGTCGAGGAATACACTGCATTTGATAGGCGAATGGTCTTTGTGCGCGGGTCAAAATGGTCGGTCAGCCTGCCCGCTACCCACTCGATGCGCACGCCGGCCACGCCGTTTTGCCGCAGCACGGCCTCGGCCGCCTGCGCGCCGGTCAGACCGCGACGGCTCGTGACCTGCTCATAGCGGGCAAACGTGCTCTTAACCTTCGTCTGCGCCCAAACCGCCAGAATGATGCAGGGGATAATCAGCACAATATAGTACATGTCAATCCCGTAAAACCCGTAATAAGGCATAGTTTACTCCTTTTTCACTCGCCCAAAATGCTTCCTTTTTTGACCGCATGACCGCGCAGAAAATCCGCGCACAGCATGCGCCTGCCGCCGACGGGCTGCACCTCGCGCAATGCAAGCGCGCCCGCGCCGCAGGCGACGATAAGACCCCTTTTCGGGTCGCTCTCGATTACCTCGCCCGGCCTGCCGTAGCCGGCGGCCGGCTCGGCGGCGTATACTTTCAGCCGCTCGCCCGAAAGTGTGGTCAGCGCGACCGGCCACGGATTCAGCCCGCGGATCAGGCAGTCAATCTCGTGCGCGGGCTTTGTCCAGTCGATGACCGCCATCTGCTTATCGAGCATGCGCGCGTAGCAGCTCTGGCTGTTGTCCTGCGGGCAGGGTGTGATGGCGTCGAGCCGGTCGAGCGTCTCGACCAGCAGCTTTGCGCCCGCCTGTGCCAGCCGGTCGAACAGCTCGCCCGCCGTTTCCCGCGCGCCGACCGGCGTCTCGTAGGTCAGCAGCATGTCGCCGGTATCCAGCCCCTCGGCCATCAGCATGGTGGTAACACCGGCCGTCTGATCGCCCGCGATGACCGACCACTGTATGGGCGCTGCGCCGCGCCAGCGCGGCAACAGTGAGCCGTGCACGTTGATGCACCCGCGCGGCGGGATGTCAAGCACGGCCTTTGGCAGCAGCTTACCGTAGGCCGCAACGGTAATCACTTCGGGCGCGAGCGCGCGTAGACGCGTCTGCTCGTCCTCGCTTTTGAGCGTTACAGGCTGATAAACCGGGATATTATGCTGCAAAGCCAGCTCCTTGACCGGCGGCGCGGTCAAGATCTGCCGGCGGCCCTGCGGCTTGTCGGGCTGGGTGTACACCGCGCATACCTGATGCCCGGCGCCAATGAGCGCCTTGAGACTCGGCACGGCAAAATCCGGCGTGCCCATGAATACAATTCTCATTCGTCCGCTCCCTCTTCGTCTTTTTGCTGGAGCGCTTCGATGTCGACATATTCCTCCACCTTTTCGGTGAACAGGTGGCCGTCCAGGTGCTCGGTTTCATGGCAGAAGCACTGAGCGACAACGCCCTCGCCCTCGCGCTCAAACCAGTTGCCAAAGCGATCCTGCGCGCGGATTTTGGCCCAGGTCGGGCGAGTGACATAGCCGTATACGCCCGGCACGGACAGGCAGCCCTCAACCATGCGCTGCTCGCCACGCCGCTCGATCACCTCGGGGTTGACCATCTCAATCATTTCCTCGGGATCCTTGTTGATGTCGAGCACCAGAACCACACGGCGCAGCACGCCGACCTGCGGCGCGGCAAGCCCGACGCCGCCCGAGTTTTCGAGCGTCTCGCGCATGTCGTCTATCAGAGTGTGCAGACGCTCGTCAAACTTTTCCACCTTGCGGCTTTGCTTGCGCAGCTGCTCATCCTCCTGCGTTAAGATATTGCGAAGTGCCATATCGGTTCATCCTCCATCGTTCAGCTTTTCCGTATATTGTTGTAAGCATGCCTGTATTTTTTTGCTGCCCAGCCGCGCAAACGGAATGACCGGCGACGGGTTTTGGCAATCGCCCACGCGCTTTTCAAACCAGCCCACGTCGTGCCAGCCGCCATGTTTCCAGCCCACACCGTGCCAAACGCCGGCAAGCGAAAAGCCCAGCGCTTCATGCAGCCTTTGGCTTTTTTCATTCGGAAGCGTGACACAGCCATACAGCGCACACAGATGCTGCCGGGCAAGCAGATCGAGCAAGCAGCGGTAAAGCGCCGTGCCCACGCCCTGGCCCTGCGCCGCAGGCGAGAGGTAGATGGACAGCTCAGCCGCCCAATCGTAGGCCGCGCGCGCGCGCACGCGGTGCGCATAGGCATAACCGACGATCTTTCCATCCCGCTCGCACACAAGATACGGGTGCGTTTGGGATATGTCTGCAATGCGCACGGCAAACTGCTCTGCCGTGGGCACATCATATTCAAAGGTGATCGCCGTATCCGTGACATACGGCGCATAGATCTCCACGAGAGCTGCCGCGTCATCCGGCAGCGCCTTGCGGATCAAATACCGTCGTTCCATATCTCTTCCTCTGCATCGGAGGCGCGCATCAACGATCGGAAGCTGCGAATTTATCCAATTCCCGTCAGTATGCGCCTTACGTTTGTCTCCCCGGTCTTACCGCCTTGGACGGCGGGCGGGGCGCCGGATCCCCCTTTCCGGATCACAGATCCGGATTCTGATCTGCAAACACGCTCACGCCCCGGTTTTTGCTGTCCTGTAAAAATTCGCGCAACACGCCGGCAATCAGCTTCCGCCAGCGCGCAGAGTCCACCGCCCGCATGGTAAGGTGGTAGCGATAGCGTCCCATCACCTTGACCATCTGTGCTGCCGCCGGACCGAGCACAGGCGCTTTAACGTCGGCATACTGCCCTGCCATCAGGCTTTGCAGGCGCATCTTTAACATGACAAGGCTGCTCAGCACTTGCTGCTCGATCTCGCCCACTGCGGTCAACACGGTCAGGCCGCACACCGGCGGGCACTGGAGTGCCTGCCGCGTCTCAAGCTCACGCTCGAAAAACGCTTCGTAATCCTGTCGCGCCGCAGTGAGAATCACCGGATGGGTCGGACTATACGTCTGTATGACCGCTTTTCCGGTATCAAACCGCCGGCCTGCGCGGCCCACCACCTGCGTGATAAGCGAAAAAGTGCGCTCGCGTGCGCGATAGTCCTGCGCGTATAAGCTCTGGTCGGCGTCAAGCACGCCGACGAGCGTGACGTTTTCAAAATCCAGCCCCTTGGTCACCATCTGGGTGCCGAGCAGGATGTCCGCCCCGCCCTTGGCAAACTGCGAGAGCAGCTTTTCGTGCGCGCCCTTGGTGTGCATCGTGTCCGCATCCATGCGCAGCACGCGGGCCGACGGAAACCGCTCGTGCAACTCCTGCTCGACCTTCTGCGTGCCGGGCGTTTCGGTGAACAAATGCTCGCCGCCGCACACCGGGCATTTACCGGTAATCTTGACAGATGCGCCGCAGTAATGGCACATCGCGCGGCCGGACACCGAATGGTAGGTCATACTCGTCGAGCAGGAGGGGCACTCGGGCACCCAGCCGCACAGCGCGCAGCCGATCACCCGGCTGTTGCCGCGCCGGTTAAGGAACAAAATAGCTTGCCGGCCGTTTTCCAGTGTATCGATCAGCTCGCTTTCAAGCTGCGGGCCGATCACACCCTCGCGTCCCTGGCGGGCGAGCGCGCGCATATCGGAAACCATCACATCCGGCAGGCCGGCGCCGAGAAAGCGCTCGGTCAAGCGAAAGACCGGGTATTTGCCCTGCTGCGCACCGTAATATGTCTCGACCGACGGGGTCGCCGATCCGAGCACAAGCAGCGCATTCTGCTGTGAAACGATATACTTGGCCACATCGCGCGCGTGGTAGCGCGGTGACTGCTCGGAGCGGTACGCGCCGTCCTGTTCTTCATCGATGATGAGCACGCCGAGGTTTTCGACCGGCGCAAATACGGCCGAGCGTGTACCGATCACAACGTGGGCACGGCCGGACTTTATCTTCTTGAAGCTGTCATACCGCTCACCCACGGATAGCGCCGAATGCATAACCGCAACCTCGTCGCCAAAGCGGGCGGCAAACTTGAGCAGCACCTGCGGGGTCAGCCCGATCTCGGGCACGAGCACGATTGCACTCTTGCCCGCATCAAGCGCCTTTTCGATCAGCTTTAAGTAGATCTGAGTCTTGCCGCTGCCGGTTACGCCAAACAGCAGCGCCGCGCGTGGCGCTGCCCCGTCCATCAGCGCGGCGATGCCGTCATACACCTGCTGCTGCGCAGCCGACAGAACGGGCGGCGCCGTGCGCTCAATATCGGAAAAATCCGGCGTGCGCAGACGCTCCTCATGCCGCTCGCGTAAAATACCTTTTTTTATCATATCACGCAGCGCAGCGTCCGATACGCCGGTCATATACATAAGCTCTTTCTGGCTCATCCAACCGCCATCCGCCAGCGCCGACACCACATCCATCCGTGCAGGGCTACGGCGGCCAATGCGCGCCATTGCCTCGCCCGCTTCTATATCGAGCGAAAGCATCTTTTCTGTCTTGTCGCCTGATTTGTGCGTGGTGTTGCTGCGGTAGCCGAGCACGCCCTCGCCGACGAGTGCGTCCAGTGTGCGGGTGACGCTTCTGCCGCCCAACCGCTGCCGGATGTCGCCAAGCGCGAGCGCCTGCCCCGGCCGATCGAACAGACCAAGCACCGCGCCTGCATCGCCCCCGCGCTGCCGCAGCGCCGCAAGGTCGGCGTCCGGCGCGAGGGTATACGTCTCGTTTCGACGAAACCACAGCCCTGCCGGCAGCATGACGCGTACGCAGTCGAAATAGGTGCAGTACAGCCGCTCGCGCATCCATGCGGCAAGCCGCAGCTGCCCCGGGGTCAGAAGTGGCGCGTCGTCCAGCACCTCGGTTACCGGCTTTAGCCGAAATTCGCCCGTGTCCTGCCGGAAAGCCAGCACGATCGCTTCCGTCCGTTTATTGCCAAAGCCGAACGGCACGAGAACACGGGTGCCGATGTGCACCTGTTCCCGCAGCTCGTCCGGCACGCGGTAGGAATATAGCTTGTCGATCGCATAGGTCGCTGCATCGACAGCGACCGCGCAGACTGTTTCTGCCAAACGCTATACTCCTTTCTTTCTGGGATTAATCGGGCGCGCGGCGCACCCGCTGCAAGGTCTGTCCATCATTCCCGCCCCTGCCGCATGGCGAGCAGACGGTCTAAAATCGTATCCGCAAGCGCCTCCTTATGCATAATGGACAGCGTTTCGCGCCGTCCATCCGCAAACAGCAGCGTCGCGATATTGGTATCCGTGCCAAACCCCGCGCCCTCGTCACGCAGTGAGTTTGCCACCAGCATATCGCAGTTTTTGCGGCGGAGTTTATCCGATGCATTTTCGAGCAGATTTTCCGTTTCCATTGCAAAGCCGCACAGCAGCTGGCCGGCGCGCTTGCACTGCCCGAGCGCGGCCAGAATATCCGGGTTGCGGGTCAGCGCGACCGTCAGCTCTCCCTCGCGCTTTTTGAGTTTTTCCGCGGCGGTCTCAGCCGGGCGGTAGTCGCCTACCGCAGCCGCCTTGACGATCATATCCTGCTCGGGTGCGTGGGCCATGACCGCCTCGTACATCTCACAAGCCGAGGTGACGTCCACCCGCCGGACACCCGCGGGCGTATCCAGCGCGGTTGGGCCTGAGATCAACGTCACCGCCGCGCCGCGCATGGCCGCGCGCGCCGCGACCGCATACCCCATCTTGCCCGTTGAGTGGTTGGATAAAAACCGTACCGGGTCCATGGCTTCCTGCGTCGGCCCTGCGGTAACCAGCACACACTGCCCGCGCAGGTCCTGCGGGGTAAGCGCCTTTTCTATGCCGTTTATGATGACGGGCGTATCCGGTAGCTTTCCGCGGCCGGTATCGCCGCAGGCGAGCAGGCCCTCCGTGGGATCGATGATGTGAAAGCCCCGCGCGCGCAGCGTCTGCAAATTCTGCTGGGTGACCGGATTGTCATACATACCAGTGTTCATTGCGGGCGCAATCACAACCGGCGCCTTTGTCGCCAGCAGCGTCGTCGTCACCATATCGTCCGCAATGCCGTGCGCTGCCTTTGCAATTACATTGGCAGTCGCAGGCGCAATGACAAACACATCCGCCGCCTTGGCAAGCGAAATATGCTCAACCTCCCACGCGAAATGCCGGTCGAACGTATCCACCACCGCACGGTAGCCGGACAGTGTTTCAAACGTTATCGGTGAGATAAACTGCGTGGCCGATTCGGTCATCAGCACGCGCACCTCGGCCCCGGCATGGCGCAGCTTGCTGACAAGGTCGGCCGCCTTGTAGGCCGCGATGCCGCCCGTCACGCAAAGGACGAGCGTCTTTCCCGCAAGACGCATGGCTTACCGATCCTCCTCCGGCACATCGCCATCGTCCAGCTCTTCGTCATCAAACTCGTCGAGGCGGCGCGCCTCATCCGCTTGCTCATGCACGTCGCTGTCCTCCGCATCCTCCAACATGTCATCCTCGTCCAAGTCGATCGAATCGCCTACATCGACCATGGATGCCGCGATCGCATTATTCTGTACGATCACAGGCTCGATACGCGGACCAGGACGGTAAACAATCTCGCCGGCTGCGATCTCGTCCAGCGCCAGCTTGACCGCCTTATCCGGCAGGTCTTCGCCCGTTTCCTCCGCCTGCTCGGCAATGTCACGTGCGCGCTGCGCCGCAAGGTTGACTAGCAGATAACGGTTGCCCACACGTTTCATCAGTTCCTGCATGGAAGGTTTCAACATTGTAATCATTTCTCCTTATATTACAATTTGTATTCATAACTTGCTCATTAGCTTATGCGCGCCGGGCGGACATAATGCCCCGGATCTCGTCAAGCGCGCGTTCGATCTTGTCATTAATGACGACGTAATCAAACGCATCCTTTTGCGAAAGCTCCTCCCGCGCAGTGGCAAGACGCTTTTGCACCTTGTCCTCGTCCTCGGTGCCGCGGCCGCGCAGGCGCGCGGCCAGCTCTTCAAAAGACGGCGGCGCGATGAACACCATGACGGCATCCGGGCGCTTTTCGTGCACCTGCATTGCGCCCTGCACCTCAATCTCGAGGATGACGTCATACCCTTCGTCGAGCTTTTGCTCCACCGGCGCCTCCAAGGTGCCGTAGTAGTTATCGACATAGCACGCATGCTCAAGAAAAGCATTTTGCGCTATTTTGCGCTCAAACTGCTCTTTGGTCAGAAAATAATACTGCACGCCGTCGGTTTCGCCTGCGCGCGGCGCGCGCGTCGTGGCAGAGATCGAGTAATACAGCCGGTCGTCCTGCTCGCGCAAAAGGTCAAGTAGCGTGCCTTTTCCCGCGCCGGATGGACCGGTGAATACATACAGCGTTCCCTTACGCATCCTCGCTCTCCCCTTCCTCATCGTCGCCCGCAAAGCGAGCGGCAACTGTTTCCGGCTGCAGGGCGCTCAACACCACATGGTCGCTATCCATAATAAGCACCGCGCGCGTGCGGCGGCCGTAGGTGCCGTCTACCACCATACCGCGGTCGCGCGCCTCCTGCACGGTGCGCTTGACCGGCGCGGATTCCGGGCTGACAATCGCGATCAGCCGCGACGAGGCTACCATGTTGCCAAATCCAATATTGATGAGTTTCACCCTGCCGCCCCCTCTTGGCTCATTCGATGTTTTGAATCTGCTCGCGGATCTTTTCGATCTCGCTTTTGATGTCGACCACGATGCGCGCCATATCGACGTCGTTTGCCTTGGAGCCGATTGTGTTGGCCTCGCGATTCATCTCCTGCACCAGAAAATCCAGCTTACGGCCGACCAGCTGGTCTTCCTCCAGCATATCGTCCAACTGCTGCAAATGGCTGCGCAGACGGACGGTCTCCTCGTCAACCGCCGTTTTATCCGCGTAGATCGCGGCCTCGGTCAGAATGCGGGCCTCGTCAATGCTGCTGTCGGCGAGCACCTCCCGCATGCGCCCGATCAGCTTTTCGCGGTATTCGTGCACCCGCTCGGGCGAGCGCGTCTCAACTTTGTCCACCATTCGCTTGATCGCCATGCAGCGGCCGCGCACATCATCAGCTAGCTTTTCGCCCTCGCACCGGCGCATCTGATCAAAGCTGTCACAGGCTTTCTCAAATACCGTGAGCACATCGTGCGTCAGCGCGTCCGCGTCCTGCTCGATGCGCTCCGAGCCAAGCACATCGGGCATCCGCGCCAGCACGGCGACCGTTACGTCGTTGCGCAGGCCGTAGGTTTCGCCAAGGTCGTGCAGTGCGTCCAGATAGCGTTTTGCCAGCGTGTGGTTGACCGTGACGGCCACGTCGCCGCCTTCCTGCATCTCCACGCTGACAAAAATCTCGACCTTACCGCGCGCAATGCGGGCGGACGCCGCCTTTTTGACCGCGTCGTCGAGAAAGATATATTGGCGCGGCGCCTTGACTGTGCAGTCCAGATAGCGGTGGTTGACCGCGCGCAGCTCGACCATTATCGTCCGGCCGCCGAGCGTCTCACGCGCGCGGCCGTAGCCGGTCATACTCTTCATGTTGTTCGTTCCCCTTTTCAGTCGGGCGGCAGGCTTTTGCGCAGCAGTGCGATCAGCCGTGACAGCGCCACGTCATAAATGATAAAGGCCACATTGGCCCCAACCCACAGCGCGGCCAGGCGAGCGAGGCCGGGCATGGCGATATACGGGAACAGGCCAAATGCCACCAGCGCACCCGCCACGGCGAGCACCAGGTTAAAGTAGGCCAGCTTGACGCCGGTCTGCACATGGCGCGGCAGATAGCACTCCACGCCGAATTTGACAATCGGATACAGGCCGCAGAAAAGCACATAGGCCGCAGCCACGCTTTTACGCGGCGCGAGCAGCAGACCCAGTACGGACGCCGCCGCATACAGTAGCAGCGCCGTGCGCAAGCGGGCGCGCCGCACAAGCGGCACAGCCGAGGTGACACCCGCCGCAATGCACGCCGCTGGGCCGAAATACGGCGCGGCGCCGCCGATATATAAAAGCGCCACGGCAGCCGCAGCCAGCAAGCCGCCGCGCGCAATTTCCTTTGCGTTCATCATATCAGCACCCGGCGTTGCAGCAGGCGTTCATGCAGCAGTTACAGACCGCCAGCTGCACGCAGAAATCGCACATATTGGTCTGCTGCATCGGCCGGTAGCCGCCGTAGCCGCCCGACATATTCAGGTTGTTAAGCGCGGTGCGGTATTCCATGTTGGAAGGATCCATCTGACAGGCCTGCGTATAAGAGCGCGCGGCCTCGTCATACCAGCCCTTGCGGTAGTAAACCGTGCCCATCAGATAAAACCACTCGGCATCCCTGCCGTTTGCGCGCTGCAAAAGCTGCTCGGCCATGCCGAGATTGCCCTGGTTAATCGCCTGGCGCACCTGGCTGTACAGCGCGGCATTTGGACCTGAATAGGCGCGCTGCTGCTGGCCGCTCTGTTGCTGGCCGCTCGAAGCGCCGCCCGATGATTTACCCGCGCGCTCGTTCATAATCATGTCATACGCTTCGTTAATCTCTTTCATGCGCGCTTCCGCGAGATCAGCGAGCGGATTGTTCGTGTAATTATCAGGATGATACTTACGCGCCAGCTCGCGGTAGGCGCGCTTGACGTCGTCGTCACTCGTCTGCGGCGTGACGCCCAGCACCTTATAGGGATCCATGTTTGCCCCGTCCTCCGTTCATTTGATAGGTTCCATCCAGCACCTGGCGTGTCGCCAGCGGCATACCCAGGAAAATAATGTTGCGGATCAGATCGGCATCGCGCCGCACATCCAGCAGATCATAGGCCATGCAGATGTCGGCGAGCGACCGCTCCAGCGTACGCTCGAGCGGCTGTCTGACCGCGGTAAGATCCGGCGCGCGCAGGTCATAGCGCAGCACAACCGGATTATATCCCCCCTGCTCCATATCCTCTTTTACATCCTGCGCGGCGTCCAGCAGATAGACCCAGCGCCCGATGTGGTAAAACATCTGCCGCAGCACGCGCTCACGCGCGTCGCCCGTCCGGGGTACTACCGCGGCGGTCATACGCGCCGAGGCATCGGCCGCGCGATCCATCGATGCGCATTTTTCGCGCTCGAGCGTTTGCAGATCGCAAAGCGCCTGCACCATCTCGCTGTCGGCCTCCGGCAGACGAGCGCGCGCTTTTTGATAGCCGCGCTTTGCCAGCCGGCACAGCACGGCGGCTATCGCGCGGCGCGCGCCCTTTTCATCGGCTAGGCTGTCTTGCAGCTTGTGGTAGGTGAGCAGCACGCTCACATCCGCCGCGAGCGCAAGCGCCGCGTCGCTCTGGGCGCAGGCGTGCCCGGCCACCGGATGCGCGTCACACCGCTTGCGGCATGGCGGCGCGGTCTCTTCTTCGCCGCAGCCCGCGACAAGCGCGAAAAAGGTCATATCATAGCTGAGGAAAAAGGTGAAAAACCTGCCGTACCGCGCGCGAATGGCATGGCACAGGCCGCAGTATACCTGTTGGAATCGGTCCGCCTCTTTGACCCGCAGCTCGGGCTTCACCGGACGGATAAAGCCAAACATCGCACAACCCTTTCCCGCCGTGTTTGACACACAGCCTTACTGATTTAATCTATTCTACCGAACTTTTGCGGATAACACAAGGGATAACCGCAGAAAATCGGTAAAAATTTATAAAAAATTCAGAGTTTTTTGGTGATTTCATACGGCACATCACCGCGCGCCTTCATCCGGCGGCTGTACCACACCGCGACGAGGATGCCGACGATAAACAGCACGCCGCCGCCTATCGCCCCGGCTGCCGCGCCGCGCAGCAACACGCTGCCCAGTACATAGCCGACGAAAAACAAAATGAGCGGCAGCACATATACGAGCACTGCCAAACCGAGCACCTGGCTGCTCTCACCCTCGATCAGCACGCGCTCGCCAACCTCTGCCTGGGCACGGTTGCGCGCAGTAACGCACAGCATCTGGCTCTCGAGCCCGCCGCAACCGCCGCATTTAGAGCAATCATGGCTGCACGCCGAACGCCGCATAACCTCGATTTCGGCCATGCCACCCGGCAGTATTTTTTTAATCGTTCCCTGTTGTGTCATTGTTTACACACACCCTTTCGTAAACGAAATTACCTGTAAAAAATAAAAATTAACAATCTTTCGCAGGCGCCGCGTATGCATTCGGGCTTAATGAAGTCGCCGTCTTCCGATGAAAAGAGGCATGCCTTTCATTCGAGAACGGGCGCAAATTCCTCCATAATCCGATACGCAGCCTTAATGCCGTCCACCGCGGCAGACATAATGCCGCCCGCGTACCCTGCGCCCTCGCCGCTCGGGATAAGCCCCGCACAGCCAAGGCTGAACAGGTCCTGCCCGCGCGTGATACGCACCGGGGATGAGGTCCGCGTCTCCGGACCGGTCAAAAGCGCGTCCGCGGCGTCAAACCCGCGCAGTTTGCCGCCGAAATACGGCAGGCTGTCGCGCATCATGCCCTGTACAAAATCCGGTAGGCTCGCCGCCGCCTCGCCATATGCCACGCCGATCGGGTAGCTGGGCTGCACCGCGCCCGCGTTGCGGGTCGGCCGGCCGGCGATAAAGTCGCCTACGCGCTGACAGGGCGCGCGATACGAGCCAGTCTGTAAAAAGGCTGCGTGCTCGATCTGCTGCTGGAGCGCTACACCGCCAAACGGCGTGCCGTCGTCAAAATCCGCAGGATCGACCGACACCGCGAGCGCCGCGTTGGCGTTTTTCCCGTCGCGCGCGTGCAGGCTCATACCGTTGGTGACGATGGTATCCCGCTCGCTCTGCGCCGCGACAACCGTACCACCCGGGCACATGCAGAACGAATAGCACGCGCGGCCACCCGATCGCCGGGAGAGGTTGTATTCGGCCGGCGGCAGCAGCGGATGCCCGGCATATCTGCCGTAAAGCGCGCGGTCGATCTCGCTTTGCAGGTGCTCGATGCGCACGCCGATCGAAAACGGCTTAGGCTCGAGATACACTCCGTTCCGGTGCAGGGCGACAAAGGTGTCGCGCGCCGAATGCCCGAGCGCGATCACCGCGCGCTCACACGCGGTCTCGCCCTGCTGCGTGCGCACCGCGCACAGCGCGCCGCTCCGGATGACCACGCCGGTCAGCGCGGTGCGAAAACGCACCGCGCCGCCGTTTTGCACAATGTAGCGCCGCATGGCGCGCACAACGTCCTTGAGAATATCCGTACCCACATGGGGCTTGGCTTTTTTAACAATATCGGCCGGCGCGCCATGCGCCGCCAGCGTCTCCAGCACGGTATCGCACAGCGCGTCGCCAATGCGGGTGGTGAGCTTACCGTCCGAATACGCGCCTGCGCCGCCCTCGCCGAACTGGATGTTGCAATCTGGGTCGAATGCGCCGCCACGCCAAAAGGTATCGACCGCCGCGTCGCGCTCGTCCAGGTCGCCGCCGCGCTCGAATACCAACGGCGCGTAACCGTATTTTGCCAGCGTATACGCCGCAAACAGCCCGGCTGGACCCAGACCAACAACCACCGGCCGGTGCGTCAAACGCTTTGCGCCGCGCGGTACGGCGGGTTTGTCATTGGGCTTATACCGCACAAAAGGGGTTTGCAGCTTTTCGCAAAACGCCTTTTCATCACCCGGCAGATCGAGCCGCACCGAATAGACCCGGAAGATACGGCCGCGCCGCGCGTCGATGCTAACGCGGTTGACCGCCGCCTGCGTTTGACCCGCAGTCAGTCCGGTCAGGCGGTATGCCTCGGCAAGCGCCTGCTCCTCCGGCTCGTCAAACGGCAGGCGGATATTGCTGATGACAAGGCTCATGTGTCCAAACCGCCTTCCGCAGTCGCACCGGAGGCAGGCGGGGCATTGGCCGCCATAATTTCGATTTGTACCTCAACGTCCTCCTCGACGATTGTCACCCCAGTCGGCAAGCCGGTCGCCGCGATCACGCCGCGCACCATGTGCGTGCCTGCGCCGAGCGAAACCGAGTCAAAGGTCAGGCCGATGCTGAGCGTGCTGAGATCAACCTGATCGAGCGCGCTTTCGCTGCCGCGCAGCTCGATCTCAACCGATTCGGTCAGCACATTGACGGTGTAAGTCGTCTCGCCCTGCGCGGTATCCGTTGGCACGAAGTTTGTCACCTGAACACTGCGCGTCGAGACGTTCTCTTCGGCCTTGACCGTGATGGTCACTTGCGCTGCCGAGGGCTGGCCGTCATCCAGCCGCACGCCGTCCGGCAATGGGATCTCCATCTCGATCGGCACGCCGGTGCGCACAGTATCCAGGTCAATCGTGCCAAGATTGATCTCAGTAATGCCCGCGAGCGTGTTCTGATCGCCCATCAGGCTGATATTCTCCGGATCAATGCTGATGTCCACCTGTTCGGTCGTCAGCGTATCGCCGTCGGTCAGTGTAACCATCAGCGGGATACTCTCGACCGGGTAAATCGGCACGCGCACCGTAACCGTATCGGTTTGGCTGACAACGTGCGTGCCTGTGATCGGCTCACCCGCATCGTTAAGCAGCATGATCCGGCACTCGTTTGTAAAGGTCGAGCTTGTGCCGCTCACATCCACCGAGCCGTATGCATAGGCCACCTCGTCCAGCTCGGACGCCGGCCCCTCGATCGTGACCTCCTTGGTCGAGGTCGGCTCGGGCGTGCCCGCGCGATAACCGTCGGCCGGAGTGCCGGTCGCATCTACGCGGACGGGCACAGTCGCGGTGGTCATCTCGTCGACCAGCACGCGCACGCGGGTAGGGGTCGTGCTCCGGCCCTCGACGCCGCTTACACCCACATTAATCTCGGGCGTGAGCGTGTATTCGCCCGCGCCGTCCGTTATGCCGGAAACATCCACCGAAACGGTCACCCTGCCGGGCAGCGAGGAATTGGTGACCGCGTTATTCTGCCCATATACCGTCACGTTTACCGTGCCCGTATACTCAACAACCGAAAGGCCGGTGTTGCGGAGCAGCTCGTCCGCCCCGGTGATAGTAACCGGCAGATTGGGCAGCGTGTAGTTCTCATACGGATCGATCTCGTCACGCGCGATCATCCACAGGATAAACGCCAGCAAAACGGCCAGCAGACGCAGCCATATATCGTGCTTTCTGATGAATTCTTTCACCTGCCTGCGCCCCCTTTCCAGATATTGCGGAGCGCGGAGATGCCCTTTTTATCCGGCTTGTTTTCCGTAATCAGCTCGGTCTCGAGCACCTTGCGCAGCACCTCGGGCGATAGGTGCCGCTTGAGCATGCCGCCGATCGCAACCGAAATCGCGCCGGTCTCCTCTGAAACAACGACCAGCACGCTGTCGGACGATTCGCTCATGCCGACCGCCGCACGGTGCCGTGTGCCAAGGTCGCGCGACAGGTTCTGGCTGCCCGAAAGCGGCAGTACACAGCCCGCGGCGCAGATGCGGCCCTCGCGCATGACAAGCGCTCCGTCGTGCAACGGACTGTTTTTAAAAAAGATGTTTTTGAGCAGTTCGGGCGAGGGTTCGGCATCCATCAAAGTGCCGGTTGCGACGATCTCACCCAGCCGCTCCTTGCGCTCAAACACGATCAGCACGCCGGTTTTGGTTTTGGCCATGTCCGCGCACGCTGCGACCGTCGCGTCGATCGCCGCCTCGGCGGCGTCCGGATCGGTTGTCGAGACCAGCAGGCCGCCGATGCTGCCCTTTCCAAGCTGCTCGAGCAGCCGGCGCAGTTCGGGCTGAAAGATGATAAGCGCCGCCGTTACACCGATGGCAAGCGAGTTGCTGATGATATACGAGATCGTGTTCAGCCCCACATTGGTTGCAACCATGTAGATCAGCAGCAGCCAGATAACGCCCTTGGCCAGCCGCGCCGCGCTCGTATCGCGGAGCAGTTTCATCAGCCGGTAGAGGATATAGGCGACGATCAGTATGTCGATAATATCCATCGGGCCGGCGGTTTTCATCGCGTTAAAGCTGTTGACGATCGAATCGCGCACATAGTCAAAGTTGCCCAGGTTAAAGAAATTAAGAAAATTATCCATGTATCCACCTGTCCTGTTTGTTTCGCCTTCCACCCATCCGCGAAGACAGGATTTTTCCGCAGGCAACACCGCATAATCGCAGGATTATGCGGTGTTGTTATATTTATACTACCACAAATCCGCCCCGGTGTATAGCGCATTGCGCAAGGTATTCACATATTTTTTACGCTCGCGCACAGGATTTCCGCTGCGTGCGCGGCCTCTTCGGCAGTGGAAAAGGCGGAAAAGGAAAAGCGCACTGTACCGGTCTCCTCAGTGCCCGCTGTGCGATGCGCGAGCGGCGCGCAGTGCAGGCCCGCTCGCACCGCAACCCCTTGCCGCGCGAGCGTTTCTGCTACATGCTCAACGCAAGCCCCGCGCACCCGTATCGACAAAACGCCGGTTGCCGCCGGGTGGGCAAAGCATTCAATGCGCTCAATAGGCTCGATCGCGCGCACAAATTCGCGCGCAAGCGACCGCTCGTGCGCCAGGATATTTTCCACGCCCTGTGCACGCACAAACGCGATACCCTCCTTAAGCCCTGCTGCGCCGGGCACGTTAGGCGTGCCGCTCTCGAGCGCATCAGGCAGGAAATCAGGCTGGCGCATGTCCTCCGACCGGCTTCCCGTACCGCCCGCGAGCAGCGGCCGCCGCGCAATGCGATCGTCCAGCGCAAGCAGCAGGCCCGTGCCCTGCGGGCCGTACAGCCCCTTGTGACCGGGCATGCATACCGCGGCAAGGCAGGGATGCCGCCGCACGTCAAGCGCAATCGCGCCCGCCGACTGCGACGCGTCCAAAATAAGCGGTACCCCCTTCTCGTCCAGCAGTGCGGCGATCTCATCGAGCGGTATGACATACCCAAACACGTTAGACACATGGTTTAAAATAAACAGCTCAGCGCCGTCTGCCAGCGCCTGCTTTACGCGCTCGGTCATCGCCGCGCCGCACCAGAGCGGCGTGTCCAGCACGACGGGATCGATACCGCGCAGCGCAAGCGGCCGCATGACCGCGTTGTGCTCGTATCCGCTCACGGCCACGCGCATGCCCGGCCGCGCAAGCGCATGGATGGCAAGGTTGAGCGCATGCGTGGCGTTCATTGTCATCACCACGCGCGCGGGGTCTCGCACGCCAAACAGCGCCGCCGCCTGCTCCCGGCAGGCGTAAACGGTCTCGCCCGCGCGCATGGCCGCTGCATGGCCGCCCCGCGCGTAACCCGCCGCAGCGTGCATGGCGCGGCGTACCGCCTCATGCACCGCGCGCGGTTTGTGTAGTGTGGTGGCTGCGTTATCCAGATAGATCATACACCCGCCCCCTCGTCCGGCACTACGCGGCACGGCGTGATGCCCATCTGACGCAGGCGTCGCAGCGCATCGTCCGCCTGGCCGGCGCACACGCGCACCGCCCAACCGCAGGATGCGGTGCGTGTCTGGCGCGGCGGGCGCGTTACTTCGCCCGGCACGCCCATCTGTCCTAAATACCGCCTAAGACCGATCGCCTCGGTCTGACTGCGGCATATTAAAAGCGCATAACGGCTCATTATTCTTCCTCCTCAGGTCGGTCTATCCTCATCCTATGTTGAAATAGCTGCCAAAGTGTGCTATGCTGATGCCGGACAAAAATCAGACGAGGAGTGACCCGAATATGGAACTTTCCGCGCTTTCGCTTCGCCTGTGCGGGCTTGCCGTACTGCGCGGGCTGCACAGCCACCCGCTCGTGCATGCCTATCTCGATACGCTGAGCGCGCTTGGCCGCAGTGCGGACGAGTTTGCCAGCTGCTACGGCGCGCTGTGCCAGGCGCAGTTTGCCTGCCGCGATGCGTCGCAGGCCATACTGGATGCGGTGCATTTTGACTTAAACGCACTTACCGACACGATAGACGACCCTGCGCCCGCGCTGCTCGCCGCCACCACGCGCGACATCGAAACGCTCAACGCGCTGCTCGCGCTCGACGGCGCCGCGCTTAAATCGGCCGCAGCAGCGCGCATGGGCGCCCCCGCCCTTGGCGATTTGCCGGATTTTACCCCGTCCGTGCCCCTGCCTTTCCAAGATGGCGCTGCGCTTGCCGCTTATTACCGTGCGCACGGTTATGGTTTTTACGCCCAGTCCTCCGCTTTTGCCGTGCAGGAAGACGGCACGGTCGCCACGATCACACATCCAGACGCCATCCGCCTGCGCGACCTGCCGGGCTACGAGCGTCAAAAGCAGCAGATTCTGCAAAACACACTCGCCTTTCTTGACGGACGCACGGCGAATAATATCCTGCTCTACGGCGACAAGGGCACGGGCAAATCCTCTACTGTTAAGGCTGTGGCCAACGAATACGCCGGGCACGGGCTCAAGATTATCGAGATGTCACCGCGGCATATTTCCTGCTTTCCAAAACTCTTTGCCGATGTACTGCATGCGCCGTTTCACTTTATCGTGTTTCTAGACGATCTATCCTTTCGACGTGAGGACGACAACTTCGCCGCGCTCAAGGCGTTCATCGAAGGCGGTCTTGCGGGTAAGCCAAAGAACCTTGTCATCTATGCGACCAGCAACCGCCGCCACCTGATTCACGAGACCTTTGCAGACCGTATGGGTGACGAAGTGCGTGTGCGCGATAGTTTGGAGACTGTCACTTCGCTATCCGACCGCTTCGGGCTGGAAATCACCTTCTCGGTGCCGGACAAGGACGAATACCTGTATATCGTCGACCGGCTCGCAGCTGAAAGCGGCGTCGATCTGCCCGCCGGCGAGCTGCACCTGCTTGCCGAGCGTTTTGCGTTACGCCGCAACGGGCGCTCGCCGCGCACCGCGCGCCAATTCATCAGCCAGCATCTGGCCGAAAAGTACGACAATCGGTAAAAATTACACAGAACATGAAAAAAGAGCGCCCTTCGGGCGCTCTTTTTTGTATCTTTACATCTCTTTTTGAAATTTGACACGGAAGTAGATTGCATAGCCGTGCACAAACAGATACACGATCACCATCGGCAGGATGACCGTCCAAGATGCATCCATCAGTGCAAATGCGGCACAAGCATGCCGAATATATAGGTCATCAGATCGTAACCCTTGGCTTTCGCCATATTGCCGATCATTATGTTGCGCTCATCGCTCTGGGCAATTTCTATCTGCCGCGCCATTTCCGGGTCGGACCGGACCGCCTTTTTCGCCAGCAGATCGCCCAGGCTGTGCCCAAAAATACCGCAACCGAACCCGACTAACAAAAATGGCAGCGCGCGTATCACACCCTGCGGGTCAGATATGGTTTTAATTAGATAAATACCAGCGCCGGCCAGCGCAAGCCCCATGGCTATTAGCAGAAATTTTTTGACCTGTTTCATTCGATCTCCTCCTCGTAGATGAATATATCCTCGATCTGCATGCCAAAATACCGCGCGATTTTAAACGCCAGCACGATCGACGGATTATACCGTCCGTTTTCCAGCGAGCCGATTGTTTGCCGCGATACGCCCAGCGCGTCCGCCAGCGCCTCCTGCCGGACGCCGCGTGCCTTGCGCAGTTGCTCCAGTCGATTTTTCAAACGTCCGCCTCCTTTTGAATGTAAAGTTTACTTTACATACCGTATGATAGCATGGTATTTATAAAATGTCAAGTTTGCTTTCCATTTTACTGATAAAAAAAGACGTTCCCACAGAAACGTCTTTTTTGCATTCAAAAGTCCTGCGCGATCACGCCAAACAGCTCATTGATGCGATCATACCGCTGCCGGAGATACAACCAGCCGAACAGCGCCTCGAGCGCAGTTGCCTGCGCGTACTCCGCACCGGACGCAGAGCGCGGCACAGTCTTAGGCTTGGCGTTGCGGCCATGGCGGTAAACCGCCTGCTCTTGCTCGTAAAGCAGGGGCAGGATGCGCTGCGCGGCCGCGGCCTGCGCCGAGGCGCGCACCAATGCAACCGTGCGGCTGTGCAGGTTTTTCGCGGTCTGCGCGCCGCCGCAGGCAAGGTAGGCGCGCACCAGCACCTCATAAACCGCATCGCCCACATGCGCGAGCGCAAGGCTCGACATGCGGGCGATCGCAGCGTCATCGAGCGCGGGATGCAGATAGTCCATTACTGATCCCCGACAGCCGGAGCAGCAGCGGCCTGCGGCGCAGCCTGTTCGGCCTTAGCCTTGGCAGCGGCAGCACGCTTGGCCTGCATCTCCTTAAACTTGGCCTTTTCCTCGGCGGTCGGTACAGGTTCAATGCAGCCCGTCGGGCAGACCTTCGTGCACATCTTGCAGTTGGTGCACTTGTTATAATCAATCTTGGCAACGCCATCGTTGACATGGATCGCGTCGAACGGGCAGGTCTTTTCACACATCTTACAGGCGATGCATCCGTTCTCGCAAACCTTAGTAACCTCGGGGCCCTTATCACGGTTGACACAGTTGACGTGCACCTTATTGTCCGCCGGGATCATGTCGATCAGCTTTTTCGGGCAGGTCGGAACACACATGCCGCAGGCGACGCACTTGTCACTGTCAACCCTTGCAACGCCCTCTATGATATGCAGCGCGTCAAATTCGCACGCCTTGACGCACGAGCCAAGACCCACGCAGCCATACGAGCAGGCCTTGGGGCCGTCCGCCACACGCACTGCCGCCGAGCAGTCCTGTAAACCCTCATACCGGGTCTTGTCAACCGCGTGGCAGCCACCGTTACAGTAAACATGCGCCACCTTGCGCACGCCAGTTACGGCTGCAACACCCATCACAGCGGCGACCTTTTCGGCCACGGCCGCGCCGCCGACCGGACAGCCGTTGACCGGTGCGGTGCCGCCTACAATAGCGGCCGCAAGGCCGTCGCAGCCCGGAAAGCCGCAACCGCCGCAGTTGGCGCCCGGTAAGCACTCGCGCACCATCGGCACGCGCTCATCCACCTCAACCGCGAACACCTTGGCCGCGATGCCCAGCAGAATGGCGAACAGAATGCCCATGATGAACAGCACAGCAACCGCCGCAATAATATTAGTCATCATATCCATTTCTTATCTTTCCCCCTTGCTTACCAGATCGACAGGCCGGAAAAGCCCATGAAGGACATTGCGAGCAGCGCCGCGGAAACCAGCGCGATCGGGAAGCCTTCAAAGCATTTGGGGCACTTCGAAGTAGCGTCCATACGCTCGCGGATCGAGGAAAACAGCACGATCGCCAGCGTATAGCCAAGACCAGAACCGACACCGTACACCATCGAGCCGATGAACGAATAGCTGTTGTCAATATTCGAGATCGCCGCGCCGAGCACCGCGCAGTTGGTAGTAATGAGCGGCAGGAAAATGCCAAGCGCCGAGTAGAGCGCGGGCATTGACTTTTTCATGAACATTTCGACAAACTGCACAAGCGTTGCGATGACTAAAATAAACGCAATCGTCTGCATATATTGCAGGTTCAGCGGCTCGAGGATGAAATACTGCACCGCCCAGGTCACCGCGCTCGACAGCGCCATGACGAATACAACCGCCATGCCCATGCCGATCGCCGTGTCGGTCTTTTTGGATACGCCGAAGAACGAGCAGCAACCGAGGAACTGGACAAGGATGTAGTTGTTTACCAGGATGGACGCGACCGCGAGCGACAGTATTTCGGTCAAGCCCATTGCGTCAGGAAATACGAAAGGCATTTACTTGTCCTCCTTTCCGGCCAGGATCTTCTGGATCGCGGCGAAGATAAAGCCCAGCATCAGGAAGCCGCCGGCCGGCAGGATCATCATGACTATGGGATTGGTGTTCAAAAACGGAATGGCAAAGCCCTCTGCCGGGATCATGCTCAAAAACGGCAGCAGGGTGGATAGGCCGGACAGCACCGTGCCCGCGCCCAGCAACTCGCGGAAAAAGCCCATCAGCACAAGTGCAAAGGTAAAGCCAAGACCCATGCACACGCCGTCAAGCGCGGAGGGCAGCACCGCATTCTTGGACGCATATGCCTCGGCGCGACCGAGAATGATGCAGTTGACGACGATCAGCGGCAGGAACAGGCCGAGCGAGGCGGCCAGGCTGGGCACAAACGCCTGCAGCGCAAGGTCTATCGCCGTAACAAACGCCGCGATAATCGTGATGAACGCCGCGATGCGCACCTTATCCGGAATAAAGCGGCGCAATGCGGAAATAACAACATTAGAGCAGATCAGCACAACGGTTGCCGCAACACCCATGCCGATAGCGTTGGACAGCGAGGTCGATGTGGCCAGCGTGGGGCAAAGGCCAATGGTCTGCATAAAGATCGGGTTGTCGAGGATGACGCCCGCCTTCAGTTGATCTTTGAATTTCATTTGGCTCCTCCTCCTTTAACCCAGACTCGCCACGCATCTCGCCGCCGTATTGACGCCCAGCGTGACCGCGCGGGATGTGATGGTCGAGCCGGTGATGGCCTCGATCGTTCCGCCGTCCTTGGAGACCGCGAGGCTGCCGTCCGCCGGCTGGCCCGCATACTGGCCAATCCAGCCGGGATCGCTCTGCGCCTTGGCGCCAAGGCCCGGGGTCTCGCTATGGGCGGTGACCTGTGCGCCCGCGACCGTACCGTCCATGTTGATGCCGACGATCATGGTCATCGTACCGCCAAAGCCGCTCGGATTGACCTCGACGCAGTAGCCAATGGTCTGGCCGCCGGCCTGCGCCTCATACACGCCCGAGATGGGCGGCTGGCTCTTGTCCGCCGGCGCAGTCCAGTCGGTGGAAACGTCGACCGTTTCAAAATTCTCCGCCGCCGGTAAGATGGCGGCCATCGCCTCATTGCGGGTGTTTTCATTGTTTTGCGCGATCCGCGAGCTGGTCACCGAGTTGATAAAACCCAGAAGCAGCGCGCATACAAACGTGATCAGGCCCAGTACGACGACAAGCTGTACGATGCCGCCCTCTTTCTTGCTGCTTTCCATAACTTACTGTGCCTCCTTCTTCTTATCCAGCGCGTAACCGAACTTGCGCCGATGAGTGGCCTTATCCAGCGCCCAAACCAGCGTGTTCATAATCAGGATGGAGTAGGATACACCCTCCGGCAGGTCGCCGAAGTAGCGGATAAACACGGTCAGCAGGCCGCAGCCAATGCCGAAGATGATCTGTCCTCTGACCGTAACCGGGCTCGTCACATAGTCGGTTGCCATAAAGATCGCGCCGAGCATCAGGCCGCCCGAAAGCACCTGGGAGAGCATCCAGTCAACGCGGGATACGTCGCCCATCGGGAACAGGAACGTAATGACCGCAACGGTCAGTATGTAAGCCGCGGGAATGTTGATTTTAATGACCTTGCGCCAGAGCAGATACAAGCCGCCCACAATCAGCGCAAGCGCCGAAGTCTCGCCGATGACGCCGCCGGTCTGGCCGAGCAGCAGCTCGGTAAGGGATGCGGACGGCAACACACCGTTCTTCATCTCGGCTAGCGGAGTTGCGGTCGAGATCGCGTCGGTCACGTTGACCGTGCCGATCAGCGGCAGGTTGGCATGCGGCGCGGTCCAGGTGGTCATCATGCCAGCCCAGGACGCCAGCATAAACGCACGTGCGCCGAGCGCCGGATTCATAAAGTTTCTGCCGATGCCGCCAAAGAGCATCTTGACGACGATGATGGCAAACAGCGCGCCGAATACGACCAACCACCAGGAGGCCGCGACCGGCACGTTAAATGCGATCAGCACACCCGTAACCAGGCAGGACAGGTCGCCTACCGTGTTCGGACGCCTGACCAGTTTGTTATAGATGGTTTCAAACACCGCGCAGGCGACCATGGAGATCACGGTAAGCACCAGGGCGCGCGGGCCAAAGGTATATACCGCAACAACCAGCGCCGGCAGCAGTGCAAGCAGCACGTCCAGCATCAGGCTGCGGGTATCGTCATCCGCCTTAATATGGGGTGAAGAGGTGACGACAACTTTACTTAAATCATACATTTTCGTTTCCCCTCCTTACTCTTTTTCGGCTGCGGCGGCTTTTTCGGCCTCTGCCTTGGCCTTTTCAGCCGCACGCTTGGCCTGAACCTTGCCCTTGCTCAAACGGAACTGCGCAACCAGCGGGATGCGCGCCGGGCAGACATAGGCGCACGCACCGCACTCGATGCAGTCCATCACGCCGCACTTGACAGCGTTGTCCAGGTCGTCAACCTTGCCGTATATGTTCATATAGATCGGGAGTAGAAACATCGGGCAGGCGTCGATACACCTGCCGCAGCGGATGCACTGCGGATCTTCCTCGCGCTTGTCTTCATCACCGCAGAAGGCGAGAAAGGCGTTGGTGCCCTTCATAACCGGCACATCCAGCGAATACTGGGGCACGCCCATCATCGGGCCGCCGGCAAGCAGCTTGTTGGGCGGCTCGACAAAACCGCCGCACGCATCGATCAGCTTTTCCACCGGCGTGCCAATGCGCGCTTCCAGGTTCTTGGGTTCGGCCACCGCAGAGCCGGATACCGTGACCACACGGCGCACAACCGGCATACCGGTCGTAAAGCGGCGGTAAACCGCGCCTGCAGTGTCCACATTAAAGACGGCGCAGCCCGCGTCCGCCGGCAGCTTGCCCGCGGGTACCTCACGGCCGGTGCAGGCGTAAATCAGCTGTTTTTCCGCGCCCTGCGGATATTTGCACTTGAGCGGGTAGAGCTTGAGGCGTGGATCGTCCGCGATCAGCTTTTCAATCCCCGGGAATGCGTCCGACTTGTTCTCCTCGATTCCGATGATCACATGCTGCACACCCATGATGTCAGCCAGCATCTTCATGCCGCCGATCACCTCTTCCGGCCGCTCGAGCAGCAGGCGGTGGTCGCTCGTTATGTAAGGTTCGCACTCGGCGCCGTTGATGATGACTGTATCGCACTTGCCGATACCCGACTGAATCTTGACGTGGGTCGGAAAGCTCGCGCCGCCATGGCCGACGATACCAGCTGAGCGAATACACTCGATCCGCTCCTCATTGGACATGGAAGCAAAATCGTACGGATGCACCGACTCGTGCAGGCGATCCTCGCCATCGTTTGCGATCACGATGGACAGCAGCTTGCTTCCATTCTGATGCAGCCGGGGTTCAATCGCCACAACCTTGCCCGACACGGTTGCATGGACAGGCGCGCTGACAAAACCACCGGCTTCGGCAATGGGCTGTCCCAGGTCCACGGTATCGCCGACTGATACGATCGGCTTTGCCGGGGCGCCGATGTGCATAGAAACCGGCAGTATGACCTCGTCGGGCAATGCCAGCTTCTCGATCGGCTTGGTGTTTGTCGCGGCCTTATAGCCCGGATCGGCGTGGGTGCCGGGATGAATGCCGCCACGGAACGTATACACCATGTTTCTCACCTCTTCATTTTTTTGCGCAAGAAATCACTGCATCCACAAATGCAGATCATGCTTTTCAAGGGATGCATACCGGCTATGCCCACGCACAGCCTCGCACCATAGATTATACTTTTTTTCATACCCAATGTGCAATACCAAAACATAAAAAAATCAGCAAAAAACAAAAATTTCTTTGTTAATTTTAATAATATGAGGCTATCCGCCTTTATATTTTATGTATAGGCTCTCTGAAAATGCACCATTTTCCATCTGACAATTATAGAAATGCCCGGCGCGAAAGCCGTATCTGCGGCTTTTTTCGCGCCGGGCGGGGCGGCGGGGCCGCTACTTGCGCCCCTGTTCGCCCTCGCAGTATTTTTCGGTGTAAGCGGTCGCCGCCGGATCGCCGCGCGGCACCTCGTCCTGCGCCCACGGCGGAAGCTGGGCCACCGCCGCCGAGTCGATATGCGCCGCATCGTCATACTGCGGAAACGGCTTGGGTTCTCGCTCGCGGCGCTTGTTCTCGCTCATCTGCCACGCCCCCTCTTACACCGCAACGCGCCGCGACAAAAACTGCGCGGCTGTCTGGCACAGTTTGACCGTTACATCGGATGCGGCCGCATTCTCGTCTTCGCTGACGAACACGACGCAACCGGTCACATCACCGTCTGTGATGATTGGCGCGGCGACGATCACATCATACGCATCCCGGTCAGATACCGTGATTTCCTGCGCATCCCCCACGCCGCGCTCATAAGTGATGCGCTGCTCCATGATCTGCTCAAGGTCGGATGAGATACTCTTTTCCAAAATATCTTTTTTTGCGCCGCCCGCCGCCGCGATTACTGCATCTCGGTCGCAGATAGCGCAGCTCATGCCCGCTGTGCGCGCGAGCGCTTCTGCCAACTCGGAGGCAATAGCGCCCAGCTCTCCCATCGGGGAGTATTTCTTAAAAATCACCTCGCCGTCTCGATCGGTGAAAATTTCCAACGGGTCGCCTTCCCGAATGCGCAGCGTGCGGCGAATCTCTTTCGGTATGACGACACGACCCAGGTCGTCAATGCGGCGTACAATGCCGGTTGCCTTCATTTACGCGTTCCCTCCCATACGGAATTTCTGGTTGTACAGGTAGTATGACTTTGGCCGCGTAAATTATGTAGCACGTGCCTTGGCAAATTTTGACGCATACGCGTTTTTATCTTCCTATTCTTCCTTTAAAAGTGAAAAAAAGGAACCCAAACCCCGCGGTTCCTCTTTTTTCTGCCAGATATAGCCGTTCCCGCGCACTACCGCGCGGTCACGCGTGCGCCTGTAACAATGGCACGCGGCGCACCGGTCAGCGGCAAGCCGGTATAAGGCGAATTTGCGCTTTTTGAGCGATAGGTGCGGTATACCGTCTCACATGTCCAGTCGAGCAGCGCCAGGCGCGCGTAGTTTCCCACTGCGATCGCGCGGCCGGTCAAACCGTAAACGGCAGCGGGCGCCTTGCTCATTTTGTCGATCAATTGCATAGGCGTCATCCTGCCGGTCTGCACCAGATAGGTGTTGCACACGGAAAACGCGGTCTCAAGCCCTGTGATGCCGCTTGGCGCCTTGGCAAATTCGCGCGCCTTTTCCTCGGCCGTATGCGGAGCGTGATCGGTGGCAATCATGTCGATCGTGCCGTCCAGCAGCGCGTCGATCAGCGCCTGCCGGTCGGCCTCTTTGCGCAGCGGCGGGTTCATGCGCGCATAAGTGCCGTGGGTGAGCACATCGTCCTCGGTCAGCGAGATATGGTGCGGCGTGACCTCGGCATAGATGCTGGCGCCGAGCGCCTTGCCCGCCCGAATGAGCGCCACGGCCTGCGCCGAGCTGACATGCTGGAACAGCACGCGCGCGCCGGTGTCGAGCGCGAGCGCAATATCGCGCGCAATCATCGCACTCTCTGCACTTGCCCGCGCGCCAGGCACACCGAATTTTGCTGCCGCGGCCGAGCCGAAATTGACCCCGGGCGAGGGCACGAGCGAAGGTTCCTCCTCGTGAAAGGACAGTAGCACATCCTGTGCCGCGGCCTGCTCCATCGCCGCGCGGCACAGCCCGGCATCCGTCAGGTTGATGCCGTCGTCGGTCAGGCAGGGCGCGCCCGCTGCCTTAAGGGCGGCGAAGTCGGCCAGCTCCTGACCTTTGAGCCCCTTTGTCACTGCGCCCGCCTGCAAAACCTCGACCGGGCAGCCCGCCGCCTTGTCCAACACATAGCGGATGAGCGCGGGCGTGTCGCAGGTGGGCAAGGTATTCGCCATGCAGATCACAGTCGCATAGCCGCCCGCAGCCGCAGCCGCCGCGCCGGTCAGCACATCCTCCTTGTGCGTCTGCCCCGGGTCGCGGAAGTGCACATGCCCATCGACAAAGCCGGGCGACACGGTAAGGCCTGCGGCATCATAGGTTTCGCAGCCTGCGGGTGCGGTCAGCCGGGCTCCTAACTCGCATATCGCGCCGTCATCCCCGATCAGTATGTCCATCACAGCGTCCGTGCCGGTATAAGGGTCGAGCACCCGGCCGTTTTGAATGAGCAGCATAAAGGCCACCTCCTTGCTCTTGCTTTAGTCAGATAAGCTCAGCAGCATTTGAATATGTGGGATACCATCTTCAAGAAACGGCGCCGAGACCTGCCGAAAGCCTGCTTTTTCATACAATTTGCGCGCATATGTCTGCGCCTCTATACGGATTGCCTTTGCGCCTAACGTATCCTGTGCAAAACGGATGCCCTCGTGCAACAGGCTGCTGGCAAGGCCGCACCGCCGTTTTCGGCTGAGCACCCGGCCAATGGAAACCTCGTCAAACGAAACGCCGGCGTCCACCACCCGCAAATAGGCCTGGATACCATCCGCATCCCAATAATAGAGATGGTGGGAAAATGCGTCCTTGCCATCAATTTCCGGATAGGCGCAACACTGCTCTACCACAAACACATTTACTCTAACCTGCAAAATCTCATACAATTCTTTAAGCGTCAGCTCATCGAAGCGTTTTATCACCAATTCCATGTGCTGTATTCCCATTTCTGCATTCTATTTTGCCCCTATTATACCATTGAAACAGCGGCGCAGGCAATCCCTGCGCCGCTGTTTTGCCGCTACATCTGATGGTCAAATGTGACAACCGGATTATACCGATGGTCAATTTTCTGAAGTTTACTACGAATTGTCATCATCAGGTTACGTTTGGCATTGTTGTCGTAGCTGAATGGCACGAGCACATCAAAAATCAAATTGATATGGCGCTCGCCGTCCACCACACGGAAGTCGTGCATAGACAGCTCCGCATCAATCTCGTGTAGCATTTTATCGACCTGCGCGCGCAGCGCGGCGACGTGCTCGTCGTTTACGTCGATCGGGTCCATATGGATGACCAGATAGATGCCCGTGCGCTGCCAAACGCGTTTTTCCGCCTCGTCGATCACCTCATGCACCGCGACGAAATCCGAATCGCTCGGTACCTCGGCGTGCAGCGAAGCCAGCCAGCGGCCCGCGCCGTAATTGTGCACAATCAAGTCGTGCACGCCCACGATATAGTCCGATTCCATGACGATCTGTTCGACGTTTTGCGCAATCTCGGGGTCGGCGGCTTCGCCCAGCAGGGGCGCGACCGTATCGCGCGCGATGCCAAAGCCTGCCCACACAATAAACACTGCGACCAGCACGCCGATATAGCCATCCACCGGCAAGCTGGTAAACCGACCGGCCACCATGCCCAGCATGACCACGCCGGTTGTGATCACATCATTGCGGCTGTCCTGTCCAGCGGCTACCAGCACGGGCGAGCCGATGCGGCGGCCAATCTGCGCCTGAAACGCGCCCATCCACAGCTTGATGAGCATAGATACCGCCAGAATGACCACCAGCACAACCGAAAACGCCACGGTCTCCGGGTGGATAATGCGGTCGATCGAGGTTTTGAAAAACTCAAACCCCACCAGCACAATAATGAAAGCTACCACCAGGCCCGCGATGTATTCGGTGCGCCCGTAACCAAACGGGTGCTTGGCGTCCGGCTCCTTGCCGGCCACCTTAAAGCCCACGATCGAGATCAGACAGGAAAGGCCGTCCGACAAATTGTTAAATGCGTCCGCCGCGATCGAGATCGACCCGCTCATCAGGCCAATGACCACCTTGAGTACGAATAAAAACGCATTGCACGCAATGCCAACCGCGCCCGACAGCACACCATACTGCTCACGCACGCGCGCGTTGCGGGTGTCTTCCGCATTCCGGATGAAAAGACGGATAAGGGCCTTGGTCATAACAATCCCCTCAAATACAAAATGTTATATATTGCTGCAAAAATAACAAATTGAAATATAATAATTGCCGGAATGCCCAGCATAAAGCTGCGGTGCAGCGTCTTGTGGCGCATAAGCAGCATGGTCAGGTAGACGCCCGGCCCGCCGCCAATCAGCGCCCAGAAAAACAGCGTGCGCTCGGGCACACGTTTCCAGCCGCGCGGCGCGGCAATTTTATCATACATGCAAACGGCGGCGCCCACAACACTGGCCGCGAGCAAATAAGGCAAGACATATTGCATGCGCGCAGCCCTCCCCGGCAAAATGTTCTATTATTCTATCATATGCCGCCGCGCATTGCAAAGATTCCACACGAAAAATAGCCGCAGCTAACGCGCATAACCCAGTCAAAACCGCATGGTTCAAACCGGGACTTTGCGGGGGCTACCGTTGTCAAACGGCCGGTCAAAATGATGCCGCAACAGCCAGCCTGCATCAAACTGGGCGGCATACCGGCCGATGAGCGCGGCCGCGCGGATACGCGCCAGCCCGAACAACTCGGGCACCGACTCGGTGCGCGTAACCTGCGGCTGCCACAGGTTACGCCACGGGGCATGCCGTTCGTTGAGCACATCCCAGCCCGGACGCTCAAGCTTCATATGGCCAGTCAGCAGCGCGCCGCGGCCCGCCAGCCGCTCGATACGCTGCGCGATGTCGTAAACCGCGCGGCAGTCCGCATATAGAAAACACTCCCACGTGAGCATTTCGTCGAACGCGCGCCGTATTTCACGCGCCGGCACGCGCGCCGCGTACACCTTTTGCAGCACCGCGTGCAGCAGTGCGGACAGCACCGCCTTTTGCACGGGCAAAAGGGTATAGTGCGCACGCGGGTCAAACTCGGTCACAGGCGCGCGGCACACCCGCTCGTAAAGCAGATAGTCGATGTCGCTTTCGATCTGGCAGTGCACCGCCGAGGCGCACAGTTTTTCATCCGATGCACGGATCTGCTCCTGCCGGCAGTAAACATAGGGATGGATCTCGCTATCAAGCGCGTAGTGGCACAGAAAACCATAAAAATAAGCTGCCGCGATCTGCTGCGCCGCACCGGTCAGGCAATGCACGCCCTGCGCGAGCGCGGCAAAGAGTGCATCGGCCTGTTCCGCATGCATGCGGCCGCCCAGCCGGTGAAGCGGGCTGCCAAGCCAGATTTTGCGGTAATACAGCGGGTCCGGCCCCTGACAGCCCCAGAAAAAACACGCCGTATGCGCCCGTGCCAGCGCCTGCACGGACGCGGGCGATACCGCCAGCGTCTGCACGCCGAATAGATGATGAGATACAAAATCCGCCATAGACCAAACCCTCCTTGCCATCTTTCTTTCAGCCGGTTTGCGGGATATGCTCCCCGCCGGATGGTCTTATTATACACGCTTTTGCGCCAAAGGAAAAGAGGTGCGTTAGCCCACCCGCACCAAACCCCACTCTGCCGGCTGGCAGCGCGGCGTTTTTCCACCTTCCGCGCCTGTGCGCTTGACTTACCGGCTATTTTTCTTTATACTTGAGTTTGCACAGGCTAACTGCGGATACTATGATCCGCCGCCTTTTCGTTTTCTACCCACGACCCCGTTTATACTGAGGTGCTATGATAAACCAATGTCAACACAAAAGTGCGCCAACGCACTGCAAGAAAGATTCGCTCTGCCCGTGCACCTACGGTGCCGCGCTGCCGCCGGGTGAGAACACCCCCCGCCGCTATCGGATTGAAACGACAGACGGTCAGGTAACCATCGCCGAATACCAGGTATTCCCGGGCATCTGGCTGGTACGCCATAGGGCGAATGCCCACTCCTTCCAGTACATCACCGGTCATCCGCAAAACCTGCTCGAGATCACCCACTGCCGGGAGGGGCGGCTGGAATTTGAAGAGGAAAACCGCTTTTTTTTACCTTGGCGCGGGCGACATGTCGGTTCACCGCAGCGGTGGCAGCCGCGCCACCTTGCGCTGCCCCACCGGCTGTTACGACGGCGTATCCATCCTAATTGATCCCGGCCTCGCCCCACGGTGCACCTCGTGCTTTCTTGAGGACGTCGAGGTTGACCTGCCCTCTATCGGACAAAAGTTCTGTGCCGGCGGCGGCCTATTCCTACTGCGCTCCACACCCAGGCTAGCGCACATCTTTTCTGAGATCTACGAGGTGCCCGAGAGCATCTGGAAAGGCTACTTCAAAGTTAAGGTGCTCGAGCTGCTGCTCTTTCTCTCCCAGCTCGACCCCAGCCTATCGCAAGCCGAGCAGCGTGCCTGCTCGAGCAGTCAGCTGCTGCTCGTGCGGCAGGCTTTTGCCCTGCTGCGCTCCGAGCGGCACAGGCGATGGACCGCCGAGCAGCTGGCAGCCGCGCTCCATGTTTCGCCCGAGCAGCTGCGAAGAAGCGTTAAAAACGTCTACGGCAAGCCGCTCTACCAGTGCATCCGTACCCACAAAATGCACATGGCCGCCGCACGGCTGCTCGAATCCGACCGTACCATCACCGACATTGCGGGTGAACTTGGATACGACAACAGCAGTAAATTCGCCCACGCTTTCCGCGAGGTTTTTGGGCTTTCCCCAACCGACTACCGTTTGCACCAAAGTACGAATAACCAGCCCGAACACCATTTTGGAGCCAAAAACATGTAATTTGGAGCGGCATGCGGGATGCCTGCCCTCTATAATCAGGAGTGCGCGGCCCCCCTATCGGTGTGGTGTTGCGCGCCATTTATTGCGCATAGGTTAGTAATTGCTAACTAAAAGGAGGAATTTTGTGATCAAGCGTTCCATCACCACTGTGCTGCTGGCCGTGGCGCTGCTGATCCTGTCGGTCTGGTCACTATTCGTAGGCGTTATCGACCTGCACTTGTCCGACCTGCTTTCAGGCGATCTGGCCCAGCTCGAGGTGTTTATTATCTCGCGCCTTCCCCGGCTGCTGGCTTTGCTGTGCACCGGTGTCGGAATGAGCGTAGCAGGCCTTATCATGCAGCAGTTGTGCATGAATAAATTCGTCTCGCCCACCACTGGGGCGACCATTTCCTCAGCGCAGCTCGGCATTCTATTGGCCCTGCTGTTCCTGCCAGGCTCGACGCTCTGGGGCCGGGCGTTATTCGCCTTTGCCGCCGCTATTTTGGGCACCTGGGTGTTTGTATGGTTTATCCAGCGCATTCAATTTAAAGATGTCGTCATGGTTCCTCTGGTGGGCATCATGTTCGGCAACGTCATCGGCGGCATCACCAGCTACCTCGCCTATCAGTATGATATGACGCAGGCGCTTTCCACCTGGCTTGTCGGCCACTTCTCGCTGGTGGTTCGAGGGCGGTTCGAGCTGGTCTATCTGACCGTTCCGCTCGTGCTACTGGCCTTTCTATTTGCCAATCATTTCAATATAGTCGGCATGGGCCGGGATTTTTCCAAAAACCTCGGTGTTTCGTATAATCTGGTGTTGTTTACCGGCCTGTCAATCGCGGCAATGATCACCGCCTCGGTGGTGGTCGTCGTCGGTTCGATCTCCTACATCGGGTTGATCGTGCCCAACGTGGTGGCCATGTTCAAGGGTGACCGCATCCGAGGCACACTGGCCGACACCGCACTGTTTGGCGCCATCTTCGTGCTTGCCTGCGACATGCTCGCCCGGGTGGTCATCGCTCCATACGAGCTGCCCATCGAGCTGGTGGTCGGCATCATCGGCAGCCTGCTGTTCATCGGCTTGCTGCTGTACAGGCTGCGCCATGGCCGGAAATCGGTGCGGCTCGGTCCTGCCCACAGCGGTGGCTGCGCTTCATCCATCGCCCAGCCGGAGAAGGAGGGCAGCATATGAAAACCGCGGCTTACCGCGCCAATGTGCGCAAACTGATCCTACTGGCTGCGCTCGCGGCGCTCGCAGCGGCCGCTTATCTGCTGGTAGAGGTCGACCCCCGGTATGCAGCCTTTGTCATGCGCCTGCGCATCCCTAAGCTGATCGTCATGCTGATCGCCGCCTTTGCCATCGGCGGCGCATCCATTGTATTCCAGTCGGTCATCAACAATACTATCGTCACCCCCTGCCTGCTGGGCATGAATTCGCTATACACGCTTATCCACACGGCGGTTGTGTTCGCCGCCGGCTCGGGCAGCGTACTGGCGGTCAACGGCAATATTTCCTTTGCCGTCGACCTTGTGATTATGGGCGTGACCGCAACACTGATATACAGCTATCTTTTCCGCAAAACCAACCACAACGTGCTGTATGTGCTGCTCATCGGCACAGTGCTCACCTCGTTCTTTACCAGCATTCAGTCGACTCTCACCCGCGTTATGGACCCCAACGAGTATGATACGCTGCTGTCCACCCTGGTGGCTAGCTTCAGCAACGTAAACGCCGAGATCATCCTTTTTGCCATAGTGCTGCTGGCTGTACTGGTGTTTTTGCTGCGCCGTGATCTGGCCCTGCTTAACGTACTTACGCTGGGCAAGGCGCAGGCTATCAACCTCGGGGTCGATTACGATAAGAGCATACGCCGGCTACTACTCGGGGTGACGCTTGCGATCGCCGTGGCAACCGCAGTGGTCGGGCCAATCTCCTTTATGGGGCTGATCGTTGCCAACCTCGCCCGGCAGCTGCTCAAAACCTACCGGCACAGCCAGCTGATGCTCGGCTCTATCTTCTTTGGCATGATTGTATTGGTGGGCGGCCAGCTCATCGTCGAGCATGTTTACAGCTATGCCATCCCCATCAACGTGTTTATCACCGTAGGCGGCGGCATCTATTTCCTCTATCTGCTACTTACCAAAAGAAAGGTGTGAAACCATGAAAGTCACCGAACTGACCAAACAATATGACGGCAAGACCGTGTTAAACGGCGTGTCCTTTGAGATCCCGAAGGGCAAGGTCATCTCGCTCATCGGCCCGAACGGGGCAGGCAAGTCGACCGTTATGGGGATCATCTCGCGTCTGGTGGCGCGCGATGCCGGCCTTGTCGACTTTGCGGGCAAGGATATTTCCAAGTGGAAAAGCCAGGAGCTGTCCAAACGCCTGGCCATCCTGACCCAGAGCAACCAGATCCAAATGAAGCTGACGGTACGGGAGCTTGTGGCGTTCGGCCGCTTCCCCTACTCCGGCGGGCGCATCACGCCCGAGGATCAGCAAAAAATCGATGAGGCCATCGCCTATATGGAGCTTGAGGCGTTTGAGGACCGCTTTATCGACGAGCTTTCCGGCGGCCAGCGGCAGCGCGCCATGATCGCCATGGTTATCGCACAGGATACCGAGTTCATCCTGCTCGACGAGCCGACCAATAACCTTGATATTTACCACGCCAGCAACATGATGAAAATCGTGCGGCGGCTGTGCGACGAGCTTGGCAAGACTGTCATCCTCGTCCTGCATGAGATCAACTACGCCGCTTTTTACTCGGATTACATCTGCGCCTTTGCAGACGGTAAGATCGTCAAGTTCGGCACCGTCAAGGAGGTGATGACCCGTCAGACCCTGTCCGAAATCTACAAGGTGGACTTTGAGATCCTCGAGGTTGCGGGCAAGCCGCTGTCTATCTATTACTAAACCGAGTCAATCTGTTTGTATTTATTTTTATATAAGGAGTGTTATTATGAAAAAGTTTGCATCCCTTGCGCTGAGCCTATCGCTCGCACTGACCCTTGCCGCCTGCGGTGCGGGCGGCTCCGGCGACGGCCAGAGCGGCGGCGAGAGTGGCGCGCAGGCCGGCGTCAATACGGCGCAGACGATCACCGTGCAGAGTCTTAACGGCAGCGGCGAGACTGTCGCGCTCGAGGCGCCCTATGACCCCCAGCGCATCGCTATTTTGGATATGGCAAGCCTTGATATTTTAGATGCCCTCGGCGTGGGCGACCGTGTGGTCGGCACTGCCGATACCAGCCTGGACTATCTACAAAGCTACATCACGGACGATGTTGCAAATCTTGGCACCATTAAGGAGGCCGACCTTGAGGCCGTTATGGCATGCCAGCCCGATGTGATCTTCATCGGCGGGCGGCTGGCGGGTTCCTATGATGCGCTCAGCGAGATTGCGCCGGTCATCTATCTGGCCACCGACACCAGCGTAGGCGTGGTCGAGAGCGTGAGACGGAATGCCACCACCATTGCCTCGCTTTTTGGTATGGAGGACAAAGTAGCCTCGCTCATGGATGGTTTTGACAGCCGCATTCAAGCACTGGCGGACTTCGCCGCGGACAAGACCGCCATTGTGGGTATGGTCACGAGCGGCAGCCTCAACGTACTGGGCAACGACGGCCGCTGCTCGCTGATCGGCCGCGAGGTTGGCTTTGACAACATCGGTGTGGATGCAAATATCAGCACCTCTACCCACGGCAACGAGGCATCCTTCGAGTTTGTCGTCGAAAAGGACCCGGACTATGTCTTTGTTATGGATCGGGATGCCGCCATTCAGACCGAGGGCGCACAGCTTGCGCAGGAAGTAATGGAAAATGAGCTGATTATGGGTACCCGTGCTTATCAGGATGGACAGATCATCTATCTCTCTCATCCTGCCGTATGGTACACCGCCGAGGGCGGTATCACTGCGCTTGACCTGATGCTGCAAGATCTCGAAAATGGACTGACGGCCTGATACAACAGAAAAAGGGCGCCGGCCGGTTGGCTTTTATCATTAAGCCATCCGGCCGGCGCCCTTTGCGCATTCGTTATCACGCGGGGTGCGGTTTTTGCAAATCAGTTACAGATTTTCTTTCAGAAACTGTTCGAGCGCGGCAGCCGCAGCGTCCTCATCATCGCCCTCGATGGTCAAGCGCACCGTATCATTCTGCTTAACGCCCAGGCCCATCACACCCATGATGCGCTTGGCGTCTACCTCCTTCTTCGGGCCTGCGATCTTGATGCTGGAGGTGAACTTTGCCGCCTCCTTGACCAGCATGCCCGCCGGGCGCGCGTGAATGCCTAGTGCATCTGTGATGGTGTATTCAACGGTTTTCATGGCTGCATTTTCCTTTCTATCATACCATTATATATAATAATGACCGGCGTCTTTCCGGCAAGTAAAGCGCGCACCGTCCTGCCGCACAGCAGCAAAAGATAAAAAACCAATCGCCTGTCCGGCTGGCTGTAAAAAATTTGGTTTGCCCGCCGATATGAGTGAGATCGGGCCCTATGGCAATGCTCGTTTGCTGCTAACATTGTAACAAAATCCCATCCTTTTTTCAAGCCGTCTGCCTTGTCGCAACAATCCAAAAATGCCCGTTTGTTTTCGTCAGATTATACAAATTCAGCAGTGCGATAGGTAGCGGGCAGCGAGCGCCGCCCGGCAGCTATGCGGCTGATTTTTTAAGCAAGTCCAGCCAATACACAGCGGCCGCGCTGGAGAGGCGCCGCGCACCGCTGGTATTTTGCTGATTTCCCAACAAAATATGTTGCATTTTGCATGGCAAGAGACTATAATCGCTATGTATTCCACAATAAAAGAGAAAAAAAGATCGGAGGCGCACTATGCGCATCATTATCGTAGGCTGCGGCAAGGTCGGCTCGGCGCTGGCCGAACAGCTTTCCGCAGAGGGGCACGACCTGACCCTAGTCGACATGTCCGAGCGGCGGCTCGGCGAGCTATCCAACACCCTGGATGTTGCCACTGTGAACGGCAACGGTACCAGCTTCCATGTGCTCAAGGAGGCCGGCATCAAGGAGACCGATCTGCTGATCGCAGTCACCACGCACGACGAGATCAATTTGCTCTCCTGCCTGATCGCAAGCAAGGCGTCCGGCTGCCACACGATCGCGCGCGTACGCGACCCGCAATATGTATCCGAGATCGGCTTTATCCGCGATGAGCTTGGTCTGTCCATGGTCATCAATCCCGAGTTATCCACCGCGCGCGTCGTCTCACGCCTGATCCGTTTTCCCTCCGCGATCGGCGTAGGCACCTTTGCCAAGGGTCGTATCGAGCTGCTTGACATCCGCGTGCCGGAAAACTCACGCCTTAACGGCATGGCTGTATGCGAGATCGACCCCGTGCTGCGCACCGATGTGCTAGTCTGCATGGTGCGCCGCGGCGGCCAGACCTATATCCCAAAGGGTGACTTTATCCTGCTGGCGGGCGATGACATCACGGTCATCATCCCGCCGCACGAGCAGGCCGCGTTTTTCCAGAAGATCGGTGTGCCGAACGACCGGATCGGCTCGGCTATGCTGATCGGCGGCGGTAAAATCTCCTACTTTCTGGCCAAAATGCTGATCGCCTCGGGTATTTCAGTCAAGATTATCGAAAACCGTCTTGAGCGGTGCGAGCTGCTCAGCGAGCTGCTGCCCGAAGCCACCATCATCCACGGCGACGGCACCGACCGTGACCTGCTGGAAGAGGAGGGCCTTGCCTCCTGCGAGGCCTTTGTTGCACTGACCGGCATGGATGAGGAAAACATCCTGCTTTCGCTGCATGCAGGGCGCCACTCCAAGGCCAAGCTGTTTACCAAGGTCAACCGCGTCAACTTTGAGGAGGTCATCGGCAGCCTGCCCATCGGCACGGTCATCCGCCCCAAACAGACGACCGCTGAGCTGATCGGACAATATACCCGCGCGATGCAAAACTCGATGGGCTCCAATGTCGAAACGCTGCACCAGCTGGCCGGCGGAGCCGAAGCGCTCGAATTCCGCGTGGCCGCGCACGACCTGACCGGCGTGCCGCTGCAGGATATGCCCATCCGGCCGGATGTGCTGCTGTGCTGCATCAACCGCCGCGGCAAGCGCATCATCCCCCGCGGCAAGGATGTGCTGCGCGCGGGCGATACGGTGATTGTCGTATCCAACCGCAAGGGCATGAACGACTTGCAGGATATATTCCAGCCGGAGGAGATGCCGCAATGAATTATGCGATGATCCGCTACCTGATCGGCTGGATGCTGGGCGTCGAATCAGTTTTCCTGCTTCTACCTGCGTTGACGGCCGTCGTCTACCAGGAGCATGTGGTATCCGCCTATGTAGGCACGGCGGCTCTTTGCCTTGCAATCGCCGTGCTGTTCTGCCGCAAAAAGCCGGCAAATCCGCGCTTTTATGCGCGCGAGGGCTTTGTCACGGTCGCGCTGTGCTGGATTGTGCTGGCGGTCACGGGCGCGCTGCCTTTTTTGCTCAGCGGTGAGATCCCCTCGCTCGTCGACGCGTTGTTTGAGACCATTTCGGGCTTTACCACGACAGGCTCGACCGTCGTGGCCGACGTTGAGGCGCTCTCGCATGCCGCACTGCTCTGGCGCAGCGTCACCCACTGGATCGGCGGCATGGGCGTTCTGGTATTCATGCTCATCATCCTGCCGCTTGCCGGCGGGCAGACCATCTACCTGATGCGTGCGGAAAGCCCCGGTCCATCGGTCTCCAAAATGTCGCCGCACATCCGTGACACCGCCTTTATCCTGTACGCGATCTATTTCGGCATGACCGTTTTGCAGGTTATTCTGCTGGTTGTGGGCGGCATGGCGTTTTTCGACGCGGTCTGCACTTCAATGGCAACCGCGGGCACCGGGGGCTTCGGCATCTGGAACAATTCGATGGCGCACTACGAAAGCTACTATTTGCGGGGCGTAACAAGCGTGTTTATGATCCTGTTCGGCATCAACTTCAGCGCATATTATCTGGTCCTCTCGCGCAAGTTCCGCGATGCGTTCCGCATTGAGGAGATTCGGCTCTATCTCGGCGTCATACTCGCCGCGACGCTGCTGATCACGCTAAACGTGCGCGATCTGTTCAGCAGCTTTTTTGAAAGCTTCCACCACGCGCTGTTCCAGGTTGCATCAATCATCACGACCACCGGCTTTGCAACCGTCGATTTTAACCACTGGCCCGCGTTTAGCAAGTCGCTGCTCGTGCTGCTGATGTTCATCGGCGCGTGCGCCGGATCGACAGGCGGCGGCATCAAGTGTTCGCGCATCGTGCTGCTCGGCAAGAGCCTGAAAAAAGAGCTGCGCTACCTCATCCATCCGCGCGTGGTGCGCGTGCACAAGATGGACGGCCACCGCGTGCAGCATGAGGTCATGCGCTCGGTCAACGCCTTTCTGATCGCCTATCTGCTGATTTTTGTCATCTCGGTTCTGCTGGTCAGCCTGACCTGCGAGGATATGGTCACAAGCTTTACCGCGGTTGCAACCGCGCTCAACAACGTCGGCCCCGGTCTTGAGCTTGTCGGCCCGGCGGCAAATTTCGGCTTTCTCCACCCGCTGAGCAAAATTGTTCTGATGTTCGACATGCTTGCCGGCAGGCTGGAGCTGTTCCCGATGCTGCTGCTGTTTACGCCGCGCACCTGGTTTAGAAAGCTATAACGCATCGATGCAAAAAGGACGCCGTTGGGCGTCCTTTTTGCATATATTCTACGCCGCAGCCACATGTTTTTACCGCTGCCGGAAGGCGAAAAACCGTTGACCCAAATAGTTAAACCCGGTAAACAGGCACATGCCGGCAAAAAGCGACACATTATCCCGCACGGTAGGAGCCGTATGCGCAAGCGCAAACAGGCACAACGGCTTGGCAATGCCGTAGGCGAGCAGGTAGCACACCGCAATATTGACCGCAAAGCGCACAGCTTCGGCCGCGCTTTTCTCCCGGCTTTCAAAGGTAAAGTATTTGTTTAGAAAAAAGCTCAAAATGCTGGTCAGGATATAGTTTGCCGCGCTTGACACCCAGTAGGAGCAGTGCGCCAGATTGTACAGCCCGAACATGATCGCCGTGCCGACCAATGTGTTGATAACGCCCACCAGCAGGAATTTCGCGAGCTTTTTGTCGACCAGGCCGGACAGCTTGCTCATTTGACCCCGTCCTCCGTTTCGCGCACCAGATAGACCGGCCGATGCTTGGTCTCAAGATAGGTTTTGGCCAGATACTGCCCTAAAATGCCGATACACAGCAGCTGCACCCCGCCGAGGAACAGTATACCGCACATCATACTCGGCCAGCCGTCGACAGGATCGCCAAAGATCAGCGTTTTGATCAGCACAACCATGACAAATACGAACGCCGCCAGGCATACGATCACACCCAGCACGCTTGCCAGCGCGAGCGGCACGGTTGAAAATGCCACAATGCCCTCGAGCGAATAGCAAAACAGTTTCCAGAACGACCACTTGGTCTCGCCCGCCACGCGCTCGACATTGACAAACGGCACCCACTTGGTTCGAAAGCCGACCCAGCCGAAAATCCCCTTGGAAAAACGGTTGTATTCGTGCATGGACAGGATGGCGTCGACCACCGCGCGGCGCATCAGACGATAGTCGCACGCGCCGTCGACAATGTCGGTATCCGAGATGCGGTTGATAAGCTTGTAAAACAGGCGCGCAAAAAACGAGCGGACGGGCGGCTCGCCCTCCCGCGTGACGCGGCGGGTCGCGGCGCAGTCATACCCTTCCTCGGTCACCGCACGGTAGAGCGCGGGCAGCAATGCCGGCGGATGCTGCAAATCCGCGTCCATCAGCGCAACAAAATCGCCTGTTGCCGCCTCAAGTCCGGCGAGCATGCCGGCCTCCTTGCCGAAGTTGCGCGAAAACGAGACATAGCGCACCCGCTTGTCCGCCGCGGCCAGACGCCGCAGCTCGGCGAGCGTGCCGTCCTTTGAGCCGTCGTCGATGAATACAAACTCAAAATCGACCTCGGCCATCTCGTCCGCCACGCGGGTAATCTCCCGGTAAAACAGCGGCAGCGCTGCCTCCTCATTATAGCAGGGCACAACGACCGATAGCTTGGGCATGGCCCGTCTCCTCCTCTCTATTCCCGCCCACCGCGCCGGCCAAAAGCCCGGTACAGGGCAGGGGAACAGCCGCGTCAGTACAACCCTTCTGCTACGCAGCCCGTCCACACGAAACGACATCCGCATGCACGCTTATATGGAATTATTTTATCACTTGGCAAAGACAATGTAAAGGCTGGAAGCATTTAGCCAAAAACTGCAATAAAGCTGTAACATTATGCCCTCCTGTGTCACGATTGTTACACTTTTTCCAATGCTATTGTGAGACAGGACAGGGAGAGATATAATTTAAGTACGAATTTATCCAAGGATGGGAAAGGGCTATGCTGAGAAAAACCATTTGCGCCCTGGTAGTGGCGCTTTCTATATATGTGTGCGCAGCGGCGGCCTCGTCGCCGATCTTTCCGGTCGCGCGCACCGGGGCCGATGGCGAGACCCGCTTCGGCTATCTGGACGACACCGGTATGACCGTGTTGCCCTACACCTATACGCAGGCGGGCGAGTTTGCAGACTGCGGCTTAGCTGCGGTTGAAAACGATAAATGGCAGACCGCGGTCATTGACCGAAGCGGCCGGCTCGTCATCCCTTATACCGATTCACCGAAATCGGTCGAATTTTCTGGCGACATGGTTGCCTACCGCTATGCCGACCACAGCGTTTACTATACACTCAGCGGCGAGCTTATCGGCTCATACACGGGCGCTATCGGCTTTTTTGCGGATGGCCTGCTGCTGTGCCAGGACCCGGTTTCCTGCCTGTATACCTATGTAACGGCGGACGGCACGCCAGTTTTTGACGTGACCTATCGTGAGGCGGGCATGTTCTCAGGCGGCCGCGCGCTGGTGCAGACCACTGAAGGCGCTTACCTTGCAATCGACACGGCAGGGCAGACGGTGTATGCGCTTGAAAGCGGCATTACTCCCTCGTATATGACGATCTTCGGCGAAGACACGATTGTGCTGTCCAATGGGCAAAACCAGGCGCTCTACTCGCTCTCTCAGCGTGTGTTTCTGACCGATTTCCTCTATCATACCATTTCTGAATTCCACGAGGGCGCAGCCATGGTGCGGCAGGCCAACCGATGGGGTCTGATCTCGACCGCAGGCAGACTGCTCACCGAACCGAGCTATTACTACCTCTCTTACATGGGCGAGGGGCTGTATGCCGCCCGCAGTGAGGACGGCTCGGTCGCCGCAGTGGATGCAAACGGCAACATCGCCTACCGCACGACCAGTTACGCCGGCGGGTTTGACGAGCTGCGATACGGCCTGTCCTGGCACGGAACGGCGAACGGCAGCCTGATTTTCTTCCGCAAAAACGGCGGCTACTTCGCCAGCCTGGAAAACGCGGAAAACCCCACGCTGCTGAGCGAAAACATCGTGCGCGTAACGCAGGACGGTAAGCTGCGCTATATCAACTTATCGACCGGTAACATCGTATTCGAGCAGCCAACCTCCTTTGACCTTGGGGGCGGCATCACGGCAAACACAGTGCATTATGAACGGTTTATGGGCTTTCTTGAGGACGGCAACCCGCACGGCTGGGATGTCGATTTCCCAGAGATCTCCGGCCTGCCAGATGAGCAGGTGCAGCGCACCATCAACGCGGAAATCCGCGCGTTCTTCCTGGAAGGTCCTTCGGCCTCGGCCGAGTATGAGGCGCTTGAGGGTGGCTACGGCGTGTCCGTCGAGGGATCGGTGCTCGTAGTCTGGGCCAACTGCGTTAGCGGCAGGGGCGCGGGCGCGTCCGTATGGAACGACAACCTGGCTTTCGATCTGCATACGGGTGCGCGCTATTCGGTCTCGAGCTTGTTCCAAAGCGGATATATGGATACGGTCGGGCAGCTATTGCCGGCCGAACACGCCATCTACCTTTACAGCTATCCGCGTGTAAGCGCCGACGGCGTGACCTGGTATTACAACGAATACCAGAGCGAAACACGCCGCGCGTATACTGAACGCTATCTGCTCACCTTTGCGCAGCTTGACCAGGTTATTGACCCCGAGAGCGCGCTTTACAACGCGCTGCACACACCGTATAACGGCATGACGGAAACGGTTTCGGGCTTTACCGATGTGCATGCGGACCATTGGGCGATCTCGTTTATCCAAGCGGTTGCGGACGCTGGCCTGATGCATGGCGCGGACGGTGCGTTTCGACCGGATGATCTAATTACAGCGGCCGAAGCCTGTGTGACTGTGGTGCGCAGCCAGCAGCTGCCATCTGTGGACACGCCGCTTGCGGGCCTACCCGCAGACGCCTGGTATACCGCCGAGGTCAGCGCCGCCGCAGATGCCGGGCTGCTTGAGGGCCTCGCTGCCGGCTTCCAGCCCGATACCGCCTTCTCCCGCGCGGATACTATGCAGCTTTTCGCCAACCTGCTTGTGCAGCAAGGCAGCCAGCTGCCAGACGAGCAGCAAGCCGCGCAGATACTGGCCGCATTCTCGGATGCAGGCGCGGTGCCGGCCGAGCGACGCGCCGCTGCCGCGCTGTGCGTGCAGCAGGGTTTGATTGGCGGCTATGCCGACGGCACGCTACGGCCGGAAAATACCATTACCCGCAGCGAGTTCGCCAAGCTGCTTACCATGCTGATGGAGGCATAATAAACCGTAGGCACGCCTCAATATTTGCACAAAAACAGCCGTCCGGCATATGCCGGGCGGCTGCTTTTCGTTTCTTAACCTTACAGGCCCATTTCCTTTTTGAGCTTTTCCAGCTCGGCATCCACCGCGCCGGACGCGCCCTGCGCCCGGTACTTCTCCTCGAGCGCCGCAGCTTCGTCCACGGGCGGCTGGTTCAAGTCAGCCATGGCGTTGGCCCGGTCGAGCATCGCGTCCGCCTTAGCCTCCATGCGGCTGAACGCATCCATCGTGCCTGCGGCTCTATCCGCGCTTGAGGCATATTGGTTTACCTTCTGCTGGGTCTTTGCGACGGCTACCTTGGCCTTAATCATTTCGCGGCGGGCATTCAGGGTTTCTATGTCGCCCACCAGCTTGTCATGCATCTGCCGCATTTTTTGCGCGTTGGTATGCGCCGCGTCGTACGTCGCTTGCAGCGAGGCTGACTTTTCAGCCAGCTGCTGCTTTTTGGTCAGAAACACACGGGCATCGCCCTCGTTGCCGGCCTGCAACGCCTTGCGCGCCAAGCCGTCGTACTTCTCGATCTCACGGGTGTTATCCTCAAGCATGCGCTTTGCGCGGGTCTCCTCGGCTATCACGCCGGCAGTCTCGCGCTTGACCTCGGCAAGATCCTCGGCCATATCGCGCAGGTACTGGTCAATCATTTTTGCCGGATCCTCCGCCTTGTCAAGCAAATCATTGATGTTGGCCTTGATGATGTCCGTAAAACGTTCCAGAATGCCCATTTGTTTCTCCTTCCTTACAGATAACTGAAATAGCTTTTATTTCATTTCACGCACGCGTTACAAATTCAGTGCATACCGTCGGGCTTCGACGGGATTTAACAATCGCGGTCTTGGTATTTCTCCGCGAGATCCTCGACCTCCTGATCGCCGAATTTCTCCAGCGGGGTCTTGAGTATCTCCTCCGTGCGCTCCTGCTCGCGCTCGCGCGCTTCCCGGCGCTTTTTAAGCGTGATGAACAGCAAAACAGCCACCACGATCACCGCCGCGCACACCACCACCGGTACGACCGGCGAGCGGGTAACATGCATAATGCGCGCGCCGGTATCCGCAAACGCGTTTGCGAAAATCTCCTCTTCGCTGATCGACATATCATTATAATAACGGTCAAGATAGTCGGCTAGAATGCCGATGGCCTCGTCGTCCATCACGGTCTTGGCCTGGCTGCCAACGGTGTAACCGCAGTTATACGATCCGCGATCATCATCACAAAATACAAGCAAAAAATGCCCTTCATCTGCAAACAGCTGTGGATACAGATCTTCCGCGCGCCGGGTCAGCTCACTGACCTGCCGGGTCTCGCCGTTGGGCAGAATATATACATATGGCTGCACGCCGGTATCTTCATAGAACGTGCGCAGACCGCGCTCGAGCACGGAGGGGTTGCCGATCCAGCTACCGTCCGCATCCGTATACCACTCGGTTTGCTGCACAGCGGACGCGGGTAACTTTTCTCGCTCGACCGTTGAGCGAGCGATGCCGCCGCCAAACAGGCTGCCGCCGGTAAGGGATATGATGAACAGTAGCAGAAACAGCACGATTACCACGGCCGCTACTACCGCGCCAAGCCCCGAGCCGCCGCCCTGTCCACCGCCACCCCCGCCATAATACCGGCCGGAGTGATTGATGATGACCATCCGGTTGCGGAAACCGCCATGGCTCACGCCGCTTCGTCCTCGGCTGCGCCCGCCGCCAAAACCGCCCGAAAAACCGCCTGACGAACGTCCGCCCCCCGAAAAACCGCCGCCGCGAAATCCTCCACCCCCGCCAGACCTACCCATACGCGCTCCTCCCTCTCGGATATGCCTTATTTTACACGACTGCCGCGCAGCCAGTTAATCACATCACGTCTTGTAATGATTCCGCAGAACATGCCACGTCCGTCGGCCACAGGCACAAAATTCTGCACTGCTACCAAGTCTACCATATCTTCCATGCGCGCGTCAATAAAAACAGAGCGATGCTTCACGCGCCGCTCGACCTGACCGGCTGTCATTCGATCCAGCCGGTCAGGGCTGCAATGCAGCAGCAGGCGCAAAAAATCGCCCTCGGTGATGGTGCCAATGTATTTTCCCTGGCGGCTAACCACCGGAATCGCGGTGAACCCGCTTCTCATCAGATCCTCCAGCGCCCGCCGCACCGGGCAGTCGTCATACAAATAGCTGACCTCGATCTTGGGTTTCAGGAAAAAAGATATATTCATCGCGTCTCACCCCTTGCGGTATAGTACTATATTACGACACTATATACCTCAGGTCAATAAATGCCCAGCAATACTTACAATTTATTTACAAATAGAAGTAGTATTATTGTAGAAGTTGACGTCCATAATACTGAATTTCCAAAAAAAAGTAGCAATTCCCTTGACTTGTTTTCTTTTAACTGCTAATATGTAAAAGTTAAGTGGGCTTTGCCCACATTTGACACGCATATTATGCAAAATTACAATGCAGAAAAGGGGTTTTGACATGAAGAAAAGGTTACTTGCTGCACTCATGGCGGGTGCGATGGCGCTGGCCATGACCGCATGCGGCTCAAACGGGAATGCGCCCGTGCAGCAGGGCGGCACGGATGATAACGCCGCCAGTGCAGGCAGCTATACGGTCGGCGTGGTTCAGCTGATACAGCACGACGCGCTTGATGCCGCGACCCAGGGCTTTCAGGATAAGCTCGAAGAGCTGATCGAAGCCGACGGCGGCGAAGTCGACGTCCGCGTCCAGGTAGCCGGCGGCGACTCGGCCAACTGCACAACCATTGCAAACGGCTATATTTCCGGCGGCGTCGACCTCATTATGGCCAACGGTACGGCGGCGCTCCAGGCCGCCCAGTCCGGTACGGCGGACATCCCCGTGCTCGGCACCTCGATCACTGATTACGGCACCGCGCTCGGCGTGGAGGGCTGGACCAGTACCTCGACGACCGGCACCAACGTATCCGGCACGACCGACCTCGCCCCGCTCGACGGCCAGGCCGAGATGCTCAACGAGCTGTTCCCGGATGCGACCAATGTCGGCCTGCTGTTTTGCTCGGCCGAGCCGAACTCCCGCTACCAGATCGACACCATCACCCCGATACTTGAGGAGATGGGTTATACCTGCACCGAGTATGCCTTTACTGACTCCAACGACGTCGCCTCTGTCGCGCAGAACGCGGCTTCGGGCAGCGATGTGATCTATATCCCAACCGACAACACCGCGGCCTCCTGCACCGAGGCGATTGCAAACGTCGTGATTCCGGCAGGCGTGCCGGTTGTGGCGGGCGAGCAGGGCATCTGCTCGGGCTGTGGCGTGGCCACCCTGTCGATCGACTACTACGAGCTGGGCGAAATCACCGCCGAAATGGCCTATGAAATTCTGGTAAACGGCGCAAACCCGGGCGATATGACGATCGAGCCTGCACCGAACTTCACCAAGATGTACAACGCAGACAACTGTGAGGCTCTCGGCATCACGCCGCCGGCGGATTATACGGCGATCGTGTAACCGGTAAGTTTTAAAGCAAAAAAGCGGAAAAGGCTTTCCTTTTCCGCTTTTTTTTGCTATACTAATCCAAAGTGCTTTTTTACTTTATCAGATTATGACTTATTGGGGGCATGAAAGTGGAATTCTTTGCGAACCTGCTATCCGCGCTGCCCGGCGCGGCGGCGCAGGGGCTGATCTGGGGCCTGATGGCGATCGGCGTGTTCATCACTTTCCGCGTGCTCGACCTGGCTGACCTGACTGTCGACGGCACGATGGCGACCGGCGGCGCGGTGTGCATCGTACTGATGACGGCGGGCGTCAACGTGTGGATAGCGCTGTTTTGCGCATTCATCGCGGGCATGCTTGCCGGCCTGATCACCGGCATCCTGCATACCTTTATGGGTATCCCGGCCATCCTCGCAGGTATCTTGACGCAGCTTGCATTATTTTCAATCAATCTGCGCATTATGGACAGAAAGGCCAACATGGCGATCAATCCGAATAACTATGATCTGCTGGTCTCGCTGCGAAATGTCCGCGAGATGACGATCGAAAACCCAATTTTTGTCGCAGCTGTGTTCACCGTGGTTGTGATCGCCCTACTCTATTGGTTTTTCGGCACCTCGCTCGGCTGCGCCATCCGCGCCACCGGCGCCAACCCCAACATGAGCCGCGCGCAAGGCATCAACGTCAGCTTCAACAAGGTGCTCGGCCTGATGTTGTCCAACGGTATCGTCGCGCTGTCGAGCGCGCTTTACTGCCAGTATCAGGGCTTTGCGGATGTAAACGCCGGCCGCGGCGCGATTGTCATTGGCCTTGCAGCCGTCATCATTGGCGAAGTCGTGTTCAGCCGCATCTTCCGCAACTTCGCGCTGCGCCTGCTGGGCGTGGCCTTCGGCGCGGTGATCTACTATGTGGTCATCCAGATTGTGCTTAACGCCGGCCTCGATACCAACGACCTCAAGCTCATCACGGCGGCGGTTGTCGCGGTGTTCCTTGCCATCCCCTACTGGAAGGGCAAGTACTGGAACAAGTCTGCCAAGAAGGGAGCGGATAAGAATGCTTGAGCTAAAAGGGCTGTATAAAACCTTTAACGCCGGCACGGTCAACGAAAAGCGCGCCATCGACGGACTTGACCTGACGCTCGACAATGGCGATTTCGTCACCATTATCGGCGGAAACGGCGCGGGCAAATCGACTACGCTTAACCTGATTGCGGGCGTCTTCCCACCGGATGCGGGACTTATCCGCCTAAACGGCTTTAATCTGACGGGCCTGCCTGAGCACAAGCGCGCGCGCTTTCTCGGCCGTGTGTTCCAGGATCCCATGATGGGCACGGCGGCAAACATGGGCATTGAGGAAAACCTTGCCCTCGCCTACCGCCGCGGCAGGGGCCGTGGGCTGGGCCGCGGCATCACAAATGAGGAACGAAAGCTCTACCGCGAAAGGCTCGCAACGCTCGGCCTCGGCCTTGAGGATCGTATGACCAGCAAGGTCGGCCTGCTCTCAGGTGGCCAGCGTCAGGCGCTCACCCTGCTCATGGCAACGCTTCAGAAACCCGACCTGCTGCTGCTCGACGAACATACCGCCGCGCTCGACCCCAAGACTGCGGACAAGGTGCTCGGCCTGACCGAGGAGATCGTCGCGCGCGACGGCCTGACCACCATGATGGTCACGCATAATATGAAAAACGCCATCCAATACGGCAACCGCCTGATTATGATGGACGCCGGCCGTGTCGTGGTCGACATTCGCGGGGAGGAAAAGAAAAACCTCACTGTGCGCGACCTGCTCGAAAAATTCAATATCGAAAACGACCGCATGCTGCTGAGCGAATAAAGCCCCCAAAAAAGCCCGCCATTGAGGCGGGCTTTTTTTGGGGGCTTTTACAACCGCGTTTACCTGACGATCTCCCGCGCGGCCGCAGTGAGCGCATCTACCTTGGCGGTGGCGTCTGCCTGGCTGTCGCCCTTGGCCATGATATAAACCTTGACCTTAGGCTCGGTGCCCGATGGGCGGATAATGAACATCGTGCCGCCTGCAAGCTCATAGTACATAACGTTCTGGCCTGAAAGCTCCATCTGCTCGGTCGTGCCGTCTGCTACGCAGGTGCGCACGCCGCTCTGGTAATCGCGGATATATTGCACCTTATCCGGACCGATCTGGGTCAGTGGCTTTTCACGCAGCTCGGCCATCAACTCTTTCATGCGCGTAAGACCGGATACACCGGGCATCACGATCGAGATGGTCTGCTCGCAGTAGTGACCGTATTTCTCGTACATTTCCTCCATCGCGTCAAACAGGGTCTTGCCCTGGGTGCGGTAGTAGGCCGCCATTTCGGCAATCAGCATCGAGGCGGTAACCGCGTCCTTATCGCGCGCATAGTCGCCCGCAAGATAGCCGTAGGACTCCTCATACGCGAACAGATATTGATACGAGCCGCTCTTTTCAAACTGCTTGATCTTCTCGGCAAGGAACTTAAAGCCCGTGAAGGTGTCAAAGCATGCAACGCCGTTCATGGTAGCGGCGGCACGCGCCATCTCGGTCGTCACGATACTCTTGAGCACTGCTGGATGCGGCGGCATGGTATTGGTTATCTTGCGCGCGGTGATGATATAATCGATCAGCAGCACGCCCACCTGGTTACCCGACAGCGTGACGTATTCGCCCGATTTATCCTTGAGCACGATGCCGGTGCGGTCGGCGTCGGGGTCGGTGCCGATGATGAGATCGACGTTGTTTTGCTTTGCCAGCTCGATGGCGAGCCGGAAGCCCTCCTTATATTCCGGGTTGGGGTCTTTAACAGTCGGGAAATCGCCGTCGATCTTCATCTGCTCCGGCTCGCACAGGATATGCTTGTAGCCCAGGCGGCGCAGGATCTCGGGCACGAGACGGTAGCCCGCACCATGAAACGGCGTGTAAACCAGTTTAAACTCATCGGCTACCTGTCTGACGCACTCCGGATTGACTGCAACCTTGATGACCTCGCCGAGATAGGCTTCGTCGGTCTCACGGCCCAGTAGGCGGATCATGCCGCTCTTTACGAATCCGTCATAATCGCCTGTGCGCACGCCGGTGAAAATATCGGTGGCGGCCATCTCCCTTGCGACTACATCGGCCTCTGCGGGCGGCAGCTGTGCGCCGTCCTCCCAGTAGACCTTGTAGCCGTTATACTCCTTCGGGTTGTGGGACGCGGTGATATTGATGCCCGCGATACAGCCATAGCGCCGGATTGCAAAGGACAGCTCAGGCGTCGGGCGCAGCTCGTCGAACAGCAGCGTTTTGATGCCGCTTGCCGCAAGAATACACGCCGACTGGCGGGCAAACTCGGGCGAAAAGTGGCGGCTGTCATACGCGATAGCGACGCCGCGCTCCATCGCGGCCTTGCCGTTAGAGACGATTAGATTGGCAAGGCCCTGCGCCGCCTGGCCAACCGTCCAGCGGTTCATACGGTTCAGGCCGATGCCAAGCACACCGCGCAGTCCGGCCGTGCCGAACGACAGCGGCGCAAAAAAGCGGCTTTCGATCTCCTCTGCATTGCCCTCAATCGCCTGCAACTCCGCACGCTCCTGCGCGGAAAGGGCAGCATTATCCAGCCAACGCTTGTACTCCGACATGTAATCCATGGGTATCACCTCATCCTGATTTTTGGCGCAAGCCATCTATGTAAATTATACAAGATATGCCCGTCAATGCAAGAGGTTCTGCGCGAATGAACAAAAAAATATTATTTACATCGGCAGTTTTGCACAAATATAACCGTGTATTTTCGGTTATTTGGGTTTTTTCTGTCAGGTCATCCAGGCTACCGTTATTTTACCGTCCAGTGACGGCAGACGGCAAAGCGCCCCGGACCGTCTGGTCCGGGGCGCTAAAACCCGATCGGCTGTGCCGCGAGGCGCAATCAGAGCGCGCGCACCGAGATCATGCCGCCAATCGTGCGGAGCGCGTCCAGGTTGGCCTCGGTGGGTTTTTCGGCAATGTCAATGATGGTATAGGCATAATCGCCCTTGGAGCGGTTGCCCATGTTTTCGATATTGCACTTGACCGCCGCAGTGATCGAGGCGATCATATTCGGTATGTTGCGGTGGATCATGCAGATGCGGTAGCCGCCCTCATACGGCACCTTGAGGTTGGGAAAGTTGACCGAGTTGCGGATGGTGCCTTTTTCGAGGTATTCGGTGATTTCATGCACTGCCATTTTGGCGCAGTTATCTTCGCTCTCCGGCGTGGAGGCGCCAAGATGCGGCAGCGTGACCGCGTTCTCTTGCGCGAGGATCTCGTCAGAGGCAAAGTCGGACACATAGGCCGCAACCTTGCCGCTCGCAAGCGCTGCGGCCATGGCCTTGGTATCGACCAACTCGCCGCGCGCAAGGTTGATCACGCGCACGCCGTCCTTCATCCGCTCAATGGCGTCGGCACTAAGGATGCCGCGCGTGTCATTATTAAGCGGCACATGGATGGTGATGTAATCGCAGTTTGCAAGGATCTCATCCAGCTGGGTTACATGCTTAACCGCACGGCTGAGCGCCAGCGCGCCGTCGACCGACAAAAACGGATCGTAACCCCAGACCTCCATATCCAGGCCGACCGCGGCGTTGGCAACCTTGACGCCGATCGCACCAAGGCCGATCACGCCCAGTTTTTTGCCCAAAATCTCCGGGCCGGCATAGGTCGATTTACCCTTTTCGGCTGCGGGTCCGATGTCCGGCGTGCCAGCCAGGCCCTTTACCCAGTTGGCGCCCTGCACCACCTTGCGCGAGGCGAGCAGCAGCGCGCAGATGGCCAGCTCCTTGACCGCGTTGGCGTTTGCACCAGGGGTGTTGAATACCACAATGCCCTGCTCGGCGCAGCGGTCCAGCGGAATATTGTTTACACCCGCGCCCGCGCGCGCAATGCACTTGAGCGATTGCGGGAACTGCACGTCGTGCAGCTTGGCCGAGCGGACGAGCACCGCATCATAATCCTCAAAATCCTCCGAGCAGGCATACTTCGCCGCATCGAAAGCGTCCAGGCCGACTTTGGAAATTTTATTATAAAGCTTTACGTTATACATAGGAAAGCACTTCTCCTCTTTATTCGGTTGCAAATGGATCATAGAGAATGGGAGGCGGCGCGTGCGGTAATCATATGAAACCGTGACACAGCGTACATTCTGTTACATTCTCCATGTTCACCCGGGTAATCAGGCGTTTTCCGCCGCAAACTTCTTCATAAAATCAAGCAGATACTCGACGCCTTCGATCGGCATCGCATTATAGATCGAGGCGCGCATACCGCCGACCGAGCGGTGGCCCTTAAGGTTGGTCATGCCAGCCTCGGCAGACTCCTTTGCAAACTTGGCGTCCAGCTCATCGCTGCCGGTGCGGAAGGTGACGTTCATATGGCTGCGCGATGCTTTCTGTGCGACCGCCTTGTAGAAATCCTGGCTATCCAGATAGTCATACAGCAGCGAGGCGCGCTTTTCCGCACGCTGCTGCATGGCCTTTACGCCGCCCATCTGCTCGACCCACTCAAGCACAAGCCCCAGCACATAGATACCGTAAGTCGGCGGAGTGTTGTACATGGACTCCTTGTCGGCCATGGTCTTCCAGTCCAGCATGACCGGATACTTGTCAAGCGGGTAGCTGCCCAGTAGATCCTCGCGCACGATAACGACCGTGACGCCCGCAGGACCCATGTTCTTCTGCGCACCCGCATAGATCACGCCGTATTTGGATACGTCAACCGGCTTTGACAGAATGTTCGAAGACATATCGGCCACCAGCGGCACGCCCGCCGGCGTCTCTGGATCATACTGATACTCGGTGCCGAAAATCGTGTTGTTGGCGCAGATGTATAGATAATCCGCGTCCGGGCGGACCTGCAGCTCGGACTGAGTGGGCACATGGTCAAAGCCCGTCTCCTTAGAAGTAAAAGCAATGTGAATATCGCCAAACTTAACTGCCTCTTTGTATGCGTTGTTGGCAAAGTTGCCGGTGATAGCGTAATCCGCCTTGCCGGTCTTCATCAGGTTCATCGGGATAGCCGCAAACTGGGTCGACGCGCCGCCCTGCAAAAACAAAACCTTGTAATTCTCCGGAATGGAGAGCACACGGCGCAGGCATGCCTCGGTTTCCTTGATAATACCGTCATATACCTTGGAGCGGTGACTCATCTCCATGACGGACATGCCGGAACCTTTATAACTGAGCATTTCGGATGCACATCGCTCGAGGACGGGCACCGGAAGCATGGATGGACCAGCGGAAAAATTGTAAATACGATTGTCTGCCATAGTGATAGTTCCCTGCCTTTCAAGATCAGTGTGGCATTCCCCAAATGGAATGTACCACCCATTATAATATATGACTATCCGATTTACCACGTTAAAATATCCCAAAATTCCACGCCAAAAAGACGAATGTATGCACAATATGGACAGTATCGATCATGATTCGACTGCCCGCCCCTCATTTGGCCGTGGGTTTGCAAGTCTCGCGCCCGGTATGATATACTATCCGCATAACAGTTGCCATATGACAAAAAGGAGGCCGAGCCCATGCTCCGACGCAAGCGATCGGCCGGGCGCGGACAGCTGTCCCACCGGCAGATCAACCGTCTGCTGCCGTTTACCGGCGCGCCGCTGTTCCACACGCTGCAGCTGCTGGCCACAGGCGACCCCGCGCGCTTTCACATGCCGGGCCATAAGGGCGAGCCGCTGTTTAACACCTATGCCGAGGTGTTCGCGATCGATTTTACCGAAACCCGGGCCACGGGCGATCTGTACCTCGGCGAAGGCCCGATTCGCGATGCCGAGGTCGCAGCAGCACGGTACTTCGGCGCGGCAGACTGCTTTTTCCTCACCGGCGGATCATCACAGGGCATTCTCGCCATGCTCGCCACCGCAGTCGGCCAGGGCGGCGCCGTGCTGCTTGACCGTGAATGCCACAAATCCGTCTGCCACGCCTGTGCGCTGCTCGACATCACGCCCTACTTTGTCTCGGCGCCGCTGATCGAGCCGTTTGCCGTCTCGGGTGAGCTGCCGGTGGATGCGGTTGAGCGCCAACTGGTCGAGCATCCCGACATCCGCGCCGTGCTCGTCACCTCGCCGACCTATTACGGCGTGCGCCGCGCCTTGCCCGCGCTGGCCGATTTGTGCCATGCATTCGGCAAGCCGCTGCTGGTCGACGCGGCGCACGGCGCGCACTTTCCCGCAGTCGGCCTGATGACGCCCACGCAGCAGGGTGCGGACATGGCTGTGCTGTCCATGCACAAAACGCTGCCCTGCCTGGGGCAGGGCGCGGTCGTGCTCGCCGGCGCGGGGGTGGACAAGCGCGCGCTGCGCGAGAACACCGCGCTATTTGGCACTTCAAGCCCATCTTATCCGATCATGGCGTCTATTGATCTTGCCCGCGCCTACATCGAGGGTCCGGGCCGCGCCGCCTATCTGCGCGCGGCCGAGGCCTGCGGCGATCTGCGTGCCTACATTGTGCGCCGCACGGGCTTTACGCCGCTGACCGAGGACGACTTCCCCGCACTCGATCCCTGCCGCCTGACCGTATGCACCGCAGGCACGGATACCACTGGCCACCGTCTGGCGGACATGCTGTGGAGCGAATACGGCGTTGCCTGCGAAATGGCGGACGAGCGCAACGCGGTGTTCATCCTGACCGGTGCAGACACCAGCTCTTCGCTTTACCGGCTGCGCCGCGGCCTGCGCCGCGTTTCCGACCGCCGGCACGAAGATTTGCCGCCCGCCCCCACCGCGCCTTTCCCATCCGCCGAACGGGTGATGCGCGTGCGCGAGGCATGGTTTGCACCGTCCGGCCGTGTTGCGCCCGCAGCCGCCGAGGGCCTGATTTGTGCGCGGCCGGTCACCCCCTACCCGCCCGGCGTACCGCTGATTTGGCCGGGTGAGAAAATTACCCGCGCGCACATTGAACTTATTTGCGAAAGATGGTACAATGAAATTAACGAAATCACCGTAGTGGTTTCGTCAATCTCCAAAAGGGGGAAATGATAATGAAAATGGTACTTGCGATCATCAACTACGATGATGCTCAAGACGTGATTAATAACCTCATGCAGGCCGGTTTCCAGATCACCAAACTGGCGACGACCGGCGGCTTTCTCAAGGCGGGCAACGTCACCATTCTGATCGGCCTGGATGAAGCCAAGCTGGACGAATGCTTTGGCATCATCCGCGAGCATTCCTCCTGCCGCAAACAGATCATCCCGACCACCGCCGAACTTGGCGTGGGATTTTTCCCTTCAACGCCCGTACAGGTCGAGGTGGGCGGTGCGACCGTATTCGTGCTGAACGTCGAGCGGTTTGAAAAGCTTTGATTTCGTTTGACGCTGTGCCCGGCAATGCCGCGCTCAAAGAAAGCCTGCAAAACGCGCTTGCCGGCCGTTTTCCGCAAACCGTGCTGCTCTCGGGCGATGATGCGGACGGGCTGCAATCGCTGTCTATCGTGCTCGCTGCGGGTATTTTGTGCGAAAACACGGGCGGCCGCCCGTGCGGCGCGTGCCTGTCCTGCCGCAAGGTCGAGCAGGGGGTGCACCCCGACCTGATCGTGATAGACCAGGGCGAAAACGAACTCAAGGTCGATCTGGCGCGTCGCATCAAGGCGGAAAACGCCATCATCCCGAATGACGGCGCGCGCCGCGTGACCATCATCCGTCATGCGCAAAACTTAAACCCCATGGCGCAGAACGCGCTGCTCAAAGAGCTGGAGGAACCACCGGCCTACGCATTTTTTATCCTGACCGCCGAGCAGCCGGACGCGCTGCTGCAAACCGTGCGCTCGCGCTGCGCCAAATTCGCGCTCGAGCCGCCGCGCGCGACCGTGCCCGACGAGCAGGCCGATGCCTATCTCGCGCCTTATCTTGCTGCGCTGGCCGCAGCGCGGGAGGATCAGATGATGCTGGCCGCGCTTGCGCTCGAAAAGCTGGCACGTCATACGCTTGCCGGTATACTGGGCGCGATGCAAGCTGCGCTGCGCGACGCGGTATTTACCGCCCGCGCCCTGGCGCTGCCGCCGCTTGTGCCCGTGCTGCACGAGCAGACCGCAGCGCTCGCCCGTGCGGTACCGGCAGAGCGGTTGCTCGCGTGCTACGATTTTATCGGCGAGCTGTCAGACCGTGTCTCCCGCAACGCTGCGGCCGCAGCGGTGACCTGCGCGCTGACAAGCGACGTATACCGCATCTGTTTTCAATCTTAATAGGAGGAGCGTTTTTTTGACGACTATTATCGGAGTCCGCTTCAAATCAGGCGGAAAGAAATATTTTTTTGACCCGCAGGATACACAGGTCGCCGCGGGTACGGGCGTCATCGTCGAAACTTCGCGCGGCCTTGAGTACGGCGAGTGCGTGCAAGGCAACACCGATGTGCCCGACCAGACGGTCGTACAGCCGCTCAAGCGCATGGTGCGCATCGCAACCGACGCCGACCAAAAAACCCTCGAGCGCAACAAAAAGCGCGCGGACGAGGCGTTTATCGTGTGTAAGCGCAAGATCGAAGAGCGCGGCCTTGAGATGAATCTTGTCACTGCGGAGTGCACATTCGACATGAACAAGATGCTGTTCTATTTTACAGCGGACGGCCGCATCGACTTTCGCGAGCTGGTCAAGGACCTGGCAAGCGTATTTCGCACCCGCATCGAGCTGCGCCAGATCGGCGTGCGTGACGAGGCCAAGATGATCGGCGGCCTGGGTACCTGCGGACGAGAACTGTGCTGCTGCTCATATCTCGATGATTTCCACCCTGTTTCCATCAACATGGCGAAGGATCAGAACCTGTCGCTCAACCCGGCCAAGATCTCGGGCGTATGCGGCCGCCTGATGTGCTGCCTTAAATATGAGCACGAAGCCTATGCCGAGCTGCAAAAGGTAACGCCCAAGCTGGGCAGTGTGGTCGATACGCCCGATGGCCGCGGCAAGGTGATTTCGGCGCAAATGCTGCGCGGCACCTGCAAGGTGCAGCTGGATGATAGCCCCGATCATACGCTGACCGAGTTCCGGTGCGCTGACTGCTGCATGGTCAAGGGTGCGTGCCGCAACCGGCACAACGCCGCTGCTATGGCCGAGGAGCGCCGCCGTGAGGAGCAGGCCGCAGCCACACGCGACGAAAAGGATATGCCAGACAAGCCTCAGGACGGTGGAGAGGATCAGCCGGCCGAGGGCGCGGCGCCGCGCCGCCGTCGCCGCCGGGGCGGACGCCGGCGGCACAAACCGACGTCTACAGAGGGCAGAGCCGACGGTGCGCCCGCCGGGCAAAGCGGTCCGGCCGGTCAGCCGTAATCTGCACCGCGCAACTTACAAAATGCAAAACAGCCCGCGCCGGGTTTCCTCCAGGCGCGGGCTGTTGCATACACCGGCCAATGCCATATCTTGACTTGCAGTAGCATATATGCTATTATAGGGCAGATTAAGGCACTTAGTCGGCGTGGGCGATTTTCGCCGCGCGGCAGAGCCAGCACAGGGGAGGACGCTCCCTTGGTTTTGCAGAAAGTGACTAGACCGATCTGTTGCGCAGCGGATGGGTCTTGTTTTTTTGCGCCTGCCGCACTGCGCGCCCAAAAGGCTTGGAGGACGGGAAATGGATTTACTCGAATTATTGATTATCGCGGTCGGCCTGTCGATGGATGCGTTCGCAGTGGCGATCTGCAAGGGGCTCAGCATGAGCGCGCTGCGTCCGCGTTACGCGCTTGTCACCGGACTGTATTTCGGTGGGTTTCAGGCGCTCATGCCGCTCATCGGCTATCTGCTCGGCGTGCGCTTTCAGTCGCTGATCACGAGCGTTGACCACTGGATCGCCTTCGTGCTGCTTGTGCTGATCGGCGGCAATATGATCCGCGAGTCATGTGAGACAGACGAGGCCGAACTGAGCGACTCCTTTTCGCCCGGCGCCATGCTTCCGCTCGCGGTCGCGACCAGCATCGATGCACTCGCGATCGGCGTGACGTTTGCCTTTTTACAGGTGCGCATCGGCTACGCGGTCAGCCTGATCGGCGTGACGACCTTTACGCTCTCGTGCGCCGGCGTCAAGGTCGGCAACGTGTTTGGCGCAAAGTATAAAAGCCGCGCCGAACTGTTCGGCGGCGCCGTGCTCATCCTGATGGGGCTGAAAATCCTGCTTGAGCATCTTGGCGTTATCGGGTAAAAGGTCCGGTCTATACCCAAATCCCGCGCACATGATAAAAAACGGCTCTCTCGTTTCGACGGAGAGCCGTTTTTCAGTCAGCACAGATGCTATCCCTTTTGCAGTCGCTGCTGCATATAGTCGTGCGCGCGGTTTTCGAGCGTATCGTCAAGCGGCGCGAGAGGTTCGTCGGTATCATACTTGCGCCGCAGCGCGGTTTGCAAGATAAAATCACACAAAACAGGGTTTTTGGGCAGCAGCGAGCCGTGCGAATAGGTCGCAAACACGTTTTTATACCGCGCGCCCTCGGTCTGATCCTCGCCATTGTTGCCGCCGCCCTTGAGCACCATGCCGAGCGGAGCAACATCCTCGCCCAGCCAGGTCTTACCCGAATGGTTTTCAAACCCAACTACGATCGAGCCGCCGCTCTCGGGCGTGAGCCGGAACATATAATTGCCGATCATGCGCTCCCTGGCGCCGATCGTGTGGATGTTGATCGCGCCGATGAAATCGAGCTGGCTGCCGTCCCAGGTCTTGTAATACTGCCCGAGCATCTGATAGCCGCCGCAGATGGCGAGAAACACCTTTTCGTCCTCTACCGCGCTACGGATGTCGCGCGCCTTGCCCGCAGCCAGGTCGCGCAGCAGCACCTCTTGCTCAAAATCCTGCCCGCCGCCGATAAAAAAAATGTCATGCCGGTCAATATCGAGCGGCTGGCCGATCGAGCATTCCTCAACTGTCACCCGGATGCCCCGGTCCTCAAGCCGCCGCTTCATCGTGATGATATTGCCCCGGTCGCCGTATAGGTTGAGAATATCGGGGTACAGATGACAAATATTCAGTTCCATATCCCCCGCCTCCTTATTCGTAAAACGCTTTAACGTCGGTGTGCTTGCCGATTTCGCCGCGCAAGTCGAACATCGCGGTATAGGTCGGCATGAGGAAAGCGGGCGTCTCGCTCGCGCCGAGCGCAGCAAGTAAATCCGCATACCCGCGGATCACCTCGAGCCGGTCCGCCGCAAAGCCCGCGTACTTCAGGCGCAGCGCCATATCGTCTGCGCGCACACCGGAGACAAAGATATGCGTAAAGCGCGCCTGCTGCGCCGCGAGCGTTTCAAAATCAACATCCCAGATCCAGCTAATATCCGTGCCGTCGGCAAAGCGGTCGTTGAGCAGAAAAGCCAGCTGGTACACGCCATCGTCGTGCACGATCAGGTTGATGACCTGGTTAAAGCCCGCCGGGTTTTTGACTAGCATCATGCGCGCGGGCGCCGTGCCAAGCGTGAACTGCTCGGCACGGCCAAAGCCGCACTCAAACTGGGCGAGCGCGCCGACCGCGGTCTCCTCGTCAATGCCGGCAACATGGCACGCCGCAGCCGCAGCCGCAGCGTTATAAATATTGTATCCGCCAGGCAGGTTGACATGCACCTCGTACAGCCGGCCGAAAATGCTAAGCGCAACGTCGGACGAATCCGCGCCGGTCTCCAGCACACGGGTGACGGCCACATCGGGCGTATGCCGGTGATAGCCGCATTTCGGACAGCGAAAACCACCCAGATGACCGTAGGTGATATAGTCGTATTCATATTCGGTCTTACAGTGGATGCAATAGGGCGCATCCGACAATTCATGTGCTGTCTGCCGGTAGATCGGCACATTGACGCCAAACCACACCACCTTGTTTGGGATCTTTCGGGCAAGCGAGGCGGTCAGTGAGCAATCTGCGTTTAAGCAGAGCGTCGCATCCGGAATATGGGTAATGCCCTCGCGGATGGCGTCGAGCGTATGGGTGATCTCGCCATAGCGATCGAGCTGGTCGCGGAAAATGTTATTTACCACCAGGCACGCGACCGGCAGATACTCGCTTGTGCGGCGAAAAGCCGCCTCGTCGCACTCGATCAGCGCGTCGGTATACCGGCACTTGCCGGAAAGCGTGCAGTGCTGGGCAAACACCGCGACAATACCGGTCAGCAGGTTGGCGCCCGATTTATTGGCAAAGTATTTCAGTCCTGCATCCGCAAACGCCTGCTCGATCATACGGGAGGTTGTGGTCTTGCCGTTGGTGCCGGTTACAACTGTAACGCGCACCCCACGTGATAGCGTGCCGAGAATGTCCTTATCAATCGCAAGCGCGAGCTTGCCGGGCAGATTGGTGCCACCGCGGCCCAGTTTGCGCAGCGCCGCGCCCGATACCTTGCATGCCAGCACCGCCAGTCTGGATCGGAGCTTCATATCAATCACCATACCGGCCGCACCGCTGCCGCCGCCGGATCCAGCAGGCGGGAGCAGGCGGACGGTCGCCTTTCTATCTAAAATGGAATTGCGCGCAGCACGCGTTATTCAGCCGCCTGGCTATCCAGCAGGCTTGCAGCCAGCTGCAAAAATGCGCCACGGGTCATCACGCCCTCTTTTCCTGCGGACGGCTTTTTGCCAAGGCACACCGTGGCAAACTGCATGATTTCACGCGCTGAGGCCGGCTCATCCGGCCGGAAGCGGCCGGATGCCGCGCAAACCGCACCGGCCCGGTCGGCCAGCACGGCGGCGGCGGCATACGGGTGACGGCAGGGCAGATCACGGAAAGGCGGCTTGCCCGCGCGCACAAACGCGATACGGTCACGCGCCGCCGCCCAGCCGTAGGCCGTCATCGCAAGCTCGCCGCGTGTGACGATCTGATCCGGGCGGACGGTGTTATCCCGATAGGCCACGCACCAGCCGTAATCGAGCAGACGGCGCGCCGCACGCCCCGTCTCACTGTCCGGCAGCACATCCCGAAACGGCGAGCGCGCAAGCAACTCGGACACTGTGACTACCTGATAGCCGCTGTCTGTGAGCAGCTGCAACTGCTTTTCAAGCCCATCGGCAATCGGGGTGCGGCGGGCCATGTTAAACCCGTCTTTCTGGAAGATAATCTGCCCGCAAAAGCAGTCCGGATCGGCTTGCAGCGCCTGCTCCATAGGCCGCCAGGTCGCCTCGACCTCGGCCTGATAGCTCGCAAGCGGCAGCCAGCCCGCACCGTCAAAGCTTGCCGCCATATATTGGTATCCCATTAGGGCGTATGCATCATAGCTGGTAAATCCGCCCTGTATACTATCGACATAATGGGGCGGGCGGCTTAAGCGGATGGTATAGTTCCATCCCTGCTCCATGCGCTCGTGCAGGCGCTTTAAGTCGTCCACCACCGGGTCGAGACCATTTAAATGCTTGCGCCGGCCATAAACCAGCGGCTTGAAACCAAACAGCACATGTGAGTAGGTGTGGCTGGTAATTTCATGCCCGCCCTCAATCAGCCGCGTGATCAGCTCAGGGCAGTGCATAACGCCGCCCTGATCGTCCTTGCCGAAATCCGGATAATGGTCATATGCCACGCCGCCCCAGGAGGCCGAGCCGTGCTTGCCGGCCTTATCTGGATAGTTGGCCGAGGTATCCCCCACCACGTCAAACGTGCCGCGGGCCCCGTACTGCTCGAGCGTATCCGCCAGCACCTGGGTCAGGCTTTTACCGTTAAAATGATCGGGGTTTGCCGGCAGGCGGCAGGGTCCATCGTCAAAGGTCATAGCGCACACCCGCTCGTGCAGGGCGACGCGCTCGATCCGGCGCACCGGCGAAAGATAGACCGGCGTGCGTGCGCGCAGCTGATCCGCAAAGCGATGCTTGGCCTTTTTCGCAAGGCCGATGCCCTTTGTGAGCAATGACATAGGCTTGTCCTCCTGTGATATATCTCAATGTCTGCGTGTCATGTCGAGCCAGACGCAGTAAGCAAGATAGGCTGCCGCCTTTACAAGCCGGCCCGGTCTACCGGTCCGCCGCGCCTTGGTCCACTGGCTCAGCCCCTTGCGGATGTGCGGCGTGTTTTTGACCAGCACAGCCCGGCTGCGCCCGTCTAAAAGCGCCTTACGCAGCGCGGGCAGGGTAAGCGCGGGTGCGGTAAGCTCAGTATAAGCGTTACCGACCTCTTTGGCATCGTGCGCGTCGCTGCCGCCGACAGCGGGCAGGCCGCGCGCTTGCGCCAGCGCGGCCGCTCTTTCATTAGCGTCAGCCGCTTTGAACGAAGCGCGGGCGTTGGCGGTCTCCACGCCGTCCAAATCGAAAGCAAAATCCTCGGCCGCTTTGCCGGGCCGGTAAAACGGGTGAGCGATAACCGCCAGCCCGCCGGCTCTGCGTATCGCTGTGACTGCCGCCTCGGGCGCGGGCAGCGTACCGAGCGCCGCAAGATCAATCGGACGCTCGAGAAACAGCGCGGTAATGTGCCCTGCCCGGGTCGAAACCTCGCAGCCGGGGATCAGCAGCACACCCGCCTGAAAATCAGGCACCGGGGTGCATCTGTCATGGTCGCATATCGCGATTGCATCCAACCCGGCGCGCTTTGCCGCTACGGCAATCTCCTCGATCGTCGAGCGTCCGTCCGGCGAAGCGATAGTGTGGACGTGCAAATCCACGCGGTAGGTATGCATGGTATCGTGCTGCATGGTCACTTCCCCCGTCCAAACAGAGCGCGGTAATAGACAAGCGCGGGCGCGCAGTCCGTCCATTCAAACAGGCCGTCGCGTACAAAGGGATTGATGAGATCGGCCACCGCGCCGAGCGCGCGCCCCGGACGACCCTGCCGCAGATAGCCCCTGGCCGCCATCAGGTCGGAAGCCACGAAGATCATCTTGCCGCCGCGCTGCGGCTGCGGCTGCGGCAGGGGCACGGCTAACGTCGGATTGCCGGCGTTCCAGGCGAGCGTGCACCACAAAAGCGGCATACCGCTGCGGCTGACCCGCGTGAGCGGAAAAGTGCCCCAGATGCGCGGGTTGACCTCAAGCAGGCGGGGCGTACCCTCTGCATCCTCCTTAAACTCAAACATCGCAAGGCCGGTATAGCCCGTGGCACGCACCATATCCTGCGCTATCTGCCGGAGCGCCGGCCGATCCTCCCACCGGCAGCACGAGGACGGTCCGCCGGACACCGGATATTCCCGCACACGGCGGTGGCAGATCGCGCTGAGTACCTCACCGCCCTGCGCCAACACCGAGCAGCCGAGGCCCGCGCCGGTCAAATATTGCTGAACGATCGGCTCTTCTCCGCCCAGCGCGCGGAAATGGCCGATGGCCTCGGCCGCCTGCGCCGCCGTGTGTGCGACCGCATAACGCTCCGCCGCGGACAGGCCGAGCTTTTCCCCGCACACCGGCTTGACAACCACCGGCAGCGGCAGGCGGCGGACAAACGCCGCATCCTCCTCCCCCTCACGCCGGGTAAAGCACACCGGCACGGGAACGGACAGCGAGCCGGCAAGCGCCGCCACCTGCTGCTTGCTGTTAAACAGATCTAGCTGCGCGGCTGTGGGGATGCACAGGCCGCAAACCTCGTCAAACCGCGCCCGATCGGCGGCGAGCAGGGCGAGCGTGGCCGCGCCCACCGGCATAAGGGCAGGCTTGCAACCGCTCTCCATCCCCTCCCGCCGGCAGAGGTCGTAGATCGCGTCCAGATACTCCTCGTCGGGCAGCCACACATGGCGAGCGGTGTAGCGAGAAAACGCACCGAGCGCCGGAGACGAGCGAGACCGGCGGCAGCACTCCTTTTCGCAGGTAACGACCCGCACCCCAGCCTGTCCTAGATCACGGATCAAAGCAAGCGACATGCGGTAGTGCACGTCGGTGACGATGGCGAGCATGACCGGCCTCCTTCCCAAAATATATGGTTCAGTATACCACCTTTTGCCCGGATGTACAAGGGGGCGGGGCGTCGAGGCGGCCATCTTGCCGGCGTACTTGACTTTTTTCATCTTTTTCTGTATACTATATACAATAAATGGTAGTGGAGCGAGTCTTGCAGACGCAGTGAAACGAAAGTTTCCCCTGCGTCTTTTTTATGCGCGCCGCGCCGCATGCAAAGTTTTATAGTAAGAGGAGAATGAAAGAAAAAATGCCCAAAAACAAAGTGCAAGAAGTGATCTTTACCGTTCTGATGGCCGCCGTCATGGTATATGGGATGGTATGCTATAATATCTCGCTCGCGACCGGCGGCATGCGAAACGAGGTGTTCGCCATGGCGCTTGGCGAGTGGCCGATTATGACGCTCGCCGCCGTGCTGCTCGAGCTGATCTTTGTCGGCCGGCTGTCCAAGCTGGTCGCGTTCCGCCTGGTCGATCCGGCAAAGGCCGGCCCGACCCCGGTCATGCTCGCAATCTCGGCCGCATCCGTTTGGATGATGTGCCCTTCCATGAGCCTGATTGCCACGCTGCTGTTCAAGGGCGGCGTTCAGCCCAGCGTTGTTTCCACCTGGCTTGAGACCACTTTTTTCAATTTCCCTATGGCGCTTATCTGGCAGTTCTTCTTTGCCGGCCCGCTTGTGCGTCGCGTTTTCGGCCTGATTTTTCGCGAAAAGCCGCTGGAGTAAGACACTTTGCCTGCGATAAAGCGCCGATACCGCTTTACGCTCGCGCACGAATGTGCTATACTATATTACATAAAGAGAATGCAGAGAGTGTGGAGGTTTTTTCATGGGCACCCATTTGAGCACACGCCTCGTCCTTGTAATTGATGGCCAGGGCGGCGGCATCGGCAGCCAGCTTGTACGGCTGCTGCGGCCGCGCCTTGCGGCGGACTGTGCGCTGTGCTGCGTTGGTACCAATTCGCTCGCGACAGGCGCGATGCTTAAGGCCGGGGCCGCACGCGGGGCAACGGGCGAGAACGCCGTCTGCCATAACGCCGCGCAGGCCGATCTGATCGCCGGCCCGATGGGCATCATCGTTGCAAACGGCATCATGGGCGAGGTTTCGCCCCGCATGGCGGCCGCCATTTCGGGCGCACGCGCCCAAAAAGTGCTCATCCCCTCCTCAAGCTGCGGCGTCCATGTGGCTGGGGTCGACGCGCTCCGGCTGGAGGAATATCTGCACCACGCCGCCGACCTTGCAGTGCGGCTGCTGGCAGAGTAGCGCCGCTTTCTCCCTGCTTTCCACAGCCCGCCACGAAGGGGGCTCGTTTCTACCTCTCCTGAAAATGCCGCCAGGAAGGCGGTGCAGTGCCAGCAGGCCGCTGCAATTTGTTTTAAGGAGAATGTTTTATGAAGCAAAACACCAAAAACCTCGTGCTGGCTGCACTGTTTGTGGCTCTTGGCCTAGTGCTACCGTTTTTCACCGGCCAGATTCCCCAGATCGGCGGCATGCTGCTGCCTATGCATCTGCCGGTGCTCATCTGCGGGCTGCTGTGCGGGTGGCAGTATGGCGCCGTGGTTGGGCTGATCCTGCCCATGCTGCGCTATTTCCTATTTGGCATGCCGCCGGTGCTCACCGCAATCGCCATGTCCTTTGAAATGCTGGCATATGGGCTTGTAGTCGGCCTACTGTACAGCCGCTCGCGCTTCAAGTGCATCTTTTCGCTTTACCGCTCGCTCATCACCGCGATGGTAGCGGGCCGCCTGGTATGGGGTGCGGTGCGCGTTATACTGACCGGCGTGGCGGGCGAGCCGTTTACCTGGCAGCTGTTTATATCCGGCGCGCTGCTGACCGCAATCCCCGGCATCATATTGCAGCTTGTTTTCATCCCGGCGCTCATGGTCGCACTTGATAAGACCGGGCTTGTGCGCTTTACGCGCAAAAAAGCCGAGGCCGCGCAGCCATAACCGCTTGCCACGGGGCTTTGCAGAAGCAAACGCGCCGCCGTCTGTCCGTTACCGGCAGCCAGCGGCGCGTTTTTTCCGTTTTCAGTCTGCCGGGCGCACCAGCAGCACGGCCACATCATTGACGTTGGTGCCGGTCGGGCCGGTGATAATCAGCCCATCCGCCTTTTGCAGCGCGTGATAGGCGTCGTTGTCTGCCAGCGCGCGGTCGACCGAAACGCCCTGTGCGGTAAGCGCGGCGCAGGTGCCGCCGTCGGCAAGGCCGCCTGCAGCATCGGTCGGGCCGTCCGTGCCATCCGAGCCGACCGAGAATACGAGCGCGTTTTGCATGCCTGCAATGCCGCGTGCGGCCGAGAGCGCAAGCTCCTGGTTGCGGCCGCCCTTACCCGTACCGGTGATGTGCACCACAGTCTCGCCGCCCGCGATAAATGCAAGCGGCCTGTCGGTATCTGCGTGATACTGTGCGACCGAAGCCAGAAAGCTGCCTGCCTCACGCGCCTCACAGCCAAGGCTTGCGGTCAGTATTTGCGTTTCATAGCCAAGCGTGCGGCATGCCGCCGCAGCCGCGTCGCACAGCTCGCGCACCGAACCGGTGATGTGGGTCTCGACATTGTCCAGCCGCTCGGGCATGGGCCGGTTGAGCAGCTCGCGCACCCCATCGGAAAGCTGCAAGCCGTATTTTTGGACGACTGCGTGCGCCTGCGCCGCAGTCGAACGGTCCGGATACGCAGGGCCTGAGGCAATCATATCAAGCGGATCGCCCACAATATCCGACAGGACGATAGAAAAAACCTTTGCCGGCGCGCAAAGCTGGGCAAACCGTCCGCCTTTGACCGCGCTGACCCGCTTGCGCAGCGTGTTCATCTCAACGATGTCGGCCCCGCACCGCAGCAGCTGGTCTGTCAGGCCGGTCAACTCGTCCGGCGTGCACAGCGGCTTTTCAAACAGCGCCGAGCCTCCGCCCGAAATGAGCAGCAGCACGCCGTCCTGCGCGCCGAGCGGCTCGACCAGATGAATGGCCTCTTCAGTTGCCTCAAACGAGTTTTGGTCGGGCACCGGGTGCCCGGCCTCGCGGATACGCACATGCGGGATCTCGCCGATAGCATGGCCGTATTTGGTAATGACAATGCCTGCCGTGATAGCGTCTCCCAGGCAGTCGGCCGCGGCGGCCGCCATCTGCCAGGCGGCCTTGCCCAGCGCAACCAGTATAAGCTTGCCCGCGGGTGGGGTAAAGCCCTTGAGCGCGCGCTGCACCGCCGCGTCCGGCAGCACCGCGCGGATGGAGGCATCGACAATGCGTTTGGCATCCTCGCGTAAGGTCATAACTGCTCGCTTCCTTCCTTATTTTATCCTAAATGCCGACGGTGTCTTGCAAATTTTAGCACAAGATGTATAATAAACCATATATTATGTGCCACACATATCTTTCCCCAAAACATCAGGAGGAAAAAATATGCCGATCCAAACGATCGCAGACCAGGTTTATTCCATTCTGCGAAAAAATATCTGCGAAGGGCAGTATCCCCCGGGCTTCTGGCTGCAAGAGAACGATCTGTGTGAGCAGCTCGGCGTCAGCCGAAGCCCGGTGCGCGAATCGCTGCGCCGGCTGGTCTCGGACGGGCTGGTTATCAGCATTCCGAACAAGGGCACTTTTGTCAGGGAGTTCACCTGCCGGGATATTGACGAGATCTTTGACATGCGCGTTATGCTCGAGGGCTACGCCATCCGCAACAGCCGTGCTAACCTGACCTCAGCGCACATCCAGCAGCTGCTAGACATCCTCGACCGCATGGAAGCCACCTGCCGGACGGGCGACCTTGAAGAATACACCCGCGCGGACGAGCTGCTGCACAACGAGATTATCGCGCTGGGCAACAACAGCATCGTCAGTTCGACCTATTATCGCGTTGGCTCGATGAACCAGCAGTTCCGCGTGCTCTCGCTCTCGGTGCGCCAACGCTTTGAGGAATCGCTCGACGAGCACAAGCAGATCATCCACGCGCTGATCGAGGGCGACGCCGCGCAGGCCGAGCGGCTTAACCGCCATCACCTGGAGCTGGCCCGCGCGTGTATTAAGGAGCAACTCGAAAAAAAGCAGAGGTGCAGAACCTGACTGACAGGCAAATGGCTGCCGCTGACGCGGCAGCCATTGTTTTTTCCTCCGCTTAATGGATGAAGAACGACAGGATAATAAAGATGCACGAACCGAATGCCGGCACCAAAATCGAGCCGATCGACCAGGTTTTGAGGCTGGTCTTGATGTCCATGCCCGAAAAGTTGGTGACAACGTGGAAATAGGAGTCGTTCAAGTAGCTCGGGCACATGGTTGCAAGGCAGAGCGCCAGCGCCGCGAGATACGGGTTGACGTCCAGGCCGGCGGCAATCATCGGCGCGATGATCGCCGAGCCGGTGATCATTGCGGTCGTGCCGGAACCCTGCGGGAAGCGCATAATAACACCGATAATAATCGGAATCAGAATGCCTGGGATGCCTGCAGCGACAATCCAGTCCGCCATCATGGCCGCCGCGCCAGTCGCGTTGATAACCGCGCCGAGCGCACCGCCGGCCGCAGTGATGAAAGCGATCGGGCCGGCGTCGCAGCAAGCCTGCTGCATCAAATCGACGCAGGTCTTTTTATCATAATCCTTGCAAAGCAGGAACGCGCCCATGCATAGCGCGATGAACAGCGCAATGACCGGCTGGCCGAGGAACTCGATCACGTTTGCAACCACAGTGCCCTCAAGCGAGGCAATCTGGCCGACGATCGTATTGGCAAAGATCAGAATGATCGGGATGAGCAGGGTCGCAAACGACAGGACGGCGCTCGGCAGCTTTTCAGCCGCCAACAACTCGGCAAAGTCCTCAGTGGTAAGGTCTTCATGCTTCTGATACTTGTCGTTGATGCGGTCGAGCACCTTCAGCTGAGCCTCGGAATACTGTGAACGGTCGATCTCATACGGCACGACAAAATCTGGGTACTTCTTGCCAAAATGGCGGAACAGCGGAACCGCGAAGATAAACAGTGGAACCGAGATCGCCATGCCGAAAATAATGAACATGCCAAGGTCGACGCCAAGGCCATTTTCCGCAAATGTGCCAACAACAGCCAGCGGTCCGGGAGTCGGCGGCACCATAAAGTGCGTGATGTACAGGCCCATACCAAGAATGCCGCCCAGCCCCACCATTGACTTTTTGGTCAGGCGCGAGAATTCCTTAGCCAGCGAGGACAGGATGACAAAGCCGGAATCGCAGAACACAGGGATAGATACCACCCAGCCTGTCAGGCCGAGCACGACGTCGCAGTTCTTCACGCCGACCGCCTTGAGGATGGTCAGCGCCATGCACTTGGCAGCACCGCTTTTCTCCAGAAAAATACCCATGATGCAGCCAAAGCCGATCACGACGCCAATGCTGGTCATCGTGCTGCCAAAGCCCGCGGTCACGGTTGAGATGCACTGCGTGAGCGTGGTGACATCGCCAAACGGCATGGCCAGCACGGCAATTAGCACCGCAGAGATAATCAGCGACGGGAATGCGTGCATTTTGGTGAAAATGATAAGCACCATCATAACGACAATGCCGATCAGCATTGCTACTACTGGATTGAGCATCATAACAAATTTACCCCCTCTTGAGCCTGTAATCAGGCGCATTGCGTTTTACTTTATTCGTGTCCTCAAAGGCCGGTCGCGCACCTCCCTTCCGTTTTGCCGAATCGTTCTGTTTTGCAGTGCCGGCTGTCAGATGACCGGGCCGAGGCAGAAAATATCCATTGAGCCATAATAGCCCAGCGCCTCGTTCTTCGTCATTTGCCCGGAAAGCACGCGGAGCATTAGCTCGAACGCTTCCTCACCTACCTGCTCGATAGTCTTTTCCCCAGTAATAATACGGCCGGCGTTCAGATCCATATCATGCTGCATGCGCGCATATGTATTCGGATTGCCGCAGATTTTGATGACCGGCATCGATGGAAAGCCCTGCGGAGCGCCGCGCCCGGTCGAAAACATCATAAACTGCGCGCCTGTCGCAGCCATGCCGGTCAGAATTTCAGGCTCACGGCCGGGTGCATCCTTAATCCACAGACCCTTCTGACCGTCTATACGGTCGGTGTACTCCAGCACGCCCTGGATCGGCCGGTGGCCCGATTTTACGATCGCGCCAAGGCTCTTTTCCTCAATGCTCGAAAGGCCGCCCGCAATATTGCCGGGCGTGGGCTGGCCGCCGCGCATATCCTCGCCCACCGATTTGGCGCGCTTTTCCATGCGGTCAACGATCTCATAGATCTTCTGTCCGACCGGGCCATGCTCGCCGCCGACCGCGCGGCGCGCCAGAATATGCTCGCCGCCGAGAAATTCGGTCGTTTCGCCGAATACAACGGTTGCGCCCAGATCGACCAGCTTATCCGCTACATAGCCAATCACGCAGTTGGAAGCCATGCCCGAGGTGGTGTCCGACGCGCCGCACTTGATTGCCATAATAACCTCGGAAATATCCACCGGCTCGCGCTGTTCGGCCGAAATCTCCTGCACAAGCTTTTGCGCCGCGTCGATGCCCGCCTGAATCGCGCGCGAGGTGCCGCCAAGCTCCTGGATGCGGATGATCTCCACCGGCTTGCCCGCAGCGCTGATCTCTTCAACCAGCCGCTCGTGGTCAGTGCCCTCGCAGCCCAGGCTGACAATCAGCGCCGCGCCCACGTTTGGGCTTTGCCCGAGGTTGGACAGCGTGTCTGTCACGCGCCTCAGGTCAATCGGCAACTGGCAGCAGCCCTGGTGATGGAAGTAGCCAATCGTGCCCTGCACCTGCCGGCAGATCGCCTGACCGACATCGTTAGCGCAGATAACGCTCGGAATAACGGCAACCAGATTGCGGGCGCCGAATTTTCCATTTGCCCGCCGGTAACCCTGAAACGTATAGCTCATGACTCGCTTCCTCCTCCAAGATCGCCGCGGCCGCGCAACGCCTCCAAGTTGTGCACATGAACATAGTCGCCCTTCTTGATGTTACAGCTCGCCGCGCCGATGCATTCGCCGTACTTCATAATGTGCGCGCCCTTTTCAATGTCGCACAGCGCGATCTTATGGCCGTAGGGTACGTTCCCGTGTACGGTGATCTGCTCTATGTTGCCTTTTTTATCCCGCACCTCGACCTTGGCGCCATCGGCAATGCCATCGGCAAAGATGGTTGCCACATTGTCAAGATCGTCTACCTTGAGCGCCAGTTTGCGTTCCATACCGCTCCCTCCTTACTCCTTGACCGCAAGGACGGCCACGCCGTCCGGAATGACGACCACTTCGGCATCGCGCCCCATGATCTCATAGGCCATTTCGAGCGCCTCGTCTGGCGAGGACGCGGGGATCATATTGGCCTTGCGCACCATCTCGTGGTCGAGATAGGTGGTCACCAGGATGATCTTGTGCTTTTTCAGTATGCGGGCGAAAATCTGTGCGCACCACATCTCAGGGATAGTCTCCTTGGGCGGGATTTTGGACAGATATTCGTCTATTTCGTCGACTGTGCCGCGCACGATCAGTTTTTCAAAATGCGTGCCACCCATACCGTCGCAGCAGGAGGCGCACATGATGATCACACCACCCTGGCGGCAGCAGGCCTCGGCAGTCGCGACCGCCTTGGGGCTTTGGTACAGGTTCTGGTCGAGCGGATAGCCGCCGTTTGAGGTGATAACAATGTCGCCCTCCACGCTCGGGCACTGCGCCAGGCCGCGCACGAACTCCACGCCCTTCTCGTGCGCCTGCTCGAGATCGCCCGCAAAGGCCGCAATGACCTTTTTCTCCGCGTTGAGCGCAACATTCATAATAAACTGCACGTTGACCGCGCGCGCGGCATAAACCATGTCCTCGTGGATGGGATTGTGCTCGAGCACGCCCGTGGTTGAATACGGGCTTGCAATCGCCTTGTAGGAATGGTTTTCGTTGACCGTGACCGCATTGCAGATGCCTGGCAGGATACTCTTGCGGCCGCCCGAAAATCCCGCGAAAAAGTGCGGCTCGATAAAACCCTCGGTAACCAGCAAGTCGCAGTGCAGCGCGAGCTTGTTGACCCATAGCTCGGCGCCCGAAGGCAGCTCGCACACACGCTCAAAATCCTCGTCCACAAACGCCTGATTGACCACGATCTTTTCATTGTCCACAATATTGTCGCCGAACATGCGGCGCTGCTCCTGCTCGGTTGTGGCGCGGTGCAAGCCGGTCGCAATCAGAATGGTGATGTCGGCGTCCGGGTTGCCTGCGCGGATCTCGTCAAGCAAGATGGGCAGTGTCAGCTTGCTCGGCACGGCACGGGTATGGTCGCTTGTCACCAGCACAATATTGTTCTTCCCCCGTGCAAGCTCGGACAGGCGCGGCGTGCCAATCGGGTTTGCAAGCGCGTCGCGCACCAGCTCGGCCTCGCTCTTGCCCGCATCATAGGTGTCCGTGCGCGAGTTTAGCTCCGCCTTGAGGTTTTTCTCGTCCACATGCAGTGCAAGAGATGAGGTGTAATAGGGGATGGAAAAAGTTTTCATTGATACTCATTCCTTTCTGCCGGGCGTACGGAGGAGCTGCCGTTTTCCTGCAGCACGGCAAGCTGCCAAACCACATTGCGCCGCCGCCATTGTGCGCGCTCCCTCTTATACTGCCGCAGATGATGCGCGCCACATGTTACACTTTGTCTTATGTATACATAATACTGCAATAAATATGCAAAGTCAACATAATTTCTTTTAAAAATACATTGTTTTTAAGATATAATGTAGAATAAGTTCGTCTATAATTGAAGTGCCTGTCCATGCAGCGCTGCGTCGCCCGCATCACTATCCGTATGTGTCCGCCCTATGTAAACATGCCTATACCGCAATTGCCGATTGTGTTTTCCCTGCGATTTTGCTATAATAGAACCAGATTTTCACTCAAAAAATAAAGGGGGCATTGCTTTATGGCAACGCATCTGACTACAAAAGCTGCGAGCGGCACGCTGCTTTCCGGCGTGCTTGCCGGAGCGCTGATTGCGCTGGGCGGCACGGTAAATCTATCCATTGAAAACCGCGTGGTCGGCGCATGCTTTTTCACAATCGGTCTGTTTTTTGTTGTTTCAATGCAGCTCTGGCTGTTCACCGGCAAAGTCTGCTGGCTGTGCCGGAACGGCGGCGCCTATGTGATTCAGCTGCTCATCACACTCGCGGGCAATTTTGTAGGCTCGGCCGGCGTCGCGCTGCTGCTGCGGCAGACGAGAACGGCCGGCGGTCTATTTGGCCGCGCGGCCGAGCTATGTGCCCTCAAGCTGGATGATTCACTGCTCAGTCTGTTCATACTGGCGATGTTCTGCGGTGCGCTGCTGTATTTTGCCGTAGGCGGCTATCAGTCGCTCACCGATGCTGCCGGGCGGTATGGCGCGGTATTCCTCGCCGTGGCCGTGTTCGTTCTGTCGGGTTTTGAACACTGCATTGCCAATATCTACTACTACACCGTAGCCGGTGTTTGGGGCGACAGCCGTGCATGGCTTTCAATGGCGGCTGTCGTGCTGGGAAACGCCGTCGGCTCGGTGCTGGTGGCCGAACTGCACGGCCTGGCAAAAAAGCTGACCGCGCCGCCCAAGCAGGACGAACACCGCGCATAGCTTACATAACGACAAGCGGAGCCGTGATGGCAGCTGCCATCGCGGCTCCGCTTTCCCCTTTTATCGCAGGTGAACCCCCTGCCCGACCGCACAGCAGGCCGGGCGCGTCACTCCGACGCGGGATCGCTGATACCGTTTGCCTCAAACGCCCGCCGGCGGTCGATACAGGTGCCGCATACGCCGCAGGGTCTGTTCCCGCCCTGGTAGCAGCTCCAGGTCAGCGCATAGGGCACGCCCAACCGCAGACCCTCAGCCACGACCTCGGCCTTGTTCTTGGTAATAAACGGCGCTTCGATGTGCAGCGCCCTGCCGCTGCCCGCAAAGACCGCACGGTCCATGCTCTGGAAGAAATCCTCGCTGCAATCCGGATAGGCCGCGCCCGCCGCGTCATCCCGGTGCGCGCCGTAGTAGACACAGCAGCAGTCCAGCGACAGCGCTATGCTTGCCGCGCATGACAAAAACAGGCCGTTGCGGAACGGCACATAGGTCGAGACCGGCGCGCCCGCCGTGCCCGCGAGCTGCTCGGCGTAGGAGAATGACGGGATTTCGGCATCCGAGTGCGCAAGCAGCGAGCTGCTGCTGTAAGCAAAGACTGGCGTCAGGTCGATCTCCACGCCCTGCATGCCATAGTGCGCAAGGATAGCTTGGGCGGCCCGGATCTCCCTGTCGTGCTTCTGCCCGTAGTGAATGGACAGCGGGATGACGTTTTCCTTACCATACCGCTCGATCGCAAGGCCGAGACAGGTTGTGCTGTCCACGCCGCCGCTAAAGAGCACCGTTGCTTTTTTCGTCACGTGCCGCGCCCCCTTATCGGTTGTCTACCTTTTCCGGGTAGAGGTCGTGATGGGTCAGGCGCTCGAATGCGACCTGCTCCCACCGCGTGCCCTTCTTGCCGTAATTACAATAAGGGTCAATCGAAATGCCGCCGCGCGGGGTGAACTTACCCCATACCTCGATGTACTTCGGGTCCATCAGCCGGATGAGGTCTTTCATAATAATGTTAACACAGTCCTCGTGAAAGTCGCCATGGTTGCGGAAGCTGAACAAATACAGCTTGAGCGACTTACTCTCGACCATGCGCTCACCCGGCACATAAGATATGTAGATGGTCGCAAAGTCCGGCTGGCCGGTCATCGGGCACAGACTGGTAAACTCCGGGCAATTGAATTTGACAAAATAATCGCTTTCCGGATGCTTGTTTGCAAAGGTTTCGAGCAGCTCCGGAGCATAGTCGGTCGGGTAGGACACGTTCTGGTTGCCCAAAAGTGATACACCCTCCAGCTCCTCTTTGGCTCGTCCGCCCATTTTCCATTGCTCCTTTCGGTATAATTTTGCCGGAGGAAGCGGCGCGCACCCTCCGGCATGATCGGTCAAGTGTTGTTTTCACCCTGCGCCGCCGGCCGCCAGACGCGCTCCAGCGCCTTTACCAGCACCACGCCAACGATCGACGGGATGAGCTGTCCGATACACAGGTTGAGCGCCATGAGTGGGTAAGGCATTGCCAGAAAATAGGATAGATAGATCGCCACTCCCAGCCCCGGCACCAGTACAATCGGCGCCGCGATCCAAATGCGGTTGCAGTTTTTCTGGCGGATCAGGACAATGCAGGCCGTGGCAACCATGCCAACGATGCAGCCGCCTAGCATATCCACAATGCCGAAGCCGCCAAACAGCATATTCGATATAAAATTGGCCAGACCAAGCGGTACAACCAGGAACGGAAAAAGATAAGCAAGCGCATACAGGCTGGTCGCAATGCGGATTTGGTACGCACCGAAAGAAAAGCTCTGCGTCAACGCAAGGATGACGATGTAAAGCGCGATCACCATGGCAGAAAAGGTCATTTTCTGCACACGGTTCATATTTTTTGCAATATCCATATTCGTTCACCTCCAAAATAAGAAGAATCCCCGCGTCATATCATGAGACCGGGGATCAAACAACAACTGCGGGCAATGCCGTTTTTAACATCCAAATACGGCGCGGCCTGCCCTTTCATAATCTTCTCTTTTTGTTGTCCCTAGTTTTGTTTTACGACAGGATGGTCTCGAACTGTCAATTCTATATCTGGAAGTAACGTCTGCCTTGTATCAGACAGTTATGTATTATAACCGATTACCTGCCGTTTTGCAACAATAATTTGCCGGATCGCGCGCGGCCCAGCCCCTAATTTACCGCTTGCGCGATCGGCTCTGAGTGATTATACTAAAAATAAACGGCCGCGCACGGTAGCGCGGGCCGCAAACGGAGGGTTGTGACCGATGGAATTTTCAGATATTTTCCCCGTATGGGAGCAGCTGACCGAAACGCAGCGGCAAACGATTTTGGCAAGTATCCGCCGGCAACATGCTGCAAAAGGCACCGTACTGCACAACGGCAGCGCGGACTGTACCGGACTTCTGCTCATCGAGTCCGGCCAACTGCGCGCCTACATCCTGTCGGACGAAGGGCGCGAGATCACGCTTTATCGCCTGTTTGACCGCGACATATGCCTGCTTTCGGCCTCCTGTATCCTGCGCAGCATCCAGTTTGATATAACGGTTGAGGCCGAAAAAGACACTGCCTTTTGGCTGATTCCGTCCGATATATATCAGGAATTGATGTCCGCCTCGGCCCCGGTGGCGAATTTCACCGGCGAGGTCATGGCCGCCCGCTTTTCCGAGGTCATGTGGCTGATTGAGCAGATCATGTGGAAAAGTTTTGACAAACGGCTGGCCGCCTTTCTGCTCGAAGAAGCCAATCTCGACGGCACCGACCACTTGCGCATCACCCACGAGATCATTGGCAACCACCTGGGTACGGCCCGCGAGGTCGTCACGCGCATGCTGCGCTATTTCCAAAGCGAGGGTATGGTCCGCCTCGCCCGCGGCACGGTGACGATTGTCGACCGAGCAAAACTCCAAGCGGTCTGCAAAGCATAAAACAGCGCCCACAAAGTCTTGTGGGCACTGTTTTTTTTACTTTATTGATCCATGCCGCAATCGGCCGCCGCCTTAGCCAGCGCGCGGTCGTTCATCACAGCGTCATAGAAGCGGAAGCCGCCGGTAAAGTTATAGCAGTCGTAGCCGTATCCCGATAGGATGCGGCACGCAATATAGCTGCGCAAGCCACTCTGGCAGATGACATAGACCGGCTTGCCGGATGGGATTTCGTCCATCCGCTCGCGCAGCTCGTCAACCGGGATGTTGACAAATCCCTCGATATGGCCGCCGCTGTATTCCTTAACGGTGCGCGCATCCAGCAGGGTGACGCTGCCGTCGTGCGGCAGCTGCTGCACATCCTCCAGGTAGAACTGCTTGACCTTGCCGCTGGCGATGTTCTCAATCATAAAGCCGGCCATATTCACCGGGTCCTTGGCCGAGGAATACGGCGGGGCATACGCAAGGTCAAGCTCGGCCAGCTGCGTCGAGCTCATTCCCGCGCGAATGGCTGTGGCCAGCACGTCGATGCGTTTGTCCACACCCGCGTATCCCACGATCTGTGCGCCCAGCAGACGGCAGGTCTGCCTTTCAAAAACCACCTTCATGGTCATCAGCTGGCCGCCCGGATAATAACCCGCATGGTTCATCGGAGAGAGTACAACCTGGTCGGCGTCGATACCCGCCGCTTTGGCGCCCGCCATATTCAGGCCGGTCGCGGCCGCGGTCATATCAAACACCTTGATGACCGAGCTGCCCTGGCTGCCCGCATAGCGGCTGTCGCCGCCGCAGATGTTATCCGCCGCGATGCGGCCCTGCCGGTTTGCCGGACCTGCCAGTGCGATCAGCGTCTCCTTTCCGCTGACAAAGTGCTTGACCTGCACCGCGTCGCCCACCGCGTAAATATCCGGCGCCGAGGTCTCCATGCGGTCGTTTACCACAATGCTGCCCTTAAGGCCCATCGCAAGACCGGCCTGCTGCGCCAGCGCGGTATCCGGCGCTACGCCGATCGCCAGCACGACCATATCGGCATGCAGCTGCCTGCCGCCGGCGAGCATGACGTCCACGCCGCCACCCTGCGCCTTAAAGCCCTCTACCATACTGCCAAGCGCCAGCTTGATGCCATGGCGGCGTACCTCGGCATGGATGAAGGCCGCCATATCCGCGTCAAACGGGGTCATCAGCTGATTGAGGCCCTCGACGATCGTTACCTCAATGCCCATCTCGCACAGGTTTTCCGCAAGCTCAAGCCCGATAAAGCCACCGCCCGCGAGCACCGCCGACTTGGGCTTGTTCTGCTCAACGTAAGAGCGAATACGCAGCGTATCCTCGACCGTTCGCAGGGTGAACAGCTCCTCTAGATCAATGCCCGGCAAACGTGGACGGGCGGGCTTTGCGCCCGGAGAGAGCAGCAGCTTATCATAGCTCTCCTCAAACTCCGCGCCGGTTTCAAGGTTTTTAACCGAAACCGTTTTTCGGTCCGGGTGGATAGCGGTCACCTCGTGCCGCACGCGCATATCCACCCGGAAACGGGAGAAAAAGCTCTCCGGCGTTTGCAGCGTCAGCGCCGCCTTATCCTCGATCACGCCGCCAATGTAATACGGCAGGCCGCAGTTGGCATAGGAGATGTAATGCGTGCGCTCGAATACTACGATCTCGGCTTGCTCATCCAGCCTGCGGATTCTTGCCGCGGCGCTCGCTCCGCCGGCAACGCCGCCCACGATTACAACTTTCATTTTACCGCTCCACCTTTCCGTTATAACTCATAATACCGCCGATGTTCTTGACGCGGCTGTATCCCATCTGCCCGAGCATGCGCGCCGCCTGCTGGCTGCGGCCACCCGAGTGACAATAGACATATATCGGCCGGTTCCTATCCTCTACAACGGTTTCGATTGCTTCGATCCGCTGCAGCGGCAGGTTTTGGCTGCCCGGGATATGCCCCCCAATATACTCCTGCTGTGTGCGTACATCCAAAAGCACGGCGTTCGGCTCGGCCTGGTATTCCTGTAGGCCATAGTTGATATCCGCGCCTCTTAAAAAATCAAATAGTCCCATAATATGGTCTCTCCTTTACAAACGCCCCCTTCCATAGGGAGTGATTTAGAAGGCGGCTGCCTGCCGCTTTCGCCTAATCTTTTTCCATTATATCCGGTCAGCCGGCCGCGCTCTGTGACAAAATCACCCTTTTGCCCGGGCCGCCCGGCATATATCAATCAGCCCTTTTACACAGGCGCGGCGCCTGCATAAAAGGGCTGTATCTTGTCTTTCCGGCGTTTTTTTCTTACCCCTCGTAGTCGCTCTCGTTTTCCCAGTTATGCCAAACCGCCTGCACATCGTCATTATCCTCAAGATTGTCGAGCAGCTTGCGCATCTGCGCCATATCCTCTTCTTTCTCGAGCGTGATGTAGTTCTGCGGCACCATTTCGACCTCGGCCTCGACAAACGAATAGCCAAGCGTCTCGAGCGCCTCGCGCACCGCGGAGAAGTCCTCGGGGGTGGTATAGATCTCAAAGGTGTTCTCATCGGCCTGGAAGTCCTCAGCGCCCGCCTCGAGCGCCTGCATCATAACGGTGTCTTCTTCAAGCTCGCCGCGCTCGATGATGATGACGCCCTTTTTATCAAACTGCCAGGAAACGCAGTTTGTCGCGCCGAGACCCGCGCCGTATTTGTCAAACAGATGACGCACGTCAGCTACCGTGCGGTTTTTGTTATCGGTCAGCGTTTCGACGACAACCGCGACGCCGCCGACGCCGTATCCCTCATAGTTGTTGGCCTCGTAGTTTACCTGGCCGTTCGCGCCCGAGTATTTGTCCAGCGTGCGCTTGATGTTGTCGTTTGGCATGTTATTTGCCTTGGCCTTGGCGATACAGTCGCGCAGGCGGGCGTTGAAATCCGGGTTGGCCGAGCCGCCCTCCTTGATGGCGATCGCCATCTCGCGGCCAATCTTAGTGAAAATCTTGGCCTTTTTCGCGTCGTTTGCGCCCTTGCGCTTGGCAATATTATGCCACTTGGAATGTCCCGACATATCGAAATGTCCTTCTTTCTATGCTTGGTAATTTTGATATAATCTCAAAAAACGCCGTGTGGCGCACAAAAATTTTATCAAATATTTTGCCTTTTTTCAATACCTCGGCGTATATTTTTCGCCGCAGGCACGCAGACTATGCTCAAAATCCCAAAAAAGAGGTGACTTATAATGAAGCAGAACAAGAACCAAAATCCGTCCACTGCCAACCAGCAGCAGAGCAATCAGCAGAATAACCAGCAGAACAAGAAAAACGATCAGCAGTATTAATCGCTGCATTCTCCGGCGGCAAGCCGCCGGAGAAAACCAACAGGAGGCGCAAAATCCCTTTTAGCGGATTTTGCGCCTCCTGTTCTTTTGCAGCGGATTACGCCTCGCCCGCCGGTTTGCGGCGAATGCCCGATAGCAGCGTGCCGATGGCCCAGAGGAGCAGGCAGGCAATACAGCGAATCTACCTTTTAAGGCTCACAAAAGTCGTCTGGGCCGACCTTGTTGTACCGCAGTTACTTTGAAGAAGGCATTTGGCTTGCACTGATCTGTCGTCATTCGTTTGCATCGCAGCAAGCGCCCGACCACTCACAGTCGGCAAGCCGATTGTCGGGCATGCGGCAGGTACGGCGCTCTTTCTCCACAAGGCGGCGGACGAAATCGGTCGCCGGCGCGCGCAGCAGCTCGACGGGCGGGGCGTAATGCTGTATAACGCCGGCGTCCATCACAAGCACGCGCGTGCCGAGCCTCAGCGCCTCGGAAATATCGTGCGTGACGAAGAGCACGGTGATGCGTGTCTGCGCCCAGATACGCTTTATCTCGCTTTGAAGCTGGCCGCGGGTTATCTCGTCGACCGCGCCAAAAGGCTCGTCCATGAGCAGTATCTCGGGCGAGGCGGCCAGGGCGCGGGCTATGCCGACGCGCTGCTGCTGCCCACCCGAAAGCTCGTCGGGATAACGGCGCTTTAAGTCCGTGTCAAGGCCGACGATGCCCATCCACTTGTCCACGGCCTCGCGGGTGCGCGCCCTGTTCCGGCCGTTTAACAGGTTTGGAACATAGGCAATGTTCTGCTCGACCGTCATGTGCGGAAAGAGCACGCTGCCCTGTATGGCGTAACCGATGTTGCGCCGAAGCTGCACCTGGTCCATGCCGCGTATATCCTTTCCGTTTATCAGAATCTTGCCCTCGCTCGGCTCAATAAGGCCGTTGACCATCTTAAGCGCCGTGGTCTTTCCGCAGCCGGACGAACCGATAATAGTCACAAACTCGCCTTTCTCCACTTTTAAATTGAAGTGCTCGATAACCGCTTTGCCGCCGTAGCGCTTGGCAATGCCGTGAAATTCGATTGCCGCTGCCATCATTTCGCCTCCTTGTTTAATAGCCCGCGCTCAACGAGCAAGTCCATCGCCACGTCACGCGGCTCCGCACCTTCGGTCTCAACCGCATAGTTCATTGCGGCCATGTCCTCGTCATGTATGGTTCCCGCAAGCTTGTCAAAAACCGCATAAAGCTCCGGATGCGCCGCAAGCACCTCGTTTCTCACCACGTTGCCACAGAGATACGAGGGAAAGAAACCCTTGTCATCCGCAAGCACCACGGCATCGGCGGCCGATAGCTGACCGTCGGTCGTAAAGATGACCATGACGTCTATCTCACCCTGCGCGAGCGCCTGGTACTTAAGCCCGATGTCGAGATCCATCGTCGCGCCGAACACAAGCCCATAGGTTTCGCACAGGGCGTCGTAGCCGTCCTCGCGCTCGAAAAAATCGTACTCTGCGCCGAAAGTGAGCTGCGGCGCAATAGCGGCAAGGTCAGAGTAGGTCTCAAGGCCGTACTGCCTGGCGATCTCGCTGCGAACGACAAGACCGTAGGTATTGTTAAAGCCGTACATGCCAAGCCAGCTCATGTCGTAGTCCGCCGCATAGCGCTCTGCGAGCGTGGGGAACAGGCTTTCGTCATAGACGCTCTCCTCCATGAGCACTAAGTTCCAGCCGGTGCCGGTGTACTCAGGATAGATGTCAAATTCGCCTGACTCCATTGCCGGCTGTATGTTCGAGGTGCCGCCGCCCACCCCCTGCGTAAGCTCGACGGTGAGGTCGGTGTCCTGCTCAATGAGTATATCGAGCGCCTCGCCCATGATATACTGCTCGGTCATAGGTTTGGTGGCGATGTGTATCGTGTCCGCGCTGTGCCCGGTGAAGAACGGAACGAGCACCAGCGCGGCGCACGCAAGAGCCACAACTGCGCCGGTTACACGCCCCGTGCGTTTTGCCCGCACAAAGCGGCGGTCCATACGCCGCTCGACCGCGCCGGGGATGAAGTCCAGCACGAGCGCGAGCACAGCTATCAGCAGGCTGCCGGCCATTGTCATGGCGGCGTTATTCGTCGTGATGCCGCGGTAGATGGCTACACCGAGGCCACCCGCGCCGATAAAGCTTGCGATGCCCGCCAAGGCGATGGTCATCGTGACCATGCTGCGTATGCCGCTGGTTATAACCGGTGTAGCAAGCGGCAGCTTTATCTTATACAGTATTTGCCAGCGCGTTGAGCCCATGCCTTTGGCAGCCTCGAGTATGGCGGGGCTTAGGTTTGTCATGCCCGTATATGTATTGCGCACCATGGGCAAGAGAGCGTAGACCGTCAGCGCAATCACCGCGGTCGCGTTGCCAACGCCGGAAAATGGAATCAAAAAGCCCAGCATAGAGATAGACGGTATGGTGTAGAGAAAATTTATCACCGCGAGCGTGGGCTTGGATGCGCATGTAAACTCACTTATGAGTATCCCCGCCGCACCACCTATGACGACGGCAATTATGATCGACGCAAGCGAAATTTGCACATGCTCCAAAAGAAGCCCTGCGAAAAAGTTCCACCGGCTTACAAGTAGGCCGAAGACATCAGCTATCACTTTGTTTCCTCCCTTCGGACTATCGCCCCGGCAGGGCAGTTTTCAAAGCACAGCCCACAATGCAGGCAGTGCGCCTGTTCTATCTCATAAGGCTCGCCCGGCCTTATGCACTGCTGCGGGCAGCACCTGGCGCAGAGACTACAGCCGATGCAATCGCCGGTGATGTGAAAGCCCTTCGGCTCCACTTTAGCCTCTCCCAATGTGAAGCTCTCGCGGTATATCGGCGAGACACCCAGGTCAAAAAACTCAATCTTACCGGAATCTATCACATAAGCGTCAAGGATATACCGGCTCTCGCCTGGGTAGATGCTGTTCATAGAGACATTAGCCGCAAAGATACGGTCTATCCACTCGCGCGAGTTTGCAAGCCTCCTCGCCCGGCCCGTAAGCCGCACCGTCTGCCAGTTGCTGTTCAGGCCAGTTATGGCTACGCGGCCGTCGCGCTCGAGCTGTGCGTGAAAGCTTTTACCGCGCGCAGTGCAAAAGTAGAGCGCGCCCGCTTCGACGAGCATCACATCAATAATGCGCGCGCATGGAGCGCCGAACGCATCGACTGTTGAGAAAGTACAGTCTTTTATCTCACGGAGTATTTCCAAACATTTTTGAGCGTTCATAATCGTTCCTCCCTCACTCTTGACAGGGTTTTGTTCTGATGTTATTTTAAGGGAGTAATCGTAAACTGTAAAGTGAGCACATTATTGTACCATAGTTACCAGATGGAAACCATTAAAGGGGGAACTCACATATGCCCGTGACAAAAACGCTGCCTGCCTGCCCGGTGGAGACAACGCTGCTGCTCATAGGCGACAAGTGGAAAGTGCTCATACTGCGCGACCTGATGGACGGCACCAAACGCTTTGGCGAGCTTAAACAGTCCATCGGCAGCGTATCGCAGAAAGTGCTCACCACGCAGCTGAGAGACATGGAGGATAACGGCCTGCTCACGCGCAAGGTCTACGCCGAGGTTCCGCCGCGCGTGGAGTACACGCTCACTGACCTGGGGAAGAGCCTCAAACCCATTCTTGATGCCATGCAAAGCTGGGGCGAGGGGTACAAAGCGCAGAATAAAAGCACATCATAACCATATAAGCAAAAAAGACGGGGCATAAAGTCATGTCCTTACAAGGGTAGTTTTAGATTTTAAGGATAGGCAGGTGTTGTGTACGCAGCACCTGCCTATCCTTACGGGAACAAGCCGGATGGGCGGAGTTAGAAGGATTTGGACAAGGGAGAACCTGTCAGATAACGAAATACGTCCACCCCGGCATAACGCCAGGGTGGACGATACAGGGGATTTTGTTTCCAATTTGCATAGGCAGTGTCGCTGGCTGGGCCGGCAGTCGTTTGCCACGGCAAAAAACATACATTTAGACGGTACTGTTTGTTGTTTTTTGCTCTTCCCTGACGCCCGGTTCTCCTCTGCCGCCGGGGCCACCCATACCTTGCTGGCCGCCCGGGCCGTTGCCCATCTGGCCGGGGTTGTTTTCTGATCCGTCGTTGGTGGTGACGTCGCCGCCGTTATTGGTATAGGTACCATCACAGTCCAGAGCTGTGTTGCCGTTACCGTTGCAGGTAAGATTGAGCGTACCCCCGTTAATGGTCAGCGCTCCGTTGGAATCCACGCAATCCCCGGAGGACACGATGGTAAACATACCACCGTTGATGGTGATGAAGCTGTCGGAGCTGGCGGTAAAGGCATCCTGGGGCCGTCCGCCGAAGCCGCCAAAGCCCGAGCTATCCGCTCCACCGGCAGAGTTCAGCCCATCATCATGAGAAGTAATATCAAAAATACCGTCCTCAATGGTGATAGATAGGCCTTCGATGCCTTCGTAGCAGTAGGGGATCGTAAAAGTGCCGCTCTGGATGGCCAGAGCATCATCGCAGTGAACGGCATCATCCCCGCTGCGCAGGGTAAACGTTCCAGCGGCAAGAACCATTTCACCTCCGGCGTGGAGACAGTCATCGGCGCTGTCGATGGTGAAGTCTCCGCCGTTGATAATGTAAGCGTTTTCCCCTTTGATGCCCTTCTGGCTGACGGAATCCTCCGCCGCCGTTTCAGCCGTGGGTTCCATTTGGACAGCGGCGCTGTCATCCGGCCTGCGGCCCTCCATCTGACCGAAACCGTCGCTTCCCGTCATATCTACACTGGCACTGCCTTCCCCAGTGTACAAATTGAAAGTGCCTCTATTAATTTGAAGGGCTCCGTTGGCGCTGATGGAGTCTCCCTGGGAAGTGATGGAATAGCTTCCGTCTGCGATATAAAGGTACCCCAGTGAGGGATCGTCACTGTTTTCTGCGTGGATACCGTCTTTACCCGAGGTAATGGAAAAGGCGCCGCCGGCAATGGCGACACAGTCCTTGCCGGACAGTCCGTGGCTGGCAGCAGAGATGGTATAGCTGCCGCCGGTGACAATCAAATCGTCCTTGGATACGACGCCGTGCCCCGCTTGGGCATTAACAGTGAGACTGCCGGAACCGTTGAGGGTCAGATCGGCCTTGGAAAAGATGACCGCATCGATGTTGTTGTCATCAATATCCACATATTCCCCGCCGTTAGTCAGTGTGTTTTTCGCCCCTTCTGCCAAAGTAAGGAATACCTTGTCCGCCGCCATGACATAGATGGCAGCGGAGGTGCTGCTGGTGATGTCCGCCCCACCGAGTACCAGCTGCACCTTATCTGTGTTCCCGGCGTTTACCACGATCTGGCCGTCGGTAAGGGTGCCGGAGAGGAGGTAGACTCCCTCCGTTCCGATGATGATCTGGCCGCTCTCCATGATGACCGCATCAGAGTCACAAGAGGCGCTGTCTCCATTGAGTTGGATGGGGATGGCCGCACTTTCATCATAGGTACCCTCTATGTCCCGGTCGCTAAACAGAGCGTCTGTGTCGATGGCGGATACTGCGGATGCCCCTGATCCCCCAGCGGTTTCCGCAGTGGACGACGTCTCTCCTGCGGTTTGAGCCGTGCATCCGTTGAGGACAAACAGTACGCACAGCAAAATCGCGGTCATCCTGTATCGTGTTCTTTTCATCGTATGGTGTTCTCCTTTTTATAGAGTGGCCGAGACGCTGTCTTGGTGGCCCAGCGTGATCTCCAGATTGCCGTTGCGCAGCCGCAGCTGGTCAATGAAATGCTTTTCCTGCGACGGGTCTTTCAGTGTCACATCATAGGTCAGCTTGAACAGGCTCCCCATGTTAGTAGTCTTTACCTGCGTCAGAGAATGGCGGCGGGTGTACTGGGTCAGGACAGGGTCAAATACACCTGCGTAGTCCAGATCTTCCGGGATCGTGATGTGCAGGGTGCGTTCCGTTGGGGCGTCCGCCCCCAAACGGAGGTGGACGGCATTGTAGAGCATCATGGCGGCCCCAAGGATGAAGGTAAACAAAGCGCCGTAGCCCAGGTAACCCATCCCGGTAATAAGGCCGGTTCCCATGGCCACAAATAGTGCCCCAATCTCCCGCGCTGAGCCGGGGGCGGAGCGGAAACGGACCAAATTGAAGGCTCCAGCCACCGCAACACCGGTTCCCACATTTCCGTTGACCATCAGAATAACCACGCATACTATGGCGGGCAGAATGGCCAAGGTGATGATGAGGCTCCGGCTGAACTGGGAGCGCCATACAGTCATGCCGCACAGCAGCAGCCCCAGAGCCAGAGACACCCCGATGCACAACAGAAAATCAGTTGGGGCGATGGTATCGGTCAATGCAGTGTCGAACAATCCGCGAAAAAACATATCAAGCATATTTTCGTTCTCCCCTCTGCCCGGCGAGCAAGAGCTTCTGATAAGCAGCCCCATATTTAGAAAAAGATATTTTATAAGCCCTTTGTTCTGACAGAGCATGCACCATCCATAGGGGCAGTCCTCCTGCTGCTTTTAACTCCATCAGCACCCGGCCGGGCGGCAGGATCGGCGTGCCCCATGGATCGGAATCCAGGGTCAGCTCCTCTCTGCGATACCGGATCTCTGTGTCGAAGGTCACCCGGAGATCCGGGTTCTCCACGCCGCAAAAGGCGTCTCGCTCATAGGAGAGGAACACAGTGGGTCTTAGATCTTGGTGAAAATCCATGGCATAGGCCAGCTCCGCACCGATTTGGCTGTCCGGCCAGATCTGCCGCCTGTCTATGCAGGCTGCCGCCAGAGTCTGCTCCAAGGAAATACGGCGCTTATACACCACGGAGCGATACTTCTTCTTCAACTCCACAAAGACTGGATCGTGTTCCCCGGCGCGGCCGTAACTGCGCACCCGCAGTTTCTCTTTATAGGCAGGCTTTTCCAAACTGCGTCGGATGAGCCGAAAGTCGGGAGTGTCCAGGTAGAGATTGCGGATAGAACTATGGCTGTATTCATCCGGTATCATATGGGGCTTCATAGCGGCCAGTATGGCCTGTAGCTGGCGGATATCCAGCAAATATTTTAATTCGTACCGCTGAAAGATCATCTGACGCTTCATCAGCAGGTCCTCCTTGTTTAGAAATTGTAAAATCAGTGTAAAAGGCGAACCATAACTGGAGTTAAAAATCGCTGTATTTTTGATGACAGATTTTTGGATCTGTGTTACTCTTTTAATTAAAGTTAAGGCGTCAGCGGTATTCTAGCATTACAATTATAAAGAAAGAGAGAGGATCATGGGATGAGAATTTTGCTGGCAGAGGATGAACGCTCCCTGTCCCGGGCGGTCACTGCTCTGTTGGAGAAAAACAACTATTCTGTAGACGCGGTGTATGACGGCGAGGAGGCGCTGGACTTTCTGGCGGCAGGCAACTACGACGCATTGATACTGGACATCATGATGCCCAAGCTGGATGGGCTGGAAGTGCTGCGGCGGCTGCGGCGGCAGGGCAATCCTATCCCCATCCTGATGCTCACCGCAAAGTCAGAGATCGAGAATAAGGTGACTGGCTTGGATATGGGTGCTAATGACTACCTTACCAAGCCTTTTTCTACTGCCGAACTTATGGCCCGCATCCGGGCGATGACCCGCAGTCCAGCTGGGAGACAGATGACCAGCTGTCTTACCATGGGCAACATTACGTTGGATCAGACCACCTTTGAACTCTCCTCCCCCCATGGCAGCTACCGCCTAGCTAACAAGGAGTATCAGATGATGGAACTGCTACTGCGCAATCCCCGGCAACTCATTCCCACTGAACGGTTTCTGGAGCGAATCTGGGGCTACGACAGCGAGGTGGAGCTGAACGTGGTGTGGGTGTATATCTCCTATCTGCGGAAAAAGTTGGCCGCCCTCCACGCCGACATTCAAATCAGGGCAACCAGGAACGCGGGCTATACGCTGGAGGAACGGACATGATTAAGCGCCTTCGCTGGAAGCTCATTGTTGCATGCATGGCATCACTGACGGCTGTTCTGGTTGTGATACTGGGAGGCGTCAATCTGATGAGCTATCAAAAAGTGGTCTCTGATGCGGACGCTGTTCTGGCTCTGCTGGACGCTAACGGCGGCGCTTTTCCCAAGAGCTACAGCGAACAAGGGGGGCGGCCGCCCTGGGATGTGCCGCCGGGCAGCGCCCCAGCCGGACAGCAGGACCTCTTTGGGCAACGGAGTATCTCCCCGGAGACCCCTTATGAATCCCGCTTTTTCTCCGTGCTGCTCGGCGTGACAGGGCAGGTAATCCAAGTCGATACAGGGCAGATCGCCGCAGTCAATGACCAAGAGGCGGTAGCCTATGCCCGGAACGTATCGGTCTCTGGTCAAAGTTCGGGATTTTGGAATGATTATCGCTATCTTGTATGTGTAGAGGAACAGGGCAGCCTGATTATCTTCCTGGACTGCAGCCGAAGTCTCTCCGCTTTCCGCACGACTTTGATTGCCAGTGTGCTGCTGGCGCTGTTGGGGCTGCTGGCGGTACTAATCCTACTACTGATCCTTTCCGGGCGCATTGTTCGCCCAGTGGCTGAGAGCTATGAAAAGCAAAAGCGGTTCATTACGGACGCCGGGCACGAACTGAAGACTCCCTTGACCATTATCAGTGCGGATGCCGACCTGGCGGAGATGGAGTGCGGAGAGAATCAGTGGCTCTCGGACATCCGCCACCAGGCCCAGCGGCTTACTGGCCTTACCAACGACCTCATCTATCTCTCCCGCATGGAGGAGGAGCAGCCCCAGTTCCAGCACATTGATTTTCCTCTCTCCGATATGATTGAGGAAATGGCGCAATCTTTTCAAGCCCTTGCCAAAAGCCAGGAAAAAGAGGTGGCCCTTCATATCGAGCCCATGCTTTCTTATGTGGGGGATGAAAAGGCCATCCGACAACTTTTGTCCATTCTGCTGGACAATGCGTTAAAATATTCCCCAGCCGGTGGGCAGTTGGAGCTGCGTTTGGAGAAACAGGGGCGCACCATCCTGCTTTCGGTGTCCAATCCCTGTTCTCAGCCGGTGGAACGGAACAAGTTGGCCCACCTCTTTGACCGGTTTTATCGGATCGATCAGTCCCGCAGCAGCCAGACAGGAGGCTATGGACTGGGTCTGTCCATCGCCAAGAGCATTGTGCTGGCCCATAAAGGGAAGATCCGGGCAGAGAGTGCAGACGGCCATTGGCTGACCATTGTGATCCAGTTGCCCCTATGATTTTCATTGAAAACTATGGTTCAACGATTATCCGGATGGCAACGGCGGAATTATATTAACATAGCACTTTCTTGCGGCCTTCGCGTTTCTTTCCGGGCGGTCTGTACGACCTCCTTTTGCCGCATCCGCTGATACTGGAGGAACAGCCGCCGTTCCTCCTATTCCTCCAGCTTTCGGAGGCTGGCTTCCATGGCGGCAATATCCTTGCGAGAGGCTTCCACCCCAACATCCTCGGCGTACTCAAACTGTTGTAGCAGTTCACTGCACCGCATTAGCCGCAGTTTGTGAACATCGATTGTAAACCCATTCAGGAGTGGTGTTTTTCCAATTATATAAAAAAGCAAGACCGCTCCTGAAGGAAAGCCGGTCTTGCTTTTTATTTGTTGATAAATTTTATCGAATAGAAATATCGATTTACAAGCAACTGCCACGAAAATGTGACAATTTCTTTCGCTCTGGACAGTTTCGGTGTTGTTGCTTTGAGGATCCACCGGAGGCGCTCCGTCTTTTTATTCAAATCAGGTTTTGCAATAATCCCACTCGTATTTTATTGAGTATTCCTTTGGGCATAATCGCTCGACGGACATATCATCGTAGGCCGGGCGGGCAGCGCGCCCTGTGTTCACCAGAGGAGCCTTCTCCGCCCGGGGCACCAGTATGCCTCAGCTAATCAACCGTAGAAGGGCGCTGCATGCTACATGCAGCGCCCTTCTTTTGCCGTTTCAGTCCATGCTGATTTTGAGGAACATGCGGTCGTGCAGGCCGTTCTCGTCCGTAAAGTTGCCGCGCGGCTCAAACGAAAATTTGCGGTAAAAACCCTTGGCACGGGCGTTCTCCGCCGCCACATGCGCGCATAAGTACGTCTTGCCTATCGTGCGGTATACGCTGATCGCCTGCCCGAGAATCTGGCCGCTAAGGCCCTGCCCACGGTAGTTCTCATTAATGCAGAAACCGCCGACAAGACCAACCTCCGGCTCGTCCTCGTAAAACGCCTTGAGGTAGACAAGCGCCACCTCTTCGCCGCTCTCAAGGCAGCCAAAGGTCACCGCGCGCGGGCTGACGCGCAGGGCGTGGGCAGCGTCGCGCAGCAGTGCGTCCGGGTCGAGGTTTTGATCGGTGCCATAGGCGCTGCGGTGCAGCGTGCGCATGTAGCCGATGAGCCGGTCGGCATCCGCAGGATTATCCAGGTCGGCGCGGCGGAACCAAATTTGCGGCGTGGAGGGCACGTCTTTCTTATCCGTCCAGCCGATCGAGGCAAAGGTGGAAAGCTGCTGCGGCAGATGGGAAGCGTCGTTCTCATATGTAACCTCGAACCGGTCCGGCCCGTCAAATTCAAATTTTGCCACGCAGGTATTGTCGCCCCAGCCGATCTCGCCCATCTGCTCGGGCGCAAGGCCGTGCGCAATCGTCAGCGCACCGCGAATTGCCGAGCCATGCGTAACGACCGCGATGCTCCTGCCCTCGTTTTCGCGCACCAGATCGCGCACACCGTCCAACATGCGCTGCCCGGCTTCGATGACGCTCTCTCCGTGCGGCGGGCGGGCGCTCCACGGGCGGGCGCGCCACGCCTCATATGCCTCGGGCCACAGGCGGGGCAGCTCGGCCCAGGGCAGATCCTCCCAGTCACCCATATCGATCTCGCGCAACACCGTGCGGGTCATAACCGGCAACCCGTGCGCCTGCGCGACCGCCTGCGCGGTCACGCGCGCGCGAAACAGGTCGGACGAGTAAACCGCGTCAAGCGGAACCTGCTCAAACCGCTTGGCCAGATAGGGCAGCTGCTCATATGCGCGCGGGGTGAGCAGGCTGTCATACTGTCCATGGCAGCGCCGGTAGACGTTGCCCTCAGCCTCCGCATGCCGAATGATATAAACCGTTGTCATAACTTAAACCTCCACTGCGCCGGACAGCTCGCGCACCGATTTAACGCCGTGCGCGTCCATCCATTCTTCCAGCTCGCCCAGCGCCCTGACCGGCGCCAGCGGGTCGGCAAACAGCACCGTTCCCATGGCGACTGCATCCGCGCCTGCGAGCAACATTTCCACTATATCGCGCCCTGTGCGGATGCCGCCCATGCCGAGAATCGGCACCTTGACCGCACAGCGCACCTGATACACCATGCGCACCGCGACCGGAAACACCGCCGGGCCGGACAGGCCGCCCATCACATTGGACAGGATGGGCCGCCGGATCTCTACATCAATGCGCATGCCGAGCAGCGTATTGATGAGCGAAAGCGCGTCCGCACCCGCATCTACTGCCGCGCGCGCAATCTCGGTGATGTCGGTCACGTTGGGGGAGAGCTTGACGACCAGCGGCTTTTTGGCCTTTTTCCGCGCGGCAGAAACCACTTCGGACACCAGGTCCGGCCGGGTGCCGAACGCCATGCCGCCGCATTTGACATTCGGACAGGAGATGTTCATCTCGATCAGGTCGACGTCCGCGTCCGAAATCTTTTCGACCATATCCTCATATTCCTCAACCGTGTTGCCCGACACGTTTGCAATGATCGCGGTGTCATACTGTCGCAAAAACGGAATCTGCTCGGTGATAAACCGATCGACGCCCGGGTTTTGCAGACCCACACAGTTCAAAATGCCCGCCGGGGTCTCGGCGATGCGGGGCGCAGGATTGCCGAGGCGTTCGGTCGGCGTCAGCCCCTTGACGCCGATGCCGCCAAGCTTGGACAGGTCGAAAAATTTGCCGTATTCATGCCCAAAGCCAAAGGTGCCCGACGCGGTTGTGACCGGGTTTTTGAGCGTTACCCCGCAGAAATTGACTTGCAAATCCGCCATTACCACTCGACCTCCTCTGCATCGAACACCGGGCCGTCCTTGCAGACGTGCCCGTACCGTGTCTCGCCGTTTTCTGCGCGCAGCGCACACGCGCACACAAGGCATGCGCCGATGCCGCAACCCATGCGCTCCTCCATCGACACCTGGCAGGGCACGCCGGCCTCCTTGGCAAGCGCGGCGACCGCCCGCAGCATAGGCCGCGGGCCGCAGGCCGCAACGCCGGTCGCATCGGTGATCTGCTCTTTTAATACATCAGTGACAAAGCCGCAGCGAGCGTAGGAGCCGTCATCGGTCGTAACGGCAGTCTCGCAAACCGCGCGAAAGTCGTCCTCCAGCATGACCACGCCCTTGTTGCGAAAGCCCAGAATAGCGCGCGGCGACGCGCCCGCGCCCAAAGCGCAAACGGCGGTTTGCAGCATGGGCGGCACGCCGATGCCGCCGCCAATCAGCACCGGCCTTGCGCCGAGCGCCTGCGTGTCAAACCCGCGCCCGAGCGGGCCAAGCAGATCGAGCGCATCGCCCTGCCTGCGCGCGGCGAGCCACGCGGTGCCGCTGCCCCTAACCTGGAACACGAGGTGCAGCGCGGCGCCATCGGCCAGGCAGATCGAGATCGGCCGGCGCAACAGGTTGCCCTCGCCGCACGCAATGTGTACAAACTGGCCGCACTGCGCCGCGGCCACAATCTGCGGTGCGTCGAGCGTCAGCCGGTACAGACCGTCGCCCAGCCGGCTGCTGTGCGTCACGCGGCAGATTTCCTGAATCGCCATAACGTAAATTCCCCTTTCGTTTCCATGCACCTACGCTCCTATTGTACAGGAAAACCGCGCAAAAGGAAAGACGCAGCCGGGATTTTGCCCAGTGTTTTCCGATCAGGCCGCCGTGCAGCCCGCATCCGAATGAAAAAAGGACGCGCCCAGCGTCCTTTTTTCATAGCAGCGTATCGAGAAGCGCCTTGCAGCCTGCATAAACGTCGTTCCACGTTGCCTCAAAATCGCGGGTATACCACGGGTCGGCCACGCTGCGCGCGCTGTCCGTGTACTCAAGCAACAGGCGGCATTTGCCGGCTGGGTCGCCGCCGAACAAGCGGCGCATATTACGCAGGTTGGCCTCGTCCATGCCGATCAGCAGGTCAAATTCGTCGTAATCGGCTGCGGTCAGACGGCGGGCGGTCTTGCCCGCGCAGTCAATGCCGTGCTCGGCCAACTTGCGCCGCGCGGGCGGATATACCGGATTGCCCAGCTCCTCGCCACTGGTCGCGGCCGAGGCGATTGCAAACCGATCAGCCCCGCCCGCCTTTTCCACCAAATCCTTCATCACAAACTCCGCCATCGGGCTGCGGCAGATGTTGCCGTGGCAGACGAATAGTATTTTAATCATGTTCGCATTTCTCCTTATATGTTGGTTTTCCCTTGATTTTACAGGCTTTTCCGCATTTTCCCATTTTAGGGGAACTTGCGTATTTTGGCATATGTCAGCAGGTTTTTCCTCTGAAAAGTTGTAAAATAGGTTGTAAAACTTCCCCTATTTTACAACTTTACAACTCACCTAACTACATATCTTTTTCATCTCTTTTTGAATGTCTTCAAAGCCTACATGCGTATAAGTGTTCAGCGTCACGCCAATATCCGAGTGCCCCATAATCTTCTGCAACGTCTTAGGGTTCATGCCCGACTTTGCCATATTTGAGCAAAATGTATGACGGCAGACATGAGGTGTCACCTTTGGCATTTCGGCTTTGTAAATTTTATTATATTTCTCACAGATATGCTGGAAATACTTTTCCCAGTGCAGGGCAACCATTGGCATATCATTTTTGTCCAGATACAGAAAGCCCACTTTCCCGTCTATCATGGGTTCTGTCTTTGGCTTTTTGCGGTTCTCAATGATTTTGCGGAAACACTTTTTCACCTCGTCTGTCATGGGTACAAGCCTTGTACCGCACTCGGTTTTCGTCTCCTCTATGACATACTCCATATTCCGTTTTCTCTGTAACTGATGATTGACGTCGATAACGCCGTTTTTTAAGTCAATATCCGCAATCGTCAGCCCTACAAATTCAGAAATCCGAAGTCCTGTCTTAAAAAGGATATAGATACCTTCATAGTATCTGGAAAAGTGTTTATCCTCTTTTACGAATTTCAGAAATGCCCGTTCCTGCTTTCTGGTAAGGGCTTCTCTTGTCACACTGTCATTGACAACTACCGTGGCAAGCTGGAACTCAAAGGGATTTTTCCTTATCAAATCATCATCAACCGCCATCTGGAACGCTGGTCTTACAACGCCACGCACAGAATGTATGGTGCTGTAACCTCTGCCGTCACTCTGCAATTTAATCAGCCAGCCTTTTGCGTCAGATAATTTTACCTTATCAATCCGCTTTTTTCCAAAGTCCTCTTTCTTAATAATATTAATGACAAAGTTATAATTGGCTTCTGTATTATGTTTCACTCCTGTTTTCTGCGACACATATTTCTTCACCAAATCCAGCACTGTCATTTCACCGCCGCAGGGAACGATATCATCTTCCAAATCTCTGTGTATCAGCTTTTCCTTTTCCCTCAGCGACAAATCATCTTTCGCCCCTTTGGGAACGGTATCTGTCTTAACCAGTTTCCAACTGTACACATATTTTATGTTTCCTGCATTATCTGTGTATTTATACATGAAACGTCCGTCTTTACGTTGACTCTCTCCATTTCGCAAGACACGACCTTTATTATCACGTCTTTTCTCGCTCATCTTCGCTCCTTTCCACTTTTGAAAGAGTCCCGATATGACATTTTGAAGTATAACATATCCGGCACTTCTCTACCATATCCAAATCCATAAAACGCTATAATACAGCGTCAGATAGCGTCCAGTTCATCAATGATTTTCTCAAACTGCCTTCGCTTGATCTGGATACGGTTGCCGTTCATCATAAGCCAGCAGGCTCCTTGATTTTCTTCTGCCAGCTTGCGGAGTTTTTTCTCCCCGATACGGAAATATTTTGACGCTTCTTCAATGGTCAGGGTGTATTTCTCCCATACAGGAATATCCGTATTACTCATACAGCACCCCCTTTTCCGCTTTTGGTATCGTACTGGATATGGGGTATCAGTTCTTCCCTGCCTATCCTCTGTAAATGCCCCGTCAGCTTGCTGGAGAATGGAGGACTGTACCTTGCCTTGTCCAGCATTTCCCCGACTGATTTCAGCTCACCTAAAGCATCATGCTCTTCGAGAAAATAGAAACCTTTGACCGCCGAGATAACGCCCCCGTCCGTCAGCCATTGCTGGGTTTCCAAAAGCGAGTTCTGTGTTTTGGGGATATGGAGCTTCAAAGGCTCTACGTTCCCTAAGAAGCGTTTCCAGAAACGGCACGTTTTCCAACGGCTCTTGTTGCTCTCGCTCTTGTTGGGAACGACAAAGCGCAGATTTTCCGCCAGCAGACCGAACGCAAGCTCTCCCAGCTCCATAGGTCTTTCCTCAAAGAGCATGGCAAAGGCGTGTGCCTTTTCATCACGGAGCTGTATCTCTGTACGTTTCCAGCTCCCGATTTCGTCAAGGGATTTATTGTACTTTGCGCTCACCTCTCTGTCCTTATCGTAGAAGCGGTAAGATATAGCGGATTTCCCAGAACCGAGATAAGCCGTCCTTGCCAAGTCGTCCGTATCATACTTGCTGTCGTCAAAGTGGTAGAAATCGCTGGTGGAGACAAATTCCTCTTTTTCAAATTTCTTCCGTATCTGTGCTGGCGTGAAGAACGGTACTTCATTCCTGTCGTCAATGGCGATATCCAGCCTTGTAAAATGGAACTCTGTACCGAACCAGCGAACGCATTGATGAAACATATGCCCGAATGTACGGTTATGACTGTCGAGGATATTAAAAATATCATCACACCCTCTCCCTGTCATAACGAGGTAACAGCCAAGTCCCTCTGGATTGTCCTCTGTAGGCTTTGCGTTGCCCGATATATAGATATCCCCTAACTGCCAGCGTGTCTGATAAGTCTTAAAAGCCACCTTTGCCGGATAAGTGATAAAGATATCTTCCGGCATATTTAAGATGTGCCTTATCACTTCTTCCGCTGTTGCACTGTCAAATACAATGCTGATGTAATCAATCTTTACTGTCAGATGTTCATGTGTTGCTATGTTGCATTACTCCTTTCTTTCCGTTGCATTTTGTGCATAGTCGGAACAGCTATTTCCCCTTTATCCATGCACGTTTTCAGCTACTATGACTTGTATGCGCAGGGCGGTGTTACATATTCGCCCTTTGCGGAACGCCTAACGGCGTTCCGTCCTAGATATGTCAGCCCGTCCGTGTCACGTCTGGGGTGACGTGCCCCGTCCGTTCTGGCATATCTGGGAACTCCGATTTTCAGTCCATAAGACCGTGTATTAACGCTTATGAAGTGAAAATATCTCTTATCAATGCTTACTCAAGCGTGTGATTGACCCTGTGGTGCTTAATCACTATATCTAGCGATATAATAACGCTATCAGAATTACTTGTCAAGAACTTTCTCTTGACTTTCCACAAATAAATAAGTATGATAGGCTTATAAATCAAATGAAGGAAGAAGATATTCCATGAATTATCAGCTTTTGGGCGAGAATATACAGATTATCCGAAAACATAGAAAAATGAAACAACAGGAGCTTGCGGACGCTATTGGTATCAACTTGCAGAGTCTTTCCAAGATTGAACGTGGTGTAAACTATCCCACCTTTGAAACGCTGGAAAAGATTATGAATGTGTTGGGTGTAACCCCGAATGAGCTTCTGACAGGTGAATGGGAACAAACTTCCCATGTGGAACAATTCATTATGGAAGTTGTGAAACGGGAAGAAGATTTCAATGTTTCTCTCGACAGTTTACCCGACCATGAATATTTCCAGAGCCAAGAAGAATGGCAGTTCTACATGAAATCAAAACTGTCTGAATATATTCAGAACTATATGAATGACACTAAGACTTCTGTGGAGGAACTCTGTGAGATAAAGAAATTAGTCCAGCGACAGAAAATAGAACGACTGATGAAATGTTACGACGTTCTGCATAGTAAAGAGCGCTACGGCGAACCCTTGAAAGGCTATCCGTATGTTGAGCCTTATGATGATGCAACATTAGCTGACCTTGCGGACGAGAACAATAAGCGGAACATTCCAGAAGTATCACCGAAAGATGATTTTGACAGCTACGATTACAACGAATATCTGAAGGAACTAAACCACAGAAAATAGACCGCTTCTCTCCTCTTACAAGAAGATACAGAAAACTAAAAAGCCCGGATCAAGAGTGTAAACACCACCTACGGTGGCAGGCTCTTGACAGGGCTTTTCATTTTCTGTTTATGGTAGACAAGAGGAAATAAGGATATGAGTGTTGTTGCTTCACTGAAAGATAAACTGTTTTCAAAAAGGACAATCCCATTGACATACATGCAGATTGCATGATACCATATACGTGCAAAGTACATGTATAGGGGGATGCGTTTTTGCCACGTAATAAATATCCAGAAGAAACAGTTCAAAAAATATTGGACGCTTCTTTAAAATTATTTTTAGAAAAAGGGTATGAAGAAACAACTGTATTAGATATTATAAGCGAAATGGGCGGACTGACGAGAGGAGCTTTTTATCATCATTTCAAATCAAAGGAAGAAGTATTTGACGCTTTATGTGAAAAACTTTTTTATGAGAGTAATCCCTTTGAGAAAGCAAAAAGCCACAAAGAACTGAACGGATTAGAAAAGTTAAAGTTCGTATTAAAAACATCTTTTGATGAAACAGAGCATCATCAGTTAAGTATGGCATCCATGCAGCTTATGGGAAGTCCAGCTTTTCTAAAAAAACTGATTGAAAGTAATCAAGAACTAGCACCTATGTATCAAGAACTGATCGAGGAAGGAATACAAGACGGTTCTATTAAATCAGAACAGCCAAAATTATTAGCAGATTTATTTGTTCTTTTAACGAATTTCTGGTCGATACCTACGATATATCCCATGACTGATGATGAAGCATGGCAGAAATTTTTAATGATCAAATCGATTATGGATAATCTAGGGCTTCCAGTAATTGATGATGAAATTGTCAAGTTATGCAAAGAAAACGCTTAGCGTTGCATATGAAAATAAGATTGTCGAAAGGCAATTTTATTTTTAACAATATACATACATGCAACATGTATAAAAAGGAGGAAATTATGAGTATCTATATTAAGAAAAACAAGTTCTTATTTATCTTAACGATTTTAACCAGCGTAATCTCTTCTCTGGGGTACGTTTTTATGGCTGTCCTGCTTCAGCAACTATTGGATATCGCTATGGATAAAAATATCCAGCAATTTATAAGAATGGTTATATTTTCGATTGTCTACTTTATAGTGTTGGGATTTTTTCTTTATCTCCAATCGTTACTAAGCAAAAAAGTGATTTGTAAGATTATGCTTCAAATCCGCTCGGATGTTTTTCGAGGAACAATCAATCACAGTATAGAAGATTTTGAAAAGAAGAATACCGCTGATTATATATCTGTCGTTACAAATGATGTGAAAATGCTGGAGGACAATTTTTTACTTCCATTGTTTGAAGTAGTCCAATACACTGTTATCTTTATATCATCTTTCGTATTGATGATTTATTTTGACATCATTGTTACACTTTGCGTAATAGTAGCGATTGCAGTTATGTTCCTTATGCCAAGTTTGCTGGGTGGAACACTGGAAAAAAGACAGAATAAGTTTTCTTCAAAGTTGGCAGAATTCACAGTCAGCTTAAAAGATATTCTGTCTGGATTTGAAATTATCAAATCATATTCTATGTCAAAAACCGTAATACAACGATTTGATAGGGCAAATACCGAAACAATCAAATCTAAATATAGCGTCGACAGATTACTTGCACTAAATGAGGGGCTTTCTGCTTTCCTAGCCCTTATGGTCCAAATTGTGGTTTTATTCTTATCAGCTTACTTTATTATCGCAGGACGCATAACTGTGGGAACTTTATTAGGAATGGTACAAGTGAGCAGTAATCTGGCAAATCCACTTATTATGATATTTACAAATATTCCTAAAATGAAGAGTGTCCACCCTATTGCAGAAAAGTTGGAAATTATATCGAAACATTCCATATTTCTGTCCCAGAAAGAAGGTATAGCCACATATCAATCTCATATAAGTGCAAAAGATTTGTCCTTTTCCTATGACGGAACAACAGATATATTAAGCGGAATAGACTGCCTTATTGAAAAAGGTAAGAAATACGTTATCGTTGGGAAAAGCGGTTGCGGAAAAAGTACACTGATTAAACTTTTATCTGGTTATTATTCCACATACAAAGGCAAAATTTTATATGATGATACGGAATTTCATATGCTGGATAAAGATAGTGTGGTTCAGCTGTCATCAATCATTCATCAGAATATCTATATGTTTGACGAAACCATATATGACAACATCTGTTTACACGAACATTATCCAGAGGAACAATTTGAAAAAGTTATAGAGGACAGCGGATTGGCCGAATTTATATCTGAACTTCCAACCGGCTTGCAATATCGGGTCGGAGAAAATGGCTCTAATCTATCTGGTGGACAAAAACAAAGAATTGCAGTTGCACGTGCTTTGATCAGAAACAAACCTATTCTCATATTAGACGAGGGTACATCTGCTATTGATATGCAGACAGCATACGATATTGAAAACAGATTATTAAAAATGGAAAATTTAACACTCATAACAATTACTCATCATTTAGAACAAAATTTATTGGATAAGTACGATGAAATCTTTTATATGGAAAATGGTCACATTAAAGAAAGGGGAAGTTTTAATCACCTTATCAATACATCCTCTTGTTTTTCAGAATATTTTCATTTAAAGAAATAAAGGGCACTAGAAAGAATGAAGTCATCTTCTTTTAAAGAAGTCATCAGACTACAATTCAATGCTTTAATGATGATAACCATAAAAGGCACGTTGAAGCAAAAGAGAAAGTTGCTTACCAGACGTTTCAAGCAGGAAGTATTATTTTGTGAAATGGGCGAAGCAAAGCTGAATGAGCAAGGTAATGTTGATAAGTATTCTTGCGATGCAACGACATTCCCGGTGTTGCATTTCACTGTTCAAATATCTGATGAAAAAATCAGTACAGCGTTGAACAAATTGTCAGAGAAACAAAGAGCGTTTATTTTGCTCTACTATTTCCATGATATGAGCGATAAAGAAATTGCCAAGCTGTACCATGTATCACGTTCTGCTGTTGGTTATACACGGAACAAAGGCTTAGAAAAATTGAAAATGATGTTAAGTGGAAAGGAAATATTGTAAATGACAAAAGACTATGGTTATCCCTCTTTTGACCTCATCTGTAAAGCGTCAAGCGGAGATGAGACATCCATCAAAGAAATCCTAAATTTTTATGACGCTTATATCTCCAAGCTATGCTTACGCCCGTTTTATCACGAAAACGGCAATGTCAGCATGCAGGTAGATGAAGAATGGAAAGGCGAGATCCAGACCGCTATGGTAAAGGCTATGTTGAAATTTGAGGTTAGAATTAAAGAGTAGCATGACTAGATCTCAGGGAGACAGATGCTTTCTACTGTCTCCCTTTGTTCCTTTTGTTAATATATTCCTAGCCTTTTTAATGAAATTATCTCTTCACAAAACGACATAACAAATATCTTTCAGCCGTTACACATTTGCCGTAGCCGACACAGCAATATTAGTCAAAGCATCTACCCTATCACGTCCTTCATCTGATTTAACCTCCTCCATTAGTTCCTTTGCTAATTGTTCTCTATCATATTTCAAACGTTTCAACATAGGTGCATGTCTTAATTCAAAACTTTTAAATACATCATCCCATGTATATGCATATACTTCATAATTTTCTACTTGCATCACTAACCCTATTTTCCCTTTTTCCGCAAAAGCTTCATAACGGCTTTTGATATCTTCATCAACCTGTTTACATACAGCAATAAATTTCCATTTTCTGTACTCACTGTTGAAACTGGGTTGTTTTCTTATAAAATCCATATAATCTTCAATTTGTCTTAAAACTTTCTTTGATAATGTAATCTTTGGAGCTTTTAATTCTACAATAATATTTTCTTCTAACGTTGTTTCAAATGAATACTCAGCCTCTCTTGAATTACACATAAAAATATCCATTCTACGTTCTTGTTCAACATCTTCTTTTAAAATCGCATCAATATCATTTTCCCCATATAAAATATTGATATATCGTTCTAATGCCTTTTTCATCCGCTGATCTGCGCTTGCAAGATTATACTGTTCACCAAAGAGCCAGAAATGATGTTCCACTATTTTCTGGATATGATCCCTTTCGTTGGCAAATTGTGTCAAATCGTATACAATAGTTTTGAGTAACTCTATAACTTTATATCTACTTTCTATAAATTTTATGGCTTCTATAATATTTTCTAACTTAGTCTTTTTCAACATATCTGAAAAATTTCGTCTTTGTTCCGGTGATAACTCAACAATTTGTTCAATTATCGACAACACATTTTCTCTTTCCTCGGAATTCAAAAGTAAATTCAAAAATCCAAGAAGGGATTTTTCTTGAATAGGTTTCAGCCTATAAAATATTTTAGGTTCTATTCTATACATTTCTTTTGTTACATTAACTAAATCCCGCTTTCTCATTCTTCCGTAAGCGTCATCTGAAAATTTTGGAAAAGTATTTCTTTCCTCCATCATTTCTTTTACTGCTTCTTCAGCCCGTTGAGACATATATATTCCAATTTTCTTTTCGATAAAAGAAGATATATATTTTTTTAGTTTTCTGAATGTTTTCTTATCATCTTCGGAGTCAAACAAACTTATTTGCGTAGTTTCTAATTGATTTTCTACATCATTTTTTTCATCAAAAAAAACAGATTTTACAAAAACGCTATGATTAAATTCTATGGTATTTCTATTAAATGTGGTCGTTTCTTTCCCCTTCACTGTATCATTACTGTCAAAATAATAACAACAGAATTTTTCTTTAATAGATTCCTGCCATACTACTAAACTTATTTCAAAACTAATGTTATCAATTGTTTTTAATACCTTCTCACTTAATTCAGTATTAATGTATTTGCTATAATCAATGAGCATTTCATTTACATAAATATTTACATTTCGGTTTTTGAATAAATATAAAAACCATGCAAACTCTTTCAACAACACAGGCTCTAAAACATCAAAATCCATATTTTCTGATGTCAAGCCGTAAATATTATTGAACTCTACTTTAGTACCTGTTTTTTCTTTCGTTGTTATTGTAGGCTCTGTACAATTAATAACTTCCTTTTTATCATTTTCCAAAATAATATCATACGTTTTTAATTCTTCACCGCAATTATATATAGTAGTCCACTTTGCACTAGTTGCAAAAGCCATAAAAGAAAATCTTCCTTTGGCTTAACAGTGATAAGGAACTAAATCACTTATCAACTGTTAGCTGACGGTTTTCGGGTGCATACGAAACTCCCGTCTGATTCCTAACAGGAATTGGGCGGGAGTTTTTCTTGTTGACAGAGTTTATATTGGAGGATAGCATTATGAAAACATTACTTTCCTGTGAATTTAACATGGATACCGGTTGCGTTGAACTAAGATATTCTGACGGCAGCATGATTTCCATCAACTGTACCGCCGTTGAGGATGAGGTGGCGAATAGTCGTTTCCAGCGGTCTGAACTGGACTGGCTCATCTATAACGATCCACTGTCTTATGCAGATTTGATTTTGAATGGCGATCCAGAAGAATACCTGCGAACCGTAACGCAGACTCCGCAGTTAGATCTCGATTGATAAGCAAAGCCGCCAGAGTCGAATCCAAGAGATACTGCTTCTGGCGGCTTTTTTACATAGAGAATTCGTAGATTTTTATGGATGTGGTTGGTTGCTTGCCATCATGTAGAATAAAATATGTTATACTAAGCCGAAATATTTTTCAAAAAAGTCTTTTAGCTTATTAATGACAGTCTGTTTTTTCAAAGCTCTATTTGAACCACCTGAAAACCTTGAAATTGGCGGCAATATTTTATCAAGATCTGTTCCTGTGGTTTTTATCCCACCATCTCTGAATGAGTTTTCTATAAATTTTTGAGCTTCAGCGTGTTTTAGTTTTTCATCTTTGATGATTGTTTCTAAGTCCTGCTCTTTTTGCTTTTTAACAAAGTCTTTCCAGTCCTTTTCAACATCTGTTTTTACTGTCATTTGGGCAACAAACCCCTCAATTAAAGCTTTTTTGCTGCGCAACTCAACACTTGCATCTATTGATTTATTAATATTAGCAAGAATCGTTTTATCCTCACAATTTGATTCGTGATATTTGGCAACAAGCATCAAAATATAATCTATATTGACCTCAACCTGCTTGATAAGTTCGATTTCAAAAACAATATCATCATTGATTCGTTCTTTTTCAATGTCGCTTTTTTTAGCATAATCTTGATATAAGTCAATATAAATGCTTTGATAATCCTGTAAATCTCTAACGGATACAGAACTGCCGCTTTCAAAATCATCAAAACACCTTAAAATATTTCTCAATTTCAAAATGCGACCAAACAGTTTGATAAATTCTTTTTCGTTATCCTCGCCGATGATTTGACTGCTTATCGGAAATTCGTTTACCAGTCTGGCTACAAGCTCGTTATAACCTTCAATATGTTTTCCGTGTTCATCTTCATAGCCATTCATATACTCATTGTAAGTTTTTAGAATAACCATACCTCTTGCGTTTTTATCCCCAAAAAGTGCTAAGGCATTATTAGTGGCTGTTTCAAGGTTCCTAAAACAAACAATGTTTCCAAATGTTTTAACTGAGTTTAAAATACGATTGGTACGGGAAAACGCTTGTATCAAACCATGATCCTTTAAATTCTTATCTACCCATAAGGTATTGAGAGTAGTAGCGTCAAATCCCGTTAGAAACATATTGACTACGATCAGCAAATCAATCTCACGATTTTTCATTCTCAATGATACATCTTTATAATAGTTGGGAAATTTATCGGCGGATGTATCATAGCTAACATTAAACAGCTTATTATAATCATCAATCGCACTGTCAAGAAAATCCCGTGAAGTCTGATCAAGACCGCTTGTGTCAAAATTCTCATCTTGCAAGATATCATCCGGATCTTCTTCGTTTGGATTAAAACTGAATATCGTAGCAATATTTAATTTGTGACCTGTTTCCTCCATTTGCTTTTTAAATTCATTGTAGTATGCAATTGCTGCCGGAATAGATGCGACTGCAAAAATCGAATTAAAACCATTTACTTTTGCAGTTGTTTTTTGCTCTGATACCGTATTATTCTTGGACTTCGCCATTTTTTCTACATTCGTAATCACTTTATGGTCATAATAGGAGCGACTTTGATTACGATAGGTTTTCTGCTCAAAATGTTCAAGAATGTATTGTGTAATCTCAGATACTCTTTTAGGATCAAGCAAAGCTTTTTCACGGTCAATTGCCTTTACTTGCTTGTCGTATAAAAGTTCAGGGTTTTTGATCGTGTTGATATAATCGATTCTAAAAGGCAGGACATTTCCATCGTGAATAGCATCTACAATGGTGTATGCGTGCAGTGGTCTTACTTTGTTTCCGTTTTCGTCCGGCTCACCTCCGAAAACTTGTGCTGTGGTACGCATATTCGGAGCATTGGAACTATTCGAGTTTATGGCGAAAATAGGGGTGCCCGTAAACCCGAAAATATGATAATTCTTAAAGTGCTTTGTAATCGACTTGTGCATATCTCCGAACTGAGAACGGTGGCATTCATCGAAAATCATAACAATGTGTTTTTTATAAACTTCATGTTCTTTGTTCTTGGATATGAATTTATCTAACTTTTGAATGGTTGTAATGATGATTCTTGCATTATCATCTTCCATTTGTTTTTGCAGAATTTTAGTAGAGGTGTTGCTGTTGGCAGCACCTTTTTCAAATCTGTCGTATTCTTTCATTGTCTGATAGTCAAGATCTTTTCTATCCACAACAAACAATACTTTATCAATGAAATTCAATCCTTGAGCAAGCTGTGCAGTTTTAAAACTGGTTAAAGTCTTACCGCTTCCGGTGGTATGCCAAATGTAACCGCCCGCCTCTTTTCTGCCGGTTTTTTTGAGATTGGTAGAAACGATAATGCGGTTTAAAATTTTTTCAGTTGCCGCAATTTGATAAGGACGCATTACCAATAACAAATCCTCTGAAGTAAATACACAGTAACGAGTCAAAATATTAAGCAGCGTATGTTTTGCAAAAAAAGTTTTTGTAAAGTCTACAAGGTCCGGGATGGTGCGGTTTTTCTCATCCGCCCAATAACTTGTAAATTCAAAGCTATTAGAAGTCTTTTTCTTTTTTGCTGCGTTTTTCTCTGCATTATCTTTGATATGCTGAAATCTTGTTGTGTTAGAATAATACTTTGTATGCGTACCATTGGAGATTACAAACAGCTGTACATACTGATACAATCCGCTGCCTGCCCAAAAGCTGTCACGCTGGTATCGATTGATTTGGTTAAACGCTTCTCGAATTGCGTTCCCTCGTTTTTTAAGTTCAATATGCACCAACGGCAATCCATTTACCAAAATTGTCACATCATAACGAGTATCATGCTTTCCGCCGTCTTCTTCATACTGGTTTATTACCTGCAAATGATTGTTATGAATGTTGGTTTTATCTATCAGCTTGATGTTTTTTACATAGCCGTTATCAAGGGTGAGGTTTTGCAAATAATCTTCCTGTATTTTGCGGGTTTTCTCTACAATGCCATCATTTCCATTTGAAATAACGCTGTTGTAAAAGTCGTTCCACTCTTTATCAAAAAAGGTGTAGTTATTCAGTCTTTCAAGCTGAGCACGGAGATTGTCAATTAAGTCCTGTTCGCTTTTTATAGAAATGTATTCATAGCCCTGGCTGACAAGACGCTTGATAAAATCCTGTTCAAGCTCTGCTTCGCTTTGATAGTCAGTGCTTTTTCTTTTTTCGGGTGTATACTCTGCCACCACCGTACTTTCATTAGAACTTGCCACAATTTCAAAGCTATTCATTTTCCGTCGCCTCCCTCTTTTTGAAGGTTAAGAGTTTATCTCGGTAATATTCGTATTGTTTTTGTCTTGCTTCAATTTCGGCAGGTAATCCCTCGCTTATATCGTTGCAAAGCTTATTAAATCGATCAAGAATATCAACTATGCGTTGTTGCTCTGCAAGTGATTTTTCCTTATCTTCTGGATATGGAATTGGAATTTCTAAGCCTAAAATTCTTGAAGAATTAAGGTCTCCCCGTGCACCCTCTTTTTTTGCAATCAAATCGTCATATTGATTACAAACACAATAAAACACATATTTATACAAAGCAACTTCTGGATTAATTTCTATTGACAAACAGTGCTGATTTGTGGTTAATGGTATTTTATTTATAGCACATCGTCCCGCTGATGCACCCGAAATCGCAACAATTACGCAATTTACAGGTATCCACTTTGCTGATGTTTCTTGCACGGCTAATTCTGTGATAAAACAATCTGTCTTATTAATTTCATTAAAAACAACTTCTTGCGTTCTAAGCCACGGAATAGTCCCATTCTCATAGTAATCTTTATTACTTTTTAAAGGAGTACCGCCAGAGCGACTTGATAGTGCTATTTGTTTTAATGACTTTTTATTGGTGTTTTTACTCAACAAATCATCTCTATAGTACTCATACTGCTGTTTTCTTGCAGTGAGTTCCGCAGTGAGTTCCGCAGTGAGTTCCGCAGTGAGTTCCGTAAATTTATCCAATATACGCACAATTTCTTCTTGTACTGGCAGAGGTGGAACAGCGATTTTTAATGCTCTAAAATCACCGCCTGTTAATTTTGGAATATTGCCATGAATCAAGTGTTTTACAGGTACAGTTTGTAGATAATGAAATAAGTAACGCAGCAAAACACCATTTATCTCTGAAATAATATGAGCATGATTGTTCACCCATATTTTTCCTGTAGCCCAAGTAACAATAGGGGTTCCTATTTCGGTTACAACGCTACCATCCTCGCCGACAAGAACAAAAGTACCATCAAATATATAATTAGATACATAATCTTGAATACCATTTGCTCCGTAATACGGATATTTGCCAGCTTCTCTTGCGGATTTTGTTACGGGTTTTCTTTTGTTATCCAATATTTCACAGCAATTTTCAAGTCTTCGATATTCTACACCCTCTGGGCAAAGTTCATTTATAAGTTGTTCTAATTTACTCATTTTCTTCACCTCCGGTATGCCAGCCTAAGGTACCTATCGCATCCATTAGTTCTCTGTTAGTTTTTATTTTTTCCAGCACACCTGTAACTAACCGATAAAAAGCATCAAATTTTTGTAATGCCTCATCTTCGTCATAATCTCCATGCACTACATCACTAAGCTCACCAAAGAGTTTATAGCCATCTTCAGCAAATTCCGAAGGAATGATATTACATTGATCTTTTACTGGTGTAAGAATCTGAATAAATGGTTTAAGATTGCCGTTTGGTTTCCTTGTTTCAATGGGAGGATTTGCAGCCTCTGCTGTTTGGGTAATAATTCTTTCAAAAACCTTTCTCAAATAAACAATAGAACCTGCCCCAAATCCTTCTCTGGCTGCCTTTTTGGCTTTTTCCAAAGCATCTGTGAAATCACCATAAGTTTCAGTATTGAATGAAACTGCTTCCGAAAATTTTTCACTTCTTTTTGCAATACGTACATAAGGATATTGACTATGTATATTATCTTCTTCTCTGCACTCAAGCAAAAACCACATTTGCACAGAAGCCCCGCAACGAGGGCATTCAAGAACACAGTCAACGCTAACAATTTTTTCGTTTACACCAATACAAAATAAGTCTTCCCCAGAATAAAATGTTCGCTGATCGCCGCAATTATTACAATAATAATTTAATGCAACCTTACCGACTGCAATTTTTTTAGAATTTCCGGTTTTAAGCTTTCTGCTACCTAAAAAGCCTTCTATTTGTACATAATCTGTTGTTATCGGTTTGGACAGCACATCTGATAATCTCATATATTACGCCTCCTCAATTTCAGCTATAATCGCATCGATTTCGGCACGCAATGTATTTTCACGCTGAACGATTTGAGATATTTGCTCATTGAGGACAGCTATGTCGATAACTTCTCTTGTATCTTCGCTTTCTACATAAGTTGATACCGAAAGATTGTAATCTGCATTTTCAATATCTTCCTTTTTCACAAGAGCAGTAAAATGCTTTTCAGTCTTTCGGTTGATATAAGCGTTTAATATATTCTGAATATTATTAGGCTCGTTGCTTGATGTTCCATCCCCCAATTTATTGCTGTTGGTAGATTTGATAAATTCCTTTGAGGCATCAATAAACAAAGTTTGGTTGTCAACTTTTGATTTTTTAAGAACCATAATGCAAGTTGCAATACTTGTTCCGTAAAAGAGATTATCAGGCAACTGAATAACACATTCGATATAGTTGTTATCGATCAGATATTTTCTGATTTTCTGTTCTGCACCACCACGATACATAATACCGGGAAAGCAAACAATAGCCGCTGTTCCATCTGTAGCAAGCCAATGCAGACAATGCATAATAAAAGCAAAGTCCGCTTTTGATTTAGGAGCCAATACACCGGCAGGAGAAAACCGGGGATCGTTTATCAGTGTTCCGTTGTCAGACCCTTCCCATTTGATAGAGTAGGGTGGATTTGAAACGATGGCTTCAAACGGTTCTTCATCCCAATGTTTAGGATCAGTCAAAGTGTCGCCGTGTTCAATGCTGAATTTATCGTAACCTATGTCGTGCAGGAACATATTGATACGACAAAGATTATAAGTTGTAATGTTGATTTCCTGACCGAAAAATCCATTGCGAACATTGTCTTTACCGAGAATTTTTGCAAACTTCAAAAGTAACGAGCCGCTTCCCACAGCCGGGTCGTATACTTTGTTTACTTCTGTTTTCATTTTACCGTTATTATCAAGAAGTGAGATTTTTGTCAGAAGCTCAGATACCTCTTGTGGGGTGAAAAATTCGCCGCCGCTTTTGCCAGCATTAGAAGCATACATTCCCATTAGATACTCATAGGTGTCCCCAAAAGCATCGATTGAATTATCTTGATAATTACCAAGATTCATATCTCCGATAACGGTAATTAATTTTTTAAGCCTCTTGTTTCTCTTAATAACTGTTGGCCCAAGCTTATTGCTATTTACATCTATATCGTCAAACAAACCTTTAAAGTTTTCTTCGCTCGCACTACCAATAGCAGAGGCTTCAATATTTTTAAAGGTTGTTTGCAATATTTCATTTAAGTTCTCATCCAAATCGGCAACTTCTACTTCTTTACCATCTTTTTCTGCTTGATCCTTTGCATCTTTATCTGCTTTTTTGATTCTGTTTAATAAATTCTCGAACAATTCGCTGGGTAAAATAAAGAAGCCTTTTTCTTGTACCATATCATCTCTAATACTTAAAGCCTCTTCATCGCTGATTTTGGCATAATCAAAATCAGTATTTCCTGCATCCCATTCACCCTTGTTGAGATAAGTTGTAAGGTTTTCAGATATGTATCTATAAAATAGCATGCCTAAAACATATTGCTTGAAATCCCAACCATCAACACTGCCTCTAAGTTCATTAGCAAGTGCCCAAATTGTATTGTGAAGTTCTGCTCTCTCTTGTTCTCTTTTATTATCACTCATCTTTGTTTTCTCCGTTCTTTAATAATTTTTCGTAGTCTATATCATTTCTCAATTGTTTGCACAAATCTTTATTTTTTAGCTTTTGTGCAATATCAACGGGTACTTCATTTCGCTCTTGTGCAGCTAAGTCAAAAAACAACGCTATTTGTTCAGGCTTTGGCCTTAATAACTGAAGCATTGCAATTTGTCTTTCAGGAGGAGGCGGATTAACTTTGCCGCTTAAAATATCGTAAAAGTAAGGTTTCTTTATGCCAAGTGCGGTGTAAAACTTGACATTTGATAAATTTGCTTCTTTTATCATTTGTGCAAGCAAATTGCAGAATTTCATAGAATCATCAACAATCAAAGAATCACCACCATTCTCAAATTAGAATGTAAGTTTACATACTAACATACTATCATGCTTAAAAGAAAGTGTCAATTGAAAAGCCTTCGATTATGGCTGTGTATGATAGTGGTAAGGTGTAGAAAACTTTCCCCCAAAAAAATTCTACCAAACCTGCAAAAAGCAAAGCAGAAAAGACTTTATCAAACCACAAAGCAAACTCCCGATAATGGAAAAGAGCCTGTGCAAGGGCACAGGCTTCTATTCACATATCAAAGAGGTTTCTCTATATAGAGGTTTCTCTATATAATTTATCAGAATCACTGTTCAAAAAGTATCGAATCACTTTTCTTGCAAATTTCTTACTTACCGTCGTATCCCACTCTGCCAAGCGGATAATCTCCGCTGTTCCAGCCTCAAAATCAAACGAAATCTCACCCCATTCGCCGTCGTTGTCCACCTGATACAGGTAGACAGCGGCGGCGATTTTCTTTTTGTGTTTGGTCTGGGATTTTCGTTTCAGGCGAATCATGTGAAGCACTCCGGCTTCTGTCAGCAAACAGGCCAAATGCTCCACGGCTTTGCGGTAGGCTCGTTCTGCACCACTGGCCGTGCTGCCCTCAAAGAGGACTGCCAGTTCTTCAAAGGTCAACCGGGTGCTGGTGGGACTGACCCGTCCACAGGTCATACAGATGGCGTTTCTCTTTTCCAAGAGGGTCTGTTCCCGGTAATTCAGCTTTTCAAATGCCTCCCGGACAGCTTTAGCCTGGATGCCGTCCCATAGAATCTCCGTATAATCCCAGTGGTCATCCCGGCTGACATCCTCGCCGGTTTCTTCGCTGTCCTCATCCTGAATGGTCTGATAAAACGGAACACGGCTTCGATTTTGCTTGGCCAATGCCAAAAACTTTGCTGCGGTTTCCTCGGTACAACCGTTTTTCTGGGCATATTTCTGGATTGCCGCCTGTTCAGACTGACCGGATTGATTGTAGAGCCATGCAATCCCTCGCACAGCCTTGTACTCATCCACATTTTCAAAGGAACCGGCCTCCTCCTGCATCCGACAGGTCAAAAGAGCATTCCCAATAAAATGATGGGCATAGGTCAGAAAATCCGCCCCTTGTGTTGGATTGTACTCCCGGAGACAATCCAGCATGGCAAGCACACAGCCCATTTTATAATCCAAAAAGCGTTCCGGGTCATAGCGATCCAGCCCCTCCCGCAACAGGAAACGGCGAACACGACTATTAAGCCGGGTTTCATAGTGGTGCAGGAAAAAGGAAAACCAGCGCAAATTACGGCTCTGCACAGCCTTAATGATATAATCATTCAGATTTTCATGGACAGGCGGTTCGGGGTCAAGCTGAAAGATGCGTTCCACTTCCCGCATGTTCAAGCCCTTGGGTTCCGTCAGAAAGCTGTATTTGGCACAGTAGCCGGACAGCTCCCATGTCCACGCTGTATCCATTTTCCCTCACCACCTTTCGGATGTTTCTCTGCTTATTTCTTTTGTACGGCCTTCAAAAGTGCATCTTGGGTCATTTCCTGCTCATAGACAGTGCTGGCATAACGCTGATCTGAAAGCGCACGAAGCATCTTATCTTTTGCCAGCTTTTTCATAGCTGCTGCCGTTCCTTCATCCAGCTTTCCCCGGCGGGTATTTTGTAGGATGGTGTTCATACGGCGGGTATAAATCGCCTTAATGGGATGATCGTCTGCAAGCTCCCGCTGCTCCCGGCCTCTCAGATTGCCGATTTGTCGGCACGTCCGTCCCCGTTGGTCGCCGGGGGCCAGACCGCCGCAGTATTTGGTGTGCCGTGCGTCAATGGTGAGAAACCATCTGCCGCAGATGGGGCATTTCTTGGGTGCATGGCCCACACAAAGTCCCTCAAACAGATCGGAACGGAACATTCCCACAAAGGAGACATAGTGCATCCGCTTGACCAGTTGCGGCTCTGTCTTTCCGGGGCGAATGGCGGATACATACTGCACCGAAGCATTGGTTAGGGTCATCCAGGCCGGGTTATCCAGCGACAGGGTTGGCTCACCTTGGAAGAACTGCCCGAACATTGTCGCATAACCGTCCGGGGTACGGTCATAGTCTGGTTCATTCAACCGCTCTGCAAATTTCGTCAAGGCTTCCTTGTACTGCCCCAGAGAATAACTCAAATGCCCCAGCACCTGCACGATTCGCACGAGCATGGTCGCCTTGCCATGCTGACCAGTCAAGGCACAGATCAGCTGCTCCTGTTGGGTGAGCTGCAAATAAGCTTTGGCATCCTCCATGTATTCTTCGGAAAAGATGGTTGCAAGTTTTTGCTCGAAATAGCTTCGATTCAGGCGGGAGAAGGGTGATGTGGTCTGTAAAAAAGAGATGATCTCGCCAGCGGCCTGCTGCACCTGCGGTAGCAGCTCCATATCCACGGAACCGGTGTTCATCCCCTGAAGCAGCTGGTTCAGCACATTGCAAGGAGTATCCAGCTTTCCAATGGTGCTGTCCGGGATGTTCAGCACCTCGCAGCCAATAGTTCCTGCGGGCATCGTACACCCCTCATAGGTTACTGTATCCTGCCAGAAATCCAGCGATAAAACCGCATGGTTGATGATTTGATCCATCTTCTCCCTCCTGTCATGTTTTTCTATTTTCATAATAGCACACAACAAAGACCTTGTCATGTTTTTTGAAAACGGCTTGTCATGCCATTAGCCTGTTTTTTTCGATTTTCCCCATAACCTATACAAAGGGGTGAGAAAACTGCCCCATCAAAAAGGAAATGGAGGGAATCTGTATGAATCTGTTTGAAGTGGTGAAAGCCAGTATCAACACACAGGAAGCAGCGCAGGCGTATGGAATTGACGTCAACCACTATGGCATGGCACTGTGTCCGTTCCATAATGACCGTCGCCCGAGCTTGTATGTATCGGATGACCACTACCACTGTTTTGCCTGCGGGGAACACGGGGATGTGATCGATTTGACCGCCAAACTGTTTGACCTTCGGCTGTATGATGCGGCCCGAAAACTGGCGTCGGACTTTCACCTTGCGCCGGACAAGCCCTTGCCGGAAGCCATTCGCCGGAAAAAGAAACACAAAACCAAAGCACAGCAACTTCGTGAGAACGAGCAGCTGTGCTTTTCTGTTTTGAACCAGTATCGGCGGTTGCTCCTGGATTGGGAAAAACGGTATGCACCACAAGCGCCGGAAGATGTGTTGGACGAGCGGTTTGTAGAAGCCTGCCACCGGCTGCCCTGGGCAGAGTATCAGTTGGATATCCTGCTGCAAGGCGATTCCTATGAACGAAGCGAAGTCGTGAGCGAACTAACGGCAGACGGATACATCCGCAAATT
>NZ_CALWJJ010000001.1 GCF_944380985.1 uncultured Agathobaculum sp. | reverse complement strand
TCCCATTCCGAACACAGTAGTTAAGCTCGTTTACGGTGACAATACTTGGCTGGAGACGGCCCGGAAAGATAACTCGACGCGCACACCGGCGGATCAATCTTTTGATCCGCCCAGATATTCCTCAATAGCTCAGTTGGTAGAGCATGCGGCTGTTAACCGCAGGGTCGTTGGTTCGAGTCCAACTTGAGGAGCCATTCGATAGGCTTGCCGCCACTATATTATGTGGCGGCAAAGTACTATCAGTCCATTTAATATGGGCCTTTAGCTCAGTTGGTTAGAGCAACCGGCTCATAACCGGTCGGTCCCGGGTTCGAGTCCCCGAAGGCCCACCATATTTTATATCCGGCCCGGTAGCTCAGTCGGTTAGAGCGCCAGCCTGTCACGCTGGAGGCCGTGGGTTCAAGTCCCATCCGGGTCGCCATGGCAAACGGCGGTGTACAGGCTGCCGTTTTTTCTTTGCTGCTATAGCTCAGTAGGTAGAGTGCATCCTTGGTAAGGATGAGGTCACCGGTTCAAATCCGGTTAGCAGCTCCAAAGAGAAGGACATCTTAGATGATGTCCTTCTTTTTTATCTGTGTAATGTATTTCTGGATAGCTTATGCACTAGTAAGATTTTCTTCACTTACATACTTACTGCCTGTGAAATTGCACCAATTCATTGGATATTTTCTAAAAACTTTATTTAATATTTTTTTGCACATTGACAAAATTTATAAAAAATGAAATGCAATACTTGACAAATTATGTCCAAATTGATATGCTCAAATCACAAAACCGACTGGAGGATGTTGCCTTGCTGATTACCAGAGAGACAGACTACGCCCTCCGGATCCTAAGGGCACTGACGGATGGAGAACTGCATACCGTTGGGCAAATTGCCCAAGATGAGCTCTTGCCGCAAGCCTTTGCTTATAAGATTTTGAAGAAGCTGGCTGGTGCCGGATTAATTCAGGTGACCAGAGGAACAACGGGCGGCTGCCGATTGACAGCCGATCTTGCCAATACCAGTCTTCACGAACTGATGGTGGCCATCGGCGAGCGCAGCAATTTGTCCGCTTGTATGGATTCCCAATATCAGTGCCCATGGAGCAATTCTTATGGGGCGTGTAAAGTGCATTCTAACCTGGCAAAAATTCAGGAAAAGCTGGATGGAGAGCTACAGCAATATTCGCTGGCAGACATCCTTTCTTAATCCTGAAATCGGCCTTTTGTGATAATATTGCTAATTACCAACATTAGAAGGAGGTTCCATAATGCAATATCAAACCACCCCGGCCCAGGAGGAAATCCGGGCCAAGATCCGCGCCTTTGCGGAGGAAGAGATCAAGCCCATTGCGTTTACGCTCGATCAGAACAATGAATTTCCGGACGAGCAGATTCGCAAGCTGGGCCAGATGGGCCTGATGGGTATTCCATACCCTAAGGAGTACGGCGGCGCGGGTCTCGACGCGACCAGCTACGCCATTGCGGTAGAAGAACTCTCCCGCGTGGACGGCGGTACAGGCGTTATCTTATCGGCGCATGTTTCGCTGGGCTCCTGGCCGATTTTCGCTTTCGGCAACGAGGCGCAGAAAAAGAAATACCTGACGCCGCTGGCGAAAGGTGAGAAGATCGCTGCTTTCGGCCTGACCGAGCCTAATGCCGGTTCGGACGCGGGTGGAACCGAGACCACTGCGGTGCTCAAGGGCGACCACTATGTGCTCAACGGCAACAAGATCTTTATCACCAACGCGCCCAAGGCGGATACATATGTAGTCTTTGCGGTGACGACCCCGGACATCGGTACCCGTGGTATCAGCGCATTCATCGTGGAAAAGGGCTGGAAGGGTTTCTATTTCGGCGACCACTATGATAAGCTGGGCATTCGTTCTTCCAGCACAGCTGAGCTGATCTTTGACAACGTCGAGGTGCCCAAGGAGAATCTGCTGGGTAAGGAAGGCGAAGGCTTCAAGATCGCGATGGCGACGCTGGACGGCGGTCGTATCGGCATCGCGGCCCAGGCGCTCGGCATTGCGCAGGGCGCTTATGAAAACGCGCTCGAGTATGCTAAGGAGCGTATCCAGTTTGGCAAGCCGATCGGCTTCCAGCAGAGCATTTCCTTTAAGTTTGCAGATATGGCGACCAAGCTGCGCTGCGCGCGCTTCCTGGTCTATTCGGCGGCCGAGCTGAAGCAGGCGCATGTGCCGTATGGCATGGAGGCCGCTATGGCGAAAATGTATGCTTCAGATATCGCCCTCGAGGTAACCAACGACGCACTGCAGATCTTCGGCGGCTCGGGCTACATGAAGGGCATGGATGTCGAGCGCGCATATCGTGATGCCAAGATCACCACGATCTATGAGGGTACCAATGAGATTCAGCGCGTAGTTATTGCCTCGCATCTCCTTGGCAGGCCGCCGAAGAGCGCATCGGGCGCTCCCGGCCATGCCAAGAAGCCCGCGCCTATTACCGGCGTGCGCAAGAAGAAGATCCTGCGCGACGGCAGCGCTGCCGATCAGGTAGCCGAGTTGGTCGAGTGCCTGAAGAAGGACGGTCACGATTTCACCGTAGGTATCCCGATCGACACCCCGATCGCTCAGGCGGAGCGCGTAGTATCTGCGGGTAAGGGCATTGGCGATCAGAAGAACATGAAGCTGGTCGAGGATCTGGCCCGTGCGGCCGGCGCTGCGGTTGGTTCATCCCGCCCGGTGGCCGAGACGCTTAAGTATGTGCCGCTTAACCGCTATGTCGGTATGTCCGGCCAGAAGTTCACCGGCAACCTGTACATCGCCTGTGGTATTTCTGGTGCGGTGCAGCATCTCAAGGGCATCAAGGATGCTTCTACGATCGTTGCAATCAATAAGAGCCCCGGCGCTGCGATCTTTAAAAACTGCGACTACGGCATCGTAGGAGATGTCGAGGAGATCCTGCCGCTGCTGGCTGCCGCGCTCGATACCGGCGAGAAGCAGCCTGCGCCGCCGATGGTCAAGATGAAGCGCCCGCGTCCGCCAAAGGACGAGCCGATCGGCAAGCGCTACGTTTGCAGTGGCTGCGGTTACGAGTATGTGCCTGAGCTGGGCGATCCGGATGGCGAGATCCAGCCCGGTACGCTGTTTGAAAAACTGCCTCAGGACTGGGTGTGCCCCGAGTGTGCCGAGGGGAAGGAACAGTTCATCGAGGAATAATGATCATAGGCCATCTATTGATTTGCATAAGGAGGACGAATCATGCATTGTGTGCGAGCTGTCACCGACAATCTTTACTGGGTGGGCGCTAACGATCATCGCCTGGCCCTGTTTGAGAATATTCACCCCATTCCCAAGGGCGTAAGCTATAACGCTTACCTGCTGCTGGATAAGAAATCCGTACTGTTTGATACGGTAGACTGGTCGGCCTGCCGTCAGTTGCTGGAGAACATTGAGTATCTGCTCAATGGCAAGCCGCTGGATTACCTGGTTATCAACCATATGGAGCCTGACCACGGTGCCTCTATTGAGGAGATCCTGCTTCGCTACCCCAAGGTAAAGGTCATTTCGACTGAAAAGTCGTTCATGTTCATGCGCCAGTTTGGCTTCCATGTGGATGAGCATGAGTGCATCGAGGTAGCGGAAGGCGATAGCTACAGCTTTGGTGACCACAATATCACATTTGTTGGCGCGCCGATGGTACACTGGCCGGAGGCCATGGTCAGCTTTGACACCACCAACGGTGTGCTCTTCTCGGCCGACGCCTTTGGTACGTTTATTGCGCTGGACGGCAAGCTGTTCGCCGATGAGGTCGACTTCGATCGCGATTGGATTGACGAGGCCCGCCGTTATCTGACGAATATCGTGGGTAAATACGGCCCTCATATCCAGTTGCTGCTGAAGAAGGCCAGTGGTATTCTTGATCAGATCAAGTATATCTGCCCGCTCCACGGTCCGGTCTGGAGAAAGGATCTGGGCTACTTCGTCGACAAGTATGACAAGTGGAGCCGCTATGAGCCCGAGGTCAAGGGCGTGCTGATCGCCTATGCTTCGATGTACGGCAATACCGAAGCTGCTGCTCAGGCGCTGGCTGCCAAGCTGTGCGAAAAGGGCGTTACCAACGTTGCGGTATACGACGTGTCTAACACCCATGTATCTTACCTGATCTCTGAGAGCTTCAAGTACAGCCATATCGTGCTGGCATCGGTGACCTACAACCTCGGCATCTACCCGGTAATGAAGTCTTATCTCGAGGATATGAAGGCGCTGAATATGCAAAACCGCACCTTTGCGATCATCGAGAATGGCTCCTGGGCGTGCAAGTCCGGTGATCTGATGGAGAAGTACATTGATGAGGAAATGAAGAACATGACGGTTCTGAACGAGCGTCTGTCACTGGCTTCCGCCCTCAACGATGACAAGGCCATCGAGCTGGATAACCTGGCCAATGCGCTGGTTGAGTCGCTGAAGGAGAGCGAAGAAAAGAAGTAAATAAAAAACGCTGCAAAGTCAACCGACTTTGCAGCGTTTTTTTACTATTTTCAGTCACTAATCAGCGGGGTGGACAGATAGCGGTCGCCGCTGTCGGGCAGCAGTACGACAATGGTTTTGCTTTGGTTCTCTGGGCGCTTGGACAGTTCGACAGCCGCCCACAGCGCAGCTCCGGAGGATATGCCAACGAGCAGGCCTTCGCTGTGCGTAAAGGCGCGCGCGACAGTAAAGGCGTCGTCGCTCTTGACACGAATAACCTCGTCATAGACCTTGGTATCGAGCACATCGGGCACAAAGCCCGCGCCAATGCCTTGAATCTTGTGTGAGCCGGCTTTGCCGGTGGACAGAACAGGTGATTCATCCGGCTCGACAGCAATAATTTTCACATCGGGATTATGCTCTTTGAGGTAGGACCCTACGCCAGTGACTGTGCCGCCAGTGCCTACACCGGAGACGAAAATATCTACCTTACCGCCGGTTTGCGACCAGATCTCCGGGCCAGTGGTCGCGCGGTGCGCAGCCGGATTGGCCGGGTTGATAAACTGACCGGGGATAAAGCTGTTCTCGATCTCATCTGCTAGCTCTTTGGCCTTGGCAATCGCGCCGGACATTCCCTTGGTGCCGTCGGTTAGCACCAGTTCGGCGCCGTAAGCTTTAAGCATGTTGCGCCGCTCGACGCTCATAGTCTCGGGCATGGTCAGGATAATACGGTATCCGCGCGCGGCTGCAACTGCGGCCAGGCCGATGCCGGTGTTGCCGCTGGTAGGCTCGATGATGGTCGCGCCCGGCTTGAGCGCGCCGGTGGCCTCGGCCTGGTCAAGCATGGCGCTGGCAATGCGGTCCTTGACCGATCCTGCGGGATTAAAATACTCGAGCTTTGCGAGGATCTCAGCCCCTGCGCCAGAGCGCTGCGCAAACCGCTCTACCGCGTAAAGCGGAGTGCGGCCGATCAGTTCGGCATAGCTGCGTTTAATATCAGACATTTGGTTCGCCTCCTGCAATTCACTATAATCATATATATTTGCTATGAATTAAGCATACAGGGAAAATGCTGTTTTGTCAAGATAAAAAATTGCGGCAAAATTACCGGCAGCATAAACAGATGCAAAACATAGCGCGGTGCCCCACGCTATCACACCGTGCAGATAAAAAACCTCCCTTACAGGAAATTATTTCGGTTACCGCACCGGCTCTAACAGGCCGATCTGCATCTTCCAACGGATGACGCGAACAGCCGATGCGCGGATCTGCTCCTCGCTGATTGTACCGTCCTCAACGGCGGCGAGCACGGCGTTATATTGCGTGACAAAGTCTGAGGAGATCAGCATGTCGTTGCCTGCCTGCACGGCGAGTACGGCCGCGCTTTCGCCGCCTGTGTAGCCGGTGATGGCCTCCATGATGAGGTCGTCGGTTATAATAACACCATCAAAGCCAAGTTCATTACGCAAAATGTCATGCACTGCGGGAGAGAGTGAGGCAGGCAGCGTGCTGTCCATACAGTTGACGATGTTGTGGCTGACCAGAATGGACTGCGCACCGACTTCGATGCCTGCGGCAAACGGCAGGAAGTCGCTTGTGCGGAAGGTCTCGATCGGCCGCTCGTCGATCGCAATGCCAGTATGCGTATCCACATTATTGCCGTAGCCCGGGAAGTGCTTGAGCACCATGCCCATGCCGTCCTCGACCATCTGGGAGACAACTGTGCGTACATATTTACTGGTTTGTGCAGCATCCTGCCCAAAGGCGCGGGCGTTGATAAAGTCGTTCGGGTCGGTCGATACATCGCATACAGGCGCGAAATTGACGTTCACCCCGATGGAGGCGAGCAGCTCATCCTTTTCTTTGGTGTCGCTGGCGATCAGTTCAAAGCCGCCCTTGTCGTACAGTGATTGCGGTGCGTAGAAGCGCTCAGCGCGGAAGTTTGGGTTGGAGCTGATGCGCACGACTGTGCCACCCTCCTCATCCACGCCGATCAGCATGGGAGTCGCAGCTGCATCCTGATAGGATTGAATGGTTGCAGACACACTATCCCGGGTCTGGCCCTCAAAGTCACGGCCAAATAGGATGTAGCCGCCGATGTTGTACTCGTCCGTCAGCGCGGCCGCATCCACCTCGGGACAGCGCGCAAAGAACATCTGCGCGACCTGCGCCTCGAGCGACAGGTTGTTGACATACCGCTCCGCGGCTTGCGTGTAATCCGCCCGGTCGGGCATGGGATCGGGCTGCACGGTATCGGTGGACTGCGCCGCGCTGTCCGTGTCCGATGCGCCATTCTGGGTGGCGGATGCCTGCGCCTGCGTCATGCCGGAGGTGTCTTCCACCAAATGATCGCTATTGTGCCCGCATGCAGCAGTTCCTGCCAGGAAAAGTAGCACGAACAGCAGCACTGTGGTTTGCTTTATCATCGTCTTTCACCCCACGATATGTTATATCCATTATACAGCAATAAACCTCGGTTGCAAAGCCCTGTTCGGCTATGATAAGATAACTTACGGGAAAAAAGGGGGAATGCACCATGCACACCATCGGACGCTTTGCGCCCAGCCCGAGCGGGCGCATGCACCTGGGCAATGTACTGTGCGCGTTGCTGGCGTGGCTGAGCGCAAGGAAGCAGGGCGGGCAGTATCTGTTGCGTATCGAGGATCTGGATACCATGCGCTGTCCGCGCAGCTATGCCGAGCTGATTCTGGACGATCTGCACTGGCTCGGACTGGATTGGGATGGCGAAATCCTCTACCAGTCCGAGCGCACCACGGTCTACGAGCGGTATGAATCCATGCTGCGCGATAAGGGGTTGCTGTACCCTTGCTTTTGTTCACGCGCGGCGCTGCATGCGGCAAGTGCGCCGCATCTGTCCGACGGGCGCGTGGTGTACGCCGGCACCTGTCGGGATCTGACGCCGGATGAGGTCGCGGAAAGGCGCAAAACCCGTGCGCCGGCAATCCGTGTGCGCGTGCCGGATGAGGAGATCTGCTTTACAGACGGTGTGTTCGGCGTGTACTGCGAAAACTTGTCTGATGCGTGCGGGGACTTTATTATCCGCCGGTCGGACGGTGTATTTGCCTATCAGCTGTCGGTTGTCGTGGACGATGCGCTCTCGGGTGTGACCGAGGTGGTACGTGGCGCAGACCTGATTTCGTCTACGCCGCGGCAGATCTGGCTGCACCGGCTGTTCGGGTTTATGCCGCCCGCATTTGTGCATATTCCACTGTTATGCGATCATGATGGCCGCCGCTTGTCCAAGCGGGATGATGATCTCGACCTTGGCCTGCTGCGACAGCGGTTTGCACCCGAGCAGATCATCGGCGCGCTGGCCTGCGCCGCCGGGCTGACCGATAGTCCTGAACCTGTTGCGGCAGACGGGCTTATAGCGGGATTCTCGTGGGAAAAGATTCCGCGCCGAGATTTGCTGCTGCCGGATGCCTTTTACTAAAAGTGTCTAATCGGACGTTTTTAATTGTTTGAAAAATTGATTATTTAAAGCATAAATTGAGGAAATTTTGCAATGGTATTAGCTGTTTTTTTAAAAACGTCCAACTGGACGTTATTAAAAAAGGGCTAGAAAATGTCTGTTGACAGTGGGGAGTGGGCTGTTATAATACCAAATAGATTTATGCTCTGTGACAGGAAGATGCATATGAACGAGATGCAGGGGATATACCAGAAAAGCGCTGCGCGCGCCGGCCAACCTGGGGATATTGCTGCTCAACATCCTGCTGGTGGCGGCCACCGTGCAGGCATTGTGCGGAGCGCGCTCCGGCTGGACGGTGCGCGTGTAGACGCCGGCGCAGCAGCGCTGCTGGCCGCCCGGGTTATCTACTGGTGCCCGCTGTGATCGCATTCAACCCAGCTGCGGAGTTGGTCACCGTCAGGACGACAAAAGAAGCTGGCATAGCAGTAAAAACTTGAAATTTTTCCTCTGGCCGGATTACCGCCTTGTTGGCGCAGGGCCTGCGCCTGTCGCTCAAGGCCATGATGCTTGACAACGATAAGCAAAAGAATTAACGACCTGATGGGCAACCCGGTCGTGATGGGCATTGCGGTCATATGGCGCATCGAGGATGTGGCCAAGGCTGTATTTGCAATGGATGACTACCAGGAGTTTCTGTCCATGCAGCCGGACGCACGCAAGATGATTGTGGGTGGCGCGGCCGACATGGTGGAGCGGGCGCTTGACGAGCTTCACCGTAATCAAATCGTCAGCCTGGACGGCTTAGAGATAAAGTGCATATGGTTTCAAGTTGATAGTGCTGCAGTGCGCGAGCAAGGAAGCGTAGCCGATTGCCAACAGTGGTACGAGCGGGTGAATACACAGCTGCAATGGAAAATTATTGAAAATAATAATTTTATTTGTATATTTACCAAAAATACTAAACAGATTATTTGACAAATCAGCAATATTTTTGATAAAATTAGAGAAATTCATATAAATAAGCGCGCAAACGTTCAGCAAAATGTTATGCGCTTATTTATCGCGACAAATTCCAAAAAAACCTTGTTGAAAAGAATATGTTATGGTAAAATGTATATGTCTAAACATATAATCAAACTGGCATATGCATCCTCGATTGGACGGAGCACGAAATTGCCGCAAGGTTAGGAAAGGAGTAAACAGGATGGCCGTTACAACTTTGTTGCACATAACGGAAGGCGCGCTGTATCCGGCGAGAGCCGCGCCGGAACACTTTGCGCGAAAGAGAAAGGAGGCGGATTGATGGGCGGTATAACCTTGAGGAGGATATTATCCTTCGTCATCCGATGTTGCCGCAGGAAAAATGCGAATGCGCGCCACCTGATCTTTTGGCGGACCGACAACGGCGCGGGAGAGCTGCTCTCTGCGGCGGACGTCAATCACGATGGCGAACGAAACATAAAACGAACGAAAAAATACTTTGAAAAGTGGAGGCTAGCATACTTATGATAAGATGCAGAAAGTCTACGCGGCTGATATCATGGCTGCTAGTAGTGGCAATGGTGTTTGGCCTGATGGGCACTATGCCAGCTCTGGCCGCGAGCGCTCCAATTACTAACGAGTCGCTCAGGACGGCGATAGATGAAAAGTATAACAACCCCAATGATCTAGGCTGGATCGATTTGACCGACTGGAGCCAGGTTGTGGGCACTGTGGATTTGGCGGAGCTCAAGGCCGCATTTCCAAGCTTACAGCATGTGATACTGACTGGTACGAACGTTTCGGAGATTATCGATAGCAGCGTTGCAGGTTCGGGCCTTAGTGTCGAGGACGATCGTACTTTTACCGCCAATGGTGGCAAGTACTTCCAGACCGCTACTTCAACCGGCAACCTTGTATATGATTTTCCTAGCAACCCTAACCTCGCAAAGTCAGTCTCTGTAATGGATCTTCTGAAACTTGTCGAGGTAAAGAACTACAATTATTATATGACCGCGGCTGATCTGGCGGCGAGCAATATCAGTTTCTTTGAAGATAACTTGAACTGGTATGTAGGGTACCAAAGCACCGGCGGCGGTGGCTATACCTCAAGGGACAATGGCTCAACGACGCTGAACGGTACTATACCTCTTACCGTGCTTCAGGACGGTGAAAGAGACGTTACAGTTAGGCTGGAGCTTACCAAGAACGATGTAACAAGCAGCTCTGGCGCGGCTCAACAAGTATTCACCTTCAATATTAACATGCCTGAGTATTATGGCGTGGTACGGCAGGGAAACACCGATGTAAACTCGGTGGATGTTTATGTGGATAGCAGCGCGACTTTCACCGTATACAAGTACTTTGGCAATGCCCTCCAGAATGTTGGCGAGCAGCTTTACTTCAAATATTCGGCGGGAGACCAGTATTTGGAGGACCGGGAACAGGAGGAATATTCCTTAGACCCTGATGTCAGCTATCGCTTTATAAGTGACACTTCTAGCCAAGAAAACAAAAGGATAGTAGACGTCACGGTGCATGCGAAGTTCGGTTGGCCGTCCACGCCGAGCGGCACGCTGTACATTTATGAAAAGAACCCGGACACGGATCCCACCGCCGAGGCCCTGTGTGCTGTGGGTATTAACGTACGGGAGAATCCGGGCGTCAGCAATCTGCAGCTGGTCGAGTATAACAATAATAGGATCGGCGACTCGACAACTGGGTACGGCGATACGATCTATATTGATGGTGGCACGGCGTTTGCGTCTCTGGATTCAACAAAGGTGAGCACTTACCAGAAGGAAACGCTGTATCTGGTAAAGGGACGTATAAACGATACTGGCGAGTTGCAATATCTGCCGGCGGCGTATTTAACCCAGATGCTGGCTGAGATCGCGCCTGGACGCGATCTGGACGTATCGTTCCAAACTGTTCCCAACCCGGATAATGCAAACGAAAATGTTGTGGCCGTTCGTATTTTCTCGAACGAGATCGCCGGCCGGGCGAGCAGCCTTGGATTTACACTGCGCGTTGCCGGCACCATGTCTATGAGCGCACGACTTGAGCTGAATGTACAGTCCTTTGAAGCACGCGATCCGGTAGCGTTTGAGATATACCGTATTCCAAGCGATCGGATTGGCATGACGAAGGACCAGATCGAGGCTGCTATTGCAGATGAAGAGGCAGGCTTCGACATGATGGTGCGTATCCCCGCCGACACGCTTCAGTCTCAAGGCACGGTAACCCTTGTAGAGGGAGATGCTGCATATCTGGTAGCGGTTGCGCAGTATGCCGAGGGCGGACCGAAGTTCCTGCTTGATACCGCATATACCAGAGGCTGGAACGATGGAGATGGCAACGCTATTAGCAGCAGCGGCAGTGGAACAATGCTCAAAGACGGGGTATATGCCCTCAGCAATGACATTAATCTGACAACCGCCACGGATGTGTTGAGCCTGTCAACACAGCGTGGAACGGCCGAATACTCAACAAACCTCCGCCTTTATGTTACTGACAATGCTGTTGCGGGCTTCTTAAACATTCCGCTCACAATTAGTAGGGTCCAATATGATGATTACATCTGGGCAACTACGGCTTATACCAACCCAAGCAACGATCCTTCTTACTACAGCGATACGCTGGCTACTGAAAATGGGAATAACGAAGGCACGCTGTACGAGTTGAACACTCTGGGCGAGATATCTGAATCGATTGGCGGTTCAATCAGCTTTAAGGTGATTGGCATTACCAACCATCTGATCCCCCAGGAAGATGTGCTCGATCTGAGCTCCGGGCTCACTTGGAGTAATAGCGCTAAGGTAGCTGCAACCGGAAGTGTCAACACCAACGATAATACAGTTTATGATCTGACAAACATCAGACCGACAGTTACAAATGACCCGATGCTGGTTGGCGATCAGTTTGTCGATGAGCATGACTACTACGTCACGCTCAGCTATGCTGGGGATGGTTCGACGGTAACAGTCCGTCTCGGCCCGTCGGACATCACCGGTGCGATCCCGGTTTATCAGGATGTTTACGGCAATCTCTTTACAGCCGAGTCAACCATTGGATTGGTCGATGGAGAAGTAAGGCTATTGGATAGTGCCTTTGAGCTTCCGGCAGGCCGAACCGCTACAGTGTATATGGTATACCGATATGCCAATGAAAGCTATTATTCGGGTACTGCGCAAAACGGTAATCCTGGCTATTGGAGAGATAATATCGTCAGCAGCGATGTACTCCGCAGCTTGAGCTCCTCTAGCAGCAGTGTTGTCGCTGTAACAGGAACGGGCGGTACAAGCGGCTTTACTGCAACTGCTGCCAATACTAGCAGCGGCCAGTCGGTCACACTTAACGGCAGCCTGATCACCACATCCGGTTCTGTGACAGTGGCCGGTAAGACACATGAGTTTAGAAATACCGCTACTGCTGTTGATGTTACCCCAGCGAATATTGCCTGCACGGACGCAATTCCGGTTGCAGTAGCATCGACCGGCATCGAACATGTGTCAGGTGGCGCTTTGACTTCTCCCCCTGCTGCGGTTGCAAACGGCAGCAGTGTCCAGGGCGGCCAGGGCGAAACATTGGGCTTCAACCTGGTTCTTCAGTACAGTAATGGCGATACCCGCAGATCTGACGGCACCGGCAGCACTGCGATTTCCGCCGAGGATTCTGCTAAGTTGAAGCTGCTTGTTGACGATAGGGTTAATCAGTACGCTACCGTTGATGAAACCGGCCTCAACGTAAAGCTTATGCAAAGAAGCGCCGGCATTCCGATGTATGTCCAGTATACGGACACGAGCAATGGCCTGGAGTATGTGGTAAACCTCCTCGCCAGCAGCACTAGCAGCAGTCCGTACACCTTTGATATTGATATTCTCGCTCCGGCAGCACAGAAGCTTTACCTCGTTGCTGCGCCGAATGGCAATGGTGACACTAGCGTTGAAGTCACCGGAAGAGGCAGCAACTTCGAGGTGACCAAGGCTGAGATGGGCGATATCTACCGCATTTATCCGGTTATTCTGGATTCCACCTATACTCTGTCGAGTGATACAACAATTAATCCGGATACACTTCAAATCGGTTACCAGGATGTAGAAAGTTCGTCCTATCTGAACTATGTGAAGGCGTCGGAGTTTAACACCAGCAGCGCAGCTGCGTGGAGCTGGAGCGTCTCTCCGACTATAGCAGGTGTGGAAGTGGCGACCGACTCGCTGAAGACGGATGAAAACGGCTATGTCTATTACGAGATGCTCGTCTCATCGAGCGCGCAGAGCGGCTATGAAGCAGCGCTCCTGATGACCTCAGCTGCGCTTTCCAGCAGAACCACATACAGCCGCAGCGATATTAATCTTGTGCATGACAGTACCACCGACACCCGGGTCAAGGTCACGGTAAACCATATGCCGGATAGGGAAACGCTCAACGTTGTAGACGTTGTGGCAACTCCGACCGGCAGCACCTCGGTTCAAACGAACGAGGACGTGACCTACAACATCCAGTATGGCGTTAACATTGCGGTAGCGGATGGAAGCACAACAAATCACCTTGTAAATCCAACCTTCTTCCGTGACGACGCGATCAGCGGTTATTTGCAAAACGGCAATTCTCGGATTGCCAACGTGCTTGTCGTTGAGAATGCTTGTCCTCTGCCGATGCCCACTGTAACCGGCAGCGGCAATCAGCTCACCTTCAGCACGAGCATACCCGGCGAATATGTCTTTAACATCTATACGTATAACAATGCAGGTCTTCAGGCGCCGATCTCGGGCCCGGTTGAGCTGAGGTTTGAAGTAATTCCGGCCGTGCTTAGTGATGATACGGTGGATGTCTACTATGACTTCCCGAAGGATGTTTCGAACATAACAAGCCGGTACGCACGCTTCGTAAGACTTGAAGAGGCAGGCGGCGCTAACCAGCTGAATATCAGCGGCACAGTGCTGGAGGCGAGCAACAATATTAGAAGTAGCACTACTGTAAATATTATTGTTACGGCTGAAAATGGCGCTGAATATGTAGCGGCACAGCTTCCGGTTGAGATTTATGCTAACACCCCTACGGCTGCAAGGCTGTCCATACTAACAGCTGCTACAAGCCCTCACGCGTTCGAACCTACAGCGCCTAACAATGAAGCTGCGCTGTATTGGATAGTTACTTACCCGAACGGTACCAAAGAAGTGGAGATCAACTCTGCAACTTTCAGAGAAATACAGGCTGACGGCGACTTGGAGCTGCGTCTTGACGGAAAAACTGTGACAGCAAACGGAACCCAAACCGGCCGAATGTTGTATAAGGCTGAGGGTAATTATGGTGGCCTCAGTTTGGAAGGGTATTTCTGGGCAGAGATGGTAAACGACGGAACCATTCAGACTGAATATGTCTATAGCAGCAATCCGGAATTACCGCTGGTAGAGGTCAGCCAACTGAATCTGACAAGGGGCGAACAAAAGATTATCGCTGTGTTTGATAAGCATCCGCAGCCGTCCCCAATCAAGGCGAGGGTAGCAAGTGTCAGCTCCAGCGATACAAATGTGGTTGAGGCTGAAGCGACTAACGGAGATATCACCCTGCGTACAAAGGCCGAAGGTGCGGCTGTCATCAGAGCTATTATGGCAGATGGCCGTTATGCCGGTTATCTCACGGTCACAGTAGGCGCAGCGCAAACCTATTCCATAAGCGGCACCGTAAACGACAGTAGCACCGGAAGCCCAATTAACGGTGCAACCGTAACGATTAGCGGCAACGCTATTACTGCTGACGCTACCACCGACAGCACTGGCAGTTACAGCATCTCCGGCCTTGAAAGCGGCGTATATACAGTAACGGCTAGTGCGACTGGATATACCAGCGCTACACAAAGTGTTATGGTATCGAACAGCAACGCTGTCGCGAATTTTGACCTAAATCCGATTATTACCCCCCCGCCGGCTACCTACACCATCACGGTGCAGCCTGGCGTGAACGGAACTGTTTCTGCTGACAGGACCTCTGCGGCGGCTGGCGATACGGTTACGGTTAACGTAACTGCAGACACCGGCTACACCATATCCGGCGTATCCGTGCAGGACGACTCGGGTAACGCTGTTTCCACAACGGAGGTCTCGACCGGTGAGTACACCTTCAGCATGCCCGCTTCGAACGTAACGGTTTCCGCTTCGTTCACAGCAACTGGCGGCGGCACTGGCGGCGGCGGCACCGGAGGCGGCGGCACCGGAGGCGGCGGCACCGGAGGCGGCGGCACTGGCGGCGGCGGCACTGGCGGCGGCGGCACCGGAGGCGGCGGCACTGGAGGCGGTGGCACCGGCGGCGCAGGCACCACGCATAGCGTCACCGTGCAGACCCCGGCCAACGGCTCGGTTAGCGTTGACATGCCTAACGCGCAGGAAAACGAAATAGTTACAGTTACCGCAACACCGAATACCGGCTATACGGTTTCTTCGGTAACGGTGCGCGACGGCTCCGGAAGCACCGTAACGGTAACAGAAAATGCAGACGGAACTTATAGTTTCCGTATGCCCGCCTCGAATGTGACGATTTCCGTTTCGTTTGCAGCTGAGGGCAGCCAGACTATTCAGTTTAACGATGTTGCTCCGAGCGCATGGTATTACAGCTCGGTCATGTTTGCGGCTGAGAACAAATACATGAACGGCATTGGCAACAACCTCTTTAGCCCGCAGGGCATGCTTACCCGTGCAATGATGGTGCAGACCCTTTATAACATGGAAGGTCAGCCTGCCGTCAGCGGTGCGTCGAGCTATAGAGATGTTGTAAGCGGTGCATGGTACACCAATGCCATCATCTGGGCAACTGAAAACAATATTGTGAACGGTTATGATAACGGTAACTTTGGCGTAAACGACAATATCACCCGCGAGCAGCTTGTAACGATCCTGCATCGTTACACCGAATATAAGGGCGGCGATGTAAGTGCCACCGCCTCGATCAGCAACTATACGGATGCTGGTCAGGTAAGCGCTTATGCCAACAACGCTGTTATGTGGGCGGTGGCCGAGGGCCTGCTCAATGGCCGAACCAGCACCACGCTGGAGCCGAGGGGCAATGCAACCCGCGCCGAAGTAGCCACGATTATTGAGCGCTACTGCAGCTGATCACAGCGGTGTGCTGCACTGTGCGGCACTAGCTAAATATTCACTTTGTGCCTTGCCTTTAGGCAGGCAGGGCTAGGGGAATGAATTTAGCAAGAGGCGGTGAGAGCAGGCAGAGCGAGAACTTGATGTAAAAATTCTATCAAAAGGTGGATTGCTTAAAGACGCAAATCCATTAAAGCCAATTTATTAACGTATGCTGGCTTTGCCAGCTGGGAAACGGAGGGGGCGCAAATCCGCCCGTGCAGCAAAGCATGGACGGCTAACGGAGCCGATGCTGCTTCTTTGCGCCTACCCTCTCTTTCTCTGAACAATTTTATGCAGGAAAAAATCTGCAAGGGCCCCAGCCTTCGGATAGAGGGCTGCTTCGCATCGTAAAAGCAAGTCCGAAAGTGGCCACTGCTTAGCGATGGAGTGACATTAGAATGATAATCACACTACAAAAAATGAAGGAGGTAAGCTAATGTCGAAGCGCTTATTTTATAAGCGTCTGCTGAGCATGTTCATGGCGGTAGTCATGGTGTTTGGCATGTTTCCGCTATTCGGGAGCACGGCGTCTGCAGCAGATACGCAGGTCGCGCGGGATATTACAACAAATTATCCATCTGGCGTGACTCCTACCGTAACTGCGCGCGTCGATGAGAGCGTTGGTTTACGAGGCACTGTTACAATTAACAGTACAATAACAGGCATTAGCCCACTAGATGTAAAGATTCGTGACGGTCAGGCAGTCACTGGTGACACTATTGAGGTGTCCGTAGCTGCAGCTGATAAGTATACTTTTGCATCCGGTAAAATTGTTACGATTGCCGAGGTGACGCACGCTGATAAGACAGTGGATGCTTATCAGCATGTTCAGGCATTGAATAACGGCACAAACAGCTACACCATTCCGAAATTCGGCGCCTATGTTGAGCAGGGCGATACAGTGACCGTAGCAATCACTGCATACGCTGACTTTGACTATCAGGAGCAAGAAGCGGATATTACAATTGATGTATCTGGAACTACCCCTACTATAACCGGAGACACCAATAGTGCAGTCAGTTACTCGGGAACCGGCAGGCAGAAGCTTATCAGTATTGATTCGAGTAAGCTGAATGGCCAGGTGGTTAAGGTGACGGGCCGCAGCATCCGCGGTGAGAATCATACGGATGGCACATGGCATGTACATGTGCAGAACTCTCAGAAAAACACCACAGCAGAATCGCGTCGCGTGGACTTGATTCTCGAAGATCTGTGGATTTTAACAACGGCAAGTACAACTACAAGCAATTATAAAACCTACGTTGGTCATGAGAGTCCTCAGGGACCGCGATATAATTCCAGCGTTGCGGGTAACACTACGCGATGGTCTACCACCACGAAACCAGCCGCATCTCCGCTCGTCATCTCCGACACGGATGTGCATGTTACGCTTAAGGGACAAAACGTGCTGTATGTCAATAGCTGGTTGCAGGATGGCGGCAGCACTAACGGTAACGGCATTGTCGTTGACGCCACCGGCAGTCTGATTGTTACGAACGCATCTACTGGCTCGATGGAGGTACAGGGTGGTGACTGCTCCTCCGCTATCGGCACGTCTGGCGGTAACCAGCCGTCCGGCTATGTAGAGATCGACGGTGGTGAGGTTTATGCATACTCGGCATTCTCATCGCATTGCTATGCGGGCATCGGCAACGGCGGCCACTATAGTTCTACTGACCCCGGCACACGCGGTTTTGTTATGACCGACGGCACGCTGGAGGCGCTGGGCTTTCACTATGGCATAGGCGGCAACGGCGGTAGCGGTACAGCCTCCAACAGCTTTGATCAGAATGTCGGCCGTCAGTATATTGTTGTTACCGGCGGTAACCTTGTTGCCGAAGGTGGCGGCGGATCTGCTGGCGCGGCCCTTGGCTGGGCATATAACAATGATTATCACGTAGTCCGTGTCGGACGCATCGGTGATGACAACAATAACCTGAACCTGAAAGCAGTAAACTGGGGCCACGGTGCTGGTATTTCTGGCCGTATGTATTTTTACTCGGGCACAACTGAGGCTTACTCTGGCGAATATGCGGCGGCCATCGGCGGCAATGCAGTGAGTCAGGCATGGACCAGTGCAGCTACTGAAAGCACGGCACAGGGTGGAAGCACCGCAATGACCGGTACACAGTTGCGTGTCTACGGCGGTGACATTACCGCAATTGCAGCAGCGTTTGAAAACTACACAGTACCCAGCAGCGGTCAAATCGCTCCTCAGGACTGGCGTGGCCAAAATGCTAATCGACTATCACACACTGCAGTAGACAAGAGCACGGCACTTAAAGGTACAATTGGCTACGGCGCAGCAATTGGCGGCGCGAACACCAAGACTGGTGGTAGCGAAACTTATCTATTCGGTGGCACGCTGAATGCGCAGTCCAGCCAATATGGCGCGGGCATTGGTGGCGGCGGCGGCTATGGAAACTATGCTGCTGGTGGCGGCGGTACCACGCGTTTTGGTAGCCTCACCGATTTGTCGGGCGCAAATGAGCAAGCTGTTGCAATGAATGTAACGGTAAACAGTTCCACCTATGGCGCTGGTATCGGCGGCGGCGGTGTTTCGGGCTCTGGTGCAGCCGGCTCTGGCGGTGATGGTCTGTATATCAGTACTAGAACAACACCGCCTTCCAACACTGGCGCTAACCAGTATAGTTTTACAATCAATTCCGGTAAATATGGCGCAGGCATCGGTGGCGGCGGCAACGGCGGTACCGGGGCAGCTGGCGCTGGTGCAAGCGAATTAATTATCAACGGTGGCAACTTCTGGATTGAATCGGGCGGTACAGCTAGCGATACTAACAACTTCGGTGCAGGTATTGGCGGTGGCGGCTCGAATAGCGGCACTGCAGGCAACGGCCCGACAACAGCCCGACTGAACGGTGGTTACTTTGCCGTTAACTCAAAGGGTTATGGTTCGGCGATCGGCGGCGGCGGCACAAACAGCGGCACTGCGGGCGGCTGCGGCACTATCTATGTAACCGGTGGTACAATTACAGCAGAGAACACCGCAGGCAACAGCCAACTCCAGGGCCTTGGTGGTGGTGCAGCCGTAACAGGCACATCAAAAATTGATAATGGTAATGTTATCATCATAGGTGGTAATGTCTATACAACCGCTGGCACGCAGATTCCGAATGCGAACCTGGGTCAGTATGTATGGACACTGCCGAATAACGCAAATCTTCCCTCTGGCTCTACAAGTGGCGCTTATAATGATCCTGACACGTGGAATGGTACTGTTCCCTCAATTTCAGGCTCGCAGGATCCGCTTATGCAGACGACCACCGGTCGTTATCAGGTGGTCAGCGGTATCCCAGCAGGACGAATTGGTCAGGCTATATCGCGTGTACAGTACAGCTTCCCATCGACAGGAACTGGTAACCCAACTTCGAGCTTCTTTGACTACGGTACGAATGATACTTTCGTTACCAGCGGTCCGGATGGTGACGGTGAGATTGCTGTATGGGTTCCTGCAGGCTATCGGCTTTCTTACGATTTGAATCCGGTGGAGGGCAATGCAACAGGCGTTACCGTGGGCAGTGACACATACAACGTTAATGACAGTCAGGAGTGGGCTTCCGGTACTGTGGCACTGATCTTCCCAGAAGATCAGGGCAGTCCGAGTTATACATCTACCGGTCAGAGAGTGTATCTGCTCCAGCCTGAGACACGCATCACGAGTGATCTACTCCTTGGAGAGGATGCAAATATCACCGGCCTCTATGGTGACAAGGAGTATGCAGATGGCAGACCATACAAGGAACTGCTTAATCATGATGATGTGACCAAGCTGACCGACTGCAGCCCGGCAGGTGGTACAGGTGCGGTTTCGACTCCTGTTGTATTTGCAGGCTGGTCTTTGGAGCCTGAAAATCGTATTTTTGATGCGCATCAGGGCTACTATCCCGACTTTGTTGACTATGTCGATTTTACAACGAGGGATCAGACAGTATATGCTGTCTGGGGCTATGATGAGAATGAAAATGGTGTTGCAGATATTCTGGAAAGCCATGCACAGACGACATACAATGCTAACGGTGGCTCCAACGCGCCTACTACGGTGCATCAGGGTATCTCAGGCACGAGGTTCTCCATTGCATCTGGCGAGCCTGATCCTGTCACTAATACCAACAATATTTTTGTTGGTTGGAGCCTGACAAGACCGGATGGCCTGATCACAATCGATAATTATACACGGACCGATGGCGATCCGACTACTGTTAATTCTACCGATTACTCAGAAATTTTGGATAATCTGTATATTTACAACGGTTCGCTCAGCTTTGGTTCCGGCGGTAAGGTAGAAGGCAGTTCTACAATCATTCAGTCGCCAACTGTACAGACTTTGTACGCAGTATGGGCAACTGATACGAACAATAACCGTGTGCCGGATTACCTGGAGACGGAATATCAAATCACGTTTGAGGATCTGCTAAACACAGGTGCAGCTATGCCGAGCTCAGTAAGCGCACTGCCAAATATCCAGTTGAATATTACTGGATATGTACCGACTGGTACAGCAATGCATAACGGCATCAGAATGATCTTTGGCGGCTGGACGACGAATCAGTCCTTTGCTTCGCGGTCATACGGTTATTCGGATCTGAGTGGCATTACACAGGCTGATGTAGAAGCGCAACAGGTTTCCAATCCGTACGCAATGCCCAATGCTAATGTTACGTTCTATCCGATTTGGCTGGAGGATAGAAATAACAACAATAATGCTGACATTAGTGAGGGTGCTGATCGACTTATCTATGATGACCCTTCGGGTTCGGTAACCACTACACCAGTGGATAACAACTTGTACTATGGCGGTGAAACGGCAACCGGTGAAAGACCGGAACTGCAGTACGGCGCAGATCTGATGAAGGCTAGCGGCGTGATTTTCATGGGCTGGACGACAGATTCTAGCAAGGGTAGAATTTATGGTGCAGCTGAGGAGTCTGTGTACAACACGGCATTTGCAAATGCACCCGATTATAGCACGAGTGTAAGCACTACTACGCCTGATCTATACAATGCTACATGGAACGGACAGATTATTAACTGGCCGGCCAGCAATCGACTGTATGCAGTCTGGGTTGCGGATACCGATAATGATGGTATACCCGACTGGGATGACGATGATATCAACCGCGCGCCATTTAACCTGTATTACAGCTCTGGCATGAAGCAGCTGCAGCAGGTTGGTGCACAGCTTGATCAAAACAGTCTGCCCAACGGAGACAGAGTCATCACCGTTACAGATGTTAACACCGAAGTTGAAGAGCTGACTGTTGTTGACGAAAATGGTGGTGCGGGCTATGCTGAAGGCGTAACTGTGCCGATGGATACAAGCAAAACGCCAAGCACGGTGGCAACAAGCGGCAGTGAGCACTATGTGTTCCTTGGCTGGAGCCCGCTGTTCTGGGAGCGCAGCGTTTTTGGCAATGATCCTAACAGCCTAGATGACTTTAAGAGACATCTTGATTTGATTTATGATATCAAGCATGGCACGAACTATAGCGAAAGCAACCTGTATGGTAATTCAAGCGGCCCATATATTTCAGAAGCTGGAAGCGGTAGTAGTCCGGAAAGTGCGCGCGGCACCTTCTACACTTTGAAGGGCAATGGTGTCTTAGACGGCGACGACACTAGGTGGAGTACCGAAATTACCGACTGGTCGCAGTATCAGGGTGAGGGCCTGCTGGAGTCCGTAACCCAGGCAGCAGTTGACTGGGCAAACAATACGGCTTCCAGTGCTGACGGCGCTTATGTTGCAAGCTCATGGACTGTATATCCGATCTGGGGTGTAGACGCGAATGCGAATGGCCAGGCGGATATGTTCGAGAGCGGCTATAATTTGGTTTATGAAGGCAATGGCGCAGGCGTACTGAATGTTCCGAGACAGGAAGCTCGTTTCCCGGGAGAGCACGTAACACTGCAGACCGGTGTCAACGGTGTGAGTATTTCCAGAAACGGCTATGTATTTATCGGCTGGACGACTGAGCCGAATGCTGCTAATGGCGGCAATCTGCAGGATCACTATACGGATTCTCTTGCTGACAAGGAAGCGTTTACGCGAATACCCATTATAAGCACAGTTACAATGCCTGCATCCGGCCTTACCGTTTATGCTGTATGGGGTACGGATGAAGACGGTAACGGTCAGCCTGATGTTCTGGATAGAGAGTATACGCTGACATATATGTCCAATACCAACAGAACATCGACTCCCACCCATGGTGGCGGCAATGGCGATCCGCGCTTTAACATTACCAGACACCAGTGGCGTGAAACCGTCCAGTTGGACTATGATAACACACCGACAGACGGCAACTATGCATTCATGTGGTGGACGCTGGATGATGGTAAGCTTGAGGATGGCAGCAATAGCCCCACGAGCAACATGGGTTATGTATGGAAGGAAAATGACAACTGGGAGGATCTGCCGGCCAAGTGCACGGAGGTCACCTTTGAAGACAGCAATGTCACGGTATACGCTGTTTGGGGCGAAGACAACTATACTCTAGATGAGGATACCGGCGAATTGACTCCCGGTTCCGACAACGTTGCGGATATCCTGCAGCAACCGCTCTTGCTCACTTACGACGCCAATGGCGGTAAGAACCCACCTGCTCCGAGTTACCACTTTATGGATGACACCGTGCAGCTGAACACAGCTGCTGCGGGCATTTACTACCAAGCAGATGATACCAATTATCATGTGTTTATGGGCTGGAGTATGGAGCAAATGCCTGTGCTTACCGGCCGAGATGATCCTATGAATTTGACGCCGGTAGGCGGCGGCGCTACTGTAAATCTGGGCGATATCATTGTCACTCAGGTAACGTTCTTGCTCGACGATATCACCGTATATGCGATTTGGGGTGAGGACTCCGATGGCGACCATGTGGCAGATATCGTACAGAACAAGTATAGCGTGTCATATGATTTGAATGGCGGCGTTGCTCCGGAGAACATCGATTATGCTACGGAGTGGTACGAGGCAGGAGATAGCTTTACGGTGCCCGCACAGGTACCGACGAAGGACGGCTTGTACTTTGCGTACTGGATCGACGGCACGGATAGATACTATCCGGGTGAAACCTACACGTCGAGCAGTGACGTGAAGCTGGTTGCACAGTATACGGCTACACAGTTCACAGTAACCTATAACAACGGCACTGGATCGGAGAGAGATTTTGACTATGCTAGCGGATCACAGGTAACTGTGCAGGGGTCTTTGTTTACTGCTCCATCTGGCGAGACGTTTGACTACTGGTTGGGCAGTGATGGAAGTATACGTCATCCTGGCGATACATTTATCATTACCTCTGATGTGACCTTTACTGCGCAATGGAAGGCCCTTCCGCCGGGAAGTTACAACATCCATGCTAATCCGCCTGTTGGTGACGGTGAGTTCACTGTAAGTCATACGTCGGCTCTCGCTGGCGAGACTGTAACCATCATCACAACTGGCACAGTAATCGGCAAACCCACCGTAACTAATGATCAGACTGGCGGCAATATCACCGTCAACGACATTGGTGGTGGCAGGTATACCTTTATCATGCCGGCTGCTGACGTAACCGTCAATGTCACTTTCGAGAGTGGAGGAGTTACGCCTCCGGCAGATGAGTATGATGTTAAGGTGCAGTCCTCCGGCAATGGCACAGCCATTGCGGATAAGAGCCAGGCTGAGGCTGGTGAGACTGTAACCATCACCACGACTGGTACAGTGAACAGCATCACGGTAACCGACCAGAATGGTGCTACGGTGGCTGTAACCAACAATGGTGGCGGCGTATACACCTTCACTATGCCGGCATCTGGCGTAACTGTCAGCGTTGTCTTTAGCAGCACTGGTGGTGGCGGCACTGGTGGTGGTGGCACCGGCGGTGGTGGCACCGGCGGCGGCGGAACCGGCGGCGGCGGAACCACGTCTCCGACAGACCAGTATCCGGTTAACGTTCGGCCTTCCGGCAATGGCACGGCCACTGCGGATAAGAATCAGGCTGCTGCTGGTGAGACTGTAACTATTACCACGAACGGCACGGTGGAGAACATCACTGTAACCGATCAAAACGGCAATAATGTGACCGTAACTGATAATGGTAATGGGGAGTACACCTTTACTATGCCGGCATCTGGCGTAACCGTTAACGTTGAATTCGATGGCACGGCTTCTCTGCCGGGCATCGCAGATCCGGATGATACCGGCGTATCGGGCGTACTGAATACGGAAGACCACATGGCTTACATGGTAGGTGACTCTGCGGGTACATTCCGCCCGGCTAGCAACATCACTCGTGCAGAGGTAGCGACGATCTTCTATCGCCTGCTGCTCGATACAAGTGTTGACCAGATGGGTCAGTTTAGCGACGTTGCTACAAACGCATGGTACTATGAGGCGGTTGCAACGCTGGCAGCCAAGGGCATCATCACCGGTTATGAAGATGGCACATTCCGCCCGAACAATGCAATTACTCGCGCAGAGTTTGCTGCAATCGCAACACGCTTTGCAGAGGCTAATAACACGGGCAGCCTGTTGTTTACCGACGTGTCTACGGATGCATGGTACTATGAGGCTGTGCTGACTGCTGCAAACTACGGCTGGATTAATGGCTACTCGGATAACACCTATCGTCCGGCGCAGTCGATCCTGCGTTCGGAAGCTGCGAAGATTGTCAACTGTATGCTGGGCCGTATTGCGGACCGCAGCGCGGTTGACGGCGGAGCAGGCACAAGGTTCCCGGATGTAAGCAGCAGCCACTGGGCCTTCTACGAGATTGTGGAGGCTACAACCAACCACGAGTACACCAGGGAATCCAACACTGCGGAGGAGACCTGGCAGTAAGTTGACTGGAGGCGAAGCTGCGGTTAGAGAAAATAAAAAACGCAGCAGCGTTACAGCCAAGCACAAAAAGAGAGGGTCATCTGAAAAGATGACCCTCTCTCTTTTTAATAACTTAATGCGGCAATCGGAATTAAGTCGAGTAGAGTCTTGTTTCGATGTGCGGGAAAAAAGCGGAAGAAACAACTTGACAAATCATTGCAACCGTTATATACTGTGTGACATAACAAAGAAAAACCGTAGAGCAAGAGTAAGTAGGAGCGACACCGCGCTCTCAGAGAGCCGCCCGTTGGTGTGAGGGTGGCAGCGGAGGACGTTTTCGAATGGACTTGTGAGGGCAGTCTCAAATCCGGCATGCCGGAGAGTATGGCTGACGGGTATCCCGCCGTTATCAGGGGAGGGCGCGTGTTGGCGCGCTGCTGAGTGGGCGTATTTTGCGCCAATTTGGGTGGCACCGCAGAAGTTTCGGCTTTTGTCCCATGATGCACAACGGCATCGTGAGGGCAAAGGCTTTTTTTATTGCCTCGATGCACGAACAGAGAAAATGGAGGGCGGCAAATATGACAATTCCAAGTTATGACCAGATCGTGTCACTGGCAAAGGAGTACGAGGCAATTCCGGTCTGTCGCGAGGTTTACGCGGACATGACTACACCAATCGCACTGCTGCGGCGGCTGCAAAGTAAGTCGAACCGCTTTTTTCTGCTTGAAAGCGTAGAGGGCGGCGAAAAGTGGGCACGGTATTCTTTTCTGGGATACGAGCCGGCGCTACGAGCGACCTGCATAAATGGCACGGTCACGCTCGAGGGTGCAGAAAACCGCACAGTACGGACAGATCGACCGTTTGATGTGCTGCGCGAGGTGCTCGCCAGATACCGCGCGCCGCGAATTGATGGTCTGCCTCCTTTTACAGGAGGGTTTGTTGGTTATTTTTCCTATGCGATGCTGGCATACGCCGAGCCGCATCTGCATATCCGGCGTGGTGACTGGAATGATTTTGACCTCATGCTATTTGATAAGGTGATTGCCTTTGATCATCTCCGTCAAAAAATTGTGTTGATTGCCAATATGCGCACGGATGATTTGGAGGAAGGCTATGGCAGCGCATGTGCAGCGATAGAGCGCATGGCCGTGCTGATCGCCGACCAGAGCTTGCTTCCTCCATCACAGGTGGCAGATACGCCGCAGTTTATCTGCAATATGACCGAACAGGAGTATGCTGACATCGTAAATAAAACGCGACAGCACATTTTTGATGGTGATATTTTTCAAGCCGTGCAGTCACGCCGGTTTACAAGCCCGTATGCGGGCAGTCTGCTGCCGGCCTATCGCGTGCTGCGCACCACCAATCCGTCACCCTATATGGTGTTTCTGTCTGTCGACGGCCAGGAAATTATGTGCGCCTCGCCGGAAACGCTTGTTCGTCTGCAGAACGGCAGGCTGACGACCTTTCCAGTCGCAGGATCTCGACCGCGTGGCGCGACCCCGGCTGCGGATAAAGCGCTCGAGACCGAGCTGCTTGCAGACGAGAAGGAGCTTTCCGAGCACAACATGCTGGTCGACCTCGGACGCAATGATCTGGGGCGGGTATCCCGGATCGGCTCGGTGGAGGTGACCGAGTATATGATGATCCATCGCTATTCGCGCATTATGCACATTTGCTCACAGGTAGAGGGCGACCTTGCATACGGTCGCGATGCGCTTGACGCGCTTCAGGCGGTGCTTCCTGCGGGCACGTTGTCCGGTGCGCCCAAGGTGCGCGCGTGTGAGATCATAGAGGCATTGGAACATGAGCCGCGCGGCGTGTATGGTGGCGCACTCGGCTATCTGGACTTTGCGGGCAACATGGATACCTGCATCGCCATCCGTATGGCGACTAATCAAAATGGTGTGGTCACCGTGCAAGCAGGCGGCGGCATTGTGGCGGACTCTGTGCCTGAAAAAGAGTATCAGGAAAGTGCAAATAAGGCGCGCGCTGTGATAAACGCAATCGAGCGGGCGGGGGAGGTGGCCGGCTGATGGTTCTTCTGATTGATAACTACGATTCGTTTTCATACAATTTGTACCAGCAGGCGGCGGCAATCAAGCCGGATGTCCGGGTCGCGCGCAACGATGCACTTACAATCTCGGAAGTAGAGGCGCTTAGCCCATCGCACATCCTGCTTTCGCCCGGACCGGGCCGCCCCAAGGGCGCAGGCATCTGTGAGGAGGTAATCCGCAGGCTGGGCAGCAGCATCCCGATCCTCGGTGTATGCCTTGGTCACCAGGCGGTCTGCGAAGCGTTCGGCGGAAGCATCGTGCACGCCAAACGGCTGATGCATGGAAAGCAAAGTGTGGCCAAAATCGATCCGGCCGAACCGCTGTTTAGCGGCTTGCCGCGCAGCATGCTTGTTGCGCGATACCACTCGCTGGCAGTCTCGCCCGACAGCTTGCCGGATTGCCTTATCGTCACCGCACGCGATGAGGAAGGCGAAATCATGGCAGTGCGGCACCGGCAATACCCAGTGTACGGCGTGCAATTCCACCCGGAGTCCATATTGACACCGCAGGGCAACTTAATTATGCAAAATTTTTTATCCATCCACCACTGTCAGGAGGTAGATTGACTTATGATACAACAGGCGATTCACGCGGTTATCAACGGTAGAGATCTGGACTACGGCACCGCACGCGCTACTATGGAGGAAATGATGGACGGCACGGCAAGCGACATTGAAATGGCAACGCTGCTGACCGCACTACGCATGAAAGGCGAGACTATCACCGAGATTACGGCGTGCGCCGAGGTCATGCGCGAAAAAGGCGCGCACATCGAGCCCAGTGGCGCGGTAATGGATATTGTCGGCACGGGTGGCGACGAGGTTGGCTCGTTTAATATCTCGACGACTGCCTCATTCGTCGCGGCGGCAGGCGGCGTGCCGGTCGCCAAGCACGGCAATCGATCGGTATCATCCAAATCGGGCGCAGCGGATGTGCTTGAGGCGTTGGGGGCGGCGCTTGATCTTACGCCTGCACAAAACGAAGCGGTGCTTGCAGATACCGGCATCTGTTTTCTGTTTGCGCAGGGCTACCACAAGTCGATGAAAAACGTCGCACCGGTGCGCAAAGCAATGCGCGAGCGCACGCTGTTCAACGTGCTCGGACCGCTGTCCAACCCGGCGCGTGCGACCATGCAGCTGCTCGGCGTATATGATGAAAAACTTGTTATGCCGATGGCGCAGGTGCTGAGCAACCTCGGTGTGACGCGCGGCATGGTGGTCTGCGGCGGGGGGATGGATGAGGCCAGCTTGCTGGGTGAAAACAAGGTATGCGAGATCCGTATGGGCGAGCTGACACCCTATACGTTCGCACCAGCCGACTTCGGCTTGAAACGCTGCGTGGTGGACGATCTGCGCGGCGGCTCGCCGCGTGAAAACGCGCAGATTACGCGCGAGGTGCTCTCGGGTAGGGAGCGGGGCGCTAAGCGCGACGAGATTCTGCTGAATGCGGGCATTGCGCTCTATCTTGGTATTGACGGCATCCGGCTTGCAGACGGCATCCGCAAGGCTGCCGAGCTGATCGACAGCGGCGCGGCCTATGCCAAGCTTGAGCAGTTCATCCGCGCGACGCAGGAGGTGTCCGCATGATTTTGGACAAATTAGCCGCCCACGCGCGCGAGCGGGTCGCATCAGCTAAGGCGCGCGTGCCGTTTGAAGAGATCCGCACACAGGCCGAGGCGCTGCCGCGCGGAGATTTTCGCTTTGAAAAGGCGCTTGCGGGCAAGGAGACCGCGTTTATCTGCGAAATCAAAAAGGCAAGCCCCTCCAAGGGGGTAATCGATCCGCAGTTTGACTATATAGGCGCCGCTGGACAGTATGAGGAGGCGGGTGCGGACTGCATCTCAGTACTGACCGAGCCCAAATGGTTTCTAGGTTCGGATGACATTTTCCGCGCCATACGGCTGAGTGTCGATCTGCCCATGATCCGCAAGGATTTTACGGTCGATGCATACCAGATTTACCAATCTAAGGTAATGGGCGCGGATGCGGTGCTGCTGATCACGGCGCTGCTGGACGGGCAGACGCTCGAGGCCTATCTTGCCATTTGCGATACGCTCGGCTTGTCCGCGCTCGTTGAGACGCATGATGAAGCCGAGATGAAGATGGCAGCAAAGGCGGGCGCGCGACTGATCGGCGTGAACAACCGGAACCTGAAAGATTTTTCGGTCGACTTGGACAATGCCGCTCGTCTGCGCGCAGGCATGCCAACGAATGCGCTGTTTGTTGCGGAGAGCGGCGTGTCCTGCCCTGCGGATGCGGCGCGGTTGCGCCGCACTGGTGCGGACGCGATCCTTGTCGGCGAGTACCTGATGCGCGCGACCGACAAGCAGGCGGCGCTGTACGCTTTGCGGGAGGCGGTCAGATGAAGCTCAAATTTTGCGGCCTGATGCGTGAGCAGGACATTTGCTTTGCAAATGCAATAAGGCCGGACTATATCGGCTTTGTGTTCGCCGACAGCCGTCGCCGGGTAAGCGACAGAAAGGCCGACTGCCTTCGTGCGCAGCTTATGCCGGGTATACAGGTGGTGGGCGTATTTGTAAACGACGCGCCTGAGCATATCGCGGCGCTGGCAAACAGCGGCGTGATTGACCTTGTGCAACTGCACGGCGGCGAGGATGCGGCGTACATTGAGCGTCTGCGCCGCTTAACTGCGGCACCGGTGATCTACGCCATACATGTGGAAGGATGGCGGGATATAGAGCGTGCAAAGGGGTATCCAGTGGAATATCTGCTGCTTGACAGCCGGACAAAGGACGCCTATGGTGGGAGTGGAAAAACATTTGACTGGACGCTGATTAGGCAGATGGAAAAGCCATATTTTCTCGCGGGGGGTCTGAATGAACAAAATATCCCGCGCGCGATGCGCACAGGTGCATACGCGCTCGACCTGTCGAGTGGGATTGAAACGGATGGCGTAAAGGACGAGACAAAAATGCGCCGTGTGGCGGCGCTTGTCAGAGGAGGGCAATGATGAGCAAAGGACGATTTGGTATACATGGCGGGCAGTACATGCCCGAAACGCTGATGAATGCGGTTATCGAGCTGGAACAGGCGTATGACCGGTATAAAAACGATCCCGCTTTTCAGGCGGAGCTAACCGACCTGCTCAATAACTATGCAGGCCGTCCGAGCCGCCTATATTACGCAGGCCATATGACACGCGACCTTGGCGGCGCAAAGATCTATTTGAAGCGCGAGGACTTAAACCATACAGGCGCACATAAGATCAACAACGTGCTCGGCCAGGTACTGCTGGCGCAAAAGATGGGCAAGCGGCGTGTTATTGCGGAGACAGGCGCAGGACAGCATGGCGTTGCGACCGCGACTGCGGCTGCGCTCATGGGCATGGAGTGTGAGGTATTCATGGGCCGGGAGGACACCGAGCGGCAGGCACTTAACGTCTACCGCATGCGGCTGCTCGGCGCTAAGGTGCACCCAGTCGACAGTGGCACAGGCACGCTCAAGGACGCGGTCAGCGAGACCATGCGTGAGTGGACCAGCCGCATAGAGGATACGCACTATGTGCTTGGCTCGTGCATGGGGCCGCACCCTTTCCCGACCATCGTGCGCGATTTTCAGGCGGTCATCTCTAAAGAGATCAAAGCGCAGCTAGCGGAGCGGGAGGGGCGCCTGCCGGACGCGGTGCTCGCCTGCGTGGGCGGCGGCTCGAACGCCATTGGCGCGTTCTATCATTTCATTGCGGACAGAAATGTGCGCCTGATCGGCTGCGAGGCTGCGGGCCGAGGCGTTGATACGGAGGAGACCGCCGCCACGATCGCCACTGGACGGCTGGGCATCTTTCACGGCATGAAGAGCTATTTCTGCCAGGATAAATACGGCCAGATCGCGCCGGTATATTCCATTTCGGCGGGGCTGGACTACCCGGGTATCGGCCCTGAGCACGCCTATTTGCACGACATCGGCCGCGCTGAGTACGTTGCCGTTACAGATGATGAGGCGGTCGATGCATTCGAATATCTATCGCGCATCGAGGGTATTATCCCGGCGATCGAGTCGGCGCACGCGGTCGCGCACGCGATGAAAATCGCGCCGCAAATGGCAAAGGATCAGATCATCGTTATCAACATCTCAGGCCGCGGCGACAAGGACTGCGCGGCCATCGCGCGGTATAGGGGGGAGGATATCCATGAGTAAGGTAAAGCAGGCCTTTGCCCGTGGCAAGGCGTTTATCCCGTTTGTCACCTGCGGCGACCCATCGCTCGAGGTGACCGAGCAGCTCGTATACGCAATGGCGGACGCAGGCGCCGATCTCATCGAGCTGGGCATCCCGTTTTCCGATCCGACAGCCGAGGGGCCGGTCATCCAGGCGGCAAACGTGCGAGCGCTGTCCAGTGGGGTGACGACCGACAAAATCTTTCATATGGTGCGCCGCCTGCGGCAAAAGACCGACATCCCGCTGGTGTTTATGACCTATGCCAACGTGGTTTTCTCCTATGGGGCGGACAAATTTATCCGTACGGCAGCTGAGATCGGCATGGACGGTCTCATCTTGCCCGACCTGCCCTTTGAGGAAAAAGGTGAATTCGACCCACTGTGCAGGCAATATGGGCTTGATCTGATCTCACTGATCGCACCGACCTCACATGAGCGCATCCGCATGATCGCCCGCGCGGCCGAGGGCTTTGTGTACTGCGTTTCCTCGCTCGGTGTGACCGGTGTTCGCTCGCGCATCACGACCGATGTTGGTGCGATGGTAAAGCTGGTCAAGGAGGAGCGCGATATTCCATGTGCGGTCGGCTTTGGTATTTCCACCCCTGCGCAGGCGGCGGATATGGCTGCAAAGTCGGACGGCGCGATCGTCGGCTCGGCGATTGTTAAGCTGTGTGCGCAGTATGGAGCGGATTGTGTGATGCACGTTGCAGACTATGTAAAAGAGATGGCGCAGGCAGTGCACGCCCTGTAAACAGAAAAAAGGAGGAAACCTGAGGTTTCCTCCTTTTTGATATGGAAATGTAAGGCCGTTTATCCGTTGCCAGTCGGGATAAAGGGGCGGATTGACATAGCGACATTCGAGATCGGCATGGTTTGCAGCCAGATCTTGCCCGGGCCGGTCAGCGTGGTGTTGAACAGGCCCTCGCCACCGAGCAGTTTGTTTTTCAGACCCGGTACCTGCTGGATGCTAATGGTAACAGTTGGTTCAAATCCCGCCACATTACCGGTATCGACAACCATCTTCTGGCCGGGCGCAAGGTCGTATTCGACCAGCTCGCCGTCAATCTCGACAAAGGCAATACCCGAGCCAGACAGCCGCTGCATGATAAAGCCCTCACCGCCGAAAAAGCCTGCGCCCAGCTTTTTATTAAAGTGGATGGAAAGTTCGACGCGTGCCTCAGATGCCAGAAATGCGTTCTTCTGCACGATCATCTCACGACCAGGGGCAATCTCCAGCGGCAGTATCTTGCCGGGAAAACTCGAGCCAAAGGTAATCATGCTGTCACCGTGTGCGGTGTAGATGTTCTGGAACATGCTTTCACCCGAAAAAGCTTTGGAAAACATCTTGCCAAGCCCGCCGCCTGTGGTTTCCATCTGCATGCTGGGCGTCATCCAGACCATTGAGCCTTTTTCAGTGATCATCCGCTCACCGTCCGCCAGCTCACATACGACCACAGGGAAAACGCCGCCCTTAATTTCGTATTTCATATTTGTTTACCTCCTGCTGTGGGATGGAGAAACTTATCACCTTTATCTTACTACTTTGGCAATGATAATGTCAAGATGGGAACAAAGCTTGTGCTGTCACGGTCATATATGATATAATAACCACATAGCAAGATGCCCGTACGGTGACAAGATAGGAGGCGTGTTTTATGAAAAAAGGCGTTTTGATTTTTATTGCAGTTGTTGTCATCATTGCGGCGATCGTTGCCGCTGTCATTATCGGCTATCAGTATGGACAGAATGCACAGGAACAGGACGAGCCGCCTACAACGGTCGAGCCGGATAACAATCAATCCGGAGAGCAGGGTCAGGATCCGGTGCAGCCTGACGACGCCAACCCGTCCGGCGGGGAGTCGGTGATCGTTTATGTGCCGGATGAGCAGGGAGAGACGCTCACCCCAGTCGGCGCGGACGCAGCGGACGACTCGGATCAGGCGTTGGTCGACGCGCTGGTCACAGCAGGCTCGCTGCCCGCAGGGGTTGAGGTGCTTTCCTCTTCGATCGCGGACGGCGTGCTTACGCTTGACATGAATGCGGTATACGGCAACGCAGTGCGCTCGTCAGGAACAACGGGTGAGAACATGCTGATCTACTCGCTGGTCAACACCTTTGCGCAGGCGCGCGGGGTGGATAGTGTACTCATCACAGTGGATGGCGCGCCGCTTGAGAGCGGGCACGACATCTATGACTACCCGCTCAACGCGACAAATTGAAAACGGAAAAAAGCTTCGGAGCATTCGCTCCGAAGCTTTTTTGTTTACCGGCGCATGGCAAGCACTTTTTCGCGGATCTGCGCCGCGGCGGCGCGTGGGTCATCCGCTTTCATCACAGCGGAGACGATCGCAACGCCTGCGATCGGGCTGTCCGCCAGCACACCGATATTATCCGCGTTTAGCCCGCCGATTGCAACGACCGGGATGGGTACCGCGCGGCAAATCTCGTTTAGCGTTGAGACCGGCGTGATCTTGGTGGCAACATGTGTCGTAGTTGGGTAGATCGCGCCAGTGCCGATATAGTCCGCGCCGTCCGCATAGGCGGCGCGGGCAGCATCAACCGACTTGGCGGTCGCGCCGACAATTCGCGCCGGCCCGAGCAGCTGCCGGCAGACTGCGACCGGCAGATCGCTCGCGCCCACATGTACGCCTGCCGCACCACACGCAAGGGCAATGTCTACGCGATCATCAATGATGAGTGGCACGCAGTACCGGTCGGTTACAGCCTTAACACGCTGCGCGAGCGCCAGATAGTCGCGGCCGCCTGTGTCCTTTTCGCGCAGCTGGATGAGCGTTGCGCCGCCCACACACGCCTGGTCGACTGCATGCAGCAGTGAGTCTGCGGTATGGTAGCTGCTGTCTGTAATGACATAGAGAGTAGGATCGAATTGCATAAACGCGCCCCTTTCAAATCGTGATGGTGAGCAGGCCGTCGCCTTCGCCGAGCGCGCCGCAGACTGTGCCGTCCGGCGCAAAGACGGCACTGTGGCCGATAAAGCAGTCTGCCAAGTACTGGTCGACGCCGAGCACCATCATGCTATTTTCGATCGCGCGGGCGCACAGCAGTGTACGCCAGTGCAGCAGCTTGTTAGCGCCGGTCGCCCAGCCCGCAGGAATATACAGCAGATCCGCCCCGGCGGCTTTCTGCGCTGCGGCGAGCGCGGGAAAGCGCAGCTCAAAGCAGGTGATGATGCCGAGCCGTCCGGCCGGTGTTTGCACGGGCGCAAACGGGGTGTCGCCCGCCTGGCATTCATCCGACTCACGATAGCCAAACGCATCATAGAGCTTTTGCTTGCGGTGAAAGCCGCGTAGCGTACCGGCGTCGTCCAGCAGAATAATGGTGTTGTATGGCAGTCCATCCGTCTGCTCATATATACCGGCGGCAAGCCACAGACTGTTCTGCCGGGCAATGCTGCCAAGCGCGGCAGCAAACGAGCCGTCAAGCGGTTCGGCAGCTTGTTTGTTTAATGAATGCCTGTTCGTTTTTGCATAAAACATGCTGTACTCCGGCAAAAATAACATAGAAGCGCCGGATTTTGCGGCCTGTTCAGCAAAGCGCCGAATAACGGCAAGGTTTTGCAGCTTGTCCGATGAGGCGCCAAACTGCGCCAGTGCAAGCTTCATTCCTGCCAACCCTTACACACGTCTACCCAAGCTTTGTAACCGGAGAAACGTTCGAGTTCGGGAATGGTCAGCTCAATGGCAGAGTTTGATGATCCACAGGCGGGGAACACAGTTTCAAATCGATGAAGGGATTCATCCAGAAATACGGTCACACCTTCGTTTACACCAAACGGGCACACGCCACCGACCGCATGCCCGATCGCAGGCTCGACCTCCTCAAAGGCAAGCATTCTGGCTTTGCAGCCAAAGCGAGCCTTGTACTTGGGGTTGTCCACCTTCGCGTCGCCCGCGGTGACGATCAGGATCACGCCGTCATCTGTATGGAAAGACAGGGTTTTGGCGATTCGCGCTGGCGCGCAGCCGACCGCCTGCGCCGCAAGCTCGACAGTTGCCGAGGAGACGTCAAACTCCAGCACGCGCCCATCCGCGCCAAATTGCTTTAAATATTCCTTTGCTTTTTCGATAGACATAGGTCATTTTCCTCCGGTCTGTTCTGGGATCGCGTCGATCAGGCTTTCGCACAGACGGCGCATATAACAGGCGACTTCGCTGAGCGCAAGACACAGGGCGAGCCGCGCGTTGGGATCATCCGTATTTTCGGGCAAATGCTCATGCAGCAGCGGCGGGATGGCGTCGCGCATACGCGCTTTGTACGCAAGCAGGCGGTTATAGCAGGCTTCAAAATCCACGTCATCCCGTCCGGTCAGCGCTTTAATGTCGCCAAGGTGCAACGTCTGCTTGAGATGATAGACGCACAGCAGCTGCATAATTTGCTGCCTCGTATATTTTTTTCCGCGTACCGGGGTGATTAGCCCCTCTTTTACATAGTTGTTGACCATGGTCTTGGTCAGCAGCTTGTCCGCCGGGTTGCGTTTGCTGCCGCCCAGTCCATACTCGAACAGAGAAAGGATCTGATCCATATACAGGTCGAGCTGCGGCACATCGGCCGGCAGGATGTCACGGTCGGAAAAGACCACGTTGACCGCCTCGTCAATTGAGCGCATATCGGGTCACCTCATTTCCTATTTATTATAGTCTACGGGGCGGGGTAGCGCAAGGGGAAGACGTGTGTAGACAGCTTGCAATGGATATGGTATACTGCTAAACAGCAAGAGGCGGGGAGGAAAGCCATGAAGCGACTGAGCAAAAAGAACGTTTGCGCACTTGTGGCAGCCGTGCTGCTGGTGAGCGGGCTGGCGGTTGATCAGGCGGCAGCAGCCGGAGTGGATACCGGAATTCCGATTTTAACCTATCATGATTTGACACGCGATCCATCCCAAACGGACAGCATGACGATCACCGAGGAGCGATTCCGGCTCGATATGGAGTTTTTAAGCGAATTTGGCTATACACCGCTTTTGACCGATGATTTGATTGCGATCCAGCAGGGAGATGCGGCTATGCCGGAAAAGCCGGTTATGATCACGTTTGACGACGGATATCTCTCAAATTACACGCTTGCCTATCCAATTTTGCAGCAGACCGGCATGAAAGCGATCATTTCGGTGGTTGCATATAATATGGGCGGCACGGGCGGCTTCTCGGTACGGCAGAATGGGCAGACAGGGGAAAACGAGTCGGGCAGTCATTTGACCTGGGAGCAGATGCGTGAAATGGTGGCAAGCGGTCTGGTAGAGATTGGTTCACACACATATAATCTGCATAACCCGGAGCTGGGCGGTGTTGGTACGCCAAATGGAGTAAACGGTGTGATGCGCAAAACGGGAGAATCCTTTCCGCAGTACAATGCGCGCGTCGGCGGCGATTTGCAGCGGTGCATTGACCTGATTATAGAGCATACTGGACAGCAAAGGGTCAACTATTTTGCCTATCCATTTGGTGCGTATGATAGCTGGATGGATCGGATACTCGATGAGCAGGGTGTGCCGGTCAGCGTGTGGAGCAACAATGCAAAGCCGGCAAGCGTTGCAGACGGCCTGCGCAACCTGACCCGCTATGGAATAAAGATGGACCAGTCGGTATCCGAATTGCTGCGACAGACGGATACCGCCACGCCCACGCGGGCCTTGGTTTCGGTAAACGGCATTCGGACCAACCTGCTGGCATACAATATTGATGGTAGCAACTATGTGCGTGTGCGCGACGTTGCAATGATGCTGAAAGACACCGTGCGTGGCTTTGACGTACAGTGGAATAGCGCGTCCGGACGTGTAGAGCTGCGATCGATGACGGCGTATGAGCCGATTGGAACGGAAGACGCGCCGCTTGCTCCAGGCAGCTGCACGGTGCAGTCTTATACAGAGCCGACAGTCGCAGACGGAGCGGCGCACATGATCGCATCCTATCAGATGGAAGGCTCCACTTATTATAAGCTGCGCAGCCTTGGCGAGCTATGCGGCTTTGGCGTTGAGTGGAATGAGGCGGACCGCGTAATCGAAGTGACCGCTTGAGCGGCGAAATAATCTCTAAATACACCTGTGCCATGATGGCGCAGGTGTATTTTTTTGTTTGCCGGTTACAATAAATTCATTAAAAGGTACTTGCTTTTTTATAATTATATAGTATTATATAAAATTATAAGTAGTTATTAAAACTATATAATGTATTTGGGAGGGATAGATATGCCACGTGCATTTCTTCAAGCCAGAGAACCATTTTCCAGCTATTCGCATTTTGTCGGCGCGGTGCTTAGCGGCGTTGGGCTGTTTGTCATGCTGCTGCGCCTGATGCTGGATGGCTCGGCGAGCGGACAGCTCACGGCGGCGGCCGTGGTGTTCTGCCTGTCGCTGATTGCGCTGTACTCGGCAAGCAGCGTTTACCACTTTTCCGGCCGGGGAGAGGCCGTGCTCCGCCGGTTGAAAAAGCTCGACCACAGCATGATCTATGTGCTGATCGCGGGCAGCTACACGCCGGTTGTGCTGCGCTTTATGCCCGCACCACGCAGCTACTTGTTCCTCGGTGCGGTCTGGCTGGTCGCGCTGGGCGGGATCGCGGTCAAACTGCTTTGGATTGACGCGCCGCGCCTGATCGGTACCGTGTTGTATCTGGCGCTCGGCTGGGCAGTCGCCTTTGATTTTGGCGTTGTGCTATCTATGCCCGTGCCGGCCATTGTGCTGCTGGCCGCCGGCGGTACGCTTTATACAGTAGGCGGGCTGATCTATATTGCAAAGCGTCCAAACTTGGGTACGGTACTGGGCTTTCACGAGCTGTTTCATCTATTTGTCATCGCTGGTAGTCTGTGCCATTATCTGATGGTATTTCTGTATATCGTATAGTAGACAACTTTCGACAACCAGAAACAAAAAAAGCTTGACAGCAGACAAAAATAACTTTATAATCTAATTGATAATAAATACTAATTAGAAAGAAGGTGATAGTATACAGACGAGGAATACAGTGCAGCGGCAGATTGTGTTGCAGACCGTACTTCGGATGCACGACCACCCGACGGCGGACATTGTTTACGCATCAGTAGCGGCCGAGCATCCTTCCATCAGCAAGGCAACGGTTTACCGGAACCTCAACCAGTTGGTCAGCCAGGGTGAGATACGGCGCGTATCTGTTCCGAACGGGGCGGATCGGTATGATTTTAATTTAACCGATCACTACCATGTGCGCTGCTCCCAGTGCGGAAAAGTATATGATGTATATATGCCCCGGCCCGAGAACTTAATCGATCGGGTGGAAGATGCTTCGGGCGTTGATGTGCAGCGGTATGACATCCTGTTTGAAGGCGTCTGCCCGGCATGCAAAAAGGAATGATAAATTTTTGACCGGCATATAATAATAGATGTGGCCGAGAAAATAAAGTGAGGTGCATGTGATTATGGCAGATCTGAAGGGCAGTAAGACTGAGGCGAATCTACAAACCGCGTTTGCGGGCGAATCCATGGCGCGCAACAAGTACACCTATTTTGCTTCCAAGGCGAGAAAGGATGGCTATGTGCAGATCGCTAAGATCTTTGAGGAGACCGCAAACAATGAGAAGGAGCATGCAAAGCTCTGGTTCAAGCTTCTCAACGGCGGCATCGACGATACCGCAGCCAATCTGAAAGCTGCGGCCGAGGGTGAAAACTACGAGTGGACCGACATGTATGCGACTTTTGCCAAGGAGGCACGCGAGGAGGGCTTTGCCGATATAGCTTTCCTGTTTGAAAAAGTAGGCGAGATCGAGAAGGAGCACGAGGCGCGTTATCTCAAGCTGCTCTCCAACGTGGAGAACAAGCTGGTATTTTCGCGCGATGGCGACTGCATCTGGCAGTGCTCGAACTGCGGCCACATCGTTGTAGGCAAGCAGGCGCCTGAGGTGTGCCCGGTCTGCGCGCATCCGCAGGCGTATTTCGAAATCAAGGCGGAGAATTACTGATCCGCAGCCTGCCGGCGTGAATATGCAAAAAGCAAGAGGCTTCGGTTATATCCGAAGCCTCTTTGTTATATCTGCGCAGCGCCCGGCAGCGCGTGGATATAGCGAAAGACGTAGTTGCACAAAAGGCCGGCCTGCAAGCCTCCTTTTTATACTGCTTGCTTCCCGCGAAAAAGGAAGCTATAATATCTGTAAAAAAGCAGATTGGAGCGAGAAAAATGGCTTCGGATAAAACCAATGTCATGCGTGTGCTCGAGCAGCACAAGATCGCCTACACCGCGCACGAATACCCGCATGGCAAGGAGGCGGTCGACGGCGTGACCGTAGCGCGGTTGCTCGGCCAGCAGGTAGAACGGGTGTTCAAAACGCTGGTCGCACGCGGCCGGTCGGGCGGATACCACGTATTCGTCATCCCGGTAGCAAAGGAGCTTGATTTAAAAAAAGCGGCCAAAGCGGCGGGGGAGAAGTCGGTCGAATTGGTGCACGTTCGTGAGCTGCTTGGCCTGACCGGCTATGTGCGCGGCGGCTGCTCGCCGGTGGGTATGAAAAAGGCATTCCCGACCGTGTTTGACAAGAGTGCGGACAGCCTGCCTACTATCATCGTGTCGGCAGGCAAGATCGGTTACCAGATCGAGTGCGCCTCGGCCGACCTGATCGGCCTGGTGCGCGCCAAAACAGCGCCGATTACGACGGACTGATCAGTTCCACAGCATCCGGGAAGAGAGCGAATACGGTCTGCACGCCGCAGCCCGAAAGCTGAGCGAGCTTTGCCTCAAGGGTGGACGCGTCGTCAAACAGCACGAAGTGCGCGTGGCCGTCGGTATCGGTATAGGTGAAGTATTTGGCGCATAGCTCGCGGGAGAAAAAGGTCTGCGAGCCGGTGCGCGCGAGTAGGTTGTCGCGCTCGGACGGCGTGAGTATTTTGCCGTTTGGCGAGGCTGATGGCAGGGTAAAATCTTGCGAGACCGGCTGCAAAAACGCCGCGATGCGCGCCGCGCCATAGATCCCTTGCAAGGAGGATATGTAGGCGGTCAGGCTGCCACCCGATAGCGCGGTTGGCGTTGTGAGGATGGCATATGTAAGCGTGCGGCCGCAGGCGAGCGGCACATAAAACGGGATGCCTGCCTCGTGCAGCGCCCGGTCGAATGCCGCGAGCAGGAGGCGTATTTGCGGGGTATCATGCTCAAAATCAGCGAATACGCCGGGCGCGCCGGTACGCCGCGCCTCGAACACCAGGTCGGCGGCAAGCCTGTCTGCATTGCAGGCGGCAAGATCCGGCGGCGGATCGCACAGGCCGAGCAGACAGCGTGTTTCGGTGGTGGGCAGCTGCAAACGCTGCAAAGCGCCTGCGGATGTAATGCCAAGGCACAGATGCAGCACGGGCATCCCCTGTTTGGCAGCGCGCAGCGCATCCCGGCCGGTGCATACCAGAACGAGATTTTTCGTATATACCATTGTGATCGACTCCCTTGTGCTTGAGCGGTTTGCGGCAGGTTTGGCACGCCGCTCTGGACTTTTTGGACAAATTCCATTACACTATATGTGGCAACTGCCAAAGTGAGAACGCAGGAGTGAAGGAATGAGCAAGCTGATACCCGATTATGTTTTCGATTCCATTTATGATATTACCCCGGCGCTGCTTAAAAGACACGGCGTGAGCGGTGTGCTAATCGATCTGGATGGTACGATGGCCTCGCACAAAACGGCACTGCCGCCCGGAGGGCTTGTGCCGTTTGTGCAGCAGCTGAAAAGCGCGGGACTTTCTGTGCTGGTGTTTTCCAACAACCGAAAGGACCGGGTGGACAAATTTTGCCGCGCGCTTGGTGTGGACTTTATCTACAAGGCGGGCAAGCCGTTTGCTGCGGGTTTCCGGCGCGCGGCAGCACAGCTTGGGCTGTCGTTCAGCGAAATTGCGGTTGTGGGCGACCAGATTTTTACCGACGTGTTCGGCGGCAACCGCATGGGTGCGCTGACCTGCTATGTCGAAACGCTCGACCGCCGGTTTTTCTGGATCAACGCGCGCTATCAGCTTGAGCGCGGTTTTATTGCGCGCGGCCGGCGCAGGATGAAGGAGCGAGCAGGGCATGAATGAGGCAAAGTTCGGTCCAGCGGGCAATTCCGCGTCCTTTGCCGCTGAGGGCCATAAGAAAAGTGAGGACGCGCCTGCCTGGATCGCCGCCAAGGGGCTGACCGCGTTTGAATACCAGTGCGGTCGAGGTGTGCACTGTGGGGAGGAGACCGCCCGCAAAATCGGCGCGGCAGCCAAGGCGAATGGCATCCAAATGAGTATCCACGCGCCGTATTTTATCAATCTCTCGTCCGAGGAGGCCGAGCGGATGGAAAAAAACGTCGGCTATGTGCTAGAGACCGCGCGGCTTGCTGTGCCGCTGGGCGCTACGCGCATGGTGGTGCACTGCGGCGGCCAGGGCAAGCTGACGCGTGAGCGCGCCATGCGCAACACGCATGAAAACGTGAAAAATATCCTGCGCGCGCTGGACGAGGCACACCTGACCGGCTGTACGGTATGTCTTGAGACCATGGGCAAAAAAAGTGTGCTCGGCTCGGCTGAGGAGGTGTGCGAGTTGGTCGCGGCGAACGAGTGTCTGCTGCCCTGTATCGACTTTGGGCACTTAAACTGCCGAACGGGTGGCGGTATGTCCACAAGAGAGGATATAAAGCGCCTGTTTGATTTGATGGAAAATACTATCGGCGTCGAGCGTGCACGCTTGCTGCACGCGCACTTTTCGCATATCGAATATAACGACAAGGGCGAGGTGCGCCACCTAACCTTTGCCGATACGCAGTACGGCCCGGACTTTCTGCCGGTTGCGCAGGAGACGGTCGCGCGCGGCTATACGCCCACCTTCATCTGCGAATCCGCGGGCACCCAGGCAGAGGACGCGGTGACCATGATGGCGCTGTATCGAAAGGAGAGAACGCAATGAAAAAAGTCATGCTGATCCACGGGCCAAACCTCAATTTGACTGGTCAGCGCGAGCCGGGCATCTACGGTACAGACACGCTGGCCTCAATCAATGCGGAGGTCGTTAGCAAGTGCGAGCGGATGGGTATAGAGTGCTCGGTATTTCAGTCGAATACCGAGGGCGCGATCATCGATCGCATCCACGCCGCCCACGAGGACTGCGATGCGATTATCATCAACGCGGGCGCTTATACGCATTACAGCTACGCCATCCGCGACGCGATTGCGGCGGTGCGCCTGCCCTGCGTCGAGGTGCACATGTCCAACGTGCATGCGCGCGAGGATTTTCGCCACAAGTCGGTTATCGGGCCGGTGTGCGCGGGTGTGATCGCGGGATTTGGCAAGCATAGTTACCTGCTGGCCGTGGATGCGGTCGCGTCGATCATCGGATGAAGGTGGTTGCGATGAGACGGGATCAGTTGCAGCGCATGCTGCTAGAGGCGCCCTACGACGCACTTTTGCTGACAAGCGAGATCAGCCGCCGTTATGCTACCGGGTTCCACTCGACCGCAGGCGCGGTTTACTTGTCCGGCAGGCAGGCGGTGTTTTTTACCGATTTCCGCTATGTTGAGGCGGCGCGCGCCGCAATTACAGATTTTACGGTTCGCGAGATCGGCGATAAGAGCTACGCCGCGGCGATCAACGAGCTGATCGAGCAGGACGGTGTGTGCAAAATTGCGCTTGAAGACAGAACGCTGACCTACGCAGGGTTTACCGCGTGGGCATCCGCCCTACACGCGACCGCCGTGCGGTTGGAGGACGGCATAGAGCGCCTGCGCATCTGTAAGGACGATAGCGAGATAGAGAAGATCGTCGCCGCGCAGCGTATTGCCGAGCGGGCGCTCGAGGAAGTGATGAATGACATAAAGGCGGGCGTGACGGAAAAGGAGATCGCAGCACGTCTGACCTATCTGATGCTGCATGGCGGGGCGGAGAACATGTCGTTCGATCCGATCGTGGTATCGGGGGCGAACAGCTCGAAGCCCCACGGCGTGCCGACGGATAAGCCGATCGTAGCGGGCGATTTTGTTACGATGGACTTTGGCTGCATTGTTGACGGCTACTGCTCGGATATGACACGCACGGTTGCGGTCGGCCATGCGACCGACGAGATGCAGACCGTATATGACACCGTGCTCAACGCGCAGCTTGCGGGCATTGCGTGCTGCAAGGCGGGCGTCAGCGGCAAAGCGGTGGACGGCGCTGCCCGCCGCGTTATCGAGCAGGCGGGCTATGGAGAGGCATTCGGCCACGGTTTTGGTCACGGCGTCGGGCTGGAAATCCATGAGGCGCCGACCGCAGGCCCGCGCGGCGAGGCACCGCTGCCTGGAGGCTCGATCGTCACGGCTGAGCCTGGCATCTATCTGCCGGGCAAGTTCGGCGTGCGCATCGAGGATATGCTGTATGTGATCGAGGATGGCTGCGTCAATCTGACCGAAGCGCCCAAGGCGCTTGTCATACTGTAACCGAAAAAAATAGCTCAGGGCATTGCCCTGAGCTATTTGCATCTACTGAAAAACTTTGCCGGAAAGCGGCATATTTAAGTAAGAATTACTCGTCTTCGATCTCGAGATAGTCCGCCAGATCCTTAAACAGCGCGGTTGCGTCTACATCGTCCTCAAGTACGATCTGCAGCGGCTCGTTGAGCGAAAGCAGGAACATGCCGAGTAGGCTCTTGGCGTCAACCATGCCGCTCTTGCCGTGGATCCAAATGTCATAGGAATACTTGGTGACGATTTTATTAATCTTTTGAATGTCATCCGTATTCTTTACGCGAATACCTCTGGTCATAGTTGTTTTCCTCCTTATACCGTGAGCACATATGTTACCCTTTCTGATACTATTATAGCATAAAAAGATGGAAAGGAAAGTTTTTTTTCCGCTTTTTTGCATTTTCATCATTTTGGGTCCTGGTAAAATGACCAAAGGGAAAGAGTTGTATAAGTTGCATAAAATATATTGATAAAAATTATGCAATAAGCAGAAGTGGCTTGTCCACTCTGGGGGTTGATCGACATGATAAAGAACGGCCGGACTGGCAAAGGGCGGTGTTAGCACAGATATTCCGGGGCAGCTTGTCCGACCGGCGGCTCATATCTCCTCGATCAGACAGACGCAGTGCGCCGCGATGCCCTGCTTTTGACCGGTAAAGCCCAACCCTTCCTCGGTCGTGGCTTTTACCGAAATGCGTTCTTCCCCGCAACCGATCGCGCGGGCAAGATTTTCCCGCATGGCCGAGATGTACGGCGCGATACGCGGCGCTTGAGCGAGTACGGTCGCATCTAAATTGCTGAGTTTCCAACCGCGCGCACGCATAAGCGCTGAGATCTGCCGCAGCAGTGCGATGCTGTCCGCGCCTGCAAAGCGCGCGTCAGTATCGGGAAAGTGCGCGCCAATGTCGCCGAGCGCTAGCGCACCCAGCAGGGCGTCCATTACCGCGTGGGTGAGCACGTCAGCGTCCGAGTGGCCCTCCAGCCCGGCCTCGTGCGGGATGTCGACCCCGCCGATGATGCACCGGCGGCCGGGCACCAGGCGGTGTACGTCATAGCCGTGTCCAATGCGCATGTTATTCCGCCTCCCTATGCAGCAGTGCCTCGGCCAGGAGCATGTCCTCGGGCGTTGTAATCTTGATGTTCTCATAACTGCCGTGCGTGGCCTGCACACTGTGGCCGAGCGCCTCGACCGCAGCGCAATCGTCAGTATAAGTGCGGTTTTGCCGCGCGGCGGTCTCGAGCGCACGCAGCAGCAGCGCGCGGTCAAATATCTGCGGGGTCTGCACTGCGGCGACCGTCGCGCGCGGCACATCGGCGGCGATCCTGCCGTCCTCGATGCGTTTGATGCTGTCCTTAACCGGCACGACTGGCGCGGCCGCACCACATGCGGCGGCGGCATAAGCCGCCTCGGTGATGACCGCTTCGGACACGAGCGGCCGCGCGCCGTCATGCACCGCGACAAGCGGAGTATCTGCGGGCGATATGCGCACGCCCGCAAGCACCGAGTCAGTGCGGCTGTCGCCGCCGCGGATGACCGTGCGCAGCTTGGATATACCAAATGCGCGTGCAAGATCGGTATACGGTAGAATATCGGCCTCACGGCAGACCAAAACCATATCGCGCACGGCATCGCATTTTTGGAAGGCGGTCAGTGTGTGCGCGAGCACCGGCGCGTCCGCAAGCGGGAGCAGCAGCTTGTTCACGCCGCCCATGCGCTGCGACGAGCCTGCCGCGACAATCACCGCGCAAACGATAGGCAGCGTGTTTTTCCTTTTGCGTTTTGTCAGCATGTGTTGTTCTCCTTTAAAGAAAGGCTTTGCGTGTGCAAAGCCTTTAGTCATATGTTAAAGCTGCCGGTCGATCTCAGCTATGACGGACGTAAGCGGCCGTTCAAGTGCAATCGACAGCTCAGAGGCAAGGATCTGCCGCGCAGAGGCGAGCATTTTCTTCTCTCCGGTGGACAGGCCACGCTCCTTATCTCGGCAGGCAAGATCCTTGATGACCTGCCCCAGCTCGTGCAGATTGCCCGAGCGGATGTGCAGCATGTTTTCACGGTAGCGTTGGTTCCAGCTTTTGCTCTCGCTACGCGGCATGCCGCCCAACCGGTTTAAAAACTCCTCCGCCGCTTCGCGCGAGCAAACCGGGCGAATGCCGAGTTTTTCGCAAGCGTCGGTGGGGATGAACAGCTGTGTATCCCCCGCGATGGGCTTGAGCGCATAATATTTGGTCGGCACACCGTCGATGGTGCGCTCGACGATCGCTTCGATCATGCCCGCGCCGTGCAGGGGATGGACGATCTTATCGCCGATCTGAAACATAGAGCCTCCGTTCCAGCCAGTCTGTGTCTGTATTGTTTATCTTACACCATATAACTACCGTTGGCAAGGCTTTTTAGGTACTTTATCAGTACCAGACCGCCGATTAGCAGTAGCCATATACCGCCGCCGGCTCGCAGTAGTTGTAGGCCGGCCAGCAGCAGTCCCGCCGCGCTTATAAGGGCAATGCCACGGCGGACTGATAGAAATTTTCCATCGCACAGGTGGAAAAGCGCCATGCCGCCGTCAAGCGGCGGCATGGGAAGTAGGTTAAACAGGCCAAGCAGCGCGCTTGCGCCTGCAAGCCGCCATGCGCCGAGCATGCCTGCGGCGGCGGTGAGCGCAAAGCTCATCGCCGGGCCGGCAAGACAGATTGCGGTGCGCGCGCACCGTCCTCTGGGCAGTGCGCAGCGCAGCACCGCACCGCTGCCGGAGAGCACCAGCCGGTGTAGCCGGCCGTCCGACAGGCGCAGTGCAAGCAGATGTCCGGCTTCGTGCAGGGCCGCGGCGAGTAGAAATAGCGGTAGTGCGTTTGTCTCATCCACGCACCACAGTGCGGCGAGCAGCACGACAAAGCTGCGCCGCATTTCGATCCTGGCACGCATTTATAGATCAGTTAGGTAATCGGAGGGGTTGAGCGCCGCTCCGTCTTTCCAGATTTCAAAATGCAGATGCGGGCCGGTGGCGTTTCCTGTCTGGCCGACGCGCGCGATCTCGGCGCCGCAGGAAACCGTGTCGCCGACAGCGGCTGAAATGCTGCTGCAATGCGCGTACAGCGTGGAAAAACCGTCCACATGGTCGACGATCAGGTAGTTGCCGTAGTCTGACTGTCCAACCTCGCGCACCGTGCCGTCCGCAAACGCACCGATCACCTCGCCCTCTTCGGCCGCGATGTCCAGCCCATAGTGAAAGCCGGGCTGTCCGGTTGTCGGGCTTAGACGGCTGCCAAAGTCCGAGGTCAGCGTGCCCTCGGTGGGCAGGACAAACGCAAAATCCATAGGGTGGACGGTCTCATCCACTGTGTCCGGGAACAACGTTTTTTCTCGGCCAATTACGTCGTCCGCGCCGCCCGATGACGCGGCATACACGCTGTCCTGCCGCGCATCGTCGGCCGCCCCGACCGTGTCGTCTCCGCCAAATACGGCGAGCACTTTGTCCACACCGGGCGCGCCAGCAAGTATTGCGGCGGCTTTTTCCCGTGCAGTGGAGAAAAACGGTGTATCCGCGTATTTGATAAGCCCTGCCACGAGCACGAGCGCAACCACAAGCAGCAGACCTTTTCCGCCGCCTGTCCGCCGCCGCGGCTGCTTTCTTCCGGTCATGTTATCCGCCTCCTTTCGCACCATGGTAAAGCCTATGCGGCAGGAGTCGGGGATATGAAAGAGAAGAGGCGGCGGTGTTGCCTCGGTACTGGGCAATGAGAACAGCAAAAGGCTTTGGAACCGAAGTTCCAAAGCCTTTTCTTGCAGGCCGGCATTTCCGGCCAAAAGCCAGGATTGTTAGATATGATGCGCCGAAAAATCGATCAGCACACGCCCTGAGACAGCATTGCGTCCGCAATTTTTTCAAAGCCGCCAATATTCGCGCCCATGACGAGATCATCCTTATGGCCGTACTTCTCTGCCGCTTCGATACAGGTCTTGAAGATATTGACCATAATATCGTGCAGGCGTTGATCGACTTCCTCGAAGGTCCAGGACAGACGCAGCGAGTTCTGGCTCATCTCAAGGCCCGAGGTCGCCACGCCGCCTGCGTTGGCAGCCTTGGCCGGGCCGAAGAATACGCCGTTTGCCTGGAACGCCGCAACTGCCTCCGGGGTGGACGGCATGTTCGCGCCCTCAGCGACGAATTTGCAGCCGTTTGCAATCAGCGTTTTGGCGTCATCGCCGGTCAGTTCATTCTGGGTTGCGCAGGGCAGGGCAATGTCGCACTTAACGCTCCACGGACGCTGGCCCTCGGTGTAAGTGCTGCCTGGCACACGGTCAGCGTACTCCTTGATGCGGCCACGCTTAACCTCCTTGATGTCCTTGACAACGTCGAGGTTGATGCCGTTCGGATCGTAGATATAGCCGTTGGAGTCCGACATGGTGACGACCTTGGCGCCCAGCTCGGTCGCCTTCTGGCAGGCGTAGATCGCAACGTTGCCCGAGCCTGAGAGCACGACCGTCTTACCCTCGAACGAGGTGCCCTTGTAAGCGAGCATTTCTTTCATATAGTAGCACAGGCCGTAGCCGGTCGCCTCGGTGCGGGCGAGCGAGCCGCCAAAGGACAGACCCTTGCCGGTCAGCACACCGGTAAACTCGTTCTTCAGGCGCTTGTACTGTCCATACATAAAGCCGATCTCGCGGCCGCCGACGCCGATGTCGCCTGCGGGCACGTCGGTAAATTGGCCGATGTGGCGGGAAAGCTCGGTGATGAACGACTGGCAGAAACGCATGACCTCGGCATCAGACTTGCCCTTGGGATCAAAATCGGAGCCGCCTTTGCCGCCGCCCATGGGTAGGCCGGTCAGGCTGTTCTTAAAGCACTGCTCAAAGCCCAGGAACTTGATGACCGACGCGGTAACCGACGGATGAAAGCGCAGGCCGCCCTTGTAGGGGCCGATCGCGGAATTGAACTGCACGCGGAAGCCGCGGTTGACCTGGACCTTGCCCTGGTCGTCCACCCACGGCACACGGAACATAACCATGCGCTCCGGCTCGACAATACGGTCGATGACGCCGTTCTTCTCCAGCTCCGGGCGGGCTGCTACGACAGGCTCAAAGCTCTCGAGCACTTCGAGAACCGCCTGCTGAAACTCCGGCTCGTTCGGGTTGCGCTTTTGCACAGTTTCATAAACGCGCTTCAAGTAAGAGTTGGTAAGTGCCATTTTGTTTATCCTCCTTACATTTCTGCCGCATGACTTTTTCAATTATTTGAAAAAAGTACGGAATCCATAGTATACTTGCGGTAGCGTGTAACTATTATAAAGTATTTTTCTACCGAGTGCAATACTTTAGCATGTTAAAAATTATACATTTTTTTCACTGGGAATGGGGCTGGAAATTGGCGGTTTTACCTGATATAATGAAGTCATTAGGGGGTGTAACTTGCAAAATGAACGCCTTTGACAGAATTTATGCGGTCGTCCGCCGCATTCCGCGCGGTACGGTGGCGACCTATGGACAGGTTGCGCAGCTGGCGGGCAATCCGCGTTGGGCGCGCGTGGTTGGCTATGCGTTGCATGCCAATCCTGACCCCGAGAGTATCCCCTGCTACCGCGTGGTGACAAAGGACGGGCGCACTTCTCCAGCATTTGCATTTGGCGGCGCGGATATGCAGCGCGCCCTGCTGGAAGCGGACGGGATTGGCTTTTTGCCGGATGGGCGCGTCGATATGGCAAACTATTGCTGGGAGGGGTTGTACGATGATTGACATTGCAAAGCTTGCAACGCTCGCAGTCAAATACGACATAGGCGACCCGCGCCGGGTACAGCATTTGATGAAAGTTTATGCGTTCTGCCGGGTGATCGGGCAGGGCGAGGGGCTGGATGCGCGCGGCCAGAATATATTGGAGGCTGCGGCCATGCTGCACGATATTGGCATCCATGAGGCCGAACGCCGGCACGGCTCATCCAATGGCAAGTGGCAGGAGATAGAGGGACCGGCGGTCGCCGCGCCGCTGCTTCGGCAGGCGGGCGCGGATGCGGCGGAGTGTGAGCGTGTGCTGTGGCTAATCGCGCATCACCATACCTATGATGCGTCGGATGAGATGGATTTCCGTATTCTGGTCGAGGCGGATTTTCTGGTCAACGCATATGAGGATGCGCTGCCGCAAGACGTCTGCCGGGCCGCTGGCGAGCGGGTGTTCCGCACAGTGACCGGGCAGTCATTTTTGCAAAATATGTATCTATCTACACCGTATCAGCCGTAAATCATAGTTTGTAGGCGAAAACAGCGCCGCTTTGCGTTTGCGAAAGCTGCTGTTTTATTCGCATACCTGCGGGTGTGCTTCGTATTTTATCCGCAGTTTTTATTGTCCGAAGGACCTGCCGGGCGGCAGAGGATTTTGAAGGCAGTTGTGCGCACCTAAAAACGATTGCAGAGTTCCTTGCACTGCGGACAAATGTTTTTCGGAAGAAAGCACAAATTTCGTATTTATTGGAAAAAGATAATCGGTAGATTGTCTGAAATTGTGTAGGAAAGGAAAAAAAGTCTGCCGAAAAGAAGAAAGCGTAGTATAATAAGAAAATAATCCGGGTGTTTCCTACACAAATTGGAAACGGGGAGATTATTTGAGTAAAGGAGAAGATAACCATGAAGAAAAGTCTGAGCATGCTGATGGCCGGCGCATTGCTGGTCAGCGCGCTGGCTGGCTGCGGCAGCAATAACAACGCCGCCAGCGGTAATACTGACAGTGCGGACAACGGGAATACCTCCGCAACCGTATTCAAGATCGGCGGTACGGCGCCGCTGACTGGCAGTGCGGCAATCTATGGCACTGCGGTGCAAAACGGCGCGACGCTAGCGGTCGAGGAAATCAACGCCCTTGGCGGCGACATCCAGTTTGAGGTCATCTTTGAGGATGACGAGAACAACACTGAGAAGGCGGTAAGCGCGTACAACGCGCTTAAGGATGAGGGTATCCAGCTGTCGCTCGGCGCGGTAACCTCCAAGCCCGCCGAGGCCATCTCGCCTCTGCACGAGGAGGATCACATTTTTGCGCTGACCCCGTCCGCGTCTTCCCCGGCAACCATCGAGGGCAATGACGTTGTGTTCCAGATGTGCTTTTCTGACCCGAACCAGGGCCTGGCTTCTGCGGACTATATCGCGGACCAGCAGCTGGGCACCAAGATTGGCATCATCTATAAGAGCGACGATGTATATTCCACCGGCATTCTGGAGCAGTTCAAGGCTGAGGCTGAGGTAAAGGGCCTGGAGATTGTTGCAGAGGAGTCCTTTATGGACGGCATGGACACCGATTTCTCGGTGCAGCTCAATGCCTGCCGTGACGCGGGCGCTGACCTGCTGTTCCTACCGATCTATTACACCCCGGCCTCCCTCATCCTGACCCAGGCTAACCAGATGGGCTATGCGCCCGGCTTCTTCGGCGTGGACGGCATGGACGGCGTGCTGGCGGTTGAGAACTTTGACACCACGCTGGCCGAGGGCGTTATGCTGCTAACCCCGTTCAATGCGGACGCGACCGACGAGGCGACCGTCAATTTCGTAACCAAGTATGAGGAGCGCTACGGCGAGACCCCGAATCAGTTTGCGGCCGATGCTTACGACTGCATCTACGCTTACAAGCAGGCGCTCGAGACTGCGGGCTGCACGCCGGATATGTCGGCTTCCGAGCTGTGCGATGCGATGATGGAGACCTTCCCGACCATTACTTTTGAGGGCCTGACCGGCGATGGCGCGGGCATCACTTGGAATACGGACGGCGCGGTTTCTAAGAGTCCGAAGGGCATGGTCATCCAGAACGGCGTTTACGTCGGCATGGACTAAGGGCGCAAATCCGTCCGACAGGGGGCCGCAAGGCTTTTAATAAACCAACATAAAGAAGACCTAATGGTGAGCAAAGGAGGGCGCCGCAGCACAATGGGCGGCCCTCCTTTGCGCCATTCCCTCTATTATGGGGTGGGGCGACGGCTTGACGGCGTCTCCAAGCCACCGCCCCAACCCACAAGCATAAGAGAGAAAATAACAAGATTTGAGGTGTTTCCAACCATGAGCTTTCTAAGTCATCTGATCAACGGCGTCAGCCTGGGCAGCATTTATGCGATCATCGCGTTGGGATATACGATGGTTTACGGCATCGCCAAGATGCTGAACTTTGCCCATGGCGACGTCATCATGGTCGGCGGGTATATGTCCTTTTGCGCAACCGTCTACCTTGGCTGGCCGCCGCTTGCGGGCGTGGCGCTGGCAGTTATTGTGTGCACGGCGCTTGGCATTGTGATTGAGCGGCTGGCCTACAAGCCGCTGCGCATGGCGCCGTCACTTGCCGTGCTGATCACCGCAATCGGTGTTTCCTATTTCCTGCAAAACGCGGCGCTGCTGATCTGGGGATCAAGCCCCAAAAGCTTTACCTCGGTCGTTGGCGGTAGCCCGATCGCGCTGTTTGGCGGACAGCTGACCATCTCGCCGGTGACCATCGTCACGGTTGTGACCTGCGTCATCATCATGGTGGCGCTGACCCTGTTCACCAGCAAGAGCAAAGCCGGCACGGCGATGCGCGCGGTATCCGAGGACAAGGGCGCGGCGCAGCTGATGGGCATCAATGTCAACACCACGATCTCGCTGACTTTTGCCATCGGCTCGGGTCTTGCGGCGATTGCTGGCGTACTGCTCTGCTCGGCTTATCCGACCCTGATGCCGACCACCGGCGCGATGCCGGGCATCAAGGCGTTCACTGCGGCGGTGTTTGGCGGCATTGGTTCGATTCCGGGCGCGTTTGTCGGCGGTGTGTTGCTGGGCGTGATCGAGATTTTCGCGGGCGCGTACATCTCGACTCAGCTGTCTAACGCGATTGTATTTGCGGTGCTGATCGTCGTGCTGCTGGTCAAGCCTGACGGCCTGCTCGGCAAGCGCGTCAGTGAAAAAGTGTAAGGGGGCGGGAAATATGCAAAAACTGAAAAGGTATGCCGCTTCCAAAGCGGGGCGCGACACGCTCATTTCATTCGGTATTGTCATCGCCGCCTTTATCGTCATGCAGTCGCTGCTGGCGGCGGATGCGGTATCCAGCCTGCTGGAAAGCCTGCTCGTGCCGATCTGCGCCTATATTATCATGGCTGTCTCGCTCAACCTGACGGTTGGCATCCTGGGTGAACTGTCGCTCGGCCATGCGGGTTTTATGTCGGTCGGCGCGTTCTCCGGCATCGTGGCGGCGACCTGCCTGTCCGATATGGTGGCATTTGAGCCGCTGCTCCTTGCCATCTCTATCGTGATCGGCGGTATCTGCGCTGCCATCGCGGGTGTAATCATCGGCGTGCCAGTGCTCCGCCTCAAGGGCGACTATCTCGCAATCGTCACGCTGGCTTTTGGCGAGATCATCAAAAACATCATCAATGTGCTCTATATCGGTCTGGACAGCGCCGGCCTGCATTTCAGCCTGCTCGAGCAGAGCTTTACGCTTGCCGAGGGCGGCGAGATGGTCATCAACGGTCCGATGGGTGTGTCCGGCGTCTCGCGCATCTCAACCTTCACTTCGGGCTTTGTGCTTGTGCTGATTACACTGCTGCTCATCCTCAATTTGATCAACAGCCGTGCGGGCCGTGCGATCATGTCCGTGCGCGACAACAAGATCGCGGCCGATTCGATCGGCATTTCGACCACGCGCTATAAGCTGATGGCCTTTGTTATCTCGGCGGCATTTGCTGGCATGGCAGGTACGCTGTACGGCCTGAACTACACCACGGTCACGGCAACTCGGTTTGACTTCAACACCTCGATCCTCATTCTGGTGTTTGTCGTGTTGGGCGGTCTCGGCAACATCTGGGGCTCGATCATCGCGGCGACGCTTTTGACCGTGCTTCCCGAGATCCTGCGCGAGGTTGGCGATTTCCGCATGCTGATCTACGCTATTTTGCTGATCGTGATGATGTTGTTTAACAACTCATCGCTCAAGCGGCGCATTTTGGAAAAGCGCGGCATGAGACAGATGGAAAAGGCCGAACGGTCCGGAAAGGAGGGCGCGTAATATGGCGATGCTCGAAGTTACCTCGCTGGGCATTTCGTTCGGCGGCCTGCGCGCCGTCGATGAGCTGTCGATGAAAATTGAAAAGGGCGGTCTTGTTGGCCTGATCGGCCCGAACGGCGCGGGCAAGACAACAGTGTTCAACATGCTCACCGGCGTCTACCGACCGACAGACGGCGGCATCCGCCTTGACGGCGAAAACCTGATCGGAAAAAAACCGCATGATATTTGTAGGCTGGGCGTGGCGCGCACATTTCAGAACATCCGCCTGTTCGGTGGGCTGACTGTGCTTGACAATGTCAAAACCGGCCTGCATAACCAGGTCACCTACTCGCTGGCGGAAAGCCTGCTGCATCTCGGCTCATACCGCAAAAAAGAGCGCCAAATGGACGAAAAGGCACTCGAGCTGCTCGGTGTGTTTGGGTTGGAGAATGTAGCTGATTATCAGGCATCCAACCTGCCATACGGTAAACAACGCAAGCTCGAGATTGCTCGTGCGCTTGCAACCGATCCCAAGCTGCTGCTGCTCGACGAGCCGGCTGCGGGTATGAATCCGAACGAGACCGGCGAGCTGATGGAGACCATCGAGCTGGTGCGCAAGCGCTTCGGCGTGACCGTGCTGCTGATCGAGCATGACATGAAGCTGGTATCGGGCATCTGCGAATATCTGTATGTGCTCAACTTCGGCCGTCTACTGGCCGCAGGCACACCGGGTGAAGTGCTCCAGAACCCGGAGGTCGTCACGGCCTATCTGGGCGAATAAGGAAGGGGGAAGCAGATATGGCAATGCTGGAAGTTAAGGACATTAACGTATACTACGGCCTAATCCATGCGCTGCGCGATGTTTCCTTTGAGGTGAACGAGGGAGAGATCGTTGCGCTGATCGGCGCGAACGGCGCGGGCAAGACCACCACCCTGCATACAATCACCGGTCTGCTGCCGAGCAAGAGTGGCACGGTGACCTTTGAGGGTAAGGACATTACGAAAATACCGGGCCACGCGATCGTGCGTCTTGGTATGAGCCATGTGCCCGAGGGCCGCCGCGTGTTTGCCGGCCTTACCGTGCGCGAGAACCTGCGCATGGGAGCATATACCCGTCCTGGCAGCGAGATCGAGGCTTCGCTCGCCGAGGTTTACAAGCGTTTCCCGCGCCTTGAGGAGCGCAAAAACCAGGCGGCGGGAACGCTGTCCGGCGGAGAGCAGCAGATGCTCGCCATGGGCCGTGCGCTGATGGCCAAGCCGCGTATCCTTCTGCTGGATGAGCCTTCGATGGGTCTGTCGCCGCTGTTTGTCAGCGAGGTGTTCAAGATCATCCAGGAGGTTTCGGCTGCGGGCACGACCGTGCTGCTGGTCGAGCAGAATGCGAAAAAGGCGCTCTCTATCGCCGATCGCGCCTATGTGCTGGAAACCGGTCAGGTTATTAAGTCGGGCAAGGCAGCCGATTTGCTTAATGATGATTCGATCAAAAAGGCCTATCTGGGCGAATAAGGGGGAAGGACGCATGAAACCGTATATCATCACCATTGCCCGCCAGTATGGCTCAGGCGGCAGAACTGTGGGAAAGATGCTGTCGGAAAAGCTGCACATTCCATTTTACAACCGCGAGATCATCACGATGGCCTCTGAGGACAGCGGCATCAACGCGGCGCTTTTTTCGGACGAGCGGCTCAAACCCGATTTGCTCACGCGGCTCAAGACGCGCTATAAAGGCGAATACCCGCTGCCGAACGATTCCTCCAAGGCTTATCTACGGGATGACGCACTGTTTGATTATCAGGCCAAGATCATCCGCAAGCTAGCCGACCAGGGTCCTTGCGTGCTGATCGGGCGCTGCGCGGACTATATCCTCAAAGGCCGGCCGGATGTAGTGCGTGTGTTCGTGCATGCGGACAAGGCGTTCTGCCTGGAGCAAGCCATGAAAGTGGACTCTCTGCCAGAGGCAGAGCTAAGCCGAAAAATCGCGGAGATTGATGAGTACCGCGCCAAATATTACAAGCATCATGCTGGGCGCGACTGGTATGACGCCCGCAACTACGATCTGTCACTCAACAGCGGAGTGCTGGGATTTGAGGGTGTGGTCGAGGAGATCGTAAAATATATGGAAGTGCGTGCGCAGTTCCAGCGATGAGACACCCCGGCCGTCCGTGTCTGCCGCGGGCGGCCGGGGTGTTTTGCCTGCGGAAAGCGCGGACAGCAATACAGAAAAATCAAGAAAATACTTGACGGGATAGAGGTTATCAGGTATAATATTTCTCGTCCTACGCGAAAGTAGGGCGGTAAATAAGGAGAGTTGGCTGAGTGGTCGAAGGCGCACGATTGGAAATCGTGTAGGCGTGATGAGCGTCTCCAGGGTTCAAATCCCTGACTCTCCGCCAGATTACCGTACTTTATCGAAAGATAAAGTACGGTTTTTGCTATTATCGCAAAGAAAACGAAATTATGTTGAGGTTATTGCTTTCTTTGACGACAATCCTGACGACAATCACGCATTTTTGGAAATCACGGTGGTCTGAATCAACTTCTCCATGCGTTCTGCACTATCACGGCGCATAGCCTGTGTCAGGTGACCATAGGTATTCAGGGTGAATGCCGCAGAATGGTGCCCAAGGTTCTCCTTTACAGTCAGAACATCGTCACCGTTTTGCAGGGATAAGGTGGCGAACGTATGTCGGAGCGTATGGAAATAACAATCATTCATGCCAATGCCGGCAAGTATCTTTTTGAGATGCTTATATACGGTCCTGCGGTTCAGAGGTCGCCCGAGGTCATTCGTGAAAACCAGATTGAATTCGTTTTCCCATAATGCACCTGCCGCCATGCGCTGTCTATTTTGCAGCAGTCGCTGCTCCTGTAGAATGTGTAACACGGTAGGTGCTACTGTAATAGTGCGTGACTTGCCGTTTTTCAGGGTGTTCATGTAGCAATTGCAGTCGCCCTGCGTCAAGTATTGCTGTAGTTGTTGATGCAGATACAAAGAGCCGTGTTCCCAGTCGATATCCGGCCAAGATAGACCAAGAATTTCGCCCTGCCGCATACCTGTGAACAAATCGACCAGATAGAGTCGGTAAAATGGGTCAGGACGGCAGGCCGCAAGAAAACGATCTAATTGCTCATCTGTGATTGTCTTGATCTCCGGCTTCGGTACTTTGGGCAGAATACATGAACTTGCTGGGTTGCAACGCAACAGACCGATACGAACCGCCAGGTCCAGCCCTCGATGCAGAACACCATAAACATTCTTTGCAGTTTTAGGCGAGAGTGCTTTGCCTCCATTGCATACAGGCCGGCAAAGCGAATTCACAAAGGCCTGAATTTGTACCGTGTTCAATGCCTGCAATTTGATCTTGCCCAGTGCCGGTGTGATATGATTTCGTATCACAGCTTCGTAGGAGTGCAGTGCGTAGGGCTTCAAATTCATGGTATACTCCGCAAGATAGGTTTGCATCCATTCAGCGACCGTATATTGTGTCGGTTCAATATAAGAGCCGGTGTCGATATCCCGCGTCACCTCACGCAATTTTGCAGCAACTGCTTTTTGTGTTTTGCCATAAATACAGTGCCGGATTGGTTTGCCGGTCGCGGGATTTATGCCGGAAGTATAGCGTGCTTCCCAGCGTCCGTCTTTTCGCTTAGTGATGGTTCCGCTACCGGACTCACGTTTTTTACGTTGTGCCATGATGGCCTCCTTTCTATGGCACATGGATTCCGCTGTTATCCTTAGTATAGCACATTTACTGTGAACATGTATGAGTTAATGCAGGAAAATAAGGTAATCTGTGAAGATGTAAGTGGATAAAATGTTTGAAGGGAGCATGGCGAGATTACAATTTATCGACACACCCCAACCTGTGCTTTTTTCGGCAGCATACCCCGCTCTCGCAGCACGCGCAGCACCGGCTGCTGAAAATCCCATGCGATGATACGCACCGGTGCTTCCGGGTTAGGCTCCTGCGCCAGATACTCAAGCAGCTCCATCCATTGCCCCTGAAGCAGGGATAGTGTGATGCCTACTTTTGCCTTCTCCTGCTCTTCCATCTGTGCAATGCCAGCGCGCCAGTCCTTCCGGTCAAAGTGCTGCACAAAGGCCTGTGCCGACCCATCCAACGGCAATAAAATCGCGTTGTCCTCCCATGTGATATGGAAGTTCAGCCTCATGTGCCGCAGCGCACGGGGGTCTTTTTTCAGCGCCCAGAGCGAATAGTCCAGAATGTCCGCGATCACTTCGGGCGTTTCGACGAGGATCACTTTCTCAAACGACATCATTGCCCCGGCCAGCCGCACGGCCGCATTTTTTTCACCATTCGGGTTGAGCCGCTGGTTGCCGTTTCCGAAGTGATACACCGGATGGATGAACCGCTGCTCGTCATAGATGCAGCCGACAAACCGGGAGTATTTCAGGCTGTCTGTGCTGCGTACGGCTTTCCGCTCCTGTTCGCGCTTGATCTGCAAGGACGTCTGGTATTTGCGCCTGCAAAGCAGGACGAAGAGCAGCCACGCTTCGTTGATCCGGCTGAGCCGCACCGCCTTTTCGATGTTGTGCGTGCCTATCGGCTTATCGTCAATGAACGCTTTCGATTTTCTCCGGTCCTTTTGCAGCACCCGGCAATAGGCTTCAAACCCGGCGTCTGTGACGAAAAAGCTCTTATGTCCCGGCGCCTTGACAACTTCCAGATATCCCGCGCGGCATAGCTTCTGAAATGCATCCTGTGTGCGCGCATAGTTGCTGCCCAGCAATTTGAGCGCATGGTACGGCAGCTGTCCGCAGACAACACTGACTTGCAGCAGGAGCCATGCTGCGCTGTTTCTACATATCCGCATTGTACCCTGCTCCCAGATCGAAAACCGGGATTTTGCCGGGCCGGATACAGATCACGGTCTGATCCTTGTCACCCCAGCAGCTCGTCTGGACGTTGGAGCAGTAGATGCCGCTGTCACTGGTCAGCAGGTACCGCTCAATGACGTTCAGCACTGCGCGTGTTTCCAGATTATCATGATCCCGCACATCGGCGGGCTGATGCGACGCCGCATAGCAATGGTAAAACACGACCGTACACGCTCGGAACCGCGGCAGGGCGGATGCCCGGCGCGCCAGCAGCCGGTTCAGCGGCTCGCACACGAACTCGGTACTGCTGCTTCGTTTGGACAGGCGCAGCGGCAGCCGGATCATTACCGAGCCGTCTTTCTGTACGGCCAGTTCGTAGCCGTCCGGCAAATCGTCACCAGTCTGCTCTGGTCGATCGGCGGTCATGGCTGTTCCCGCATCTGCCCGCGAAAAATATTTCCTGCTGCACAGGAAATATTTTTCGCGGGTCTCTGCATAGGCCTCGCGGGCGGCGATGGCGGTTTCCTGCGCAGCATTTGCCAGACGGCGCAGGTAGTCGTCATCGTCACGGCCTACCGCAAGTCGTTCGGATAATTCATTCAGATTTTGCAGGGCGGCGCAGAATGCCGCCCCGGTGCAATCGAGCATGGATACCTCCTCCTCTCTGCTCTTTTGGTTCGAAAACGCGAAAATCATTACCGCCCATACCCACGCGGCAAACAACTTCGTAAAGAGGAACGTCGTTGATGCAAACAATCGCGATTTTTGCGACGCATATTTGCGTTTGACGGGCGTTTTCTTATGAAAGAAATGCCTTTTTGCAATTACCGCCCAATGCTGCGTTTTTTCAAAAGTGCACCTTTTCGGCGCTTTCGATTTCGGGAAGAAAAGGTGCACTTTCGGGCGAAATTACCGCCCACTGTTTTGCGATTTACTGCACGGCTTTACGGGCAAAAAAGTTCTGTTTCTGTCGCGTTTCCAACTTAGCCTACTCTCCTGTCTGCCGATCGATCCATGCAAGAACTTTGTCCTTGGGCGCCAATTTTCGTTTTCCGATATGTAATGTCGGAAAGTCGGCGCGGTTCAAAAGCTGGTACGCACCCGACCGTGAAATGCCGAGATGCATCGCGATCTGTTCGGCATTCAGCACATCGGGGTAGTCCTCATATGCGATCCGTTTCATCTTCATCCCTCCTCCCAGTTGACAAATTAGATCGTTCCGTCTATTATAGAACTATAATTCTATGAGAACATAATAGCATCTTGAAATCATTTGTCAATAGGTGTATAATTATTTTATAAATAAATATTTCTATATGGAGGTGGAAGATTTCCTATGCACCTGATCATTCCGTCCGAGTGCCATCTTCGCGTATTTGTTACGGCAAAGCAGGAGGTTTTTGAATTTTACGACAATGCAGAACACATGCTGCACCGGCACACCTTTTCTTACGGGGAAAGCATCATCCAATTGCTGGAGAACTGGAAGGAAACTGATGAACCCCTTTTACAGGAAGCGTATGAATATCTGATAAAGCGAGCGCAGGTCGGAGAGGAAAACATGGGAGAATGGAATGAAATACTGTTCCGTTTTCAGCATGTGGATAACCCGTTCCTCTATCTGCTGGTCATGCAGCTTGCACCGCTGCTGCTCAAATGCTTCTACGATATCGATCCTGCAATTGTCACCGAGTTCCGCGAGGAACTGGACAAGGTCAGGGCAGATGCTCACACGCTGCTGTTCGATTGCCTGAATCCGGAAACAACGGATATCTGCCGCCGGTATTGGGAGATCTGGGGGCGTACACCCATGCGTTTGCCTTCCATCCGCACGGAATTGCTCCCTGCCCGCACGCGCGCGGCCTATAACGGCTGGATCTCGCCAGCCGAGAACACAGATCCGGAATATCTTTACAACACACAGCAGCAGATGATACTGGCAGAGGTGTGCTATCCCCGATCTGTACAGGAACTATACGTTTTCCTCAAATCCACCTATCTGCGCCGTGCGGTGCGCTTCAAAGAATGCCGACTGTGCGGCAAGCTGTTTGCAGCAACAGACGGCGACCGGACAGAATACTGCTCCCGTGAATATGAAAAAGGCAAAACCTGCCGGGAGGTTGGTGCTTCGCGTGTCTATCAGAAAAAGCTGCTCGGCAACCCAATCACCCGTGCCTACAACCGCGCCTACAAGACCCACAACGCCCGCATCCGCTATGGCACGATGACGCGCGAGGAATTCAATGCATGGACGGAAGAGGCGAAAAAGCACCGCGATGCCTGTCAGGCTGGCGAAATCTCGCTGGAACGCTTTGAGGAATGGCTGAAACAATGAAGGAAACAGAAACCTGTTTCAGGTATACTATAAGGCCAGGTAAAAAGGAAAATGATTTTTTCAAATCAATTAGACAAAAGCAATTAACTATTTATGTGTTGTGGGATCGAAAGTGCCAAAGTTGTGATTTGATAGATGATAAGCAGTATAGACCGAAAAAACCGTCAAGGATAAGCTTCGCGTTTCGCGTCCTTGACGGCTTTTCTCGTCTTTGCTGTTGGGTAGTCAAGAGAATATATGTGAATAAACGGCGTGCACCCTCTTTCAAAGGCGGCTCTCCATCGTGTAACACATGTTTTTTTAAATTATCGACAATTATATCTGTCCATAGTATAATAATCATAGCGCATAAAATTGAGCGTGGGAGGCATAAAAATGTTTTTTTCTGAAAAATTTCAAGTCAGTAGCGAATTGATAAAAGAATATGGCGCTGTTGACATTTCCTTAGTTTGCGATGTGCCTTTGTTTATTGACCCCATGCTAATTTTTAATAGTGAGAAAGAAATATACAAAAATTTACATAGAAGTATAGTTCGCTATTTTCACTTCTTGTATACGAAAGCAACACAGGGGCTAAACGTAAAAGAAATTGATGCGTGGTTTAATTTTAGCGAAGTACCCAATAACTGGTTGGGATATTCTTTGGTTGGAAACAAAGGATTGGCACTTGGAAAAAAGTATGCGAAATTTTTATACGAAAACATTGCTTTTGCAGTTGATACACACGGAATTTCCCAATCGCAACATATTGAAAAAGTAATGTTATTGTATGATGGTAGTGGGAAAGATAAGATTAGTGACTTGACAGTGAATCTTATAAAAGGATTTTTATGCGAATACACAGAAGCATTTGCCTTGAAATATATTAATGCAGATTTTCTTGAACAATTTCCTGTTGACAAGGCATATTTCAATTATGAAACCGAAAGTTTCATAAGTAAAGAATATGTGCTTCCATATATCTATGATGAAAATAACAGTAAAGAATATGTACTATTGACACCTTATGATATTTTAAGAGAAGATGAGCCATCGATAAATAAAAAAGATTTTTATGATAGTTATGATCGAATTCGTGTAGCTATTGAAAATGATACGTTACGAGCATATGTAAATAATTATATTGAATTAGCTGTAAAACAATATGAGGAAAATCAGAGAAGAAATCATAAAGCGACCCGCGAGAAGTCTATTAAAAAAATCGAAAAAGGTGCATTTAGAGAATTGGTTAGGGTGTATCCGGAACTTTATGATTACTATATCAAGCTTAGAGAAACAGATAGTGAGCAAATACGTTCCGAATGTATATCCGAGTTGAATACGCAGTTGGAAAAATTATTTGTGGCATCGCAGAAAATTATTGCTTTGTTTGAAAATTCGGATTATCAGGTAAACGAAAAGTTAACTGCAAGAGAAGAAGCGAAAGAAAGATTACGATACTTCAAGCATATCATTGAGGAGTGCGACGGGTACAAAAATTTATATGTTAAAGGTGTACAAATTGCTAAAGAAAATGACTTGCAAAGACTTTTTCGCTTTGTCTGGTACGGAACAAGTTATAAGGTGGACGCAGAAACAAATAATGGACGAGGACAAACTGATTTTATTATATCAAAGGGACAGAATAATCAGAATATAGTAGAATTCAAATTAGCAAGTAATTCGGCATTAGCCCATGTATTTACCCAAGTAAAAATATATGAAGCAGCAAATTGTACAGATGGAAGCCTAATTGCAATTTTTTATTTTTCCGAAAATGAGTATGCCAGTGCAATGCGAATCATTAAAGCTGTGGGATATGAAGAGATGATTGGTGAGTCAATCTATTTGATTGATTGTAGAAACGACAACAAAATTTCGGCTTCCAAGGCTTAGTCTGTCTTCAAAATAAGAGTTCTGGTAGGTGTAGCTGTTGCGTTTCAGATATTATCGACCATATAGCCGACTAGAGGATAATAAACCAGTTTAGCGAATACAAAACAAAGTAAGCAATACAATACCATCGAAAACAGAAAATGCTGGTCTATTGTTCTTTAAAACATAACGAAAGCGGGTAACAAGTCTTTGACTTGTTACCCGCTTTCTGTTACAACCTGCTGCCAAGGTAGATAAGGTGCAATAAGAGGATATGTTGACACAACCATAGGCTATCGTGGCTGACTTTCAAGAAATACATTTTTTGTTCAATTTTGAGGAGAACCACAATAGGGTCTTAGATAGGCGAGGATCTAAATCGAGACAAACTATTTGAAATGATCGGTAAAAACGACCAGATCACTGTTATATTTGGTGCGAATGGAAATATCTGTGTATAACAAAGCATTGTCCGGCATCTTATGGTGCATCAGATATTCATAGAGTAGAAATGGTGGTTGATATCCCTGCTGAAAAGCATGTTGATCGAGTACAATATTTAAACTATCCGATTGCAGTAAACGCATATTGGGTTCATTAAGGTCAAAAGCGATAATTTTGACTTTGCCTTTTCGACCTTCCTCTTCTACCGCCTGACAGACACCTTCCTGTCCGTTTGACGCGACGTAGATGCCGACCAGATCCGGATTCTCTCGCAGAGCATGCTGTGTAATTTCGTGTGCATAATCATTCCGGTCAAAGCAAGGCTGAAACGGCATAATGCGCAAATTATATGTGTTCTGCTGATTCAGTGTATCCAAAAATCCGTTTAGGCGATTATTATGCGCAGTATTGTTCAAATGTCCGGCAAGCGGGAGTATCTTGCTGTTGTCAGGGAGCATTTGGCACATTAGCCCGGCGGCTGTTTGTCCTGCACGGTAATTATCCATGCCGATAAAACAGATTCGCTTGCTGCCAGGGACATCAGAATTTAAAGTGATCACAGGGATACCTTGTTCGTACAGCCCATTGATGCACTGACGCAGTTCAGCTGTGTTATTGGGCGAGATTGCAAGACCTTGTATGCCCTGTGAAGTCAATTCTTCGATATTTTCCAGAACAAGTTCTTCGTCTAATCCATGTAATTCACGGACGATCAACTCCACGCCGGATGAACGCAATTCGTCCGTTGCACGTCGAAGCCCTTCCAGAACAATTTGCATGGTTGGCGTTTCAACAGACTGCAGAATGGCACCAATTTTAAAATCACGCTTTGTCTTTACCAGTGCCTGTCCTACCAGATTGGGTTTATAGCCCAGTTCCTCTGCAATACGCTGAATACGCGCGGCGACCTCTGGGTTGACACGCCCGCGATTATGCAGTGCGCGATCGACTGTGCCGCGGGATACACCAGCTAATTCAGCAATTTGCTGCGCAGTAACTGCCATAGTTCTCCTCCCTTTAGCCTTTGTATATTAAGTATACCATATTGTAACGATGGTGCAATCTTTTGCGTGCATTTTGCGCATGCTGTGCCGTACATTTTGAACCGCAATATCTCAGCAAAAATCACACATGAATGCACGCGGTTGCACGCAGCTCGTTCTGTTTTTTCGTCAATACAACAAAGCTGTGGGAGTATATTTTTGGGTTTATCACGAAAAAATCCAAACTGTATTTTTCTTCTTGAAAATAAAAGAAATGAGTGGTACTCTTTGTTCATGAATAAATTAAGTTCAGCGGTTATTGAAAACATAGTCTACTGAATTAAAATCAAAAGCATTTCATTTTTTGCGTTCTCGTAAACATATTCGATCTTCTTCTTCATTTTTTGTTTCAGGGGTTGGCATCCGCCCTGAAATGTGCAGTATGGTATCCTTCGATACTATGAACGAAATGAGATATTCAAGAAGGAGTGTATCAAATGAAAGGCGGAATTGCAGAACTTTTAAACTTCAAGCAGAAGCGAAAGAATATGGATGAGTTCATCAAAGTCCCGGTATCCGAAAAGCTGGCCTATTGTTTTGGTGATCCTGCGCTGACGTTGATGTATACCATGACTTCAACACTGCTCATATATTTTTACACCAATGTAGTTGGTATTTCAGCCGGTGCAGTTGGCATGATTATGCTGGTTTCTCGTATTTTTGATGGATTTTCCGATGTCGCAATGGGTGCAATTATCGATCGTACGCATTCCAAATATGGCAAAGCGCGCATCTGGATTCTACGACTGACAGTGCCGTATGCCGTTGCTGCCGTACTGTTGTTTACTATGCCGGATGTCGGTGATATGGGCAAGATCCTCTACGCTTTTGTTACCTACAATCTGATGAACACGGTGGTTTATACGGCGATCAGTCAGCCGTTTCATGCGCTTGGGTCTTTGATGACTAGAGATCACAGGGACCGCGATACAATCAGCAATATCCGTATGATGCTGTCCATCACAGCGAGCATGATCATTACTGCATTTACCCTACCGCTGATCAACTATGTTTCTGATGTAACGGGAAAAGAGCAGTTCTCCTGGATTCTGGTTACCGGCGCTTATGCCATTATTTCGGTCTTCGTCCTATTAAATACCTATGCTACTTGCACGGAGCGCGTGCAGGCCGCCCCGCAGACAAAAAAGGAGAACATTCCTTTCTGGAGGGCGTTTAAGATCACCTTTACCAACCGGTATTTCTTGATTGCGCTTGGTCTGATGATTACTTATACTGCGTATCAGGTGATTATCGGCACCGATCTGACTTATTATTGCCAATATGTTCTGGGGGATAAGAATCTGGTTATGCCGTTGTCGTCGGCAGAAAAAATCTGCACCATTGTTGGTATCGCCATGTTGCCCAAGCTGCTGCCGCGCTTCGGTAAGCGCAATCTGATCTGCTTTGGCTGTGCGATGGGGGTGATTGGTCAGCTTTTGTTCCTTATCAACTCCACCAGCGTATCGCTGGGCGTAGTTTCCTGCATTATCCGTGGTTTTGGTATCGCGCCGTTCTATGGTGTGCAGTATTCTCTGCCCGGTGACGCCATTGAATATGGACATTGGAAACACGGCCTGCGAGTGGAAGGCTTGATGTTCTCGTCGATGAGCATGGGACAGAAGGCTGGTTCGGGTTTCACGCAGGCGATCATGGGTGCTATTCTATCCATGGCAGCGTTTGATGGTCTGAAGGCTACGGCAGCGGAACAGACCGTGCAAGCCATTGAAACGATTAAAACGTTTTATCTCTATGTTCCGATCGCTTTGTGGGTTATCATGTTTATTATTGCTTCTTTCTACAAGCTTGACAAGAGCTATGACAAGATGATGCGTGAACTGTTGGAACGCGAAGGGAAAAGCGCCGAATTACAAGAAGTATAAGCGTTATCCGCCGGAAGACAATACTTGATGTCTTCCGGCGGATTTTTTATGCAATAAATAATGCGTGCATTACGAAAGATGCACGCAAAATACGTTGTTATACTGAACAAAATAGGATGGGATGTATCTTTCATGTGTTACAAATAGAGTGATGAAACTGCGTGCTTTTGTTAGATTATAATAGAAATTGCAAATAATATTTGTACATTAGTCAAATAAATTTTGCTTGCGTTCTCGTGAACACAATGATACAATCATTTCGAAGAAGAGAAAAGATTCTGAACGCAAAAAACCACAATCCAAGTGTCCGCGGCCTGCCAAACCGCAGACAAAGCCATTATCTACAAGTTCAATATTATATGGAGGTATTTCTCATGGAACTCAAAATTGCAGTTATCGGTTGCGGCATGATTGGCCGCGAACACATCGAGCGCATTCAGAACCGTATCCGCGGTGCGGAGGTAGTTGCCGTATGCGATGTATTTGAAGAGGGCGCGAAGAAGGGCGCGGAGATCGCGGGCGGCAACGTTAAGGTCTACACCGACTTTAATGCCGCCATCAACGATCCGGACGTTAACGCCGTTGTCGTCACCACCCCGGGCGCGTTCCACAAGGACCCGGTCATTGCAGCGATTCAGGCCGGCAAGCCGGTGTTCAGCGAAAAGCCGCTGGCGAATACCGCAGCGGACTGCAAGGCGGTTGTGGATGCCGAAATGGCATCCGGCAAGCATCTGGTACAGGTCGGCTTCATGCGCCGCTACGACCGCGGCTACAAGCAGGTCAAGGAGCTGATTGATTCGGGCAAGTTCGGCGCACCGATGGTTATTAAGTGCACGCACCGCGCAGACGGCGTTGCGCCGGATTACACCACCGCGATGGCAGTCACCGATACCGCGATTCACGAAATCGACGTGCTGCCGTGGCTGATTGGCGACGAGTGGGACGAAGTGCAGTGCATTATGCCCAAGACCTCGTCTAAGGCGCATGAAGGTCTCAAGGACCCGCAGATCATGATTATGAAGACCAAGGGCGGTATCGTTAACGTGCTCGAGGTCAACGTCAACTGTGGCTTCGGTTACGACATCAACTGCGAAGTCGTGTGCGAGAATGGTGTGATCAACCTGCCGTGCCCGTCCTTCCCGACCGTTCGTTTTGAAAACAAGGTTTCTACCAAGATCGAGGACAACTGGATTCTGCGCTTCATCGACTCCTACGACGTTGAGATTCAGGACTGGGTCGACCATGCCGTTAAGGGTGAGACCGGCGGCTCGTCCGCGTGGGACGGCTATGTTGCATCCATCACCGCGGACGCGCTGGTAAAGAGCCAGACCTCGGGCAAGCCGGAGAAGGTTGTCACCGGCGGCACTCCGGATTTCTACAAAAAGTAAGAAAAGGAAACGTTCAGAAGGGAGAAAATCACCATGAAAATCGGATTTAACGAAGGCTGCAACCGTTTCTGCGAAAACCATTCCGTACTCGAAGACCTCGACCTGTGTGAGAAGTACGGCTTTGATTACATTGACATCCAGTCCGAGTGCCTCGATCGCGAAATTGCGGCGGGCAAGTACACGATCGATGATTTGGCGGCATGGTTTGCCGATCCATCCCACAAGCTGCGCATGCTGTCCTACAACGCGCTGATCTTCTTCAACATGAAGCAGACGCAGGCAGAAAAGGATGAGGTGATGGCAAAGCTTGACCAGATTATCGCCGATTGTCTGAAATTACAGTGCAAAATGATTGTCGTTGTGCCGTCCATGGATTTGACCGGTCCAGCGACGCTGGACGAAATCCGCGCAGATGCAGTCGCGGTCCTAAAGGAAATGGTCAAGAAGGTCGAGCCGCACGGCATTAAGCTGTCCATTGAATTTTGCGGCTGTCCGACCATGTCGATCAACCGCTTTGAGGATGCGTATGCGATTGTGCAGGAGGTCAACCATCCGCTCGTCGGCATCACGCTCGACCAGTACCACTTCCATGCAATGGCATCCGGTTGGGACGCGCTTGAGAAAGCGGACGGCAAGAAAATCTTTGTCTGGCATCTCAATGGCATGGAGAACATGCCCTGCGGCGCGGCGTACAACAACGACGAAAAGCGTCTGTGGCCGGGCGAACCGGGTGACTGTCTCGATCACAAGCGCTACGCCGATACCCTCAAGAAAATTGGCTTTGAAGGAGATGTCTGCACGATGGAGGTGTTCCGTCCGGACTATTACAAACTCTCTAACGAAGAAAATATCAAGAAAGCGGCAGAAGTAACGCGCGCGCATGTGGAAAAATACTGGTAACAATTCTTCTTATCCTCATATTCAATAAAAGGCAGGCGTATCGGATGCGATACGCCTGCCTTGTTTATAGGTCGGAGCTATGAGCAGGTGGACAGCACATTATACCGGATATTTACGGAACAGGCCGGGCGAAATGCCCACATGCTTTTGAAAACTGTGGCTGAAATTCTCTTCGCTATTATATCCAGTGGCGTACGCGATCTCTCCTACTGACTGTTTGGTTGAGGTGAGAAGATATTTTGCCTTGTCGATACGGCGCAGCACAATATATTCATAGGGCGAATAACCGGTGCGTGCTTTGAACTGACGCGAAAAGTGCGACGGACTCAGGCTTACTGCTGATGCCACATCCTGCACACTGATTGGCTCAAACAGATGTCGGTTCATGAAGCGGATTGCCTGCGCAATGCGGTCGCTATTGTCCGAGGTGGGCTCTCCTTCGCCCAGCAGTAACAGGCATAGTAGATGATGAAGCAACTGTGAGCAGGCGGCCTCACTCGGACGTTCGTCTGCAGCGCAGCGCTCAAGTAGTGTACCAAGTGCTTGCGCCAGTTGCGTGACTGCGTCCGGTGTAAAGCACTGCCGCCCGCCATGCGCCTGTAAAATGCGTCGGTAAAATGTGCGTACATTCAGTCCGTTGAAGAGCAGCCAGATAAACTCAAGGCCGTCCGACGCAGCGTACTTGTATGGCTCGCGGCAGTCGAACAGCACGATCTGCCCTGATACCGCCAGCGTCGGCACGCCAGACAACTCGAGTTTCATCGTGCCACGCTGGATGAGAAACAGCATGATATTTCGGTTGTGATTACCTTCCATGGCGATCTCCGAGCGATGGCTGAACGAATACCGGCTGTCGCAAAAGTAATGTCCACAGCGCGTTGGATAATAAAAAAGCTCGCGTGCAAGGGAAGATGGGGTGAAAAAATACCGTTCAGATGTCTGATGAACACCGGCTTCCGAAATCAGCATAATACGCACACTCCTTTTCTCCATCGTACCAGACCTTGATAAGATGTGCAAGAATAAATAGCAGGATTTCGCAAGTTTATGGCGGATTGTATCATTGGAAAAGCGTTGCTCATGCCGTATAATAAGACCATCAAAAGGGCCCGAATAAAAGATTAGCCACATCCGGCAAGGAGGGTATCCCATATGAAAATTGCATTTGACGTGGACGTGCTGGCCAAGCAGATGTCCATCAACGACTATGTACACAAGGTAGCCGACTGGGGCTACAAATATATCGAGCAGTCCCCGCACCCTCGGATTAATCCGTTCTACAAGCATCCGCTGTTCTCCAAAGAGTGTGAGGAGGAGTACCGTCGAGCATTGCGCGAGACCGGTGTCGAAATCTCGTCCTTTATCGTGGTCTATCGTTGGTCCGGTCCGACCGAGGAGCAGCGTCAGCATGCGGTTGCCAACTGGAAACGCATGATCGAGATTGCAGTCAACATGGGCGTGCCGGTCATCAATACCGAGTTCTCGGGCGACCCCAATCAGCAGGAAATTTGCAACGGCATGTTTTACAAGTCGATGGAGGAGCTGCTGCCCATCATCGAGCGCGAAGGCCTGCGCGTTGAGATTCAGTCCCATCCGTATGACTTCTGCGAACTGAACGACGAGACCTGTGATATCGTCAAGTCCTTCCGCTCGAAGAATCTCGGCTATGTTTACTCGGCTTCTCACGGCTTCTTCTACGATCAGGGCAAGGGTGACGTACGTCACATGCTCAAGTATGCGGGCGACGAGTTGACCCATGTACTGCTCGCGGACACTTGGAACCAGACCAAGGACTGCCGCTACATCCTCAATCCGCCTTGGCTCAACAGCCGCGGTCGCGCGGACGTCACCATCCACCAGCACACCGCTATGGGCGAGGGGGAGGTCGATTTTGACGGTATCTTTGAGACCCTGCGCGACATGGATTTTGCAAATAAGCAGCTGAAGGCCGATGCACCTAAGGTCGGTGGCGACAACATCATCTGCGTGTCCTACTTTGGCTTCCCGGAGAAGATGGACAAGCAGGCTCCTGAAGCTCTTGAACGCATCAAACGCGAACTTCTCTAATCTACCTCACTCACCTTTTTCTTTTCTATTTCCGATCGGGTATAACCCGAAAAACAAAAAGAGCGGTAAATCCGCTCTTTTTGTTTGCTATATTTCTTGTAGATGACTTACTTGCTGGGATGATATGCGTGCTGGTAAATTCTATACAGAACGCATCTCTAGCATGACATGGAAGAAAAAATTCAGTATGTCTTACCTCAATAAACCGCAGGTTAATGGAGGTTCTGATAGGTCAATAGAATTATAATATTAAAGAAGCAGAGAATACAATCTAATTAGAAATATTAGAATAATAGATGTGATATGTAGGATTGTACAGAACGATTTGACGACAACTGTGACGACAAACAGGAAATAATCAGCGGAATCCAATTGGCCATATTGTCACAAATATTTGATGAATACGGATTGAATGCGTTTATATGGATAAAAACTATCATAAAAAACGGGATTTTGGCAATTCAAATCCCTGACTCTCCGCCAAAAAACGCACTTTATCATAAAGATAAAGTGCGTTTTTTTATTTTTCATAAAAATAATACTTACTTTTCTTGTTACAGAAAAAGAGCCGTATATTTTCCTGATTTCCGTCATTTTCTCACATTTTTCTTTTGGTGTTTTTTACAATTTGCCGATGAGGCTAATAGTTGAAAGCAAAACGCAAAGATGATATGATATTAGTATAGTTTTAAATGGAAAGGATGGATGCATTTGGAGATCAGCAAATTCAATAAAATATTGGTGGCCAACCGCGGCGAGATCGCGCTGCGCATTTTCCGCGCGTGCTACGACCTGGGGCTGCGCACGGTTGCGATCTATTCACAGGAGGATATGTACAGCCTGTACCGTACGCGCGCGGATGAGGCCTATCTGATCGGAGAGAATAAAAGCCCGCTTGCGGCATATCTGGATATTCCGGGAATCATCGACCTTGCTAAGCGCCGGGGCGTGGACGCGATCCATCCGGGCTATGGCTTTCTATCCGAAAACGCGGCGTTTGCCCGGGCGTGCGAGCAGGCGGGCATCACGTTTATCGGTCCGTCGCCCAAAATTCTCGACCAGATGGGTGATAAGCTGACTGCGAAAACCATCGCGCAGGCGTGCGGCGTGCCGACCATCCCAGGCTCGACGCGCCCGCTGGCCGACGTGGATGATGCCATTGCACTGGCCGAGGAATATGGCTATCCGGTGCTGCTTAAAGCGGCCGGCGGCGGCGGCGGCCGCGGCATGCGCCGCTGCGATAATGCCGGAGATATTCGCCTGCACTTCCCGCAGGTCAAGAGCGAGGCGCAGAAAGCGTTCGGCAACGAGGATATTTTTATCGAAAAGTTCCTTGTCGAACCCAAGCATATCGAGGTGCAGGTGCTGGGCGACCGCTATGGCAACATCGTTCATTTGTTCGAGCGTGACTGCTCGCTCCAGCGCCGCTACCAAAAGGTAGTTGAGTTTGCTCCTGCATGGAGTGTGCCGCAGGAAGTGCGTGATAAGCTATATGAAGACGCAGTCAAGATTGCGCGCCATGTGGGCTATGTGTCCGCGGGAACGATCGAGTTTTTGGTCGACAAGACCGGCAGTTATTACTTCATTGAGATGAATCCGCGCATCCAGGTCGAGCACACGGTTACAGAAGAGCTGACCGGCGTCGATCTCGTGCGCTCGCAGATTCTGCTCGCCGAGGGCTACCCGCTCTCTGACGAGGCGATCGGCATTCGCGGACAGTCAGACGTTATCGCGCGCGGTTACACAATGCAGTGCCGTATTACGACCGAGGACCCCAAAAACAACTTCCTGCCCGACATTGGCAAGATTACGGCCTACCGTTCGTCCGGCGGCAACGGTGTGCGCCTGGACGGCAGCAATACATATGTCGGCGCGGAAGTCTCGCCGTATTACGATTCGCTGCTCGTCAAGATCACCTGCCATGACCAGACCTTTGACGGACTTTGCCGTAAGGCGTTGCGCGCGATCAGCGAGGAACATATTCGCGGGGTCAAGACCAATATTCCGTTTATCACAAATATTTTGCAGCACCCGGTATTTCAGGCCGGCCAGTGCCACACCAAATTCATCGACGAAACGCCTGAGCTGTTTGAATTTGAAGAGGGCAAAGACCGCGCTACCAAGGTGCTGCGCTACATCGCGGAAATTCAGGTTGCAAACCCCTCCGCCGAGCGCGCGCAGTACGACGCGCCGCGCTTCCCACCCTATGAGAGCGCGCCTCCCAAGTGCGCGGGTCTAAAGCAGCTTTTGGACCGCGAGGGGCCGGAGGCGGTCAAGGATTATATATTGCGCGAAAAGCGGCTACTCATCACCGATACCACCATGCGCGACGCGCATCAGTCGCTGCTTGCGACCCGCATGCGCACACGCGACATGGTTGGCGCGGCAAGCGGCACGGCGGAGATCCTGAACAACTGTTTCTCGCTCGAGTGCTGGGGCGGTGCGACGTTTGACACCGCCTATCGTTTTCTGCATGAGTCGCCGTGGGAGCGGCTTGAGCTGCTGCGCGAAAAGATACCGAACATCCCGCTGCAAATGCTGCTGCGCGGCTCGAGCCTGGTCGGCTACTCCAACTATCCGGATAATCTGGTGCGTGCGTTCGTCAAGGAGGCTGCGCAGACCGGCATTGACGTGTTCCGGGTGTTCGACTCGCTCAACTGGCTGCCCGGCATGGAGATCGCAATGGACGAAGTGCTGAACCAGGGCAAGATCTGCGAGGCTGCCATCTGCTATACGGGAGACATCCTTGACCCCAAGCGCGATAAATATACACTGCGCTACTATGTGGATCTCGCCAAGGAGATCGAAAAGCGCGGCGCGCACATTTTGTGCATCAAGGATATGTCCGGCCTATTAAAGCCCTATGCGGCGAAAAAGCTGGTCGCCACACTCAAAAACGAGGTTGGCCTGCCCATTCATCTGCATACGCACGATACATCTGGCAATCAGGTGGCGGCGCTGCTGCTCGCGGCCGAGGCGGGCGTGGATATTGTGGACACGGCGATCGATTCACTGTCGTCCGTGACCAGCCAGCCGTCCATGAACGCGGTCGTTGCCGCGCTGCACGGACAGGAGCGCGACACCGGTCTCGACCCGGATAAGCTGCAAAAACTCAGCGATTACTGGGCGGATGTGCGCCTGCGCTATGCCTCGTTCGACGGCGGCCTAAAAGCGCCATCGACCGATATTTATCGCTACGAGATGCCTGGTGGGCAGTATACTAATTTGCAGTCACAGGTTGAGGCGATCGGTCTTGGCAGCCAGTTCGAGGATGTACGCGAGATGTACAGGCAGGTCAATACCATGCTGGGCGACATCGTTAAAGTGACTCCGTCCTCCAAGATGGTGGGCGATCTTGCGATTTTTATGGTGCAAAACCAGCTTACGCCTGAAAACATTCTGGAGAAAGGCGAGGCGCTGACCTTCCCGGATTCGGTGGTGTCCTACTTCAAGGGGATGATGGGTCAGCCTGAGGGTGGCTTCCCACCCGAATTGCAAAAGCTCGTGCTCAAGGGCGAAACGCCGATCACCTGCCGTCCGGGTGCACAGCTTGCGCCTATCGACTTTGACGCTGCGCGCAAAACGGTCGAGCAGTTCCAGCCGGGAGCCAAGGACCGCACTGTGCTCTCCTGGTGCCTGTATCCCAAGGTGGTGGAGGAATATTGCCGCCACCGCAAGGAGTACGGATACATGTCCCGCATGGGCAGCCATGTGTTCTTTAACGGCATGGCGCTCGGCGAGACCAACCAGATCAACATTGAGGACGGCAAGACACTGGTGGTAAAATACCTTGGCCTTGGCGATCGCAATGAGGATGGCACACGCACTGTGCTGTTTGAGCTGAACGGCATGCGTCGCGAGGTGATTGTGCACGATCCACAAGCGCCCGCGCTGTACGAGCATGTTACGCTCGCCGACCCGACCGATAAAGCGCAGACCGGCGCGCCTATGCCGGGCATGGTGTCGCGCGTGCTGGTCAAAGCTGGCGACGTGGTCGAGGAAAATCAGGTGCTGCTTGTGATCGAAGCCATGAAGATGGAGACCTCGGTTGTGGCGCGTATGGCCGGCAAGGTCGATCAGCTGCTGGTGGAGGAAAACACCTCGGTCAAGGCTGGCCAGCTGCTCGCGGTGATCAAGTAATAGAAAAACAAATTGGATCGCGCATGTGCGATCCAATTTGCTGGCCTGCCAAAGATAATTTGTTTTAAAAAGAGCGTTGAAAAAATGTTTCAACGCTCTTTTTGATTTGGAATAAGCCATATGGGTAATGGCCAAACCGCCTGTCGGCAATGGATCTTCTGTATAATGCGATGCAGGGCAAGTGTCCGGAAAAGACCGACGGTTATAGTGATGGGGCTGTCTATCGGCAGTATAGCATCTGCAATGTCCATGGGCTGTTTGGGCCGGATGCGGCACAGGCGCGGAGAGAGTCTTGTCCTACGCAGAGCAAAAGGCCGGCATGGGCCGGCCCTATGAGCTGTGCGGTAGCCGCCGGCAGGAATGCTATATACCGAGTAACAGCAGCACACCGATTAGAATCAGCTGCTCCCAGTCGATGCCGTCGCCGTCATTGTCGCCGGACAGAAGAAACCACACGATCACCAACACGATAATCGTATCCATATCGAGCTTGAGGTTTTGCAGGCGGCCAGACAGACCGCGCCCCAGCGCGGAAAAGGCGGCGACCGACTCATCTGGCGAGCGGGGCGGCGTTCGGTCGTGCGGCGGCGCGTCGCCGGCCGCTGCGGCAAGGTATCGGTTGTACAAATGTATTGCCTCCTTCTCGGTCAGAGCGCCTGCGGCGTATCGCTGTCATCGGAAGGGCCGCCCTGCCCCAGTTGACCGAGCTGCCCCATAGCGGCGCGCGCCATGCGCGCCATGCTGACCAGCCGCAGCGCATGGTCAAACTGTCCTGCGACTTCATCTGTAACAAAAGGCTTGAGCGCGCCTAACAGGGCGCGCTTCTCCTGTCGCACCGCGCCCTGCCCGCTCTGTACAATCGCTCCAATGACCGGCAGCGCGCGCTGCATCATATCGGCGGTGGGATCATAGTCGGCTGCGGGCGGTGGCGCTGCGGCAGATGCGCCGCCCAGCATGCCAGAGACCGCCTTCACCGCATCTTGCAGCGCCTCTGGATTGCCAAGCAGCGAGGAGAGCGTGTCGTTGTCCATGCTGAGGCCCCCCTTATTTGCGGAAAATCTGCCGTAGCTTTTGCGCGAGGTTCGCGCCTTCCGGCGTTTGCATAAGCTGCTGCGCCAGGCGTGCGGCCTCGCCCATATCGCCGCGCTGGGCGGCCTGCGCCGCGCGTTCGAGCGCTGCGGCGTGCTGCGAGGAGATCACCTGCGCGGCTTTTTTTCCATCCGGTGTGCGCAGCACTTCGCGCAGCTGCTCTGCCGCGTCCGGAGCACCGGCCTGTGCGGCGAGATGACGGAGGATTTCATTTTGATCAGGCATTGTTACCCATCCCTTTCCAAGCTTGGTTTATTGCCAGTATATGCCTGAAACGGGAAAAATGTGATTGACTGGGTTTACAAGTGTGCGCTCGGGGTGTAAAATACAGCTATCGCGACGAGAGGAGCAGCGGCAGCTTGAAGATAGTGGTGTTTTCCGATTCGCACGGCCATAACATGGGCATGGCTTATGCGGTCGAGAGGGAAAATCCGGATGTGGTACTGCACCTTGGCGATTATACCGAGGATGCCCGCGATCTGGCGCGTGCCTTTCCACGCCTGACGGTGATTGGCGTGCGAGGTAATAATGATTACGATACGGGCATACCGCTGTTTACCGTTGTCACCTTTGGTGGCGTGCGGCTCTACCTGACGCACGGCCATCGAGAACATGTGTACAGCGGCAGCGATTTTCTTGCGCAGCGCGCGCGGGAGCAGGGCTGCGCGCTGGCATTTTTCGGGCATACGCACCGGGCGCAGGTCGAGTGGAACGGCGGCGTGCTGGTGTGCAATCCAGGCAGCATCAGCCTGCCGCGCGGCGGTGCGGCGAGCTATGGCCGGCTGACGGTCGAAAACGGATCAGCGCAGCGGCTTGACATCCTCGATGAGGATGGTGGGCTGCTCACGCGGGAGGAAATCGGACGGTAAGGGGAAGAGGATATGTTATTAGCGATAGACGTAGGCAATACCAACATGGTATTTGGATTGTATGAGGACGACCGCCTACGCGGCACATTTCGCATTTCGACCAACGCCGAGCGCACCTCGGACGAGCTTGGCATGCAGATTTCGCAGTACTACCATTTTCACGGCATCGACCGCAGTAAGACCGATGCGGTCATCATCGCCTCGGTCGTACCGCCGGTGATGTATGCACTTATCAATGCGATCCGCAAGTATCTGAACGTGCAGCCGCTCGTAGCGGGGAGGGATGTCGATATTGGCATCGAAAACCGCTATGCTAACCCGCGCGAGGTCGGTACCGACCGCCTAGTCAACGCGGTCAGCGCGGTGCGCAAATACGGCAAACCGCTCATTATTGTGGATATTGGCACCGCAACCACTTTTGACGCCATTGATGAAAACGGCGCATATGAGGGCGGCGTGATTTTTCCGGGTATTAAGGTTGCAATGGAGGCGCTGTTTCTCAAGGCGTCCAAGCTGCCGCGGGTGGATATTGAGCGGCCTGCGCGCGCTATTGGCAAGACGACGGTGCAGTCGATGCAGTCTGGCGCGGTGCGCGGCTATGTCGGCGCGCTGACCGGCATCATCATGGATATTCAGAAGGAACTCGGTGGCAGCGCGTGTGTTGTAGCGACTGGCGGCATGGGGCGCATGATGGCCAACTACTGCGGACTGATTGACAAGGTTGATCCCAACCTGACACTCGAGGGCCTGCGCCTGATCTATGAGGAGAATCGGCAGGCGTTTGCCGGCCGCCACATCAGCATCGGAGAGGTCGACGAGGGCGAGGATTGGTGTGAAGAAAAGCCGGTGTGACAGCCGTACTCTTCGCGTGCCACTAAAAATAAAAAAGCCTGCCGTTTGGCAGGCTTTTTTGCGTTTATTTTGTGATGGGATAGCTGGGGCACACGGCGCCGAGCGGGCAGCCCGTACATTTTGGGCTGCGGGCAGTACACCATTCGCGGCCAAACAGCACAAGCCGGTGGCAGAAGTCCGAGGACTCTGCGGGATCGATCAGCTTTCGTAGCGCAGCCTCCACCTTGACAGGATCCTTTTCGTTTTTAACAAAGCCCAGTCGCCCTGACAGGCGGATGCAGTGCGTATCGGCCACGATGGCAGGTTTGCCAAAAATGTCGCCCAGGATGAGGTTCGCGGTCTTGCGGCCGACGCCGGGCAGCGTCAGCAGGTCCTCCATATTGTCCGGCACCTTGCCGCCGAAACGGTCGAGCAGCATGATCGCGCAGGCTTTGAGGTCGCGCGCCTTGGTGCGGAACAGGCCGCAAGTCTTGATCGCCTCGGCGATGTCGGCCTCGGGCGCTGCGGCAAAGCTCTCCAGCGTGGGAAATTGCCGGAATAGTGTTTCGGTCACGATGTTGACGCGCGCATCCGTGCACTGGGCGGACAAGCGCGTGGCAAACAGCAGCTCATAATCGTGCGTATAATGCAGCGCGCACTCGGCATCCGGATAGACCGATTTGAGCAGTTCGGTCACGGCGGCGGCGCGTTCTTTTTTCGTCATAAAGCAACAACTCCCGACAGCATAGATGTTTTAATAATAGCACATTTGCAAAAAAATGCAAGGAAAAGCTTGGTATTTAACATTTTTAACATAAACTACGGTCAAGTTGGGAGAAAATCCATCTGTTTGTCAATAGAATAAAGTATTGAAATATGGTTTAATAAAAAGGCAGACACTATCTCACATGCTGATGGAGGTTGAAAAATGGTTCGCGAGGCAATGGAATTTGTAAAGGCGTATGATCCCGAGCTTGGGCGCATGATCCAGGCGGAATACGACCGTCAGGCGCGCAACATCGAGCTGATTGCATCCGAAAACATCGTCAGCGAAGCGGTCATGGCCGCGATGAATTCGGTGCTTACCAACAAGTATGCGGAGGGCTATCCGGGCAGGCGTTATTACGGCGGCTGCGAATGCGTTGATGAGGTCGAAAATCTGGCCATCAAGCGCGTGTGTGAAGTATTCGGCGCCAAATATGCCAACGTGCAGCCCCACTCGGGCGCGCAGGCGAACATGGCGGTCTATCAGGCGCTGTGCCAGCCGGGCGATACCGTGCTCGGCATGAGCCTTGATAACGGCGGCCACCTGACGCATGGTTCGCCGGTCAACCAGTCCGGCCTGCTGTACCGCATCGTGCCCTACGGTGTGGATGACAACGGCTATATCGACTATGACGCACTGCGAGACCTGGCAAAGAAGGAAAAGCCCAAGATGATCATCGCGGGTGCATCGGCCTATCCGCGTGCGATCGACTTTGCAAAGTTTGCCGAGATCGCGCATGAGGTTGGCGCGTATCTGTTTGTCGACATGGCGCACATCGCGGGTTTGGTTGCTGCCGGCCTGCACATGAGTCCGCTGCCGTATGCGGACGTCGTCACCACCACAACGCACAAGACGCTGCGCGGCCCGCGCGGCGGCGTCATTCTTTCAAACAACGAAGAGCTTGGCAAAAAGTTTGACAAGGCAATTTTCCCAGGCACCCAGGGCGGCCCGCTTGAGCATGTGATCGCGTCCAAGGCGGTCTGCTTTGGCGAGGCGCTGAAGCCTGAGTTCAAAGCGTATCAGCAACAGGTCGTCACCAATGCCAAGGTGCTCGCGCGTGCGCTGCAAAACCAGGGCTTTGACCTGGTTTCTGACGGTACGGATAACCACCTTGTGCTGATCGACCTGCGCAAGACCGGTGTGAGCGGCAAGGATCTACAAAACCGTTTGGATGAGGTGTACATCACCGCCAACAAAAACGCCATCCCGAACGATCCGGCCAGCCCGTTTGTGACCTCCGGCCAGCGTGTCGGCACGCCGGCTGTCACCTCGCGCGGCTTTGGCGAGCCGGAGATGCTCCATATCGCGGAGTTCATCTGGCAGGCTGCGACCGATTTTGATAACAAGGCTGACGAGATCCGCCGCAATGTAACCGACATCTGTGCGCGTTTCCCGATTTACCGCTAAACACTATACCGCTTTCCTTTGCCGGGAAAGCGGTATTTTTTTGCTATAAGGAGCCCAACAGATGATCGTGTGGCATTGAACAAATAAAATATAAAAAAATTGTAGAAAATAAACAAAAACCTTGCGATTTTTTATAAGTGTGGTATACTGTTGAAAGTGGTTTCTATCTGCCGATGGAATGACCTTAATTTAGATAAAGGGGAAAACAGTTATGGCAATGGAATTGAAGCTGACCGGCCTGCAGGGTTTTGTCGGGCAGGACGAGCTGGCACACATGGCGCCGATGGTGCAGGCGGCGCAGGACACACTGCACGCCCGTACAGGCGCGGGCAACAATTTTTTGGGTTGGCTTGATCTACCCGAAAATTATGATAAGGAAGAGTTTGCCCGTATCAAGGCGGCGGCAAAGAAGATACAGCAGAGCTGTGATGTGCTGGTCGTCATTGGCATCGGTGGCTCCTATCTGGGTGCTCGCGCAGCGATCGAATTTGTCAATGGACAGATGTATAACAGCGTGCGCCCAGCGGGCATCCCGGAGGTTTACTTTGTCGGCAGCAACATTTCGTCGTCCTATCTCAATGATGTGGTGAAGATCATCGGCGAGCGTGATTTCTGTATTAATGTGATCTCCAAATCGGGCACGACGACCGAGCCTGCGATTGCGTTTCGCCTGTTCAAAAAGCTTTGTGAGGACAAATACGGTAAGCAAGGCGCAAAAGAGCGTATCTTTGCCACAACTGACAAGGCACGCGGCGCACTCAAAAAACTGGCTGACGATGAGGGATACGAGACTTTTGTCGTGCCAGATGATGTCGGCGGCCGCTTTTCCGTGCTGACCGCAGTCGGCCTTTTGCCGATGGCGGCCGCCGGCGTCGATGTTGACGCTGCCATGGCGGGCGCGGCCGAAGCACGGCGGATATTCTCCACAGGCGTCGACCACGACTGCGCCAAATATGCGGCAATCCGCAACATCCTACACCAGAAGGGCAAAGCAGTTGAGATTCTCGTAAACTATGAGCCCGCGCTTGTCATGATGGGCGAGTGGTTCAAGCAGCTGTTTGACGAGTCTGAGGGCAAGGATCACAAAGGTATTTTTGCCACTTCGGCCAATTTCTCGACTGATCTGCATTCGATCGGCCAATTCATCCAGGATGGCACGCGCAACCTGTTTGAAACCGTTGTGTGGGTGCGTCAGCCGCGCTCGGAAAGCTGTATTGAGCAGACTGATACGGACATCGACGGCCTCAACTACCTTGCGGGCAAGAGTGTGCAGTTTGTCAACTCCAAGGCATATCAGGGCACGCTGATAGCGCATATGGACGGCGGTACGCCCAATATCATCGTCGAGATTGACCGGGCGGACGCATGGCACTTTGGCTATCTGGTGTATTTCTTTGAAAAAGCCTGCGGCATTTCGGGATACCTGCTGGGCGTCAACCCATTTGACCAGCCGGGCGTCGAGGCGTATAAGAAAAATATGTTTGCCCTGCTCGGCAAACCGGGCTTTGAGGAGCGCCGCAGAGAGCTGGAAGCGAGATTGCATTAAAAGATCGGCTAATATAGATGCTAAGGTCAATGCCTTCATATTTTACAAGAGACCGGTTGCTAATTGCGGCCGGTTTCTGTTTTTGTTTATCTGTGATGCAGCTGTTTTGTACGCGCAGCACGGTTTTCCGATATATAAAACCGGCCCATTTACACGGCTGGTTTTGCCGCTGCCGCTGTGCGGCTTGGAAAGCTAAGCATGATGCCATGGCGGAAATAGTATGCTTTATCATAACCGGCATGTTTTAACCAAATTGTTGTTGTTTATCCGGGTATTGCCATATATAATAGAAAAAGTATAATCTGTCGAAAAACGGCAGTTGTGCCGTTAATTATCCCGACACACCGGGTTATAGGCATATCGCATGCATACATATATAAAACCAAGCGAAAAGGGGAAAAACATATTGGACACCCAGGCGAAAAAAATCAAAAGGGGGGCGCATGTCTTGAAGCGCAAAGAAAGAATTGATGTCGCAAACGAAGCTGCGCCAGAACCCGAAAAGGCAAAACGCGAGCTGCATGTGCCGCTGGCAGCATGGATTACGGGCGGCGTTGTTCTGCTGCTTCTTACACTGCTATGCGCGTTTGCCTATCTGTATCCTTTCGTATTTCCGGGCGTGAATGTAGGCTCGATCCCGGTTGGCGGGATGAACCGCGCCGCCGTTGCGGAACAGATCAGGCAGCATAGCGATGCGCTGTATGAGGGGCAGGACGTATCGGTCACCATTTATGAAGCGACGTATGACATCCCGCTTGAGGATGTGCTGCAAAGCGTAGATGTCGAGCAGTCGGTCGAAAATGCATTTGCAGTTGGCCGTACCGGCAACCCGTTTGTGCGGGTATGGAATATCATCAAGGCGGTGTTTGGGCAGAATCGGGCGCAGATCGCGGTCGGTGTGGATGGGGTCGGCCTGACAGCAGCGCTGGAGGAAATTTCCGACAAGGCGTTGACCGAGCCGGTTGACCCGACCTGGGAGATCGGCACGGATGACATAGTTATCTACGCTGGCAAGCCGGGGGTGCGCTTTGACATGGCGGCGGTCGAGCAGGCGCTGATCGAAAAAATCCGCTTGATGGACTTTACCTCTTACGAGGTGACGACTGATTTGACTGACACGCCCGAGATCGACATTGATAAAATCGCCGCCGAGGTGATCGGCGACCCAGTCAATGCGACTGTTGATAAAAAGGATGGAACCACGATCATTCCCGAAAAGGCAGGCGTGCAGTTTGACATCGAGCAGGCGCGTGACATCATTGGTGACGGCTCTGCGCCAAGCTATGTCATTCCAGCAACGATCCAGCCGGCCACGGTGACCGCTGAAGATCTGCGTCAAGCGCTGTTTCGTGATACGCTGGCCAGCTGTGCAACCGGATTAAATGAAGGCAACGTGCCGCGCACGAACAACGTTCGCCTGGCGGCTGCGGCGATCAATGGCACCATCCTAAACCCAGGGGATGAATTTTCTTATAATAACGTAGTCGGTGAGCGTACAATCGAGCGAGGATACCGGTCTGCGGGCGCATACTCAGGCAATCAGATTATCGACGAGGTCGGCGGCGGTGTCTGCCAGCCCTCCTCAACACTGTATATGGCTGTGCTGCGTGCCGATCTGGAGGTTACACAGCGGGTGAACCACTCGTTTACCGTGTCCTACACACCGCTTGGAGAGGATGCAACAGTTTCTTGGGGTGGGCCGGATTTCTGCTTTAAAAACAATACGGACTACCCGGTAAAAATCCTGGCGGTGCAGGAAAATGGAGAACTGACCATGACCATCATCGGCACCAAGGTGAGCGATAAGACGGTCACCACCCGCACTGAGGTGCTTGAGACCCGTTCGTATCAGCGTACCACCAAGCAGGATAACAGCCTTGCGCCGGGAACAAGCCGCGTGGAGGTCAGCGGCATCACGGGTTACGCTACCCGCACATACAAGATCATCACGGAAAACGGCGAGACAACCGAAGTGCTGGCTAATACCTCAAGCTACAATAAACGAGACGAAGTGGTGCATGTCGGTCCGGCGAAAACGCCTGGCGAAACCGCGCAGCCCGGAGCAGAGGAAACGCCGCCTACAGACGGCACGCCGGCTGAGAACGACACCGTACCGCCTGAAACCGAGACGCCGCCTACGGATGAAACGGCGCCGTCCGGACAACCGGACGCACCTGCTGCTGGAACGGGCGGCGCAAGCGTGGACGTGTAGGGTGCGGGGGTTTTGACATTGTAACAAAAGAGAGGGAGGAAGAATATGTCTTTTCAATTTGATGCACAGACGCGCCGGCAGGTGAAAAAGGAGTGCCGCGCGCACGTCTGGAACAATTTGGGCCGTTGCATTGGCATACAGGTGCTGTATACAGTGCCGTACCTGCTGCTGGCGGTCATCATGATCGTCACAGTGTCTGGCGGAGTGTTCGCCTTGCTGCTCGCAGGTTATACCGATCAGTATCTGCTTAGCAGGGCGGTGTCGGCTGGGCTTAACGGGCTGTGGATTGTGCTGATGATAATGCTGGTGATCACCGGGCCGCTGCAATATGGCTTGATGCGGTTTTACATCGGGTTGCAGCGCGGTGAAGAGCCGGGTATTAGCACGCTGTTTCAGGCGTTTACATCGCTGCGAGCATTGTGGACTGGTATTAAAATGGTGTTCTGCATATTCCTCCGCTCGTTTTTGTGGATGATTGTGCCGACCGTTATCTTCATCTTTGTGCTGCTGTCGGTGATGATGCAGTCGATGGTAACCTTTCAAATGCCGTCTGACGGGCTAATTATCGGCATTGTGGCGGTGTATGTGCTGGCTGTGCTGCTGATTGGCGTCAAGCTGCTGGCATATGAGGCCGGCTGGGTTGTGCTGTACGATCAGCCGAACAGCGGCGTGTGGTCGGCAACTGCGCAGGGCGCCCGTGCGTTTCGCGGACAGTATGGCAGACTGCTTTGGTTTGTTCTGACCTTTGCCGGCTGGTATGTTCTGCTGCTGGGCAGCAGCAGGCTGTGCCTGTTGCTGGGTGAAATCGGCTATGATCTGCTTGGCAACGGTATGGGGCTTATGGTCTACTTGGCTTCTGTTGTGGCATCACTGTGCCTATCGGTCGTGCTGGGCGGCTTTGTTAGCGCTTACTATATGACTTCGTTCTTCAAGATATATGAAAAACTGGCGGCGCCGGCTTGGCAGCCTCCGGTGGATGATCAGCCTGAAAGCCAGGATCAGGGGGATACACAGTTATAAGGAACAGGCCGCGGTCCGGGTATCCGGAGCCGCGGCCTTCGGCCGCATGGAGGCAAAAATGACCGGCCGTTCAGTCCGCTTGACAGCGAAAAATCGCAATGTTATAATAAATCCGTTACAGGCGATGAAAAGGAAAGTACAGCGTGAAGAACGGCAAAGCGAGTTCCGGAGGGTGTAAGCGGGATGCGTAAGTCACACTGGAAGATGGCCTTGGAGCTTCGCACTGAGCCGCGCTTTAGCGGTAAGGCTGCGGCGGGTGATTCCCGTTATCGGATCAGGGTAGCAGTACCCGCTAAGGCGCGCCGCCGTGAGGGGCGCGTAAAGCAAGGTGGTAACACGGAAGCTTTTTGGCTCTCGTCCTTGGATGGAAAACCATTCGGGAGGAGGGCTTTTTTGATGAAAATTTTGCTCCGGCCGTGGCGTGTTTCAGATGCGGCGGTCTGTGCGGCGCTGGCAGATGACGATGGCGTTTCGGCCGAGGCTGTGCGGCGGATGTGCGTGCTTGGCTTAGCGAAATGGGATATTGTGCACATTTTTACCGAGCCGTTCAGCCGCAACCGCGCGTCCTGCTGTGCGCTTGAGAAAAATGGCTTTCTGTGCAAAAGGAATAAAGCGGCTGAGCGTTTACATGCGCGGCGAGCTGCTGGACAGAGAGATGTACGCATTGATAAAAATACGATAAAACACATAAAATGAAAATAAAGGAGAGCAAAGAATGGACAAGAAACCCTATTATATCTCGACGGCTATCGCCTACACCTCGGCAAAGCCGCACATCGGCAACACATATGAGATCGTGCTTGCCGACGCGATCGCGCGCTACAAGCGCATGACCGGCTACGACGTATACTTCCAGACTGGTACGGACGAGCACGGCCAGAAGATTCAGGAAAAGGCTGAGGCTGCGGGCATCACCCCGCAGCAGCATGTAGACAAGGTTGCGGGCGAAGTCAAGGCGATCTGGGATTTGATGAACACCACGTATGACCGCTTTGTCCGCACTACCGATCCTGTGCATATGAAAAAAGTGCAGAAGATATTCAAGAAGCTGCATGACCAGGGCGACATCTATAAAGGCAGCTACAAAGGCAAGTATTGCAAGCCCTGCGAATCTTTCTGGACCGAGAGCCAGCTCAAGGATGGATGCTGCCCGGACTGCGGCCGGCCGGTTGTGGACGCAGAAGAGGAGGCCTACTTCTTCCGTATGAGCAAGTACGCCGACCGTCTGATGCAGCACATTGAGACCCATCCCGAATTTATTCAGCCCGAGAGCCGTAAAAACGAGATGGTCAACAATTTTCTCAAACCCGGCTTGCAGGACCTATGCGTATCGCGCACTTCGTTTACCTGGGGTATCCCGGTCGACTTTGATCCCGGCCATGTGGTTTACGTCTGGCTCGACGCGCTTACCAACTATATCACCTTCTGCGGATATGACCCGGATGGAAACCACGACGAACATTACAAGCGATTCTGGCCGGCGGATGTGCATCTGATTGGCAAGGACATCATTCGCTTTCACACGATCTATTGGCCGATCTTTCTGATGGCGCTCGGCGAAGAACTGCCAAAGCAGGTATTCGGTCACCCGTGGCTGTTGGTGGGCGAAGGAAAGATGTCGAAATCGCTCGGCAACGTGATTTACGCGGATGATCTGGTGCGTCAGTTCGGTGTGGACGCGGTGCGCTACTATGTGCTGCACGAAATGCCGTTTGGCAACGACGGCATGATCTCCTACGAGCTAATCTGTGAACGCGTCAATTCTGACCTTGCAAATGTGCTGGGCAACCTGGTCAACCGCACGATTGCGATGACTGAGAAATACTTTGGCGGCATTATCCCAGCTCCGACCGAGGCTGAACCACTGGATGACGAGTTGAAAAAAATTGCGCTTGGTCTGCCTGCAGCGGTCGAAAAGCGCATGAGTGATTTGCATGTTGCGGATGCAATCGACGAGGTGTTCGCCCTGTTGCGCCGCTCGAATAAGTATATTGACGAAACCATGCCTTGGGTGTTGGCCAAGGACGAGGATAGCAAAGCGCGGCTCGGCACGGTACTGTATAACCTGCTCGAGTGCATCCGCTTTGCGGCGACCATGATGCGCCCCTATTTGCCGAACACTGCGGAAAAGATTTTTGCCCAGTTGAACGTGGAAGACAAGGGTGTCGAGAGCCTTTCTTGTTTCGACGGCATGCAGGCGGGTGACCAGGTGGGCAAGGCGTCTATCCTGTTCGAGCGCATTGACATACCGAAAAAGCTCGCCGAGATCGAGGAGGAGAATAAGGCAAAGCAGCAGGCGGAGCAGCCGGTGGTTACCTTTCTGCCTGACATCCCGTTTGACGATTTTTGCAAGGTCGATATGACCGTGTGTAAGGTGCTCGCGTGTGAGAATGTAAAAAAGAGCGAAAAGCTGCTGAAGTTCCAGCTGGACGACGGCTCGGGTACGCCGCGCCAGATTCTGTCCGGCATCGCGAAGTATTATACGCCCGAGCAGCTTGTGGGCAAGACAGTCGTCGCAGTCACCAATTTGCCGACGCGCAAAATGATGGGGCAGGAGTCGTGCGGCATGCTACTATCAGCGGAAAAGGATGATAAACTGCATCTGCTGATGTTGGATGATAGTATTGAAGCTGGCTCCAAGCTTTGCTAATATAAGGAGAAAACAAATGCTGTTTGACACCCACGCACACTATGACGACAGCCGCTTCGATGACGACCGTGACGCGCTGCTTTCGTCCATGCCAGCACACAATGTGGGGTTGATACTCAACCCAGGCTGCGATGTGGAAACATCGCGCAAGGCGATCAGCTATGCACAAAAATACCCCTTTGTATACGCCGCAACGGGCATTCATCCAGAAAATATTAATGAAAATTGGAATAATGAACTTTTAGTCATTTATGAACTAGCACGGGAGGAGCCTCGAGTCCGCGCGATCGGAGAGATTGGCCTGGACTATTTCTGGGAGAAAGATGAGCGTGCTCGAGCGCGGCAGCAGGTGGTGTTCGATCGTCAGATGAAGCTGGCGCGCGAGTTGGGCAAGCCGGTCATCGTGCACGACCGCGATGCACACGCCGACTGTCTGGAGATTACCCGTCGGTATCCTGAAGTAACTGGCGTATATCATTGCTTTGCCGGCAGTGTGGAAATGGCACGCGAACTGCTGGAACTTGGATACTATTTATCGTTCACCGGGGTGATCACGTTTAAGAATGCGCGGCGCGCGATAGAAGTGATCCGCATGGCGCCAATCGAGCGATTGATGATTGAGACCGACGCGCCTTACATGGCGCCTGAACCTTACCGAGGCCGACGCAACTCATCGATATATGTGCACCGCATGGCCGAGGCCATTGCGCAGATCAAGGGCATGGACGTTGAGGAGGTTGAGCGTATCACAACCGAAAATGGAAAACGGCTGTTTGCAATTTTCTGATCAAAAGACACTTTTGAGCTTGACAAAGCACTATCGCTTCGATATAATGTACTCTGTTGTCAGGTAAAGCCGGGCGACAGAATATGGGGGTATAGCTCAGCTGGGAGAGCGCTTGAATGGCATTCAAGAGGTCAGCGGTTCGATCCCGCTTATCTCCACCACGATAAAAGCCTTGAAACATCTGTTTCAAGGCTTTTTTATGTGCTGGCAGCTTCATTATAGTCTATATGGTCGGCAGGAGAAAAACATACTCAAATATCATGAAACAAAAAATTTTGGATGTTGCTTATTTATTTCAAACTTATAAATGATATGAAAAAATCTTAAAACATTTTATAAACAAAAGCGTCCTAAAACTTGGTTTTGGGCGTTTTTTTGCGTATAAACCGATTGGTCACTTTTTAATATAAGAATCAAATAACAGAAAAAATTATTAAAAATATTTGATAATTAAGTTATAAACAGCCTTTCTTTAAAACTAATGACCTTGTTTTTTTGAATATATTTGAAAAAAATATGATAAAACACTTGCCCTTACAAAAATATACTGTTAAAATAGAATTATCCATCTATCTATATTATATAATATTCGTGTAATATGGGTTATCTATTGAAAACAATGCAATAAGGAGAGGGAGACAATGACAGAAAAAGCAGCTGGTTGCAGATCCCGGGAAGGCCCGGCGATTTGCAGCGGAATTCAATACGCTGTAGAAATCGGAAGGAGGTGGGGCCCCCATGATGCAGCCGAGCGGTCAGATCCAGTATCTGCCGCATAGTATGCACTTCCCGTAAGGGGCAGCGTGTACCCACCTATGTTTGATACGGCGGGATGCACACATGCCGCCGCATCCAAAACAAACAATTCCTGAAGGAAGGAGAATTTGAAACATCGTGAGAAGTACGAGTATGAAGCAGCGGCTGATTTCATTACTGCTATGCGTAGTAATGATTTTCGGCATGATACCTATGACGGCGCTGGCAGCCCCAAGTGACGATGTAACGACCTACGCTAATGGACAGTACAATGTCATCTTTGTAAAAGATGCTTTTACGACCACCCAGATAGGCGTAACTCCTATCAATGGGTCATCTGCTTTATCTATAACCAGCCCTGTTACGTTGGATGGTGTAAGCCTTACCATCGGTACGGGCTCTATGACAGTGGCTAACTTAGCTGCTGGCTATGGTTTGATGCAGGTGGAGTCGAACAGCACTACTTACTACCTCGATTATGCAACATGGGGTCAGAATGGTACGCGCTTCGACAGCTACACCTATGAGGATATCGCTACTCATGCTGGAGAAGGTATCTATCTTCACTATCGAGAAGCACAGGATATAGACATCCCGGTTAAAGCAGTAGATGAGGATGATCAGCCCATCAGTGGTGCTGAGTCCAGCATGTCTGCTGGTGAGATCACCACTGAGAAGGCTCAGCAGGTGGTAGACGGTGCAAGCCAGAGCTATGGTTTTGTCAATGCCGAGTTGCGTCCGATAGATGGAGAAGGTGATCCTGTACCTATTACCAGCGTTAACGTAGTTAATGACTATTACTATGTTACCACTGAGATGTCCAGCTTGGATCGAGTGACATTTGATTCTACACAGTGGGAAGTCTATCTGGTATACGGACTCGCCTACAGGCTGACAGTCAATGTCACAAATGAGACTGGGAGCGCCGACAACCAGATTAACAGAACAACTGTGCAAACCGACACCTATTATTATTACATCCCTCGGAACGGCACCCTTAATCTGGAATTCCATTCGGCAGCTGATAGTAATATGACAATTACCAATACTACCAGCGGCAGTGATGTTCTGTTCTCATCTGCGGAAGACGGTTATCAAGTCAAGACTTTTGATTTAGCTATGGTGGGCAACTTGGCAAGTGGTTCCATTAGTAGCGACCAAACCATCAACGTAAATTTCACACGTATACCCACGCAGCTAACGCTGGACTATAATCATTATAAGCAGTATTATGGCATGGAGCAGAGTTACCATGGTTTTCCTGTTCGGGTAAACAATACTGTCTTACAGCATAATAGCACTGATAATGGTATTATGAATTTGGTTGATGATGCTGATGCTGATAAGCATGATATCAAAATCGATATGGGATATCGCAGTGAGGATGGCACTAGTAATACCCGCTTTATAGTAAACACTATTGTCATTAACGGCACTGCGCTTCCTTTACCTACCGACTGGTCGTGGACGGGTAATTCGGGTTCTCCCTTTGATAAGTATGTGGATTTTACTATCCCTGACTCTGATGGAAATGTGATAGCCAGCGGAAAGGTCTGGTTCCACATTGAATATGGCAGTGCAGGCAATATGATTAGTGAGGAGGAGCGTTGCTACGCCCATGTGGTTTTTGAAGAGCTCCATAATAACATAAAAATCGATCGTATTAACCTGACACCTGGCCCGGAGGAAAATGTTTATCCCGATGTGGTTTTCCAGGAGATTGGCGAAGGCATTACTGGCCGGGTTTATAATAACACTGAACAGACACTGATTCCAGGCAGTGCTCTCTATCCTTACCAGGAAGCGCACCTGGATACTGTAGTGGAGTTTGGATATTACATTACCCAGTTTCAGTTAAACGATGATGACTTCCTTAGCGAGTCTGCGGATACAGCAGATAACTGGTATGGGAATAAGAACTACTATGCAGAGAATAAGAGTAGTGCCGGCCCAATATCAAGTGCTAATGCTGATAAAATTGTCGCGGGTGGTCTCAACACGGGATATTTGCTGTCAGATAAGATTGATTTTACTATCCGCTATGACTGGGATGGCTACGAGGGTGGTACGTCTTATACCGATGGCACAAGCTTCAATCTGGGTCTAGCAAACAGTGAAGAAGCTACTCCTGCGCTAAGTGGGGACATGAATCCCTCTGCTGCCGATAAGGTGTTCGTCGGATGGGCTCTAGCGCCCACAAATGGCGGAGATGCGAGCGCATTTTATGCGCCTGGCTCTACTATTCCTCGTGCGGCTATCATTGCTAGCGCGCGCACTGCGGTGACTTACAGCACAACGCCTGGCCAAGCTACTATTACTGTCTATCCTGTGTTCCAGGATACTATATCCAGTACCTATGCTGATTATACAGTGTATGTGCATGTGGGAACTGCAGAGCATAGTTTCCCCTTCACTGGCGGTATTGTAGGTTCTACCTTGGATCGTGATACTGTCTTGGCGTTGCCTCAGGTAGCAAACTATGTTGCTACCCTGCAGGATGATTATGAGCTGGACGGTGGCCGAAGCGACAGTTTGATGGTCCTATCGACCGGTAGAAATGAGTTTGACCTCTACTACAATACCACGCAGCCTGTACAAGTGACATTCCATTCGCAGTACGGCTTTGACAATGGTGGCTCCCACGATTCGGAGACGACTCGGCAGCTTTCCGGCGTGCCCGGTACGGCGATGAGTCCACCTACCCCGTGGCAGGGCGAGGATGTAAACGCCACCTTTGTCGGCTGGAACATCGTGTCGAGTGCTACAACTGGCAGCCAAATGCAAAACGCTGTCTTCCCGACCGAGCCGACGACGTATTATGCCATCTATGTGCCGTATCAGACGGTTACCTTCTACGCCTGGAACCCGACGGACAATACCTGGAGCAGCCAGGCGGACGTTACGGTGCAGCTGCCGCAGGGCACGCAAATCCCGAGCGAGCGACGGACGGAGATTGAAGCGCTCCAGCAGGAGTACCCGGGCTACACCTGGTCTGGCTGGGCGACGGGTGGCCCGCAGGGCGAACAGGTTCAGGTTGGGGACATTATGTCCGAAACCTTTAGCGCTAGTGTGGCTTACTACGCCGTTTATACACCGGCAACCAACATTTCCTATACGCTAAACGCAAACGGCGGCACGCTGGTTGACAGCGACAATCCCTCAGTAAACGGCCAAGGAAGCTACCTGTTTGAAAATCAGACGGCGGGTAGCATCATCAGCTATGAGCAGCCGACGCGCGACGGCTTCATCTTCGCTGGCTGGAGCGAGACGCAGACCGATATTGTCGGCGAGCTGACGATCCGCGTTCCTGCAACGAGTGGCACGACCTTCTACGCCATCTGGATGCAGCGCTCGCTAACTGTTACGGTGAATCCAACCTATACCTATACCGGTTCGGCGATCGCGCCTACGCCGACCGTTACCTATAACGGCCAGGCGGTAGGCAGCGACAATTACCGGGTAGAGTACTCGGCCAACGTAAACGTCGGCCTGGTAACAGTTACCGTTACCGGTAACACTGGCACTGACTATGACAGCGCAGTTGGTATCACGACGTTCCGAATCGTTCCTAAGACGATAACGGACAATATGGTGGATACTGTTTCCGACACGCAGTACACCGGCTCCGTCATCATGCCGCAGCCCGCTGTTACCGACACCGACAGGCCGGTCGGTGATCAGGCGCTGCATGTTGGCCGCGATTTCCTTTACAGCTACGGTGCGAATACGAATGTCGGCTCCGGTACCGCAAGTGTTACTGTTGAGGGTCTCGGCAACTACACCGGCACGGTGACCAAGAACTTCAGCATTACACAGGCGACAATCGTTGACGACCCGACTGGTTCAAGCAGCTTTACCGTTAACGTCGTTCCGGATACCGGCGTTTACAGCGGCACGGCGCATAACCCGACCATTTCGGTTACCTACGGCGCGCTGGTACTCCAGCAGAGCACGGATTACAGCGTTAGAATCACCGATTCGGGCGGTACTGACGTGAGCCAGAACGACCCTCCCGGCATGATCAACGTTGACACGTATAGCATCGAAATTACGGGTATGGGCAACTACACCGGCTCCGTAACAAAGCAGTATACGATCAACTCGCCCGCTGTGGGCCCATCGTTGTCGATCGATCCAATCAGCGAGAGCTTTACCTACAACGGATCGGTGCAGACGCCCTCCTCGCTTACCGTATGGGCAAACGATGGCGAGGGTGGTCGGCAGCAAATCTCGGACTACACGGTAAGTTACAGCCCTGTAAGCCCCACCAATGCGGGTCCGGTTACCGTAACCGTTGAGGGTACGGGCAACTACTCCGGCCTACGGGCTACGACAACCTACACGATCGCTGCAAAGAGCATCAACGATCTGAGTGTGCGGCTTACCACAATCGGCAACCAGACTTACACTGGATCTCCCATTACGCAGAATGTGGTTTTGACCGATACGGCCATCGGGAGCGGTACGGCGCTGGTTGCCTATACCGATTACACCCCGCAGGGTTGGACGAACAATACGAACGTAGGCATGGCGAGACAGCAGCTCCTTGGCACCGGCAACTACTCCGGCACGAGGGAAGCGACCTTTGAGATCGTGCAGGCCGACATTGAAGGCGGCGGCGAGACAGGCGGCAACACGCAGGGTATCCAAGTTATCCTCGCACCGACAAGCGGTACGTTCAACAACGCGCCGCAGAATGTCACGCTCATGGTAACCTATGGCGACCTTGTTCTGAGCGAGAGCCGTGATTACGACGTAAGAACTGTAAAGCGGCTTAATGATAGCGACCCAAATGGAGGCAGTGAGCCAGCCGACATCAATAATATCAGGGATATCGGCGTTTACGATATCACGGTTACCGGCAAAGGTAACTACTCTGGCACGGAAGTGGTAACCTACACCGTTTATGCCGTCGGCGAAGGCGGCGACGGAAGCACCGGCGGCGGCTCTAACCTAGATGTCCGGATAGCTTCCGGCCCGTTTGTCTACAGCGGCTCGGAGATTCGGCCTAGCGTTACCGTAATGTACGGCTCTGAACAGCTCGACGAAAATGTGGATTATACCTTAACCTATGATTACAATATAAACGCAGGCCTGGCCGTCGTTACGGCCACCGGCATGTCAGGCACCAACTTCCGGGGTCTGGTAGGCACGGCAACCTTTGAGATCGCACGGAAGCCGATCGACGGCATAAACTTTAGTTTTGACTCAAGCATAATCACAAACGGCACCCCGTACACCGGTAATGCGATTACGCTTACCGACCTTGTGGTTAAGGATACCCAGGTAGAACCGGATAGAACGCTGGTATCGACGACGGACTATTACGTCCAGTATAGTAATAATACAGATGTGGGCATGGCTACCGCTACCGTTACCGGTATTGGCAACTACCAGGGTTCGCACAGCGTTAACTTTGAAATTACTCAAGTAAGCATCGGCGATGGCGAAGACCCGGCCGGCGCATTTTCTATCCGTGTAAACCCCAACGCAAGCCCGTATACCGGCAGAGAGCATACCCCTGCGATTACGGTGACCTACAACGGCTCGGTGCTGGCGCCCAGCAACTATACCCTGGCCTATGAAGGAACGTCCACCACCAATATGGGCGATCACCAACTAATCAACGTTGGCGATTACACCATTACGGTGACAGGCGTGAACAACTTCACCGGCTCGGCGCAGACGACTTACACCATCCAGCCGGCAGACTCCAGCGGCGTTTCCACCACGCTGGATGTTGCAGCGATCGATTCCCAGACCTACACCGGCTCGGAGATCACACCCGCGCTGACTGTTACTCATGATGGCACCCCGCTGACTCTGGGGCGAGACTACACGGTGGTATGGTCGGCCAACACCAATGCGGGCCAGGCGGCGGTTATGGTTAGAGGCGCTGCCAATACCAACTATGCTGGCATGATCGGCAGCCAGACGTTTCAGATTCAGCCCAAGACGATTACGAACGATATGGTGGAAGATGTTCCCAATGCGCCTTACACTGGCATTCGCATTCTGCCCGAGCCCGCTGTTACCGACAGTGGACGGACGGCTGGCGAGCAGGCGCTGATCAGCGGACAGGACTTTATTTACACCTATCCACCTGGCACTGAGAATGTAAACGTCGGCTCCGGTACCGCAAGCGTGACCGTTACTGGCCGCGGCAACTACACCGGCTCAGTGACAAAAAACTTCAGCATCACGCAGGCGACGATCGTTGATGATCCGACTGGCGCCAGCGGCTTTACCGTAAGCGTCATTCCGTCGACCGGCATTTACAGCGGCACAGCGCACGAGCCGACCATCGTCGTCACGCACGGCACGCTGGCGCTTGATGAAAATACGGATTACAACGTGACCATCACGGATGAGGATGGCAGCAACGTAGAGGATAACAGCCCTCCGGGCATGATCAACGTCGGCGTATATAACATCACGATCACCGGCATGGGCAACTACAGCGGCACGGTGACCAGGACCTATGAGATCCAGTCGCCCGCCGTAGGCCCCTCGCTGAGCATCGACCCGATCACCGAGAGCTTTACCTACAACGGATCAGTGCAGACGCCCTCCTCGCTTACCGTGAACGCAAACGACGGCGACGGCGGCAGCACACCGCTTGCCCCGAGCCAGTACACGGTAAGTTACGACCCTGTAAACCCCACCAATGCGGGTTGGGTCACCGTTACCGTTACCGGCACGGGCAACTACGACGGCCTGCGAGCTACGGCGCGGTACCAGATTGCTGCGAAGAGCATCAACGATCCGACCGTGCAGCTCACCCCGATCGACCCACAGACCTACACTGGCTCGGTCATCCAGCCGGCGATAACCCTGACCGATACGGCCATTAACAGCGGCACGGTTTTGGCGCTCAACAGCGATTTCACCCAGTCGAGCTGGACGAATAACGTGAACGTGGGTATGGCGACGACAGACATCACCGGCATGGGCAACTACACCGGCACAAGACAGGTGAGCTTCAACATTGTACCGGCTGACGTTACAGGTGGCGGCGATACTGACGGCAACACTGACGGTATCACCGTGCAGATGATACCTCCGAGCGCTGTCTTTACTGGTAGTGTGCAAACGGGTTATATGCTCATGGTATCTCACGGTAACACGCTGCTGACAGAGGATAGCGATTACGATGTAGCCTATGCGGTGCAGGATGGCCATGGCGGTACTACGCCGCTTAACGGCCCCGAAGACATCATTGGCGTCGGCGTATATGAGTTGACGGTTACTGGTAAGGGCAACTATTCCGGCACCGAAATGGTTACCTATACAGTTACCACGGCAAGCTCGGGTGGCGCTTCCGGCGGCTCGCTGGCCGTTACGGTAGCTGCCGGACCGCATGTATACAACGGAGATGCGCTGATGCCCGGCGTCACCGTTGAGTATAACGGCAATCCGGTTCCAGTGGAAAACTACAGCGTAAGGTATGACTATAATACAAACGCGGGCAACGCCATCGTTACGGTTACCGGTAATAATGGAACCGACCACGAAGGCCTGCAGGGCATGGCGACCTTTACCATCAGTCCGAAGGCCATCAGTAGCACAGGTTACAGCTACAGCGGTTATTCAGGCAGTGTTGAGTACACCGGCAGTGCGATCACGTTCCCAGTTACGGTTCAGGATATTGCCAGAAGCACGCAACTAATGGAAGGTACGGACTATTATGTCCAGTATCAGAATAATACCAATGTGGGCACGGCTTCGATCATCTTCCGTGGTATCGGCAATTACACTGGATCGCATACCATAAACTTCGAGATTGTGAGGGCGAACATTGGCGACGGCGACGGCAGCACGAATATAGGCTTTGCTGTGAATGTTGCTCCTGCGTCGGCCGCGTACAACGGCGCGGTTCACAATCCCACTATCACGGTGACCCACAATGGTGCTGTGCTGGCGTCCAGCAACTACACTGTGAGCTATGAAGGAACTTCCAGCACCAATCAGGGCGACGTGCAGCTGATGAACGTGGGTCAGTATACCATTACGGTGTCCGGTACGGGCAATTATACGGGCTCGGCGACAACGACTTACACCATCCTACCGGCAAGCTCAACCGGCGGTGGCGTGTTGGCAATCGCTTCGATCCGCAACCAGACTTACACTGGTTCGGCGATCATGCCCGCGCTGACAGTCACCTATAACAACGGGGCTCCGTTGAACCAGGGAACTGACTACACGGTGACATGGTCGAACAACATCAATGCTGGAACGGCGTCGGTCAGCGTAGCAGGTGTTGCAAACACCAACTACGACGGTATGCTTGGCGCTGCGACGTTTATGATCGAGCGCAAGAATATCAACAGTGTTGATATCAGCGTAGCTTCGATTGGCGACCAGCCTTACACCGGCTATAATATCACGCCGAATCCCACCATTACCGACAGTGGCAGAAGCGGTGTGACGCTGGTAAACGGAGTAGACTACACCCTTTCGTACTCTGCGAATACGGAGCCAGGTCAGGTAACCGTTACGATTAACGGCTACGGCAACTACACAGGCAGCCGGACCACAACTTTTGAAATTGTAAGGGCAAGTATTGATGACGGCACAGGTGGCAATACTCCGAATACCGGCTTTACCGTAACGCTTTATCCAGCAAGCGCCCCCTACAATAACGGTAATCCGGTTACACCCAATGTAGTGGTCATGCACAATGGTCGCCCGCTGATTCAGAATAACGACTACAACATAACCTATGAGAATGCATCTGGCAGTACTGTGCCCAATATGATCGACATAGGCAATTACAATGTTGTTGTTACAGGTACGGGCAATTATGAGGGAACAGTAAAGGCGCGGTTTGAGATCACCCCGGCTGTTTCCAACGCGCTGAATGTTACAGTGCTTAGCACCCATACGTATAACGGTCAACTGCAGCAGCCATCTATTAGGGTAACGCAGGGCAGTGTTGAACTTCAGCCTTCTGAGTATGAATTACAAGTCGTAGGCACTCCTACAAATGCAGGCGTATATCCCTTCATCGTAAATGGTGCTGCCGGCACCAACTATGTTGGTGCGACCGGACAGGGAACATTCACGATTCAGACAAGGAATATTAGCTTGGTTGATAACCCATCCCTGACTTCTTATCCCTTTAACGGTACGGCTGTCACACCTGCCGTCTCCCTGGTGGACTCCGGAGTTTCTGGCGGCCCAGCCTTGGTGCAGGGCCAGGATTACACGCTGTCGTACACCGGAAACACGAGCGTCGGCACGGCTTATGCTCAGGTCCAGGGTATGGGCAATTACAGCGGCACAACACAGTATCCCTTCCAAATCACGCAGGTGAGCATTGATCCCAGCGATCCGAGCAGCAGTAGTATCTCGGTTGTGATAAATCCGACCCAGGCGACCTATACCGGTATGCGTATCGATCCTGCTATTGTCGTGACGAATACGCTGACCAACACGGTGCTGCAAAACGGTACGGATTATGACGTGAAGTATACGTTTAATGAGGACAGCAGTGATGTGACTTCCTCTGGCATGATTGCTATTGGAGACTATACCATCACGATTACCGCAAAAGGTAACTACACGGGTCAAGTGACGGAACAGTTCAAGATTTTGCCCGAGACCAACCCGCTGGTGATTGCGCCTATCACGGACGTTACCTATAACGGACAGGCGCAGACGCCCACGATTACCGTAACGCACAATGATGTTCCGCTGAACGAGGATGTCGATTACACGGTGACGATTACGGACAATGTGAACGCAGGCACAGCCAGTGTTCATGTGGAAGGCGTGCCGGGCACCGTATATGCGGACATGGAGGCTGATAGCACCTTCCGTATCAACTCGAAGGATATCAGCAATGCGGCGGATGCGGAAATCACAATAGCTGCTATTCCGGATCAGACATTCGATGGCAATGCGAAAGAGCCTCCCATTACGATTACCTATACGCCCGCCGGCGTTACTGCGGCGCCGCTTACACTGACGGTGGATACGGACTACTATGTAACGTATGCGAACAACATTAGTGTAGGAGGGGCTACCGCTACCATTCAAGGCTTCGGCAACTATACGGGCAGAAGAGAGGTAACATTTAATATAGTAAGCGGCGGCACATCAGCTGGATTGGCTGTTGACCCGATTGCAAATCAAAACTATACCGGCTCGCCAATCATGCCTGCGTTGTCAGTATATTACGTTTCGGGCGGTAGCCGGATTCGTCTGAGCCAGGGCACCGATTATCAGGTTCGGTATACCAACAATATTGAGCCTGGTCTGGCTAGCGTCACAGTCGAGGGTCTTGGAAGCAACTACGGTGGTCTGCAAGCGAACGCAACATTTACGATTGTTGCCACTAACCTGATTGTTGAGGTAGATCCGCTTGTGATGGGAATGAGCGGCAATCCTACAATCACAGTATCTCTGAGAAATGCTAGCGGCGCAGCTGGCACACCCCTGCCGTCTACGGCATATAGTCTGGCATATGTCTCCGTTCCTGATGGAACTCCGGCTGCTAATCTGGATGCTGAAGGCCAGTACCGTATTACAGCCACGGGCAGAGGCGTTTACACCGGTGCGACCGGTGAGGCATTGTTCCTTCGTTCGTCAGCTATCAGCGGTGGCGGAGACTTTGATCTCGGCGGAATCGCACTCACCAACGGCAACGTTCTTGAGCTTGAGTACAATGGTACAAACCAGATTGGTGCGCTGAGCGGTCTGACCGTAAGCAGCCGTACACGGGCTCTGCTGACTGAGGGCGTAGACTACGAGCTTACCATCAGCGGCAACGGCCAGACAGATCAGCCATTGGCTGGCTTCGACATGACCAATGCGGGTATATATACGGTAACTATTACCGGTATAAACAGTTATAGTGGCAATAGCGCTACTCTCATTGTAGTCATGGCTGGAAGAAACATTAACAATAGTACGATTGACGTAGTTATTCCAGAGCTCAACTACAATGCGATGTCGCAGAGCGTGTCTGCTACGGTTACCGATTCGGGTATCAGTTCCGGCAACGTCTATGAGCTTGCGCAGGATATTGATTACACGCTGAGTGCTGTCAGTGCAACGGATGCGGGCACATACAATGTGACCGTCACCGGTGCAGGCAACTACACAGGCACAAGGACAGAGATCCTTACCGTTAATCCGGCGGTGATTACCGTTACCGGTAATGCCCAGGTCGTATCCGGCAGTACGCCTGACCTGAGTGGAATCACGTACAGCGGTATCCTTCCTGAGGATATTAGCGACGTTACCGTAACCCTGTCCGTGCCCTCTGATTTAAGTGTAGGTACGCATCCGCTGATTGCCACCCTGTCGGGTAGCAAGGCGGGTAACTACACTGTAGATATGCAGGCAACTATTACTGTCACTGGCAATACCGGTGGCGGTGGCGGTGGCGGCACCGGCGGTGGCGGCACCGGCGGCGGAGGCACCGGCGGCGGTGGCGGTGGAGGTACTGGCGGCGGAAGCGGCTATACCATCACTGCCGAGGCTGGCGAAGGCGGTACAATCTCACCGAGCGGCAGCGTGTCTGTGAACAGGGGCGGCGACCAGTCCTTCCAGATCACCGCTAACGAGGGCTATGTAATCGCTGACGTGCTGGTAGACGGCCAGAGCGTAGGCACAGTTGGCCAGTACACATTTGAGGATGTAACGGCAAACCACACCATTGAGGCAGTGTTTGAGCAGGGTCAAGGAACCGGCGTAGCCGATCCCGATGTCACCGGCGTATCGAGCTGGCTGAACACCACGGATCATGACGCATATATGAGCGGCTATCCTGACAATACCTTCGGCCCGAATAACAACATGACTCGTGCAGAGGCGGCTCAGATGTTCTACAACCTGCTTCTGGATAAGAATGTTGAGACCACTGTCAGCTTTACTGATGTGGCATCTAACGCCTGGTATGCTACGGCGGTTAACGCATTGGCCTCCCTTGGCATCGTCGATGGCGTCGGCAACAACCAGTTTGACCCGACTCGCTCGATCACACGTGCAGAGTTCACTGTTATCGCAACCCGGTTTGCCGATATGGCGACTGGCGGCGTAGATATCTTCTCTGACGTAACCGAGAACAACTGGTTCTACGATTATGTAGCAACTGCTGTTCAGTATGGTTGGATCAGCGGTTACCCGGATGGCACGTTCCGTCCGAACAACACCATTACCCGTGCAGAAGTGACCACCATCGTCAATCGTATGCTTGGCCGCAGCGCGGATGTGGAGTTTGTAACCGACCATGCAGCGGAGCTGACTCAGTTTACCGATGTATCTTCGAGCCACTGGGCTTATTATCAGATCATGGAGGCGACCAATGCTCATACCTATGAAAAAACGGGAGCTACTGAGCAATGGACGCAGCTCATGGACTGATTAAAAACACAGCGGAAAGGGAACTTGCAGTTCCTATTCCCACCCCCAAACCAGTCATCTGCGAATGATGGGCTGCGGGGAATGAAAAAGCCGCCGTATGGGGAAACCCATGCGGCGGCTTTCTCCAATTTATAGAGACAAGTATACTTGCGATTATGCCTAACCGAAAAGGACGTACTGGAGCGTAGACTCCTGGACGTCCTTTTTTCTAATGCATTCTTGGTGAATATACCAATAGTACCATTTATATCTGTGTAAACTGCCACTTGTACTCCATAAGAAAATATATTATAATAAAACATAGTTTTATAATATGGAACAAGGAGGGAAAAAATGGCGGAAGCAGCATCTGTTCAATCGCTCGACAGGGCCTTTGATCTGCTCGAGCAGCTTTGCCACAGCCATGGCGGTATGACGATCGGCGGGCTTTCGGCCCAGACCGGGCTGCATAAGAGCACAGTACACCGTTTGCTCTCTAGCATGTGTGCGCGGGGTTATGTGCTGCGTGATGCGCAGACCAGCATATATCGTGCAAGTATGCGGCTGTGCGAGCTGGGCAGCTCAATCGTGGACAATCTCGATATGGCAAACCTTGTCCGCACACCGCTTGCAGCGTTGGGGCGGCAGACGGATGAGACCGTTCATCTGGCTATGCAGGAGGGGCAGGATATTGTCTACATCCATAAGGAGGAGAGCGGTAGTGGTGCAATCCGTATGTTTTCGCGCATCGGCATGCGTCGGCCATTGTTCTGCACCGGAGTGGGCAAGGCTATCCTCTCCACCTGGACGGATAACGAGATTGATGCGGTTTGGCAAAAGAGCGATGTCCGCCCCTGGACTGAGCATACTATTGTAGACAAAGCGTTGTTTTTTCGAGAGATCGAGCAGGTGCGTCGCCTGGGTTATGCGCTAGATGACGAGGAAAATGAGCTTGGCGTTCGGTGCATCGCGGCCGCTTTGCCCGATTATAGTGGCCGGGCAATGTATGCGATTTCCCTCTCCGCACCGACAGCAAGAATGACCGATGAGCGGGTAGTGACACTGCAAAAGCCACTGCTCGCCACATGTGAGCAAATTACAGCGATGCTCGAAGGCAAAGCAATTCCGCGCTAAATGCCGGCAATGGGAGGAAAGGTGATGGCGGAAATCGTTTGTCTGCCGCACGGCAGGCTGATCCATTGCGGCAGGGCGCATGGCATAAATAAACCCGCGCTTGTGATCTGTCCGGGCGGCGGATATGTATTCTGCTCGATCCGCGAGGGAGCGCCGGTGGCACGCGCTTTCGCGCGCAGCGGGATTGAATCCTTTGTGCTGGAATACGACTGCGCGCCTGCACCGCTCGGCTTTATGCCGGTCCAAACTGCAGCTGCAGCGGTTGCGTGGGTCCGGGCGCACGCCACACGCCTTGGCATTGATGCAAACCGTATTGCGATCGGTGGATTTTCTGCGGGTGGACACCTAGCGGGCACACTAGCAGCAGTTTGGAACCGGGCGGACTGGTTTGCACCTGCAACCGATTTGTGGACGCATCGTCCAAATGCTGCGGTGCTGTGCTATCCGGTCGTGTCGGCAGGGGAGTTTGCCCACCGCGGCAGTTTTGTACAGCTGGCTGGACCCAATCACACAGCGCAGCAGCTCTTTTCGCTCGAGCATTTGGTCGGACAGGATATGCCGCCTACCTTCCTATGGCACACGCTTGACGATCGGGAGGTGCCGGTCGAAAATACGCTGCTGCTTGAGCAGGCGCTGCGCCGTGCAGGCGTACCGCACGAGGTGCATTTGTTCCCGCATGGTGTGCATGGGCTGTCGCTGGCCGATTATGAGACCTATGATCCGACGCGCGGCCGCCTGCCGGACCGGCATGTAAACCGCTGGCAGGCACTGTGTGCCGAGTGGCTGAAAGAGATAGAATAATATTGGCCAAACATCTCGCGCAGGGCGATATGTATATGAACAATATAGGGAGGTTTTATCATGACAATACGGCCGATCCAGCAGTGTGACCGCGATTATTTTATCCGAAGTGTAGACGAATTTTATCATTCGCCGGCGGTTTGCCATGAGATTCCGCCGCATAATGCTGCGCTCACATTTGCGCAGCTGATGCACGGCACGCCGTATGCAGACTGCCTTATCGCGCAGGATGAGACCGGCGAACCCTGCGCGTATCTGCTGCTTGCACTGACCTGGTCGAACGAGGCGGGTGGGCTGTGCGTGTGGCTGGATGAGTTGATGGTCAGCGAGACGATGCGCGGCAAGGGCATCGGCAGCAAGATGATCGCCGCCGCGAAAGAGAAATATGGTACTGCCGCACGCTTTCGTCTGGAGGTGACAGCGGATAACCCGCGCGCCGCCGCGCTGTATCGTCTGCTTGGGTTTGACGATCTAGCCTATCAGCAGATGGTACTGGATACACCACAGCCGGGCTAAACCAAAATACCAAAGAGAACAGGCAGGATCTGTGCGAAAAGCAGCAGAGTCCTGCCTGAAAAAATTTTATATTATTTTTGGAAAAGCGCTTGACATTTAGGTTAGCTTATGCTAACTTATATACAGGTTAGCAGAGACTTACTAATACGCCCTATGACCGGCGCCGCCTTTACGGAACGGGGCGGCGCTGCACAGCTACACAAACAGCTTCCTCTGCATTTTGCGCATTGATCCGAACAAAACAAATCCCATAGACGCGCGGCCGTACGGCTAACCGCGGCCGCGCTGTTCGGAAAGGGGATAATCTTTGAAAGCATGTTCATACTAGAGGCGGGAGGTGAGTCAGCCAACATGATAAACCAACTTGACCGGCTGCTTGCGGCGTATTGTTCGCCGACGCTGGCTGGCATTAAACCGGCAAGCCTGGTCTGCTGCGACGATAAGCTATATCCCGATCTACTGCAGCGTTTGGCCGAATACCGCACGGCGTTTGCGCCGCGAGGTATGTATTTTGAAATTGTATGCGCCTGCCGCGGACGGTACTTGTTGCTGGTGTACCACAGAGCGCAGCTGGAGCAGCGCCTGTCTGACCCTCGCGTGAAGCGGGTAATGGAGCGATTTGGCTATCCGGTAGATAGGTCGCTTGCGGAATTGCTGGAACGGCTGAAAGAACGTATCGCGATGTGTGATGCATTCCCGCATGAGATTGGCCTGTTTTTGGGCTATCCGATCGAGGATGTGGTTGGATTTATTCGAAACCAGGGGCGTGGCTGCAAGCTGAGCGGATACTGGAAAGTATACGGCGACCCGGAGGCGGCATCCCGTCTGTTTGAGCGGCTGTCGCGTGTGTGCCAGGCAGTAACAAGGCGTATCGAGCGCGGTGAGAGCCTGCTTGCAGTGTTCGCCGCGGCATAGGTATCAATTCATTGGATAACAGACAACAGGAGGTTATGACAAAAATGAGCAAAGCAGCAGTGATTTATTGGAGCCAAACCGGCAATACCGAGCAGATGGCAACTGCGATTGCGGATGGTATTCGCGCGGGTGGCGCCCAGTGCGACTTGATGAATGTAGCGGATACCAGTGCAGCCGACGCTGCAAAGTATGACAAACTTGCGCTGGGCTGCCCGGCAATGGGCGCGGAGGTACTCGAGGAGAGTGAGTTTGATCCGTTCTTCACCGAACTGGAGAGCAAGCTTGCAGGCCGCAAAGTCGCGCTGTTCGGCTCCTATGATTGGGGCGACGGACAGTGGATGCGCGACTGGGTGCAGCGCGCCAATAATGCAAATGCCAATGTTTACAACGACGAGGGTCTCATTATTAACATGACCCCGGATGATGACGGCATCGCCAAGTGTAAGGCGTTCGGTGAGGGTTTCGCCGCATATTGAGCCAATAACCGTGCTGCGCAGGCAGATGAGCCATGCGCTGCGCATATCTGATAAGGCAGGGCGGCGCGCCGTTATTGTCCTCAAAACGCACGCATAACCGCGCGTTTTGAGGACAGGGATTCCGCTTGTGTGCCGTTATTAGGCGCATATAGGTGGATCTCACAGGTTTCCTGGCGCGTAGACCCTCTCGCTGAAAGTGCATGCGCTTTCAGCGAAACACTCCGGTCATACCCAGCGCGACGGCGATGGTTATGATACAAATATCCTTTCTTGTCCCAGGGGGAGAATCCCCCGAGGCATGCTGCCCGGCATGCCAATCACAACATGAGCCCGCGGCTGTCCGGAACAACGGCCGCGGGCTTCCTCCTATCCGGCGGAACATGGGAAGCGCGACGAATTAGTATGTGCGTACTGCGCGTTTCTTGTGCGAAACGACAAAACGCAAAACACAGCTTGACAAAGATGGTTAGCAGTGGTAAACTTCAATTATAAAAGGAGTTAGGATGTTCTAACTACCAGTGTTTGAACTTTACTGACGATATAGTAAGGAGTGGATCATCATCATGCCACTATCAATGATGGATACCGGCGTGGAAACCACAGTCAAGTCGATCTGTGGAAAGGATCAGACCAGGCAGTTTTTGCAAAATCTCGGTTTTGTCGAGGGAACAAAGGTATCGGTAGTTTCGTCTTTGGCGGGCAATCTGATTGTTTCGGTAAAAGATTCGCGCGTGGCGATTTCGCAGAAGATGGCCTCGCGAATTATGGTTTGAGAGGAGGGGCACAACATGGGGAATCTGAGGAATACGCCGTGTGGATCAACCGTGACCGTGCGCAAGATCGAGGGCGAGGGGGCGACCCGCCGCCGCATCATGGATATGGGCATCACCCGTGGCGCAGAAGTATATGTGCGCAAGGTGGCGCCACTTGGCGATCCGATCGAGGTCACTGTGCGCGGCTATGAACTTTCGCTGCGCAAGGCGGATGCAGAACAGATTTTGGTCGATTGAACATGAGTTAGTCAGGACTAATCAGAAAGGGGAAACATCATGTCGATTCGTTTGGCACTTGCCGGCAATCCGAATAGCGGCAAGACAACGATGTTTAACGACCTGACCGGCGCGACACAGTATGTTGGCAACTGGCCGGGCGTTACCGTAGAGAAGAAAGAGGGACGGTACAAGGCGGATAAAGAAGTGCAGATCACCGACTTGCCCGGCATTTATTCGCTGTCTCCGTATACGCTGGAGGAGGTTATCACCCGCGATTTTTTGGTAGGTGAGCGGCCGGATGCAATCGTCAACCTGGTCGATGCATCCAACATTGAGCGCAACCTGTACTTAACCACTCAGCTGCTTGAAATGGGTGTTCCGGTGGTCATCGCGCTTAACATGATGGATATTGTAAAAAAGCGTGGCGATACGATCGACGCCGGCAAGCTGTCCAGCGCGCTGGGCGTGCCGGTAGTTGAAACCACCGCACTCAAGGGCCGCGGTACCGGCGAGCTGATGGAGGCGGCGAAAAAGGCGGCTGCTTCTGGTGCAGTGCCGGCGGTGCATCAGTTTTCTGATGTGATTGAAAACGCGCTCAGCCAGATTACCGATATGATATGCGACGTGACTGAGGAGGAACATCGCCGCTGGTTTGCAGTCAAGTTGTTCGAGCGCGATGAAAAGGTGCTTGCCCGCTTCCACTTTAGCGAGGGCACCCGCGATAAGCTGGAGAAGATCATCACTGCGGTCGAGGACGAGCTTGACGATGACGCCGAGTCCATCATCACGGATGCGCGCTATCAGTATATCACCGGTGTTGTCCGGACATGCGTGCAGAAGAAAAAGCGCAGTATGACGGTTTCGGATAAAATTGACCGCATTGTTACCAACCGCATTCTGGCGCTGCCTATCTTTGCGCTTGTAATGTGCATTGTTTATTATGTATCGGTCACCTCGGTCGGCGCGATTCTGACCGATTGGGCAAACGACGGTGTATTTGGAGAGGGCTGGCACCTCGCGATGTATGGCGCAGGCGCCTACGAGCAGGCCAGCGCAGAGTATGAGACCCAGACGGTTTATCGCGATGCTTGGCTTGAGGCGGCTGAAGCTGGCGGCGTTGACGTTTTGGCGATTACAGAGCAGCTTCAGGCCGAGGAGCCGGATGCGCAAGCGATAGTCGAGGCGGCGGCTGCATTATCGGCCGACCCCGCAGCAGCAGGCATTGTTGGCACCGCGGTGTTTGAGGATGAGGAGACCGGCGCGGTCACCGAGCAGGCAGTCGACTTTGGTATGTTTGAGACTGCGGTTGCTACGGAGCAGCCCGATCCGGCAAACTATGGCATCTGGGTGCCGGGCATCCCGGTGCTGCTGGGCGGTGCGCTCGAGGGGCTCGGCATTGCCGACTGGCTGTACAGCCTGATTATGGACGGCATTGTTGCCGGCGTTGGTGCAGTTCTGGGCTTCGTGCCGCAGATCCTCGTGTTGTTTATCTTCCTTGCCATTCTGGAGGACTGCGGCTACATGGCGCGCGTTGCCTTTATTATGGACCGCATCTTCCGCAAATTTGGCCTGTCCGGCAAGTCCTTTATTCCGATGCTGATCGGTTTGGGCTGTGGTATTCCGGGCGTTATGGCCTCGCGCACCATTGAGCAGGAGCGAGACCGCCGCATGACCATTATGACAACCACTTTTATTCCCTGCGGCGCAAAGCTGCCGATCATCGCGCTGATTGCGGGCGCACTGTTTGACAATGCGGGATGGATTGCATTCTCGGCCTATCTGATCGGAGTGCTCGCCATCATTCTTTCGGGTATCATGCTCAAGAAGTTTAAGGTGTTTGCGGGCGAGCCTGCTCCATTTGTCATGGAGCTGCCCGCCTACCATATCCCGACCCTGGTCAATGTACTCCGCTCGATGTGGGAGCGCGGCTGGTCGTTTATCAAGAAAGCAGGTACGGTTATTCTGCTGTCGACCATTGTTTTGTGGTTCCTGCTCGGCTACGGCTGGGAGAACGGTACCTTCGGTGCAGTTGAAAATATTAATAACTGCATTATGGCGAGCATCGGCTCGGCCATCGCGCCGATCTTTGCGCCGCTCGGCTTTGGTAGCTGGGAAATGGTTGTGGCGACCGTCACCGGCTGGATTGCCAAGGAGAACGTCGTTGCCACTTTTGGACAGATTTTCGGCTTTGCCGAGGTCGCGGAGAATGGCACCGAGATTTGGAGTAATCTGGCGGCTGCGTTCACCGCGGTAGGCGCTTACTCGTTCATGTGCTTTAATCTGCTGTGCGCACCGTGCTTTGCGGCGATGGGCGCGATTAAGCGCGAGATGAACAACTGGCGCTGGACATGTTTTGCGATTGGGTATATGATGGTATTTGCCTATGGTGTGTCACTGATGGTCTATCAGTTCGGCGGGTTAATTACGGGCGAGCTTTCGTTCGGCATCGGTACGGTCGCGGCCATCGTTGTGCTGGCGCTCATGCTCTTCCTGCTGCTGCGCAAGCCGGCCAAGGTGAATGCGGATGCAAACCTGCACCGTATGAGTGTGCAGGCCAATAGCTAAAGTTTACGGATAGGGAAAGGAGGCGAAAATCAAATGACGACGCTGATTGTGGGCCTGCTCGTGCTTGCTGTTATCGCGCTCGCGCTGCGGGCGACGATCCGGCAGTCTAAGTCGGGCGGCTGCTCTGGCTGCTCGGGCTGCGGAAGCAGCTGCGCGTCATGCCACGAACCAACGCCTCCAGATGAGGATGCGTAGCCTAATATAAAAACAAGAGCTGTCCGACGCCAAAGGGCGTCGGACAGCTCTTGTTTTGTGCACTCCGCTATGCTGGCGTGGCAGCTGACGCTGTGGTATGATATTATCATCATGTAGGTATGGAGGAGCAAAAATGAATACGCTGAGCATTATACATGATTTTCTGCGGCGGCAGGTTCATCCGGGCGCGTTCTGCATCGACGCTACCGCAGGCAGGGGGCGCGATACCGCTTTGCTGTGCCGCCTGGCGGGGAACGAGGGTCGGGTAATGGCGTTTGACATACAGGAGAGGGCTGTTTGCGAGACGCGTGCGCTGCTCGAGAGCGAGGGCCTGCAGGCTGAAGTGATACAGGATAGCCATGCCAATATGGCGCGCTATGTCTCGCCCGGAACGGTCGACTGTATCATGTTCAACTTTGGCCGTCTGCCGGGCGGAGACCCGAAAATTTTCACCACAGCCGCTTCTTCGCTGCCCGCCATCAGCGCAGGGCTTACATTGCTGCGTTCCGGCGGCGTGATGACACTTGCGCTATATTACGGCAAAGAAAACGGTTATGAGGAGAAAAATTCTATATTATCGTACTTAAAAGGGATAAATGACCGGTTGTTCACTGTTCTAGCATGTGACTGGATCAATCGGCCGAATGATCCGCCACTACCAATTTTTATCTGGAAAGAGCATGGTTAATATGGTATACTGATCCCGAAGGAGGGGATACGCAATGCCCTGGTGCCCTAAATGTAAAACGGCATTTCCAGCGGGCGAAACCGAGTGCATGGCCTGTCATATTCCGCTGGTGGACAGCCTGCCTGCGCAGCAGGATATGGAACCACAGGCAGATGACGCTGCAACCAAACAGGTAGCTGAACGCGAGATTCGGCTGCAAGATCCGATTGCGGTATATACTGCGGCAGCGCGGATCAACGCGGAGATGATCCGGGATATGCTGCGCGATAGTGGCATCGACGCTGAGATGCGGCAGGTGATGACGCAGCACGCAGGCGCGGTCACCGGCCGGCGCGCGCAGTATGTGGTAGAGGTACTGGTCGAGTCATCAGATACTGCTCGTGCCCGCGCGCTGATTGACGAGACAAAGCAGGCGCTCGAAGAAGAGCAGATGGACGAGGACGAGCTTGCCCGCCTGGCGGAGGAGCAGGCCTTAGAAATGGACGAGCAGCCGATGGAAGATAACGCTTCGTTTAAGCTGCTGCCAGTGGTAACAGCTGTTATCGTGGTGGCACTCGTGCTGCTTTATTTTGTCATGCGCTGAGTATCGCGCGAGAAAAGAGCGGCGCGCCGACGTATCCGGCGTTTAAAAAAGAAAAAGAGTGCGTTAAAAAACGCACTCTTTTTAATTTTATTTGATGCCGTCGAACAGGCCGGTAAAGTCAAAGGTTGCAAAATAGTCCTTGGGCGTTTCCGCGCGGCGGATCATCTCGACCGAACCATCCTCACGCAGCAGCAGCTCAGCCGAGCGGAGCTTGGCGTTGTAGTTATAGCCCATCGAGTAGCCATGCGCGCCCGTGTCGTGGATGTAGATATAGTCGCCGGTCGCAATCTCGGGCAGGCTGCGGTCGATAGCGAACTTATCGTTGTTTTCGCATAGGCCGCCGGTCACATCGTATGTGTGGTCGCACAGTGCGTCCTCCTTGCCCAGCACGGTAATATGATGGTATGAACCGTACATCGCCGGCCGCATCAGGTTAGCCGCGCACGCATCCAGGCCAGCGTATTCCTTGTAGGTGTGCTTCTGATGGATGCACTGCGTCACCAACGCGCCGTAAGGCCCTAGGATAAAACGGCCCATCTCGGTATAGATCGCGACATCGCTCATGCCTGCCGGCGCGAGCACCTCGTCGAACGCCTGATGCACACCCTCGCCGATAGCCATGATGTCATTCGGCTCCTGACCAGGGCGGTAGGGAATGCCTACGCCGCCGGACAGGTTGATAAATGCGATGTGCACGCCGGTCTCGCGCTGCACCTCGACTGCAAGATGGAACAGGATGCGCGCGAGCGCGGGATAATATTCGTTTGCTACTGTGTTGGAGGCAAGGAAAGCATGGATGCCGAAGTGCTTGACGCCTTTGGCTTTCATATACAAGAACGCTTCAATCAGCTGTTCGCGGGTCATGCCATATTTGGCTTCCTGCGGGGTGTCCATGATCTCGTTGTCCAGCACGAAGTCTCCGCCTGGATTGAAGCGGCAGGACATGGTCTCTTTCCACTGGCCAATTTTATCGTAGAAATCGAGGTGGGTGATGTCGTCAAAGTTGATGATCGCATCCAGATCGGAGGCGAGCTTGTAGTCTTTTGCGGGCGTTACGTTGGAGGAGAACATGATCTCGTGCCCGGTAATACCGCACGCGCGGCTCATCAGCAGTTCGGGAAGGCTGGAACAGTCGCAGCCAAAGCCTTCCTCGTGCAGGATTTGGAGCAGGCGGGGCGTGGGCGTTGCCTTAACGGCAAAATACTCCTTAAAGCCAGGGTTCCACGCAAAGGCAGCCTTTACCTTGCGCGCATTCTCTCGGATGGCCTTTTCATCATAGATGTGAAAAGGGGTAGGGTAGGTTTTAACGATTTCCTGCACCTGCGGCAGGGTCAAAAATGGTTTCTTTTCCATTGGGTTTAGTTCGCCTTTCATTTATTTAATTTATTCATCGGACTGTTTGCCAAGGATGCGCTCAAAACGGCGGCGCATATCGTCCTCAATGCGCTGGGTTTCGATTTGATCGATCTCGGCGATGCGTCCATCCCGTACGACAACGACCATGCCTTCGGCCAGCATGGCGGGTGCGTCGGTACGGGGAAAATCGGCCATTTCGCCGTTGATTTCAACGACGACGCGATCGCCCTCAAAGCGATCGACAATACCGGTCTGTTTCATGCGGCATTCTCCTTGCTATCTGACGGTGGGTTGAGCGGGAGGACGACCGTGCCGTCTTCCGCTGTGATGCGGACGTCGTCCACACCCGCAAGAGACAGGTTTTGCAGCGTTTGTTCACTGGGATGGCCGTAATCGTTATCCGCGCCGCAGCAGATAACGGCAGTGGACGGCTGGATAGCACGCAGAAAATCCTCGGTAGAGGAGGTCGCCGCACCGTGGTGGCCCACTTTGAGCACATCGCAGGAGAGGTCTGGGTGATGGGCAAGCAGCGATTGCTCAGCGGGAGCCTCGGCGTCGCCCATGAACAGCACACGTTGCGCGCCGGTAGAGAACAGCGCGATCAGCGAGCGGTTGTTGAGACTGTCTGCCGGCACATCGTCCGCCGGGCCGACGAAGGTGAGCGTCGCGCCTGAGGAAAAGGAGAGCGTCTCGCCCATCGCCGGGATGGTGGGCCGGATGCCCTGCGATTCAAGCGCATCCAGCATATTGTTGTATGTAGTGGTATTCTGCGTCTCCGGCCCCATGTAAAAATGCTCGACCGGGAATGCATTTAGCACCTGTGTCATGCCGCCGATATGGTCAGCATGCGGGTGGGAGGCGACGGCCGCATACAGTTCGGTCACACCGAGCGACTTCAGATAGCGCACAAGCGCGTCGCCGGTCTGCGCGGTACCCGCGTCAATCAACACGGCCTCGCCGCCCGAGAGCAAAAGAGAGGCATCGCCCTGGCCGACGTCGACAAAATGCACCTCGGTGTTGAGCGTCAGTGTGCGCCGGGAGGACAGGCTATCCGCGGCGAACAGCGCCCCGTTTAGTATTAGTACAACCGCGGCCGCGATCCATAATATACGCCTGAGCTTTTCTTTCATGCGCGATCCGTCCTCTTCTGTTGCGGCACAGGGGAGAGCCTGCGTCGCTGCCCGCAGAATACACCCCATTTTATCTCACATCTATTATACATGGGATCGTTTTTTTTTGCAAGAATGCAGCATGAGAATAGGCACATTGGACAAAAATAAATATTTTGTATAGTTTTTCATCAAAAGGCGTGCAGGCCGTTAGGGAGAAAGCCGTGCGTTGCCTGTGCCGACGGTTGGACGCAGGATAGAAAAACGGGCTTGCCCGCAAGCGGGCAGCCCGTTCGGCCAGTGGGTTGCATTATAATTTCATTGCGCGCGCCAGTTTGCTTTCCGGTTCAGGCACAAGCGAGAGATACGCGGCAAGCTCATAGGCTAAGTTATGAAAGACCTGCTCGCTTCCTGCGACATACTCAAGCTCTATCTCACACAGTGGGGCGGTGTGCTCTGCGCGGGTGAGCGTGCCCTCGTCGAGCGCAAGCTCGCAGACCGTGTTGTCCTGCTGCAGTAGTACGGAGCAGCGGCGAAAGTCAACCGTGCAGATCACCGCAAGCGGCGCGGCAAGCGCTTTTTCGCATAGCGCGCGCGGCGCGCCCTGGAACGGCAGCGCCCGCAGCCCTTCTTCGATTGTCTGTGCGTCGCACTGGTATTCCTCGTGTGCGCGCAGGCCGCCAGAAGCGGTCTCGCCGCGCAGTTTGAGACAGCATACGCTGCGCTCGTTTTCACGGCGCAGGCGAAGCGCGGCTCCAAGGCTTTGCAATAGCCCGTCCGCCGTATCATAATATTGCGACTGCATGTGGATTGTGCGGCTCTGGCTGCCAATGCGGGAGGAAGCCCAGAGCAGCGCCTGGCCGAGCGTATCATCATCCGCCCGCCATTTGTATTCTTTCTCGAATGTTTTTTTCATGCCCGCACCTGTCCGTTTCCGTAAATAATGTATTTGGTGGTGGTCAGCGCGGTCAAACCCATCGGGCCGCGCGCATGTAGCTTTTGGGTAGAAATGCCGATCTCGGCGCCAAAGCCGAATTCAAACCCGTCGGTAAAGCGGGTAGAGGCGTTTACATAGACCGCCGCAGCGTCCACCTCATCGAGAAAACGCTGAGCGGAGGCATAGTCGCGGGTGACGATGCACTCCGAGTGGCCGGTGTTATAGGCATTGATGTGCACGATTGCCTCATCGAGCGAGTCGACGACCTTGCATGAAATTTCATAGCCGAGATACTCGCGGGCGTAGTCCTCCTCCGTTGCGGGGAGAATGGCCGCGCCCAAAATATCCATTGTGCGCGGGCAGCCGTGTATTTTGACGCCGCTTGACCGAAGCTCCTCAGCTGCCATGGGCAGAAACCGCGCCGCGACGTCTTTGTGCACGAGCAGGCTTTCGGCTGCGTTGCAAACACTTGGTCGCTGGCACTTTGCGTTGACGAGAATGCGCTGCGCCATATTGAGATCGGCCGTAGCGTCGACATACACATGGCAGTTGCCCGTGCCGGTCTCGATGACGGGCACGGTTGCATTCTGAACGACCGCCTGGATAAGCCCTGCGCCGCCGCGCGGAATGAGCACATCGAGATAGCCGTTGAGCCGCATCATCTGACCCGCGCTTTCGCGCGAGGTATCCTCAACCAGACTGATCGCGCACTCGGGCAGGCCTTCGGCTTCCAGCGCTGCGCGCATCAGCCTGGTCAGGCACAGAGAGGAGTGAAACGCCTCTTTGCCGCCACGCAGGATGCAGGCTGAGCCTGCCTTAAAACAGAGCGCCGCCGCATCCACCGTAACGTTGGGACGCGCCTCATAAATGATGCCGATCACACCCATTGGCACGCGCTTTTGCCCAATGTTTAGTCCGTTTGGCATTTTGCGCATCCAAAGCACCTCGCCGATCGGATCGGGCAGGGCGGCCACCTGGCGGCAACCCTCCGCGATACCCGCGATGCGCGCCCGGTCGAGTGACAGCCGGTCAATCAGTCCGTCGCTCAGGCCGTTTTTGCATCCGTTTTCAATGTCGATGCGGTTGGCGGCGAGGATCTCGTCGGCATGTGCCTCGAGCGTATCCGCTATCGCGCGTAGGCCGCGGTTTTTATCATTGGCGCCGAGCGCGGCGACCGCGTGCTTGACGCGTCGCGCATCTTCGGCGATTTCCATCAGTTGCCGCATGGTATCACCTCATGTTTGTTAAAATAGGTGCGATCATCCCAGCCAGCCCTGGTAATAGGCTTGCACCCCCAGGAATGCGCCGACAGCACCGCCGATCAGTGCCGCGATGATTTGCGCCCTCGAAAAAATACACCTGTGTCTGTCGCACAGCACGCTTATCATGTGATTTGTCTGCCGTTTTGTCATGTCAGCCAACCTCCCTTGCAAATAATGTGCCGACGTTTTTGCCCGCAACAATGTCGTACAGCACGTCTTCCCGGTTGCCGTTTGCCACCAGCATGGGGATGCCGGCGTCCATGCACAGTTCGGCAGCAGTGATTTTGGTCGCCATGCCGCCCGTGCCATGGGATGAGCCTGTGCCACCCGCCATGCGACGGATCTTGGCGTCGATCCGTGAAACCTCGCCGATCAGTTTGGCCTGCGGATTTTTACGCGGATCGGCATCATAAAGCCCATCGATGTCTGAAAAAATAATGAGCAGGTCAGCGCTGCATATGCGCGCGACAACTGCGGAGAGCGTGTCGTTGTCGCCGAAGTTTTCGATGTGTTTGAGCTCGGCCGTTGCGACCGTGTCATTTTCGTTGACAATCGGTACTGCGCCTGTATGCATGAGCGCGGTGAATGTATTTTGGATGTTCTCGCGTTGAACGTCGTCGGTGATGTTCTCGCGCGTGAGCAGAATCTGAGCGACGTTAATGCCGTATTCAAGAAACATCTTGTCATAAATGTGCATCAGCTCGCATTGGCCGACCGCTGCGGCCGCCTGCTTCATGGCAAGCTCTCGGGGCCGGCCGGCAAAGCCGAGCTTGGCCGCACCTACCGAGACCGCGCCCGAGGAGACCAGCACCATTTCAAAGCCGCGGTTTTGCAGGTCGCTGATCGTGCGGACCAGCCGCTCGATACGACGGATGTTGAGCCGGCCGTTGTCGTATGTCAGCGTCGAGGTGCCTACCTTGACGACAATGCGGCGCACCTCGTTAAGATTGAGCATAGGGGAAACCTCCGCAATCGGGTAGGGGAGCGGCAGCTACCGCCCCTCTGAAGATACTTATTATTTTAGCACAGCGCGTGACCGGGTACAAGGAAAACAAAAATCTTTTACAATTTCCGCACAAGCCCGCGTAAGCGTGTATCAGTCTGCACGCTGAATTTGTGCATATTTTTGTTCCAAAAGGTCGGTTGTTGTGGTATACTATATTTTATCAAAATATGCCTTTTGAGCGATTTTGCGAAAGGAAGGGATTTTTTCATGGCAAACCGCGTGACCATCCAGATCGCAGGCCAGCACTATACCATGCTGGCCAATGAAACCGTGGAATATATGAACGAGGTCGCTGAACTGGCGCAACAGACTATTGCGTCCTGCGGCGGTTCGGCTGCGTTCGCCTCTACCCGCGCGCTCGTGCTGGCGACCGTTAATCTGGCGGACGAATATATCAAAGCAAAGACTGCAGCGGAGGCGGCCGAGGCCAAATGCCGCGCGCTCGAAGCGGAGAATGCCGCCTTGCGCCAGCAGGCGGAACGCAGCAACCAGTCGCACGCGGGCAGACGGCGCAAATGAGTAAGACCGTAGAGCTACTCGCACCCGCCGGCTCGCCCGAGGGTGTGCGCGCCGCGGTGCAATCAGGCGCGGGCGCGGTATATATGGGTTTTGGCTCGTTCAATGCGCGGCGCGGCGCAAAAGGCTTTTTGCCGGACGAGATGGCCGAGGCGATCGCATACTGCAGGGCGCGGGGGGTTAAGACCAATATCACGCTCAACATCCTCGCGGGCGATCGCGAACTGGACGAGGCGATGCAGGATGCCAAATTCTTGTATGAGGCAGGCGCAGACGCGCTGATCGTGCAGGATCTCGGCCTTGCGCGGCAGATCCACGCGCACGCGCCTGACATCGCGCTGCATGCCTCCACGCAGATGACCATCCACACGCTTGACGGTGCGCGCGAGGCGCGCGACATCGGCTTTTCGCGCGTTGTGCTCAGCCGCGAATGCACGCGCGACGAGGTGCGCCTGATTACCGAGCAGGCGGGTATAGAGACCGAGGTGTTCGTGCACGGCGCGCTGTGCATGTGCTATTCCGGGCAGTGCTATCTGTCGGCGGTGATCGGTCAGCGGTCAGGCAACCGCGGCATGTGCGCGCAACCCTGCCGCCTGCCATATAACGGCGGGCACCCGCTCTCGCTCAAGGACCTTGCGCTGGCGGGCCATATTGCAGAGCTGGCGGAGCTTGGCGTGTCCTCGCTCAAGATTGAGGGCCGCATGAAACGGCCGGAGTATACCGCGATCGTCACCAAAATATACGCCGGTCTCTTGCGTGAGCGGCGGGGGCCTACATCCGAGGAGGGTGATATTCTGCGCCGCGTGTTCTCGCGCGATGGGTTTACTGACGGCTATTATACAGGCCGCATGGGCGGGCAGATGCTCGGCACCAAGACCGATGTGCCGCTCGGCGAGGTTAAGGGGCTGTATGACGAGGCCGCACACCGCTTCGCCCCCGGCAAGGAGGCGCCGCTTGTGCCGGTTTCGCTGTGCTTTACCGCGCGGGAAGACATAGGCGCGGTGCTCAGCGCGGACGGTGTGTCCGTCATGGCGCCGGTCGAGCGGGCGATAAGCCGTCCGACCACACCCGAGATGGTGGAAAAATCGCTGCGCAAAACGGGCGGCACCCCGTTTTATATCAAAAACCTGTGCATCGATCTTGCAGACGGGCTGGCCATATCCGCCTCTGCGGTAAACGGTATGCGGCGCGACGCACTTGCCCTGCTGTTGGCAAAGCGCGGCACGCCGCCCGTGCGCAGCTGGGTGACCAGGCCACATACGCAGGAGCCGCCGCCGCGCGCGGGATTTCGGGGTTATACCGCGTCCGTGCGCACCCGCGCGCAGGCGGACGCGCTGAAAGGGCTTGGCCTTGAGACGGTGTATGCACCGCTCGCAGTCGCGGCGCAGACCGGTCTGCCCGCTATTTTGCCGCGTGTGTTTTCCGACAATGAGCAACCCGAGGTTGAGATGCTGCTGGGCGAGGCGATGAGCCGCGGCACAGAGACCGTGCTCGCTGGCAATATCGGCCACATCGCGCTCGCGCGGCGGCTGGGCTTTGCCGCGCACGGCGATTTCGGCATGAATGCCTATAATAGCCAAACATTGGCGGCGCTTGCCGACATGGGCATCCAACGGCAGACGCTGTCCTTCGAGGCGCGCCTTGCGCAGATCCGCGATATGAATGGTGCGCTTGAGACCGAGCTTGTCGTCTACGGCTATCTGCCGCTGATGATCTTTGAAAACTGCGCCATTCGCCAACAGCACAGCGGCAAGTGCAGCTGTGAGGAGGGCGTAACCTACCTGACCGACCGGCGCGGCGAGCGCTTTGCGCTGCTGCCCGAGTATGGCTGCCGCAATACGCTGATCAACAGCCGCCCGCTCTGCCTGCGTGAAGATTTCGCGCAGCTTGGCGTTACGACCGCGCGGATGTATTTTACGACCGAAACGCCGCAGGAATGCGCGCGCATCGCGCGGGCCTTCCTCGATGGCACACCCCTTGAGGGGGAATTTACCAAAGGACTATATAAAAGAGGAGTCGAATAATGCAAATCGTTCTGGCGTCCTGCTCGCCGCGCAGGCGCGAGCTGCTGGCGCTGATTACCGAGCAATTTACCGTCTGCCCAGTCGATGTGGACGAGACGCTGCGCCCCGGTGCGCCGCTTGGCGAAGAGGTCGTGCGGCTGAGCCGCCTGAAGGCGGACGCGGCGCGCGCGCTGCATCCGGCGGCGCTCTGCATTGGATCGGATACCATGGTCACGATCGATGGGTTGCCGCTCGGCAAGCCGGCGGATGCAAAGCAGGCGGCTGAGATGCTGCGCCGTTTGCGTGGGCGTACGCACGAGGTGCTGACCGGCCTTGCCGTGCTACCGCCCGAGGGGGAGGTACGCACGCTCGTCACCCGCACGCGTGTCACATTCCGCGATTTTGACGAGGCGGAGATTACGGCCTATCTCGCCACCGGTGAGCCGCTTGACAAGGCGGGCGCCTATGGCATTCAGGGGCGCGGCGCGCTGCTCGTTCGCGGCATCGAGGGCGACTATTACAGCGTTGTGGGCCTGCCGGTCGCCCCGCTGTATGAGATGCTGCGCGACCTGCATGCGGTGTGATGTGCACGGCAAGGCGCTTTAATCTGTGAGCATAACCGTGCGCCCCGGCCGGATGGCAGGGATGCGTGCTCTCGAATGGATTTTCGAAAGGAGTTTATGGCTTTTGCGAAGACGGAACAGACTGGGCTCGCGTTTTCTGATCGGCGTGGCGGTCGTGATCGTGCTGTGCATGCTGTCCGCGCTGTATAGTGGCGTGACCGGCAACCCTTCGCCGGTCACGCGGATCGTCAGCTTTGTGACCACGCCGGTGCAGCGGCTTGCGACGGGTATCGGCAATTTTTTTGGCCGTGGACTGAGCTATTTTACCGATTTTGATGCGCTACAGGCGGAAAATGAGGAGCTAAGACGCCGGGTGCGCGAGCTGGAGCAGACCATGCGTGACGCCGCGCTTGCGCTAGAGGAGAATGCTCAGCTGCGCCAGCAGGTGGGCCAGCCTGAGCGCGTGCGCGAGCTGACCACGGTAAGCGCCGAGGTCATCGCCCGCAACCCGGGCGACTGGGCAATGACGTTGACGCTCGATAGAGGCTCAAACCACGGCGTGGAGCTGGGCGATCTGGTCATCACGGTGGACGGAATGGCAGGCTATGTCAGCGAGCTATACGCCAACACTTGCGAGATCACCACCGTGATTGACGTCGAGATGCAGTGCGGCGCGCTCATCACCCGCACGCGCGAGACCGCGATCGCCGAGGGCGACTATGATCTGATGGCCGACGGAAACCTGCGTTTGTCCTATCTGACCGAGGACGCGAGCATTGTCATTGGCGACACGGTCGAGACTTCGGGCCGCGGCGGCGTGTTTCCCAAGGGCGTGATGATCGGCACGGTCGAAAGTGTGCTGCCCGAGGATAATGGTATTTCGTACTACGCAGTGATCCGGCCTTTTGTCGATGTAAATACAATTTCAAGTGTTTCTATCGTCACTGATTATACCGATACAACGGAGTGAGCTCATGCAGAGAGAACGACTATCCATCCCCAAGATACTGCTTTACATTCTGGTCGCGCTGATTCTCTATGTGCTGCAGACCAGCTGGTTTGGCACTTGGTCGATTCGCGGCTACCATCTGGATCTGTTGCCCGCACTGGTGGCGGCAGCGGCCCTGCTTGACGGTCCGGTCGAGGGCGTGATTATCGGCGTGGTGGTCGGCCTGTTTTACGATCTTGGCTTCATCGGGATCGACGGGCTGTACCCGATCTTTTTCGTGCTGTTTGGGTTGGTGGCGGGCGTCATAAGCCAGCTGACCTTGAGCGGCAGTTATGTTTCCATGCTGATTATGACCTCGATTGAGATGATTGTGCTCGGCCTTATGCGCTTTTTTGTCTATTTGCTGCCGCAGGCGGGCGCATCGTTTGCGCTTGTATTGCAGCAGATCATTGGCGGCACGGTGCTCACATGCGTATTCAGCTTTGCTGTGTATCTGCCCATGCACAGAATCAGCCGCACCTTTGCCGAGCGATAACCCGCCGCACGCTGGAAAAGAGGAAAACCTATGGTAAACAAAACACAACTGCTGCGCCGCCTGCTTGTACTAGGCTGCCTGCTGCTGATCTGCTTTGGTCTGGCGGGGGGGCAGCTGGTGCAGCTACAGCTGATAAACGGCGAGAGTTATGTGCGTCGCTCGGCCGAGTTTTTGACCACTACTTCGACCATATCCGCAGCCCGCGGTGAGGTTCTTGACCGTTATGGCCGTCCGCTCGTGACCAACCAGACCGGTTTTTCGCTCGTGCTGATTTACGCCTCGTTCTGGGAAGATCAGCCCGACCGGTTTGAAAAGCTGCTCGACCTTGCAAACCGTGTTAAAGCGGACGATGGCGCAGCGCAGGACGAGTCAGGGCTGGATGCCGGGGTGGAAGAAGACAACGGCGCCATTTTGAACGATGTGCTGCCGGTCACGGATACCGCGCCGTATAGTTATATCGGCGAGAGTGGGGATAGCGCCCGCGCGGCGCTATCCACCTATATCAAGGATAGCGCGGATACACTCGACCTGACAGCGGTACAGCAAGCGATTGCCGAGGCCGAGGCGGAAAACATGCAAAATCCGCAGTATGATGAGGACGGCGATCTGATTGATCAGGTGGAACGGATAGACGCGACAGAGCTCATCACCGCCGGCGAGTTTATCGAGGTGATGCGCGGCTATCTTGAGCGGAACGCCGGCCTGTCAGACGATTTGTCCGAGGCGGACGTGCGCACGTTGGTCGGTCTGTATTACAGCATGCGGCAGGCAAATTTCAGCAACAGTGCGACCTTTACGCTGGCTGACAATATCTCGATGGATCTGATCGCCTATATCAAGGAGCACCATCAGCAATACGAGGGTGTGGATGTTGAGAGCGAGGCCGTGCGCCGGTATGATACAGATTATGCCGCGCATCTGCTCGGCACGGTCGGCACAGTCGATTACGACGAATGGAATGGCGATAAAAACGGCGGACCATACCGTGAAAAAGAAGGATACAATATGAACGACACCATTGGCAAGACCGGCCTTGAGTCTGCGCTTGAGGAGTATCTGCATGGCACGGCCGGATCGCGCACGATGGCGGTCGATATTGGCGGTGATGTTTCTGAGGATGAGAACAGCTCGAACGCACCGCAGCCGGGTGACAACGTCATCACGACCATCGATCTTGAGCTGCAGCAGGTGGCCGAGCAGTCGCTGCAAAACTACCTTGCCGAATATGAGCGCGGTGGCGCGGCAGTTGCGCTTGATCCCGACACGGGAGAGGTGCTGGCGATGGCGTCCTACCCGACGTTCAGCCTGGAGGATTATTACGATACAGAGACCGTACAAGCGCGCATCAGCGATCCACGAAGCCCGGAGTACAACCGTGCGACAAGCGGCATGTACGCCCCTGGTTCGACCTTCAAAGTGCTCAGCGCGGTCGCGGCGCTTGAGGAGGGTGTGATTAATTCCGGCACAACCTTTTACTGTACGGGTGTGTTTGAGATCGGTGGGCAGCGGTTTTTGTGCGAAAACCACGACATACCCATGACGCTGGATGTGACAAATGCGATCAAATATTCGTGCAACACGTTTTTCTATCATGTCGGCGTGCTGCTGGGCGGCGCGCGGCTTGAGCAGTGGTGCGCGGATTTTGGCCTTGGCCAGGCAACCGGCATTGAGATCGGTGAGTCGAGCGGCCATGCCGCCGGCCCGACCTACCGTGCCGTGATGCGTCAGGCTGACCCCAACCTGCGCGACTGGATGACCGGCGATGACGTAAATGCCGCCATTGGCCAGTCGGACAATGCGTTTACCCCGCTGCAAATGGCAAACTACATGGCGACGGTTGTCAACGGCGGCACGCTGTATCGGCCGACGCTTATCAGGAGCATAAAAACCTACGACTATTCAGATGTTGTTGTAGGGTCTGAGCCGGATGTGATTGATACGATTGAGATCTCGGACGAGACGCTTGAGCTTGTCATGCAGGGTATGAGCGAGGTTACCGCCGAGGGCGGTACCGCAGCGACCACATTTGCCGACTATCCGATCAAGGTCGGCGGCAAGACCGGCTCGGCCGAAATGCGAGGACGGCTCAATCCTAACGATGAGAACAGCCCGATCGTTGAGTATACCAACGGACTGTTCGTCGCTTTCGCGCCGTTTGACGACCCGGAGATCGTCGTCTGCGTGGTCGGTGAAGGTGCGGGGCACGGCTCGTCGGTCGCGCCGATCGTGCGCGATATCTTCGACGCTTACTTTGCCGAGGAAGAGCCTGACACGGTCGGCACGGTGCAGCGGGAGAACACAATGGTGCCCTGAAAAATCGCTATGATGATAAAAAATTTGCCTAAATGCTTGTAAATTAGCAATATGTAGTCTATAATACAAATATAAGTTTTTCATCTCGGAGGCAGTATGTTGAAGGTCATTCTGGTTGTGTCCGGCAAGGGTGGCACGGGGAAAACCTCTCTTACGGCGGGTGTAGGTGCAGCGCTGTGTCAGCGAGACCGCCGCGTGCTCCTGATTGACGGCGACTGCGGCCTCCGCAACCTCGACATCGCGCTCGGCATGTCGGACAGGGTGGTCTATTCCTTTGCCGACGTTGCCGGCGGTGCGGTGCCGCTGGCTGACGCTATGGCACGACACCCGGAGTATCAAACACTGTACTTACTCACCGCGCCGGTCGCGTTGCCTGCGCTGAGCGAGCGCGGTATGGAGCAGCTCGCCGTGCAGGCAGAGGAGGCCGGCTTTGATTATTTACTAATTGACGGCCCGGCCGGGCTGCCGGCAGAGCTGTCGTTTCTGGCACACATCGCCACGCAGGCGGTCATCGTCACCTCGACCGACCTTGCCTGTATCCGCGGCGCGGAGCGCTGCGCACGCAAGCTGGAAGAGGAGTACTGTATCCAGCGCATCCGTATGGTGCTCAACCATGTGCGGCCGCGCATGATCCTGCACGGCCGGTCGAGCAATATCGATGACGCAATGGACGAAGCAGGGCTTCCGCTGCTCGGCATCGTACCGGAGGATGAGGATATAATTGCCTGTGGAAACAGCGGTAAATGTATCCTATCTGTCAAAAAGGACGGCGCCGCGCGCGCTTTCCGCAACATTGCGCAGCGGATAGACGGTGAGCGGGTCGCACTGATGAAGCTTTAAACGAAACATTAGAGAGTGGAAGAAAACAGGCGGCTTGGATACACAGGAAAGGGGATGTTCCTGAAATGAACATAGCACTCATTGCACATGACCGCAAGAAAGAACTGATGGTACAGTTCTGCATGGCGTATTGCGGCATTTTGGCAAAACATGAGATTTGCGCTACCGGCACGACGGGCAAGTTTGTTGAGGAAGCGACTGGCCTAAAGATCGATAAATGTCTTGCAGGCATGCAGGGCGGCGAGGAACAGATCTCCGCGCGTGTGGCTTATAACGAGATAGATCTTGTGCTGTTTTTCCGCGACCCGATGTCCAATGCGCAGTATGAGCCTGACGTGCACGCCATCGCCCGCCTGTGCGATATGCATAATATTCCGATCGCTACCAATTCCGCAACGGCCGAAATGCTCATCCTCGGCCTCGATCGCGGCGATCTGGACTGGCGTAATTTTGTCAACCCAAAGAATAGAAAATGAAAACCGACAGTTTCCCTTGCACCGGATGGGCATTTACGCGCCCGTTCGGTGCATCGGTCTGTCTTGAGGAGAATCAAATTTTATGGAAAAAGTAAAACCGAGAACGCTATCCGGATTTATGGAGCTGCTGCCTGCGCCGCAGGTGCAGATGGAGCACATCATGCAGGTGCTGCGCGAAACCTATGCGCTCTATGGCTTTTATCCGTTGGATACGCCATTGATCGAGTCCTCTGAGGTGCTGCTCGCCAAGGGCGGCGGCGAGACCGAAAAGCAGATTTACCGCTTCGCCAAGGGCGACAGTGATCTGTCGTTGCGCTTTGACCTGACCGTGCCGCTGGCCAAGTATGTCGCCCAGCACTACAATGAACTGACCTTCCCGTTCCGCCGTTTCCAGATCGGCAAGGTTTACCGTGGTGAGCGCGCACAGCGAGGCCGTTTCCGAGAGTTTTACCAGGCGGACATCGATGTAATCGGTGACGGCAAGCTGGACATCATCAGCGAAGCCGAGGTGCCGAGCATTATTTATCGCATTTTCACCTCGCTCGGCCTTGCGCGCTTTAAGATCCGCATGAACAACCGCAAGGTGCTAAACGGCTTTTTCGCCATCCTTGGGCTGACCGATAAAGCGGGAGACGTCATGCGCACGATCGACAAGCTCGAAAAGATCGGCGCGGACAAGGTAAAAGCTATTCTGACCGAGGACTTTGCCGTTTCGGATCAGGCCTCGGACGAGCTGCTCACCTTTATCCAGACCTCGGGCGGTACCGCAGGCATTCTTGCCGCGCTCGAGGAATATAAGGGCAAAAACGAGGTATTCGACCAGGGCGCGGACGAGCTGAAAACGGTCGCGCGGTACATGTCAGCCTTTGGTGTGCCGGACGACCACTTTGAGATTGATTTGACTATCGCGCGTGGACTGGACTACTACACGGGCACGGTATATGAGACCATCATGCTTGACCATCCGGAGATCGGTTCGATCTGCTCGGGCGGGCGGTATGATAACCTTGCGGAATACTATACGGACAAGCAGCTGCCGGGTGTCGGCATTTCAATCGGCCTGACACGCCTGTTCTATGTGCTGGGCGAGCAGGGTTACCTGAACGATAAACTAAACTGCGCCCCGGCCGACGTGCTCATTTTGTCCATGACAGACGATATGGGCGATGCGATTGCGCTGGCGACCGGTCTGCGCGAGGCGGGCATACGCACCCAGCTTTACAGCGAGCAGAAGAAGTTTAAGCATAAGATTGGCTATGCCGACAAGCTTGGCATCCCGTATGTGATCTTCCTTGGGGAGGATGAGATCAAAGAGAACGTCATCGCGGTCAAGGATATGGATTCGGGTGAGCAGATCAAGGTAACGCTTCCAGAGGCCATCACCCGCATCCGCGCGGGTCTTGCCGCTAAAAACCAGGGCAAGGTCATCTGTGACAGGTCATAACGTCGCGCAAATCAAATATTTCTGATAAGGATTGATAAATCATGAATGAAACGTCCATCTTTGGGATGAAGCGCACACATATGTGCGGCGATCTGCGCCTTGCCGACGCAGGCCGGACGGTCACGGTAAACGGCTGGGTCGACCGCGTGCGGGATAACGGCGGCGTGCTGTTCCTGCTCGTGCGGGATCGCGCGGGCATCGTTCAGTGCACGTTTGATAAATCGGTAGACGCACGCCTGTTCGACATTGCGTTCACCTGCCGCACAGAGTTCGTTGTTGCGGTTCGCGGCAAGCTGGCCGCACGCGATGCGGCGGCCATCAACAGTAAGATGCCGACCGGTGAGGTCGAAATCATCGCGGAGGACATTCGCATCCTGTCACGTGCCGAAACCACCCCGTTTGAGATCGACGACAACAAGGAGGTCGGCGACCAGGTGCGGCTGAAATATCGCTATCTTGACCTGCGCCGCCCGTCCATGCAGCGCAATATGATGCTGCGCCACCGCGTCATGCAGGTTGCGCGCAATTACTTTGACGAGCAGGGATTTGTCGAGATCGAGACGCCTATGCTGACCAAGTCCACGCCTGAGGGCGCACGCGATTACCTTGTGCCTTCCCGTGTGCATCCAGGCAAGTTTTATGCGCTGCCGCAGTCGCCGCAGCAGTACAAGCAGCTCTTGATGCTCGCAGGTATGGATCGCTATATCCAGATCACCCGCTGCTTTCGTGACGAGGATCTGCGTGCCGACCGTCAGCCTGAATTCACTCAGATCGACCTGGAGATGAGCTTTGTCGAGCAGGACGATGTGATCGCGGTCAACGAGGGTTTTCTTCAGCGGGTGTTCAAAGAGGTGCTGGATGTGGACATCCAGCTGCCGCTGCCGCGCCTGACCTGGCGCGAGGCGATGGACCGCTTTGGCTCGGACAAGCCAGACACCCGCTTTGGTTTTGAAATCAGAGATATTTCAGATATTGCGGCAAATTGTGGCTTTGGCGTGTTCAAGGGTGCGATAGAGGCGGGCGGCACGGTGCGCCTGATCAATATGAACGGCTGTGCCGATCAGTTCCCACGTAAGGAGATCGACAAGCTGGCGGATTTTGTCAAGATCTACCGTGCCAAGGGTCTTGCATGGATGAAGATTGCCGCAGACGGCACGATGACCTCATCCTTTGCCAAGTTCCTGACCGAAGAGGAGATTGCGGCCATCAAGCAGCGCGCGGATATGCACGAGAATGATGTGCTCTTTGTTGTAGCGGATGCCTCCGAGGAAACCGCGCTTGTATCGCTCGGCGCGCTGCGCTGTGAGCTGGCACAGCGTCTCGGCTTTGCCAGAAAGGACGAATTTAAGCTGCTGTGGGTCACTGAGTTCCCGCAGTTTGAATACAGCGAGGAGGAGGACCGCCTGGTTGCCAAGCACCACCCATTCACAGCACCGATGGATGAGGACATCCCGCTGCTCGATACCGACCCGGCTAAGGTGCGCGCTAAGGCGTATGACATCATCCTCAACGGCTGTGAGCTCGGCGGCGGCTCGATTCGTATCCACGATCCCGCGCTGCAAACCAAGATGTTCGAGGCGCTTGGCTTTAGCGAGACGCGCGCCAAAGAGCAGTTTGGACATTTGATTACCGCCTTTTCTTACGGCGCGCCTCCGCACGGCGGCCTGGCGTATGGCCTGGACCGTCTGTGCATGCTGCTTGCGGGCCTCGACTCGATCCGCGACGTGATTGCTTTCCCCAAGGTGCAGAATGCATCTGACCTGATGATGGCCTGCCCGGATGTGGTCGACGCCAAGCAGCTTGACGAGCTTTCCATCGCGGTCACCCGTGTGGAAAAAGAGCCGGAAGCATAAGCGTTCCACTGAAAAACAAGCCGCTGCGGCGTCTGCCGGCAGCGGCTTTACTGCGTCTTGAGAGATGGTGTAAATGTAAGTGTCAATTTTCAATTTTTAGCGGAAGCAATGAAGGAATTGTACAAGGGGCTGGGTCATATTGCGATCTATACCACAGATATGGACAAGAGCATTGCGTTTTATAAGAAGATTGGCGGCAGCGTTTATAAGCGCGACGGCGTGGCAACGTCCGAGGGTGAAAAAAAGCTCACGCTCATCGTGTTTGGGGGTTTTCTGCTCGAGTTGATCCAGCCGCCGGTGGGCGTATCTGTGCCAGCAGGCGAGGGCAGTCTGCCGCATTTTGCAGTATATGTAGACGATCTGGATCAGGCGGCGGCTGCGACCCGGCAAGCGGGTGTAACCTCGTTTACAACGCCTGAAAACAAAGTGCTGCCTGATACCTTTGGTGGTTTGCAAAATTGGTTTTTTACCGGCCTGTCCGGTGAGCAGATCGAGCTGTTGCAAATGCTATAAGCGGCATGAAAAAAGCGCGGTTACCGCGCCTTTTTATGCAAATGAAGCGCCGCATCTGCATGCTCCGGTCGGGAAGGCTGCATGGCACTATACCGTGGGGGCCTTGCTGTAATCGGTTATGCCGTTATCCTCCATCCAGCCTCGTTTGGTTTCAAGCAGAGAGCGAATAGCAGGGCTTTCGCTGCCGTGCCGGCGCGTGTAGAGTGCCTGCAGATCAACCAGGTCGTTGTAGGTAAGGCTGGGATAGTCGCCGGCCATCATCGTGCCGTCCGGCAGATACGCGTAGTACAGATTGCCATCCTCCATCGGCCAAAGATCGGCCGTCAGCTCGATGCCGTGCACCATGCGGTCAGCAAAGACGGCATATGTTTGGTTTCCGGTCACCTCGGCCAGCTGATAGAGGAATGACGCTTCGGACGCATGGTGGTTAAGCGAGCAGTGGGTGACGTTGCCCGCGCCGTTCGAATGCCAGTAATCCTCGATCAGCCAGCCTTCCTCGTCGCCTGCGCCAAAGGAAAAGTGGTGGCCTGTGCCAAAGTCCATCAGAAACGCGGCGTATTCCTCAACCTTGTCCAGCCACTCAGTCACGCCAAAATTGCGGGCGGCATTGAGGTTTGCCAGCCAGAAATCCGTGTTAAACCGGGTGTCATAATAGCCGGGGTCGATATTGTAATCTCCTTTGAGCCATTCGCTGCCAGCCTGCGATGGGATAAAGCCATATTCATTTTGCTTTTCCCGCATAATGTCGATCATGGCAAGGCCAAGCGCGCGGCTGGCCGGATCACCCGCATTGCGCGCCATCTTGCCGGCGATATGTGCAGCGGGCAGCGGATAGAAGTAATTTTCCCCAGTGGGATAGTAGGTAGAGGGGGCGGTGTAATAATAGCCGTCATAGCACCAGCGGTTACTATCGGTAAAGCGGTAGTTCGACCAGCGCGCAAAGGCGGCAGTCGACTCCCAGTCGACCAGCGGCTCATCCGCGCAGAGAACGAGAAAATCGCTGTATGAACCCGGGGGCAGCGCATCGACGGATAGAGAGATCGTATACCCATCACCGTCTGCTTGGATGGACAGCATGCCATCGGCATCAGGCAGGTATTCAATCATGCCATTTGCATGGCTGGTGTAGGTGAGCGGAGTGACAACAATCGCCTCAGCCTGATCGGTGCGCACAAAATACATGCCCTTTTCAAGCGTGATCTGCTCGCCTATCGATGCAAGCGACCATGAGCCGGTGTCGGCGCGGTAGCTGCGGATAACGCCTGCCTCGCCCGGCAGATGGTATTGCGCTGCGGTTTGCGCCTGTTCGGTTTGGCCTTTCGGCTCTACCCGTCCCATATATACGGTACAGCCTGCGGTGTCGGTATAGGTATAGGTGCGCAGCTGCTGTACGGCGTGCTGGTTTTCGGACGTTGCCTCGGTGCGCGTCACCGGACCGATCGAGGTGGTAAACGCCTGCACACTGCTGGTTTCGCGCCAGTCGTCAAAGTCGGTGGACTGGCATCCGGTCAGCATCGTGCTGACGAGTGCGGCGGTCACAACAAGCCGAAGTGGATTCATTATATTGTCCTCCCGATTGAAAGCATGGCAACATTATACCACAGCGGCCGATCATTTGCCAGCGCTGTTGGCGCGCAGGCCAATGTAAATAGATGAGCAAAAGAACGCCCGCTGGACAATCGTCCAGCGGGCGTTCTTTTGATACGGCAGGGTGTACTGTTTTGTGCCAATCAATAATGACGCGACTCGTACAGGTGCTCCTCAATCGCTTTGCGGGCAGCCTGCACTTCAGGCTTAGTGGATACCTCGGCCACGCCGACGCGCCACCAGTTTTCGTAGCCCTTGGACATGGTCTTGGGCAGCACCTTCATATCGATAACGGTAGAAACGGTCTGCTTCTTGGCGTCCTCAATGGCGGCCTTTAGCTCCTCCATGGTTTTGACCGTGTAGGTCTTGCAGCCGTAGGCCGCGCCGATGGCCGCATAGTCCACCTGGATGACCTTGCCCTTGTGGATGCCGTTGGTCACACCCTCTTCGAGCATGTTCTTCTCGGTGCAGATGGAAGCGTTGCCCTGGCCGACTTCAAGATTGTTGATGCAGCCGAACGAGGCGTTGTCAAACACCATAACGTTGATCTTCTTGCCGATCTGAACTGAAGTGATAAGCTCAGAGTGCAGCATGTCAAACGAGCCATCGCCGGTCATTGCGTAGACCTCCTGATTCGGGCAGGCGATCTTGGCGCCGAGCGCGGAGGCTATCTCATAACCCATGCAGGAGTAGCCGTACTCCATATGGTAGGTGTTGATCTTGCGCGCGCGCCACAGACCCTGCATATCGCCCGGCAGCGAGCCGGCCGCCGCGCATACAATAGCGTCGTCATCAATCAGTTTGTTGATCGCGCCGAGCACAGTGGTCTGGCAGAGCTTGCAGCCGGTGTCCTCGATATACTTTTCAACGCATGCACGGTTGGCATCGTTGCACTCAGGGGTAAAGGAGTCCTTGTCGGTGTAGACGCAGTTGTCTAGACGCTCGACCTCAGTCCACCATTCCTTGCGCAACGCGGCAACTTGCTGCGCATAGGCGTCATCCGTGTGGTAGCCGATCTTCTTGAGCGCTTCGCCTAGCGCAGTCAGCGCCTCGTTGGCATCTGCCACGACCGGGGTTGCATCCATCTTATATGCCTGGAACTCGGACGGATTGATGTTGACGAACTTAGCGTCCGTGCGGTAGAGCCACTTGGAGGCAGTGGTAAAATCGGTGTAGCGGGTGCCCACGCCGATCACGACGTCCGCCTCGTGCGCCAGTTTGTTGGCCGCAATGCCGCCGGTGGTGCCAAGACCGCCGAGGTTAAGCTCATGGGTCCACTCGATGGCGCTCTTGCCCGCCTGGGTCTCGCCGAAAGCGATGCCGAAGTCCTCGGCAAACTTTTTAAACACCTTGTGCGCCTCTGCATAACGCACGCCGCCGCCGCAGATGAGAAGCGGCTTTTTGGCGGCCTTGATGACCTCGACTGCCTTATCGATCGCATACTTGGTCGCTGGACGGCGATCAATGCGCCATACGCGCTTTTTAAAGAAGTCGATCGGGTAGTCATATGCCTCGGCCTGTACATCCTGCGGCAGCGAGATTGCGACCGCGCCGGTGTTGGCGGTGTCGGTTAGCACACGCATGGCAGAGATCATGTCGGTCATAACCTGCTCGGGGCGGTTGATGCGGCCCCAGTACTTGGTAACAGCCTGGAACGCATCGTGCGCAGAGATAGACAGGTTCTGCGGCTGCTCCATTTGCTGCAGCACCGGGTCGGGCTGACGGGAAGCGTAGATATCGCCCGGCAGAATGAGAACCGGGATGTTGTTGGCGGTCGCGGTCGCGGCAGCGGTTACCATGTTACACGCGCCGGGGCCGACCGACGAGGTGCACGCGAAGATCGATTTGCGGCGCATCTGCTTGGCGTAGCCGACAGCGGCCAGCGCCATGCCCTGCTCATTTTTGCCCTGGTAGACGATCATGTCTCTCAGTTCCTGCTCAACACCGTTGGCAAAGCCAACAACGTTGCCGTGGCCGGGCAGCATGAAGATGCCTTTGACAAATTTGTGCTCCACCTCGTTGCCATCCATGTCGATATAGCTGACAAACTGGTTCTCGAGAAAACGGACGAGTGCCTGGGATGCCGTCAGGCGGACGGTTTCCATATGCTTCATTGGTTAATTCCTCCTGCAATCACTTTTTTTCGGATTTTAATGGAAAGCTGCGGCTTAAATGGAATATCGCCGCCGCAAAGCTCATATCCCGCTCTGCTTTTGCTTATGCAAAGGCGGGAAAGTATCACAACCCGGTCTTTTTGAAGGCCGAATTTGCATCTAAGGAAAGAGGGATTCTGGGGATCAGTTGCCGGTCGGGCAGTGCCAGATGTGATCGTTCGCGTCGTCCTCAAGCAGCCACAGGTGCTCTTCATCATCAATGCGGGTCTTATCCCACGGATTGCCCGGCAGATGGCGGATGCCCCATGCGTAGCAGCAGGCATAGCCCGGCGCAGTTACTTGGGAGTGCATTTTGTCGGTAATGATCGCAAGGCCGTTATGGTGGGTCTCGTAAATCTCGCCGTTGCCCCAGCCAGCGCCAAAGCCGGTCGGCCGGTCATAGCGGTAGAAGTAGCACTCGGGCTGCGGGTGGTGGTGCGGCGGATAGCTCGACCACTTGCCTGGCAGATTGACAACCTCGCCCAGCACCATGTTGGAGTAAGGGGCGTTGTCAAGGTCGAAACAAGTGCGCACGTCGCGCTTGATGCATCCCATCAGCTCGCCGTTTGCGCCACGCGCCCAGGTATCGGTATCTTCGGGGCGGTACATCTTATTCGGAAAGGTTTTATCGTTGAGCGTCTTCTGGATATAGATGTTGCAGGGGCCGTGTGCGGTGATCTTCACCTGAGTGCCCTTGCACACATGCAGGCAGGACGGGTTGTAGTCAAACGGGTTGGGGCGGTCGACATCGTAGGATTGGTCATCCCACTCGATGGTGCACTTGCCGTCAAACACCATGGCTGCAAGCTCCTTTTCAGGCTCCTCGAAAGAGTAGGTGTCGCCCTCCTCCATCACAAGAAGCGCGACGTCCATCATGGCGTCTTTGCCGATGCCTTCATCGAGTCGGATATATTCGTTATATCCGCGCTTGACTTGCTTATCCATATACATAGATGATCCCTCCAAAAAGATTTTTTGGTAAACGCCGGTCACAGTAGCGCATCCGAGCGCGGCAGCAGGCAGGCCGCTGCCATTATTATGATAGCATGCGGCAAAAGGCAAATGCAACCGTTCTCCGCAGGATGGAAACACTTGGTCATTTATCACAAAAACAAGGGATGTTCTTCGGATAAATGATACAACAAAAATACGATTTTATTGTATCGCATACTTGTATTTGTTTCCTTTAGTGATTATAATTATAGCAGATATATGGCAAAATGCTTGCAATTTCTTCACAAACTATAACACGATTTTAAGGTATTTGGGAGGAATAGGATGGACGCTGCAAGACGTGAAAAAAAGGAGCACGGCACGCAATCGTTTCCGTTTCAAATTTACCCTGCGCTCGACGGCAGTGAGGCGGACGACAGCGACTTCATACCGTACCACTGGCATCCCGAACTTGAGATCATCACGGTGGATGCGGGTCGTGTGTCGCTGACCATTGCCGATCATATCTACGAGGGCGTGCATGGCGACGTGTTCTTCGTAGCGGGCGAGGAGCTGCATGAGATCCGCGCGGCGGGCCGGGAGAACCAGTTTCGCTCGTTTGTGTTCGCGGCGGATTTTTTGCAGTTCGCCCGCGCCGATCAGGCCGAGACTGAGCTGGTCGCGCCGCTGGCCGAGGGTGCGCTGCGGTTTGTGACCTGCCTTGACGCAAAGACGCCCGAGCGGGGCCGTGTGCGCGCGCTGCTTGCCCAGATCGTACAGGCCTGTCTGGTGCAGACGCCGGGCAGTCAGCTTGCGGTCAAGGCGGCGCTGCTCGGTATTGTAGCTGCGTGCGCTGCGGGCGGCCTGCTAGAGGGTCGGCGGATGCACCCGAATGCGGATTATAAGGCACGGCAGCGCAAGGAGATCGTGGGCTACCTTGGCGAGCACTTTGCCGAGCCGTTGTCATTGACCGCCGTAGCGGCTCGCTTTGGCCTGTCGCCACAGTATTTCAGCACATTTTTCCGTGAGAATTTCGGGCGCACTTTCACCCAGCATGTCAACTCGCTGCGTATCGAGCAGGCGGCCCGTCTGCTGCGTGAAACCGACCTGCCGGTCATGGAGATTGGCTTTTGCGTGGGGTTTGACAATTTTAGTTATTTTATCAAGCGGTTTCGCGCAGTATATGGTGTGTCGCCCTCGCATTATCGCAAGGATGGCATTCAATAAAACAAAAACCGGCTGCAAAAGCAGCCGGTTTTTGTTTTGCAGCAGGCACATGCATCATTCATACCGCAGCCGTACGTTCTCTTGCCGACAGAGCGCGGCATACTCCTGCGGCGGCCGGCGGTCGGTAATAAAGCCGGTCAGATCCTTGAGATGACAGAATGTAACGATTGCCTCCTTGCCAATCTTGGAGGAGTCGACCATGGCGTAAATGCTGTCCGCGCGCTGAACGACCGCGCGCTTGATCTCGGCCTCGAGAAAGGTGGTATTGGTCATGCCGGCGGTCAGGGAGACGCCGGTCGCGCCCATAAAGGCCTTATTAATGCGCATGGCGGAAAGCGCCTCAATGGCCGATAGGCCGACAAAGGAATCGGTCGTCGGGCTGTAGATGCCGCCGAGTGAGATGAGATTTAAGTTATCGTACTTGGCGGCCTCGCAAAGCGCGCCGAGCGAATGCGTGATGATGGTGATACGCTTTTTCGCCATAAGAAAGCGCAGTAGGCACAGTGTGGTCGTGCCTGAATCGATGAAGATTGTGTCGCCATCCGAAACTTCTTCGGCAGCTAAGCGGCCGATCATCGTTTTATCGACCTGATTGAGCCCCGAGCGGATAGGGGTCGGCACTGCGCCGGTAGGCACGGTGGCGGTCACGCCGCCATATACCTTGGTGATGTGGCCGCGTACCTCCAGCTCATTCAGATCGCGGCGGATGGTGTTCTTGGATACGCCAAAAACTTCACATAGCTCATCGATGCTGACGGTCTCATGCGAGATGACGTATTGTTCAATCGAATTGAGACGGCTGACCTTCATCTTCCTTATCCCCAATCTTGGACATAATATCATAATAATTGTTTTTTTAAGTGTATCAAATTATGAGCAATTTGTCTACTGTTTCTATTTTGTGGAAAATTCTGCATAATTAGAAAAACGTACTAAAACGGGATACAGGTTGGTGATCGAGAAAAAAGTGAGCAGGTCTTTGTTTCCGATAAGAGAGGGATTGATTACGGTGGGCCTGTACTCGGTATATCTTTGCAAAATCCGGTGCTATTGCGGCGGAAAGCGAAAGTACGCAGGCTGTTCTATGGTTTGCATTCAAGCAAGAGTTTTCAGCAATAAAACCAAAACATAACCAATAAATTTCATATATATGACCGTAAAATTTTATGGAATATACCAGAAGTTACAAAAAATACGCGCAAATTTTTGTGAGCGAATGTGTGAAATTCGGTTGAAATCCGCGCGGCATGGTGATACACTGTTATCGAAAAGCAGCGGTGGTCTGCCGCTGCGCGACGGAACCTGTTCCGCGGAGAGAAAATTTTTTGAATTAGGCAGGTGTATGCAATGCAGAAAGCAGAAAAGATGCAGGAGCTGCGCGTATTTGCACAGGAGATCCGCCTGGAGACCCTGAAGACGATCGGCTCGCTTGGCTTTGGCCATGTGGGCGGTTCGATGTCCATCGTCGACGCACTGGCTGTGCTGTACGGCGAGGTAATGAAGGTCGATCCGAAAAACCCGCGCTGGGAGGACCGCGACTGGTGCGTGCTGTCCAAAGGACATGCGGGGCCGGCAATGTACGCAACGCTTGGCTTGAAAGGATATTACCCGATCGAGCAGGCGTATACGCTCAACCAGCCGCACACCAATTTCCCGTCTCATACCGACCGCACCAAGACCCCGGGCGTCGATCTGACCACCGGCTCGCTGGGGCAGGGCATGTCGACTGCCACGGGCGCGGCGCTCGGCAATAAGATCGACGGGCGCGACAACCACGTTTTTGTCTTTGTCGGCGACGGTGAGGCCGACGAGGGCCAGGTATGGGAGGCCGCGCAGTTTGCTGTACATTATAAGCTGGACAACCTCGTCTGCTTTGTGGACGATAACAAATATCAGCTCGACGGCGCATGCGAGGATGTGATGAAGCATGCCAAGGGTATCGGTGCGAAGTTTGCGGCTTTCGGCTGGAATGTGATCGAGTGCGCAGACGGCAACGATGTCGAGCAGATTTATGACGCGATCCAGAGCGCATACCAGACCAAGGATGTGCCCACCTGCATTGTGCTGCATACCGTAAAGGGCAAGGGCGCCACCTTTGCCGACGGAACGGGCGCGCACTCCTCTCAGCCGTCCAAGGAGCAGTGGGATGAAGCCATTGCCTATGCTGAGAGCAAGCTCGCTGAGATAAAGGCACAGTAAGGGAGGGGAAGAACATGAGCTTTACTTTAATTGGCAAGCACGAAAAGGATTCTCGCGCAAACCGCGACGGCTATGTTTCCGCGATGCTCGAGATCATGGAGAAAGATCCCACAGTCATGCATGTTGATTGCGACCTGGAAAACTGCATCAATACCGGTAAGCTGTTGAAAGCCTTCCCGGCGCGCACCATCAACGCGGGTATCGCAGAGGCGAACGCGATGGGCGTATCCGCCGGCCTGTGTGCGACTGGAAAGACCGTGTTCATGCACTCTTTTGGCTGCTTTGCTTCGCGCCGCGCGTTCGACCAGGCTTTTATGTCAGCGGCCTACGCGCAGCTGCCGGTGCATGTTATCGGTTCTGATCCCGGCGTGTGCGCAGCTTATAATGGCGGCACCCATATGCCGTTTGAGGACTGTGCGCTTTACCTGTCGATTCCAGACGCCATTGTCATCGACCCGGTCGACTATGCGCAGATCAACTGCCTGACTAAAAAGCTGGCCGCTTCGGGCAAGTTTTCTTACATGCGTATGATTCGCAAGGGCTTTACCACGGTCTATGCGGACGGTTCAGACTTTGAAATCGGCAAGGGCGCCACCCTCAGAGAAGGCAAGGATGTTGCGATCATCGCCTCCGGCATCATGGTGGACGAGGCGCTCAAGGCTGAGGAGCAGCTGGCCGCCGAGGGTATTTCCGCGCGCGTGATCGATATGTTCACCTGGAAGCCGCTCGATGAGCAGCTGATTATCGATTCGGCCAAGACATGCGGTGCGATCGTTACGGCTGAGAACCATCAGGTCAAGTGCGGCCTTGGCTCGGCGGTTGCAAATGTTGTCATCCAAAACAGCCCGGTGCCGATGGAAATGGTCGGCGTTGAGGACCGCTTCGGTCAGGTCGGTGCGGAGGACTTTTTGCGCAAGGAATATGGCCTGACCGCCGCTCACATTGTAGAGGCTGCCAAAAAGGCGATTTCCCGCAAGTAAGCTAAATTACTGCGTCAAAAAAGCGACAGCGAAAGCTGTCGCTTTTTGTATGATGTGCGGCTAAACAGGTAAAGGCTGTCGTATCCGGCCTGCGGATCGGCGACGGCTTGCGCCCGGCGTGCGTGGTGGCGGCGTCTGCGGGCGCGGCAGGCGCGCATGCGCCCAGCACAAGCACAAGCAGCAGAGATAACAGACAATATCTCATGAAATTATCTCCAGTAAAATTTTTCCTAATCAGTCGACAAAAAATGTGAAAAGTTCCCTTTACGAAAGTCCGGTCTGCCGTTATAATAAAAAAGCAGAATATCGACTTCCGCCAAAAAAGTGCGGAAAACACAATGGAGGAACTAAGATATGGATGCTAAGGAACGCGCGCTCAAGGCGCATGAGCAATGGGGCGGCAAGATCGAGGTCGTGGCGCGGTGCGAGGTAAGCAGCAAAGAGGATCTGTCGATCGCTTACACGCCCGGCGTAGCCGAACCATGCCTTAAGATAAAGGATGACCCGTCCCTCAGCTATACTTATACTCGCCGTCACAACCTGGTCGCAGTCATTACGGATGGTACGGCTGTGCTCGGCTTGGGAGACATCGGCCCGATTGCAGGCATGCCGGTTATGGAGGGTAAGTGCGCGCTGTTCAAGGCGTTTGCCGATGTGGATGCGTTCCCGCTGTGCGTAGCGAGTAAGGATGTTGACGAGATCGTGCGTACCATTGAGCTGATCTCGGGCTCATTCGGCGGCATTAACCTTGAGGACATCGCCGCGCCCCGCTGCTTTGAGATCGAGCGCCGTCTCAAGCAGGTGTGCGATATCCCGGTGTTCCATGATGACCAGCACGGCACCGCAGTCTGCTGCGGCGCGGCGCTCATCAACGCCTGCCGCCTGACCGGCCGCAGGATAGCGGACGTCAGAATGGTGGTAAGCGGCTGCGGTGCGGCAGCGATCGCGGTGACAAAGTTCCTAATGCTTCTGGGCGTGCAACATATTACAATGGTCGAGCGTTTCGGCATCGTGTGCGAAGGCGATGTGCGCCTTAACCCAGCCCAGGCTGAGATGGCAAAGGTCACCAACCGCAGCCACATGACCGGCACGTTGGCGGATGCCGTCCGGGGCGCAGACGTGTTTTTCGGCATGTCCGCTCCACAGGTGTTGACAAGCGAGATGGTGTCCACCATGGCAGAGAAACCGATGGTGTTTGCCATGGCCAACCCCGTGCCCGAAATTTGGCCGGAGGACGCCAAAAAAGGCGGCGCGGCGGTTGTTGGCACCGGCCGGTCGGATTATCCAAACCAGATCAACAATGTGCTCGCGTTTCCGGGTATTTTCCGCGGTGCGCTTGACGTGCGCGCGAGCGACATCAACGAGGAGATGAAGCTTGCTGCCGCGCGGGCGATCGCCAGCTGCGTGTCTGGTGTGCAGCTAAACTCGGAATATATCATGCCTATGGCGTTTGACAAACGGGTTATCCGCGCGGTCGCCGAGGCGGTTGCGCAGGCCGCGCGCGACACGGGTGTGGCGCGCATCTGAAACATAGGTCGGCTGCCGTTTTCTTCCGGCGTCAAACAGTCTGTTTGAAAGATGCTGCACGGGCGTTTTCCTCATAAAATCCGTTTGACTTTTTACATATGTCCGGGTAAAATAAAAGTATCAGCCGTATATGCGTCAAACGTATATAGCATGAGAGAAAACAATGGAGGGAAATAACAATGTTAGATCCGAAGAAAGTAAGACTCGGCATCTGCCCGATCGGCTGGTCCAACGACGATATGTGGGACCTTGGCGATGAAAATACGTTCCAGCAGTGCATCTCTGAGATGAAACTTGCGGGATTTGACGGCTGTGAGGTCGGTCACAAATACCCGGAGGACAAGAAGGTTCTCAAGCACATGCTGGACGTTCGCAACATGACGATCGCGTCCAAGTGGTTTTCCTCGTTTTTGGTTGACAAGCCGTATGAAGAGGTGGAAGCCGAGTTCATCAAGGAGCTGGACTATCTGTCCTACGTCGGCGCTACTGCGATTAATGTGTCCGAGCAGTCCGGCTCGATTCAGGGTCAGCTTGACACTGCCGTGCTTGATATGGAGAACAAGCGCGTGTTGACCGATGAGGAGTGGGATCGCTTCACCACCGGCCTGAACAAGCTGGGCAAGCTGTCGATGGAGAAATACGGCATCCGCACCTGCTTCCATCACCATATGGGCACGGTGTGCCAGACGGTTGAGGAGACCACTCGCCTGATGGAGAACACCGATCCCAAGTACGTATTCCTGTGCTTTGATACCGGCCACTTCACCTTCGCGGGCGAGGATCCGGTCAAGATGCTCGAGAAGTTCGCTGACCGCGTTGGGCATGTACATCTGAAAAACATGCGCATGCCGCTTGTTGAGAAGGCGCGCAGCGAGCATTGGTCCTTCCTCGACGCTGTTCGCGCGGGCGCGTTTACCGTGCCGGGCGACCCGGACGGCTGTGTCGAGTTCGACAAGGTGTTCGACCTGCTGGACAAGGCGGGCTACACCGGCTGGATCATGGTTGAGGCCGAGCAGGACCCGGCTAAGGCTAACCCGTATGAGTACGCCAAGATGGGCCGCGAGTATATCACCGCGCACACTGGCCTTGGCGGCGAGGTCGTGCTCAAGTAAGGCCAAATGAGGCTTAAAAAATCCCGTTCCGATCGGAACGGGATTTTTTGCGTTCATGCGATAGCTCGCAGATAGGCGCGCGTCGTCACCTTGTAGCAGAACAGATAAAATGCGCAAAATATCAGCATGGCGGCTGCTGTGCTGCCGATTAACACAGCAGGAGAGCTAATTGAGATCAGCCCCATAAATGTGCTGAAAAACGGAAAAGCAAACGCGATATGCAGCAGCGTGCCGCCGAGCGGCAGCAAGAACATCACGCCGAGCTGCTTCTGCGCGGTGCGTGCCGCGAGCGGCTCGGACAGGCCGACAGCGCGCAGGATGCGAAATCGGGCGGCGTCCTCCATGCCCTCGGTGAGCTGCTTGTAATATAAAATAAGCGCCGTGCAAGCGAGAAATACCAGTACAAAGAACACACCGAGAAAGGCAAGTGTTATAAACATAAGGGAAATCTCTTCTGCCCCGACCGCGGCAGTGTTCAGCCCGACCTGCCCTGCAGGGAGTGATTGCCCGGCCTGACGAATGACCGTCTGTTGCCCGAACAGCACGGAAAATGAACAACACAGCGTAAACAGCGCTGCACAACTGAACAGACAAATATTTGTTAACCCAGCAGCATTTTTGCGCATGCGGTGCTGCAGGCCAGAAACTATCACAAATATGGACGGATTGGCATAAAAACGGGCGCCCCGGCGTATGCGGAGCAGCACCTCGGCGCTGACGCTGGTGAACACACCATAGGTGCCGAGGATGACAAGGAGCAGAGCAATCATGAAGCTGGTCAGCGTGGCGCCGCTGCCGCTGGTCGCGGAGAGCGTGTAGGCTGCAATCAGGCAGACGGCGCCGAGCAGAGCGACTGGCAGACGGCTGCGCATGGGCTTTTCGCCCTGCATCTGCTCGCGCAGTAGGGAAGCGGGCTGGGTATGCGCCGCGCGCCACACGCCCATCACGACCAATCCGGCAAAGCATACTGCGAATACCTTGGCCACGCCGAGCGCCGCGTTGATGGAAAATGTCCACATCAGCCCGGCGGGCTGGCCGAGCGCTGCCAGCAGGCCGCTGAACACTAGCGGGCAGAGCAGCACGCCTGCCCCGATGCCGAGCAGCACGCATACGGCAAAGCAAAGCGAATTTTCAATCAGCAGGATAACAGCGATGTGCCGCCGCTCCAGCCCGAGGATGGCGTAAAGTGCCAGCTCGCGGCTGCGGTTTTTAAGCAGATAGCTGTAAATATACAAAAGGAGTGGCACGAGCACGACTGGCATCAGAAAGTATCCCACGCTCATCAGCAGCAGAATGTTGCCGCCGTTCGGGATGTGCTGCGCAAAGGATGGGTTATACACAAACGAGGCGATCACAAAATACACCAGTACCATAAAGCTGGTGGTAAGCACAAATGGCAGATATAGTTTTCGGCTGCCGTACAGTCCGCGCAGTGCAAGGCGGGGCAGGTGGGCATTACGCAAGGCGGACACCCCCTTGCTGCAAGGTAGAGAGGTGGGTGGCAAGACGGGGATAGAACTCCGTACGGGTAAGCGCGCCGCGTACAGCCTCGTCCGCAATCAGTCCGTCGCGCAGGAACAGTACGCGAGATGCGTGGCTCGCAGTCTCCAGGCTGTGCGTGACCATGATGATGGTCTGCCCTTCGGCGTTGCACGCATCCAGTATGCCGAGCAGCTGTGCGGCTGAGCCCGAATCGAGTGCGCCGGTTGGCTCGTCCGCTAGCAGCAATGCGGGCCGGACGATCAGCGCACGGGCAGCTGCGGCGCGCTGCCGCTCGCCGCCAGAGACCTCATAAGGGTATTTTTCGAGCAGCGTCGTGATGCCGAGCTGTCCGGCCAGCGGCAGCAAACGAGCCTCCATCTCTGCGCGCGGCCGCCCGGACAGCACGAGTGGAAACACAATGTTTTCGCGCAGTGAGAGTGTATCCAGCAGATTGCAATCCTGAAAGATAAAGCCCAGTCGGTCACGTCGGAACATGGAGAGCGCGCGGCCTGGAACAGCGGCGAGATCCTCGCCGTCTAGCAGGATACGGCCATCGGTCGGCCGGTCGAGTGCGGCAAGCAGCGTCAGCAATGTGGTCTTACCGCTGCCACTCTCGCCCATCACGGCGATGAATTCCCCATGTGCCACGTCAAAGCTGACGCCGCGCAGCGCGTTCACCTTGCGCCCGCCAAAGCGCGTAGTGTACTCCTTTGTCAATTCCTTTACAGACAGCAACATATCATAGTACCTCCTAATATCAATGTATTAGATTAACAATACAATAATACATAAATACAGACGGTCTGTCAAGCGCAGGATTGAAAACTTTATGTGTATAAACGGCCATCCGGCGTAGTTTTGCCTTGAAATATATTGAAAACCCTTTGCAAAAGAGGCAGCAATAGGGTAGAATAGTAAACGGGAACATGGAAGCAAGGAGTGTGAAAGATGGATACACCCAAATACAAGCGCGTGCTGATCAAGATCAGCGGGGAGGCGCTTGCGGGAGATAAGCGCTTCGGCCTGAATTTTGACGTAATCGGGCCGGTGTGTGATGTAATCAAAAAATGCAATGATGCGGGCTGCGAAATCGGCATTGTCGTTGGCGGCGGAAATTTCTGGCGCGGCGTAAAGGACGGCGGCGGCAAGATGGAGCGCACCCGCGCAGACCATATGGGCATGCTCGCTACCACGATTAACGCGCTCGCGCTGGCCGACGCGCTTGAGCAGCGGGGCGTACCGGTGCGCGTGCAGACCGCGATCGAGATGAACCGCATTGCCGAGCCTTACATCCGCCAGCGCGCGACGCGCCATTTGGAAAAGGGCCGCGTGGTGATTTTCGGCTGCGGCACGGGCAATCCCTTCTTCTCGACCGATACGGCGGCTGTGCTGCGCGCGGCGGAGATCGGCGCGGAGGTCATTCTGCTGGCCAAGAATGTCGACGGCGTGTATGACTCCGACCCGGTAAAAAACCCGGCCGCAAAAAAGTATGACCGGCTTTCCTACATGGACGTGCTCAACCAGGGCCTTGGCGTGATGGATACGACCGCAACCTCGCTGTCGATGGACAATCACATCCCGCTGCTGGTGTTTGCGCTCTCTGACCCGGAAAATATTTATCGTGCGATTAACGGTGAAAAGATCGGTACGATCATAGAGGAGGAAAAATAAGATGAAAGCTCAGCTCAACGTTTATGAAGAAAAGATGAAAAAGACGCTTGACGTGCTCGCCAAGGAGCTGGCGGCCGTGCGCGCGGGTCGCGCAAACCCCGCTGTGCTGGACAAGATCACGGTCGAGTACTACGGTGCGCAGACGCCGCTAAGCCAGGTGGCGACGATCTCAACGCCCGACGCGCGCTCGCTCTCGGTCCAGCCGTGGGACGCTTCGGTACTCAAGGAGATCGAGAAAGCGATCCAGACGTCCGACCTCGGTATCAACCCGCAGAACGATGGCAAGCAGATCCGCCTGAACTTCCCGCCGCTGACTGAGGAGCGCCGCAAGGAGCTTGTCAAGGGTGTTTCCAAGACCGGTGAGGACGCCAAGGTTGCGCTGCGCAATATCCGCCGCGACGCGATCGATAAGTTCAAGGCAGCGCAGAAAAAAAGCGAGATGACCGAGGACGAGCTGCATGACGGCGAGGATAAGATGCAGAAGCTGACCGACAAGTACGTCAAAGAGATTGACGGCATGATTGCTAAGAAGTCCAAAGAGCTGAAGGAAGTATAAAAGAAGCTGTGCTTACGCAAGTGCGCGCGTTGTTGTAGATGCTGCCTGGATACAACCGCAGCTGTTTTTCGGCAGCATGCCCGCGTTGTAGGCGAAGTGCATTTATGGGTCGAAAACAAAGACCCATCTTGCACGGGCTGCCGTGCAAGATGCCGCTGTGCGCGGTGGGGGATACCATTACCCAGTATGAGGGGAAGATTCAGGGGGGCGGCGGGATCGCCGCCCCCCTTTGCATGGAGGAAGTTTATTGGGTCTGTTTGCAAGAAAAAAGAGACCTGCCGTGCCGGTAGACCGAGCGGTGCCGCGGCACATCGCAGTTATTATGGACGGCAATGGCCGCTGGGCGAGAAAGCGCGGCCTGCCGCGACAGGCGGGGCATAAGGTCGGTGCGGAAACCTTCCGTACGATCGCAACTTATTGCAAGGACATCGGCGTACAGTATTTCACAGTTTACGCTTTTTCGACCGAAAACTGGAAGCGGCCGAAAGAGGAGGTAGACGCGCTCATGGGGCTGTTTCGCACCTATTTGAAAGAGGCGGCGGAAACCATGTTTCAGCGCGGTGTGGCGGTGCGTGTGTTAGGCGACCTGACGCCCCTGCCTGCGGATATTCGTGCGCTGATCCGCGAGGTGGATGAAATCGCCGACCGGCTCGGGCCAGACGCTGCGACCGCTTCGCTGTGCATCAATTACGGCGGCAGGGATGAAATCAAAAACGCGGTGCGTGCGATTGCACTTGAGGTACAGCGCGGTGCGCTTGCGCCCGAGGATATTACAGAGGATACGATTGGTGCGCGGCTTTATACTGCGCACATGCCCGACCCGGATCTTATTATCCGGCCGTCGGGCGAAATACGCACATCCAACTTCCTGCTGTGGCAGTCAGCCTATGCGGAATATTATTTTACAGATGTTTTGTGGCCGGACTTTAAGACCCGTGACATGGACGCGGCGATCGATGCATACAACAAAAGAAACCGCCGTTTCGGTGGGGTTTGATCCGGCAAATCGGGGTGTGAAGATATGAAAGCAAGAGTGTTATTCGGTATTATCGGTTTTGCGGCGGTGCTGCTTGCGCTGTATGTGCTGCCGGCCATCGTGTTGGAGCTGGCCGTCGCGGTGCTATGTGTGCTGGCGACCTACGAGCTGCTGGGAACGACTCGGCTGGTGCGTAACCGGCTTGAATTGATGCTGTGCATGGCGGTGTCGCTGGGGCTCGCTATCGGGCATATCACCGTGCTGGATGTCAGCCTGTCGGCCGTCGTGCAGGGGCTGGTGTTTGTTTTGCTGATCGGCCTGTTCGCAATCGAGCTGAGATTCCATGAGAGCATGCATGTCGCGCAGGTTTGTTGGGGATTTTTTGGCGCGCTGCTGCTGCCGTACCTAATGCTTAGCCTGGTGCGCATCTTCCAGATGAATTTTCAGCCGGTTGGCCTGACCGGCTTCCATGTGGGTCAGTTTATTGTGCTACTGCCGCTGTTGGCGGCATGGGGTGCGGATACCTGCGCGCTGTTTGCCGGCATGCTGTTTGGCAGGCATAAGCTTGCGCCGGTCGTCAGCCCGAAGAAGACGGTCGAAGGCGCGGTCGGCGGCGTTGCCGGCGGTGCGGTGCTCGTCATGCTGGCGGCGCTGCTGATGAATATTTTCCTCGACCTTGATATGCCCCTTTGGGCGGCGGCGGTGCTGGGCGGTGTCGGCGCGGCGCTGGGCGAGATTGGCGACCTATCGTTCTCGGTCATCAAGCGTCAGACCGGCATCAAGGATTATGGGCAGATCTTCCCGGGGCATGGCGGTGTGCTCGACCGATTTGACAGCGTACTGTTTGTTGCGCCATTTGCGGAGATTTTGTTCCGGGCGCTCTGGTAAGCGCACGTTTGGAAGGAAATAACCGCCCGCAGCCTATCGCGGCGGTTTGGGAGAACAGACATGAAAAAAATTGCGATTTTGGGATCGACCGGATCGATCGGTACGCAGACAGTCGATATTTTGCCCGCGATTGATGCCGAAGTGGTTGCATTGACGACCAATAAACGCATAAACTTACTCGAAGAGCAGGCGCGCGCACTGCACCCCGAGATGGTGTGCGCGTTTGATGAGAATGCAGCGCGCGACCTGAAAATAAAGCTTGCGGACACATCTGTCCGCGTTCTCTCGGGCATGGACGGACTGACCGCCTGTGCGGCCGAGAGCAGTGCGGACATCGTTGTGACCGCAGTGGTCGGCATGGTCGGCCTGCTGCCGACGCTCGCAGCGATTGAGGCAGGCAAGGACATCGCGCTGGCGAATAAGGAGACGCTCGTCTGTGCGGGCGAGCTTGTCATGTGTAAGGCGCGTGAAAAAGGTGTTAGCATCCTGCCGGTTGACTCCGAGCATTCGGCCATTTTCCAATGCGCGCAGGCGGCGCAGGGAAACCGGCTGGCAAAAATTATTCTAACCGCGTCGGGAGGCCCGTTTTTCGGCAAAACCGCGCAGCAAATGCAGAGTGTCACGCGCGAGCAGGCGCTTGCGCACCCAAACTGGAATATGGGCGCCAAGATCACGATCGACTCGGCCACAATGATGAACAAGGGGCTTGAGCTGATCGAAGCTATGTGGCTGTATAACCTCGATCCTGCTGACATCGAGATCGTCATCCACCGCGAGAGCATCGTGCATTCGGCGATTGAGTTTGCAGACGGCGCGGTGCTTGCGCAGCTCGGGCTGCCGGATATGCGCCTGCCCATCCAGTATGCGCTGACCTATCCCGCGCGCGTGCACTGCAAAGCGCCGCGGCTGAGTCTTGCAGAGGTTGGCAGACTGACTTTCTACACGCCGGATAACGAGGCGTTTCCAGCGCTTGGGCTGGCGCGGCGTGCGGCGGCGCAAAAGGGCGAGCGCGGCGCAGTGCTCAACGGCGCCAATGAGGCGGCGGTTGGACTGTTCCTGGCGGGCAAGATCGGCTTTACTGAGATCGCCGCGCGTGTGGCGTACGCACTCGAGCGCATTCCCTATCAGAAAGAAATCACGCTTGACAGCGTCCTTGCGGCGGACGCCGAGGCGCGCGGGCTGGTGCTCGCGTAAAAACAGAACCTCAACAACTACCTTTTTGAAAGGAGAACTGCTTTGCTGCAAATCATTCTGGCAATTTTGGCGTTTGGCATACTGGTCATCGTGCACGAATTCGGGCACTTCATCACAGCCAAGCGCGGCGGGGTACAGGTAAATGAGTTTTGGATCGGCATGGGCCCGACGCTTATCAAAAAAGAACGGGGCGGCACGCTTTACTGTCTGAAGCTGTTGCCCTTTGGCGGCGCATGCGTGATGGAGGGCGAGGATACCGACAGCGACAGCGCCCATTCTTTTGCACGGGCCAGCCTGCCGCGCCGCATGCTGATTGTAGCGGCGGGCGCGCTGATGAATTTCCTCATCGGCTTTTTGATTGTGCTGGCGGTCACCCAGCCGAACGGGCCGAACGGCGGCTACATTGTCGCGACGATCGACTCGATCGACCCGGCGAGCACGGCCGCAGCTGAGGGCGGGCTGCAAGCCGGGGATGAGATCCTCGAGGTGGACGGCTACAATATCCTGCTGCGTTCCGATTTTGAGACCGCGCTCGCCCGCGGGGCGGACACGACCTATGAGGTCGTAGTGCGGCGCGAGGGGCAGAAGATCACGTTGCCCGCGGTCGTGCTTGAGGCTGCAATCGAGGGAGAGGACGGCCGCAACCGTATTGGCCTTACCTTTGCCGAGCAGCCAAACAGCATCGGTATGCACCTGAATATGGCGGCACGCACCTCGGTGGGCTATGCGCGCCTGGTGTGGGTCAGCCTTGAGATGCTTGTCAGCGGAGAGGTCGGCGTAGACCAGCTCTCTGGCCCGGTTGGTGTGGCGAGCGTCATGGCGGCTACGGCAAGTTACAGCATTCGGGCATTTTTACAGCTTGTGGCGTTTATCTCGATCAATCTCGGCGTGATGAATCTGTTGCCCCTGCCCGCGCTGGACGGCGGCCGGCTGGTGTTCCTCATCCTTGAGGGCATCCGCCGCAAGCCCGTGCCTGCCAAGTATGAAGGCTATATCCATGCGGCCGGACTCATGCTGTTGCTCGCGCTGATGGTTTATGTCACCGGACAGGACATCATGCGCCTTTTTGCGGGCGCGTAAGCGAGCGGCATACAGGCAAAAGGAAGTGAAAGCGACATGAAGCAGACGAAACAGATCCGGGTGCGCGACGTGGCCATCGGCGGCGGCGCGCCCGTTGTGATACAGTCGATGACCAACACGGATACGCGAAACGCAAAAGCTACGCTTGCGCAGATTCGCGTGCTGGCAGACGCCGGCTGCGGCATTGTGCGCTGCGCTGTACCGGATATGCAGGCGGCCGAGGCAATGCGTGAAATCTGCGCCGGCTCGCCCATCCCGGTCGTGGCGGACATCCATTTTGATTATCGTTTGGCACTTGCGTCAATCGAGGCGGGCGCGCATAAGATCCGGCTCAATCCGGGCAACATCGGTGGGGCGGATCGCGTGCAGGCGGTCGTGCAGGCCGCGCGTGAGCGCGGGCTGCCCATTCGCATCGGCGTCAATTCCGGCTCGGTGGAAAAACACATCCTGGAGCAGTTTGGCGGGCCGACGCCTGAAGCGATGGTTGAATCCGCGCTCTATCATGTTGGCCTGCTGAACGACTGCGGGTTTGACGATATTTGTATCTCGATTAAGTCATCTTCGGTGCCGGACACCATGCAGGCCTACCTGCTGGCGGGCGAGCGGACGGATTACCCGCTGCACCTTGGCGTGACCGAGGCGGGCACCGAATATATGGGCACGATAAAGTCCGCCGCCGGCATTGGCGGCCTGCTCGCGCTCGGCGTGGGCGACACCATCCGCGTCTCGCTCACCGACGACCCGGTCAAGGAAGTCTATGCTGCCAAGGCGATCCTCAAGGCGGTCGGCCGCGCCTCGGACGGCATCGACGTCGTTGCCTGCCCGACCTGTGGGCGTACGCGCATTGACCTGATCGAGATTGCCAAAGAGGTCGAGCGGCGCTGTATGGATATGCACGGCAAAAAGCTCAAGGTTGCAGTTATGGGCTGTGCGGTGAACGGACCGGGCGAGGCGCGCGAGGCCGATCTTGGCATTGCGGGCGGCGACGGCGCGGGTCTGATCTTCCGCAAGGGGGAGATCATTCGGAAGGTGCCGCAGGCGCAGCTGGTGGACGCACTTATGGACGAAATCGCGCGTTTTGAAGGAGCGTAACAATGGCTGGCAAGCTCATTGATATTTTTGCAAACTGCAAATGGATTGCAGAGGAAAAGTGCCTTGCTGTGGGCGAGGTGCGTTCTCTTGCGTTTGGGGATAATAATACGGTTCTGGTGATCGAGCTGGGGCTTGACCAGGTGGTCAGCCGCAAGACGCTCGGCAGGGCGGAAAAGCAGATCGCAGAGCAATACGGTCTTGACCGTGTGTGCCTAGAGCCGCGCTACGCCATGCCGGACGGCCTGACGGATGCCTATATTCTCTCGCTGTATGACGATATGGCCGACCGCATGCCGTCTGCCCGTGGTCTGCTCGACTGCGCCGCATGGCGGTACGAGGGTAATGCGCTTTACATTCCGATGGACGAGGTAAGTGAAAAGCATTTTGCAAACGCGCTGCGCCATCTGGAGGCGCGCATCCAGCGTGAGACCGGCCTGCCGTGTCCGGTGCACGCGGTGCGCAAGGACGTGGTGGATAGCACACAACTGTCCGCCGCGCCGGAGCGCGAGCGGATGCTGCAACAGGCAGCAGCCGAAGCAGCTGCCGCGCCGGCCGTGCCAAAATCTAAAAAACCGCGTCCGACGTCTCGGACCGAGTACACAGCGCGTCAGCGCTCACGCGCGGAAAAGGTGCGAGAGGACGACCTTATCTTCGGCAAACTCATGCAAGACCCGATCGTATCGGTCAACGAGGCGATTGCAGCCTATGACATGGTGACCATTCAGGGCGAAGTGTTCTTCACCGACAACAAGGACGTGCACAGCAAAAAAACAGGCAAGGATTATGTCAAGATCGCGTTTGACATGACCGACCGCACCAACTCGGTGCGCGTGTCTAAGTTCCTTTCCGCAGACAAGGCGGGCGACACAGCTTCCAAGATCAAAAACGGCCTGTACTGCACGGTGCAGGGCCGCATGGTGTATGATGCCTACGCCAAAGAGATGGTGCTTGATCCGAGCGCGATTGTCAAGGCGAAAAAGCCTGTACGGCAGGATAAGGCGGAGGGGCTTAAGCGCGTTGAGCTGCATCTGCACACCAATATGAGCGCAATGGATGGCATGAGCCCGGCCGCGGCGCTGCTCAGCCGAGCGGCGCAGTGGGGGCACCGGGCGATGGCGATCACCGATCACGGCGTGGCGCAGGCTTTCCCGGACGCACTGCACGCGCAGGAGGGCAAATACAAGGATCTTCTCGGGGATATGAAGATCATCTACGGTGTCGAAGCGTATTATGTAAACGATGCGGACAGCCTGTCGGTCGTGCGCGGCAAGTCCGTCGAGCCGCTGACTGGCACGTTTATCGTGTTTGATCTTGAGACCACCGGTCTCAGCCCCGCAAGAGAGGAGATTACCGAGATCGCAGCCTGCCGCGTGGTGGACGGTGAGATTCGCGACTCTTTCCAGACCTATGTCAATCCAATGAAGCCCATTCCCGCGGAGATCACCAAGCTGACCGGTATATCGGACGAAACGGTCGCGCACGCGCCCGCGCTTGACGAGGCCGTGCCAAAATTCCTCGCGTGGGCGGGGGAGGGTCGGTATCCGCTCGTCGCCCACAACGCGGGCTTTGATATGGGCTTTCTGCGCGCGGCATTGAGGCGCCTGTCGATTGAGCGGGAGTTTACCGCGATTGATACGCTGGAGATGAGCCGCCTGATGCTGCCGCATCTGCATAAGTTTAAGCTCAACATCCTGGCCAAAGAGCTTGCAGTCGGCCCGTTTGAACACCACCGCGCAAGCGAGGATGCGGCCGTGCTGGGGCGTATCTTCGTGAAGCTGCTTGCACGGCTCAAAGACGAGATGCACGCGGTTACCGTGGCCGACATCAATTCCGCTCTCGCCACGACAACCGACCGCAAAAATAAGCTTAAGAATCTGCCGCGCTACCATTTTATTATTCTGGTGCAGAACCAAAAAGGGCTGCGCAACCTGTATCAGCTGATTTCCAAAAGCTTTCTGGAATACTATAATAAGCGTCCGATCATGCCGCGCAGCGAGCTGATCCGGCACCGCGAGGGGCTGCTTTTCGGCTCTGCGTGCGAGGCGGGCGAGGTGTTCCGCGCGCTGACCGGCGGCGCGGAGTGGGAGGAAATGAAGCGTCTTGCATCCTTTTACGATTATCTCGAAATCCAGCCCATCGGCAACAACCGGTTTATGATTGAAAAGGGCATCGCGCGTGACGAGGAGCAGCTGCGCGATTGGAACCGCGACATCCTGCGCCTGGCGGACGAGGTGGGTATACCCTGCTGCGCGACGGGCGATGTGCACTTCCTCGAGCCTGAGGACGAGGCGTTCCGCCGCATCCTGATGGCGGGCCAGGGCTATGGCGACGCGGACAATCAGGCGCCGCTCTACTTTAAGACAACAGACGAGATGCTGCGCGAATTTGCCTATCTGGGCGAGGCGCGCGCGTATGAGGTCGTCGTCAAGAATACCAACCTGATTGCGGACAAGTGCGAAGTCGTCCGACCCGTGCCGCGCGAAAACTATCCGCCGCATATCGACGGCTGCGAGGACGACCTGCGGCGCATGTGCTACGACAAAGCCAAGCGCATCTATGGCGATCCGCTGCCCACGGCCGTTCAGGCGCGGCTCGATCGTGAACTGAATTCGATCATTGGCAACGGCTATGCGGTCATGTATATCATCGCGCAAAGGCTTGTGGCCAAGTCGCTCGAGGACGGCTATCTGGTCGGTTCGCGTGGGTCGGTCGGCTCGTCACTTGCAGCGTTTATGTCGAACATCACCGAGGTAAACTCGCTTGCGCCGCACTACCTGTGTCCGGACGATAAGTATGCCGAGTGGCACGAGGAATACTCCTGTGGCGTCGACCTGCCGGACAAAATCTGCCCCAAATGTGGCAAGCCGCTGACCAAGCAGGGGTTTAATATTCCGTTTGAGACCTTCCTCGGCTTTGAGGGCGACAAGGTGCCCGATATTGACCTTAATTTTGCCGGCGAATATCAGGCGCGTATCCACTATTATACGGGCGAGATCTTCGGGCACGACCATGTGTTCCGCGCGGGCACGATCGGCACGGTTGCCGAAAAGACCGCTTACGGATACGTTAAAAAATACATGGATGAGCGCGGCATCGAGTGCTCGCGCGCCGAGGAAAACCGCCTTGCCGCAGGCTGCACGGGCGTGCGCCGCACCTCCGGTCAGCACCCGGGGGGCGTGGTAGTCGTTCCAAAAGAGATTGAGATTTACGATGTCTGCCCGGTGCAGCACCCGGCGGACGACCCGGATTCAGACATCATTACCACACACTTTGAGTACCATTCGATCGATGCGAATTTGCTCAAGCTTGACGAGCTTGGGCACGATGATCCCACCATGATCAAACACCTGGAAAATCTGACCGGCGTTAACGCGCGTGAGATCCCGCTTGACGATCCCGATACCATGAGTCTGTTTCACTCGTGCAAGGCGCTGGGATACACAGGCGAAAACCCGGATACCGATCCCATCCTGGGTGATCTCGGCTGTCTTGCGGTGCCCGAGTTTGGCACCAAGTTTGTGCGCGGCATGGTAAAGGAGACCCATCCGTCGACTTTTGCCGAGCTGGTTTCGATCTCGGGCCTGTCGCACGGCACGGATGTTTGGCTCGGCAACGCGCAGGATCTGGTGCGAAAAGGCATCCCGCTGTCCGGCTGCATTTGCTGCCGCGACGATATAATGAACTATCTCATCTTGCAGGGCGTGCAGCCCAAGCTGTCTTTTAAGACGATGGAGTCCGTCCGAAAGGGCAAGGGGCTGACCGAAGAGATGGAAAGTGCGATGCGCGCGCATAACGTGCCTAACTGGTATATCGACTCATGCAAAAAAATCAAGTACATGTTCCCCAAGGCGCACGCGGTCGCCTATGTAATGATGGCGTTTCGCATAGCGTGGTTCAAGGTGCACCGGCCGCTTGCGTTCTACTCGGCATATTTTTCGGTGCGCGCCAAGGGGTTTGACGCATCCTGTATGATCCGGGGCGACAAGGTCTGCATCGACAAGATCAAGGAGTTACAGCTCAAAGACCGTGAAAAGACCATCACCGCGGCCGAAAAGGAAATGATGACTACGCTCGAGGTGTGCCACGAGTTTTACCGTCGCGGTTTTGTATTCGAGCCGATGGACATCTACACTTCGGACGCGACCGACTTTATTGTGACCGAAAAGGGCCTGATCCCGCCGTTCACTTCGATGCCCGGCATCGGCGAACAGGCGGCGCAGAATATCGTTGAGGAGCGTAAAAACGGCAAGTTTCTGTCCGCCGAGGAGCTGGTTGTGCGCTGTCCCAAGGCGTCCAAGGCGGTCGTCGAGCTGCTCGATCAGGTCGGCGCGCTCGGCTCGATGCCCAAAACAACGCAGATCAGCCTGTTCGCGTAAACGGAACATAGGAAAGGGTAGGATAGATATGGCAAAATACGAAAAACACCTCCGTGCGGATTTTCAGGCTTTTCTCGATTATCTGTTTGACGGTGTGATGAATGGCAGCTCGTCCGCCTCGTATGAGGATGGCAGCGACTGGCAGTCCGGCGGCGTGCGCGTCGCGGTGCGCGTGTTTGAGCGGTATAGCATAATGGGCGGCAACCGCGTAAGCATGACCCTGACGCTGACCGGCAACGGAGATGAGCTGTTTCTGTCGGCCATCACCGCGGGCGGCAGCCAGGCGCTGTTCTGGAAGATAAACACAGTCGGCGAGGAGAGTTTCCTCGACTGCGTGATCGACCTTGCAGAGCGTTATACCGCAGAGGGCTAGCAACGTGTACGAGATGTGCTGTGGCGCCAGTGCAAAGGGCTGGTATATCATATAAGACAAAATAGCAGCGTTTACGGTTGGCCGTGCAATCGCAGCGCTTGATGCGCAAGGCAACCGTGTCGGCGACCTTCTGGTTTTCTCCCGTATCTGTGCGCTGAGTGCGGTGGGAAAACAAAAATTTGTGCGGATGCGCGACCTATCGTGAAATGACCATCCCCAAATCGGTACTTGACAGAAATACAGTGGCTATGGTATCATTTTAGCAAGATAAAGTAATAAAGGAGTATCCCGGTCATGAACCGTTTTCGTATTTCCACCCCTGAGGGCACCCGCGATCTGCTGTTCGCCTCCTGCCGTACACTGCGGCAGGCCGAGCGCTCGGTGCGCGACGCGCTCGAGGGCTGCGGTTACAGCGAGGTTATTACCCCCGCAGTCGAATACTATGATGTGTTTTCGCAAGCAAATCCTGAGCTTAATCAGCAGAATATGCTCAAGATCATCGATCGGTCGGGTCGGATCTGTGTTGTCCGGCCGGATAATACCACCCCGATCGCTCGTATCGCAGCTACTCGTCTGGCTGATACGGCGCTGCCTGTGCGGCTATATTACAGCCAAAAGGTGTTTCGCTCGGTTGCAGGCGGGCATGGGCACAAGGGCGAATTTTTGCAGATCGGCGCGGAGCTGATCGGCGCGGACGGGTTAGAGGCAGATCAGGATATGCTGTCCGCAGCGTTTCGCGCGCTGAACGCGACCGGTGCCGACAGCTTCCGTATCGAGCTTGGTCACGCAGAGATATACAAGGCGCTGATGGAAGAGCTGGGGGCGGACGATCGTGCGGCCGAGGATATACGCCGCTTGATTGAGAACAAATCCTTCGCCGCGCTGGGCGACGCGCTCGCGCGCTATGGCGACTGTCCGGCGGCAAAGGCGCTTGGCGCGATGCCGCAGCTATTCGGCGGCATCGAGGTGCTGGATGAGGTCGAGTCGCTGACTGGCAACGTGCGCGTGCTGGGCGCAGTGTCCTATCTGCGGAGTCTGTATCAGTCGCTCGACGAGGCGGGCTGTGGCAGCCGCATCATGATCGATCTCGGTCTGGTGCACGAGATGGATTACTATACAGGCGTGATGTTCCGTGGCTATATCGGTGGCGCGGGCGCAGCTATTTTGTCCGGCGGGCGGTATAATGCGCTGTGCGCCAAGTTCGGCAGAGATTTGCCCGCAGGAGGCTTTGGCATCGACATCGAAAGCGTGGCCGACAGCCTGTGTGACGCACGTCGGCCGGCGGCCGCGACCCGCCGCGATACCGTGCGCATCGCGCTAACCAAAGGCCGTCTGGAGCAAAAGACGCTCGCGCTTTTGCAAGACGCGGGCTATGATATATCCGAGCTTGGGGCCGGCACGCGTAAGCTGATTTTCGCGCTGCCCAACTCTGGGATTGAGATCGTGCTGGCCAAGGCGGCGGACGTTATCACCTATGTCGAGCACGGCGTATGCGACATGGGTGTGGTGGGCAAGGATACGATCATGGAAAAGGGCGGCAGCTTTTACGAGATGGTCGATCTCGGCTTTGGCAAATGCCGCTTTGCGCTTGCAGCGCAAAAGGGGAAGGACGTGTACGGCGGCTATAAAACGCCGGTCATTGCGACCAAATACCCGGCGGTCACCAAGGCGTTTTTCCACCAAAAAAACATGGACGTCGAGACCATTAAGATCGAGGGGTCGGTCGAGCTCGCACCACTGCTCGCGCTGGCGGATGCAATCGTCGACATCGTTGAGACCGGCACGACGCTGCGTGAGAACGGCCTCGAGATAGTGGAGGATGTTGCGCCTATCTCGGCGCGCGTGATCGTCAACCTGGTAAGTGCCAAGATGAAAAAACCCGCCATTCAGAAGGTCATTGCCGCACTGGAAAACGGTCTCAAAAAATGATATAATTGGTAATGGAAAATGGAAAAAGAAGTGTGGAGTTGTTATTTTCCGCTCTCAGTTTTCATTTGCCCATTTGTTACACAGGTGAGGTGTTAAAAACCATGTTTCTCAAAACCGTGCGCGCGGACGGGCAGGCCGAACAGGTGGTCCTCCGCGAGATGAAAGCCCGCGCCGAGGGCGTGCGCGGCGATATAGAGCAGACTGTCCGCGCGATCATGGACGACGTCAAAGCCCGCGGGTTTGACGCGGTCTGTGAATACGCGGCGCAGTTTGACGGCCGTGCACCCTATGTGCTCGAGCCGTCCGCACTGGATGCGGCATATGCCGCATGCGATGCAAAGCTTATCGCGGCGCTTGAAAAGGCGGCGGCTAACATCCGCGATTATCACGAGCAGATGCTCGCAAAATCCTGGGAGTGGAAGCGCGCGGACGGCGAGACACTGGGTCAGACCGTGCGCGGGCTCGCGCGTGTGGGCATCTATGTGCCGGGCGGTACAGCGGCCTATCCGTCGAGCGTGCTGATGAACGCTATCCCGGCGCGGGTGGCGGGCGTGGGTGAGATCATTATGGTCACCCCGCCGACCGAAAATATGAGCTGCGAAGTGCTTGCGGCGGCCAAAATCGCAGGTGTGGATACCGTGATTGCAGTTGGCGGCGTGCAGGCAGTCGCCGCACTGACCTATGGCGCGGGGCCGATACCGCAGGTGGATAAGATCGTCGGCCCGGGCAATGCGTTTGTGGCGGCGGCAAAAAAGCTTGCCTTCGGCACAGTGGACATCGATATGATTGCCGGCCCGTCCGAGGTGCTCGTCATCGCCGACCAAACGGCAAACCCGGTCTGGGTCGCGGCCGACCTTTTGAGCCAGGCCGAGCACGATAAGCTCGCCTCGGCCGTGTTGCTGACCGACTCAATGGAGCTGGCGCAGGCGGTTGGCGCGGAGATGGAGCGGCAGGCGAAGGCGCTGCCGCGCTTTGACATCATTTGCGAGAGTGTTCAAAACTACGGCTGCGCAATCGTATTTGACGACCTTAAGGATGCATGCCGGGTGGCCGATCTAGTCGCGCCTGAGCATCTTGAGGTTGCGACTGAAAACCCGCGCGCGTGGTTGCCTCTGCTGCACAACGCGGGCGCAATCTTCCTAGGGCAGTATGCACCCGAGCCGCTTGGTGACTATATGGCGGGGCCATGTCATGTTCTACCAACTTCGGGTACGGCGCGGTTTTTTTCGCCCCTGTCGACCGATACATTTCTCAAAAAGACCAGCATTATCGAATACACGCGCGGTGCGCTTGCAAGTTGCGCACAGGACATCATAGCGCTCGCGCAGGGCGAGCATCTGGACGCGCACGCAAACTCGATCGCGGTGCGTTTTGCGGAGGATAAGTGACATGCGAAAGGCAGAGATCAAACGAACGACCAAAGAGACCGACATCACGCTCGCCATCGATCTGGCGGGTGGTGAGCGGATGATCGACACCGGCATCGGCTTTTTCGACCATATGCTGGACAGCTTTGCTGTGCACAGTGGTTTTGGCCTGACGCTCCTCTGCAAGGGCGATCTTGCGGTGGACGGCCACCATACGGTTGAGGATTGCGGCATCGCGCTCGGGCAGGCGCTCGCGCAGTGCCTGGGCGACAGATCGGGCATCGCGCGCTTTGGGCAGGCGTTCGTGCCGATGGATGAGGCGCTCGGCTTTTGCGCGCTCGATATATCAGGCCGGCCCTATCTGGTATTCGACGCGCCTATGCCACAGCCCATGTGCGGCGGATATGATACTTGTTTAACGGTCGAATTTATGCGCGCGCTCGCTGATAACGCCGGATTGACACTGCACCTCAAGTGCGAATATGGCGTTAACGCGCACCATATCACCGAAGCGCTGTTTAAAGCGCTTGCGCGGGCGCTGAAACAGGCGGTCACGCAGACAGGCGGCGGCGTGCTGAGCGCAAAGGGCGTGCTGTGATACGCGCAGCGGCCTGAAAACCTGGATAAAGGATGTTTTCATGAGCTATATCGCAATCGTAGACTATGGTGCAGGGAACTTGATGAGCGTGCGCAATTCGCTTGATTTCCTGCGCTATAAAAGCCAGATTGCCGACTCACCTGCGGCGATCGAGCGTGCGGCAGGCGTCATCCTGCCCGGTGTTGGCGCGTTTCCGGACGCGATGGATGCGCTGCATGCATCGGGGCTGACCGACGCGGTGCTGGCGGCAGCAAAAAGCAAGCCTTTTCTCGGCATCTGCCTTGGCATGCAGATGCTGTTTGACGAGTCAGACGAGGTGCGCCCCTGTAAGGGGCTTGGCTTGCTACCCGGCCGCATTATGCGTATCCCGACCGTACACAAGCTGCCGCAGATTGGCTGGAACGCGCTTGACATTGTACGGCCAAACGCCATGACCGAGGGCGTGCGGCAGGGAGACTATGTGTACTTTGTGCATAGCTTTATGGCGGCGCCGGCAGTGCAGGACGATCTTGCCGCGGTGACCGATTACGGCGCGCTCGTGCCTGCAATGGTTGCGCGCGGAAATCTGTTTGGATGTCAGTTCCACCCCGAAAAGAGCGGGGAAGTGGGTCTTACTATGCTGAAAAATTTTGCAAAATTGACGGAGGTGGAGATGTGAAGGTTATCCCGGCGATTGATCTCAAAGGCGGACAGTGCGTGCGTCTGCAAAAAGGCGATTATAACACCATGCATAAGGTAGCGGAGGATGCGGTTGAGACCGCGCGCCGCTTTTTGGATGCGGGCGCGACACTCATTCATATGGTAGACCTGGACGCGGCCAAGGATGGTGGGCGCGCCAATTACGGCGTGGTCGAGCGGGTCATTCGCGAGACCGGCGCGACGGTCGAGCTGGGCGGCGGCATTCGCGCGATGGAGGATATTGAGGCCGCGCTCAGTCTTGGCGTGTGGCGCGTCATCATCGGCTCGGCGGCTGTGCGCAATCCCGGGTTTGTGGTAGAGGCGGTCAAAAAGTACGGCGAAACGATCGTCACCGGCGTGGATGCCAAGTCCAAGACTGTCCGTACAGACGGCTGGCTGGGCGACAGTGGCGAAAACTATATTTCGTTTGCCGAGCGCATGGAATCCTATGGGGTCAAGAATATCATTTTTACTGATATTGACAAGGACGGCATGCTTGCCGGCCCGAATTTTGATCAGCTTGCCGCGCTGCGCGCATCGGTTGCGTGTAAAGTGATCGCGTCAGGTGGCGTGTCCACACTGAAGGACATCCGCCGGCTCAAAAAACTCGGTATCGAGGGCGCGATCGCAGGCCGCGCAGTGTATACCGGTACGCTCGATCTGGCCTTGGCAATCCGCGAAGCGGCGCAGTGACGGGCAGAAAGAAAGGGGAGTGATCCATCCATGTTAGCCAAACGCATCATCCCCTGCCTTGATGTAAAAGATGGGCGCGTGGTCAAGGGCGTGGGCTTTGTCGGTCTACGCGACGCGGGCGATCCGGTGGAGCTGGCGCAGTACTACTCGCAGGCGGGTGCGGATGAGATCGTGTTTCTTGACATCACCGCCACGAGCGATGGGCGAGGCACAATCGCGGATGTGGTGCGCCGCACCTGCCGCGCGGTGTTCGTGCCGGTCACAGTAGGCGGCGGCATTCGAACGGTGGACGACTTTCGCGACATTCTGCGCGCGGGCGCGGATAAAATTTCGGTAAACTCGGCGGCGGTCAAAGATCCCGGGCTGGTGGACGCCGCAGCCGCAAAATATGGCAGCCAGTGCGTGGTTGTTGCGATTGATGGCCGCAGGACGGGCAAAACACCCTCGGGGTTTGAGGTCTATATTGCGGGCGGCCGCACGCCGACCGGCATGGACGTGGCCGCGTGGGCAAAAGAGGTTTATGAGCGCGGCGCGGGTGAGATTTTGCTGACTTCCATGGACAAGGACGGCACCAAGTCGGGCTTTGACCTCGAGCTGACGCGCACGGTTGTGGACGCGGTCGGCATTCCGGTAATCGCCTCGGGCGGCTGCGGCTCTCTTAACCATTTTTCCGAGGTATTTGAGCAGACCGGGTGCGATGCGGCGCTTGCCGCGAGTCTGTTTCACTACGGCGAACTGACCGTCGGACAGGTTAAAGCGCACCTATATGAAAAAAATATCCCGGTGAGGTTATGACAATGGATTTATCAAAGTTTTTCGTCAAGGCGCCGCTCATCCCGGTCGTCTGCCAGGATGAGCGAAACGGCGAGGTGCTCATGCTAGGCTATGCCGACGAGGAGGCGCTGCGGCGTACCATGGATACCGGCACGGCATGGTTTTTCTCGCGCTCGCGGCAAAAGCTGTGGAACAAGGGCGAGACCTCGGGCAATTTTATTTTCGTTCGTAAGATATTGTCCGATTGTGATGACGATACGCTGATCTATATTGGTACGCCCAAGGGTCCGGTCTGCCACACAGGCAGCCGCACCTGCTTCTATACAACGCTGTGGGAGAAGCCGGAATGAGGTGCGCGGTCGAGGGTGTGTTAGCGGGGCTTGCCGCGCTGGGCGCGGGTTTGTGCGCTAAAGAACGAGGCTGGGGTCCGCTCCGGGCGGCCGCGGTTGCGGCGGCGACGGCATTTGCCGCTGCATGGGCGCTCCGGCAGATGGATGAGAAGAAAACAGGAGGTAACACCGATGAATTCCTTTGAACAGATGGAGGCGGTCATCGCGCAGCGAAGGGCAGAGCCGCAGGAGAATTCGTACACCTGCTACCTGTTTGACAAGGGGCTGGACAAAATACTCAAAAAGGTGGGCGAGGAGTGCGCCGAGACAATCATCGCGGCCAAAAATGGCGATATAAATGAGCTGGTGGGTGAAATAAACGATGTATTCTATCATCTGCTGGTGATGATGAATGAGTGCGGCGTGACGCTCCGAAACGTGTGCGAGGAGATGGATAAACGCGCGCAAAAGATTGGCAACCTCAAGCAGTTTCACGTTTCCGATCACAATAGTTAAGACTCAAAATCGCAGACAAACGAACAATTTCCTATGCTTTACCGTGTTGTTTCCAAGTGAGGAAGTAATGCGCTGCTTTCCAAAAGACCGGGCGGACGATCGTGCGGCAAGCAGGAGCAAACAAAAATCCCTCGAAAAGCTGCGGCGGCTGCCGCAACTTTTTGGGGGATTTTTGCCTCTTATAGACGAGGGCTTTCGAATATCTTAAGAATTTCGCTGCGTCAATCTCAAGAAAAGCCCTGCTATACTAAGACATGCGGAGCGGCAACCGTGCGCTTGCCGGGAAAGGAAATGAATATGTTGATGCAATATTCTGACGCCGAGGACAAAATAACGTGCGCGACAGGAGCGGCTATGCCGGGTAGAACCGCGTCAAGACATGCAAACAACCGCGCGCCACGCCGTCGCAGGCGGATGAAAAAACGCCGCCATCCGCTGCGCGCACTGCTCGCGCTTGCAATGGTTGCCGCAGCCGTGTGGGGCGGTTTGCGGCTGCTGGACGGCGTGCGCACAGAGGCTGACTGGGCGGCGCGCGGCATCGGGGTGCGTCAGGGCACTGCGTCTGCGATCGCGGCACTCGCCCGCGCAGACAGTCGCGCGCAGGCTATATTGGATGATCCGACAGCCTATCCGGCAGCTTATCTGGATATGCTTGCAGGCAACCGTGAGACGCTCGATTTTGTGTTGGGCTATCCCACACAACACACAGCCGCACCGGCTGAGTACTTAACCGAGCCGCTTGACGCTGTGCCGCTGCTGCTGCAGTGGGACAGACGTTGGGGGTATCAGCCTTACGGTAGTAGCACGATCGCAGTGAGTGGCTGTGCGCCTGCGTGCCTTGCTATGGCGGCAAGCTATCTGACAGGTGACGCATCTATCACCCCATACCGTGTAGCGCAGTACGCAGCAAATGCCGGCTGCTATGTGCCCGGACAAGGTACAAGCTGGACAATCTTCAGCGAGGCTGCACCGGCCTTTGGCATCACCTGCCGTCAGCTCGCACTGGACAGGACGCAGATTGACGCCGCGCTGAATGCGGGGCATCCGGTGATCTGCTCGATGCTGCCGGGCGATTTTACGACCGAGGGGCATTTTATCGTGCTGCACAGCCGCACGGCAGAGGGTTATCTGGTGCGCGATCCGAACAGCGTGCTGCGCAGCGAAAAGGCATGGAGCTATGAGCGTCTGTCCAGCCAGATTGCAGGCCTGTGGGAGTGCGCGGCGTTCTGACCGGCAAACTACAGAAGTGATAATAGGATGAAAGAATTCATGCCGTTGGGCTCCATCATGGTGCTTCATGCGACATGGTACGGATGGCGGGCAGAGAAGCGCAGCCGGCATATTGCGGGCGTGCAGCCGCAGGCCTGTTCCGGGTGGCAAACAAATAGTGGGATTTATCTTGACAGCGAGCGGCCTTTTGACCGGCAGTTCAACAGAAAATGAAAAAACCGGCCCTGCGGCAAGGCCGGAGGGCCGGTTTTTTCTATGTGCGGCATCAATCCCAAAATGTCTGCGCCAAGCAGTCGGCCTCGGTTTCGGCCTGCCGCAGCAGCGCCTCAGCGTCGTTGCCCTGGATATCCAGTCCCTCGGCAGCAAGAACGTCGAACCGAGCGCCCGAGAGCAGCTTGCAGATCGACAGCAGATAGGCCGAGCCGTGGTCGGTCAGCACGGGGTCGGTGTTATCTGTCAGGCCGCCGCGCGTGGTGACATATACAAACCGCGATATGCCGCAGTCGCCTACCGGGTAGCCTTGTTCGCTGTAATGAAAGGTCAGTCCGGTGACGCACACGCGCTCAAGATAATTGCGCACCATCGAGGGCACGCTCAAATCCCAGAACGGACAAGCGAGCACAACTGCGTCTGCGTTTTTGAATTGGTTGGCTAGCGCGAAAAAGGGCAGGCTGAACGCTCCGACTTTAGCGAGCGCATCGCGTTCGGCAATATCCTTTGCATCATAGGGCGTCAGGCGTAGCGCGGGCAGCGCCAGAACGTCGATGTTGGCGTTCGGGATCTGGCGAATCAATCGCTGGGCCAGACGCAGCGTGCGCGACTGCGTTCCCCGGATACAGCCGTTGACGAACAGTATTTTTTTCATGGTTCTGTCGCTCCTTTGGCAGTCCTGCCGCACTACGGCAGGCGTAATGGTTTTGCGCCGGCGCACTGCGGCAGGAATAGGCGCTTACAAAAACGATGCTGATCTGTGCTCCATGATAGCACAGCGGCAGCATAAAGGCAAGCCGGACGCATCCATTTGCAGGGCACGCGTCCGGCTATTCCATCATAGAGAAGAATTAGGCTTCGCTGCGTTTTACAAATTTGTTACGCGGCGCGCGGCAGATCGGACAGATGAAGTCATCCGGGATGTCCTCAGCTAGACGGACATAGCCGCAAACCGTGCATTTCCAGCCGGCGTCTGCTGCAAGCTCGTGGTAAACCGGCGCAGCTGGCGGCACGTCCTCGCCGCGTTTTTCAAACGCCTTTACCGTTAAGCAGTCACCGCCGCTCAGTTCCTCGGCGTCAACAAGGTCGCAGATGAACAGGGTATACGAGCCGACCGCAACCGTCTCGCTCACCTTGAGGCTGAGGCGCGAAACCATGCCGTCGGTCAGATAGGGGCAACCCTGGCTGTCAGTTGAAAACGAGAAGGAGGCAAATTTATCGATCGCACGCCCGGATTTATAGCCAAACTCGTTGACGACCTTATCCTCAGCCGTGCTGGCAAGCAGGGTGGCCGCAGCCACGCCGCTCTTCTTGAGCGCGGCGCAGGTGGCGGAATCGTTGCTGAGTGATAGGGTGAATTTCGGCGGGCGCGAGGAGGTGACTTGGTGCAGCGAATTGATGATACAGCCGTAGTTCTTGCCACCCTCGGCGGTTGAAAGCAGGGATAAACTGTAATCGAGTTTTTTGTATGCAGCGGTATTCATAGGTTCCCATCCTTTCAAGCTTATCCACTAATAATATCTATTATTATTTGCTATTTAATACTAACATAATGTTTCCCTGAAAGCTACATGGAAACCGCCAAAATTTGCACATATTTTTTGTCGGTTTTTATAATAGGTTTCTTAAAGTGGGCCGTTGCAGCTCGGGCAAGTGGTGCAGTTGGGCGAGCAGCTCGGCGCAGTCCAGACGGAGGTCGTCCGTGCGGCCATTGGCTGCGGCGGTAAGCACGCGGTCGAATAGCCGGTCGGCCTGATCGACCTCGGTGTGCAGCAGCAGTGAGCCGAGCAGCGTCTGGCTGTCTTCCCACCGCGCGTGCGCTTGCGCAAACTGTCCACGCTCGATGTCGGTGACGATCGCGCCGATGGCGCTATCGACCGCATTCTCGCTCCATACGCTGCCGAGGGCGAGTGCCGCACATAAAATGAGTGAAAATATGATTCGCTGCATGCTGTTATTTCTCCCTTTTTTGCAAGAAAGTATTGCCGCAATCGTCCAGCGTCATCAGGAACACGTCAGACAGGGCGATGCTCTGGTTTTTCAGCCGGTTTTCAATATCTCGGGGATCAAGGTGCAGCAGTTGCAGTGAGCGCCGGACCAGCTTGCCGTCTGATACCACGACAAGCGGCAGGCCGGCGTCTCCGGGCGTCAGGCCGAGCATGTCGGCCGTGACCGGCTGCTTGGCCTGGCAGGGAATAACGGTTAGCGTGCCGTCCGGCTCGATTACGCCGTATTTGACATCTGCGATCGAAGCAACATTTTGCTTACGTAGCGTCTCGATCACCTCGTCGGTCGTCAGGCGCATCTGACGCAGCTTGGCAATATCGAGCTGGCCCGAACGGATGATGATTGCGGGCTGTCCGTTGATCAGCCGCCGGAACGGCCGGCTTTTGAGCGCGAAAAAGCTCAAAAGGATCTCGAGCACGATCAGCGTGGCAATCGGCACCAGACCAGAAGCCATCGGTATGCCGAGATCCTGCATTGGAACCGCAGCCAGATCGGACACCAGTATGGTTACGACCAGCTCGGAGGGGTCAAGCTCGCCGATCTGCCGCTTGCCCATCAGGCGTACGGCAGCGATCACGGCGGCATATAGCAGCAGTGTGCGCAGCAGAGGAACGGCCATGGTTTAGATTCACCTCATTTTGGTTACAGGATTGCCCATAGTATGGCAGAAAAACGGCAGATTATTCCTGAATCAGTTTTTCGTAAAGCAATGTAAGAAAAGTTATTGACAATCGCCGCCGGCAGTTTTATAATATAAATTACATTTTAATATCGCAACAGGGCGATGATCGGAAAAGTAGCGTCTGGAATCCAGTGAGAGAGCCGTCGGTTGGTGAAAGGCGGCGGAGGAAGGAAAGAGCGAAAGTCCTCCGTGAGCCGAATGCCTGAAAAAGGATGCAACAGGGCCTCGTGTAGGGTGTTCCGCGCGATCTGCGTTAAAGGATCGGGTGAGTGGCCGTGCTGCGTCCGGGCAGATACGGCAAAAAGAGTGGTACCGCAGAGTGATAGTCTTTGTCTCTTTGGAGAGGCAAGGGCTTTTTCTTTTTTACACAATCATTATCATAAGAAAGATAGAAAGGGGGCGGATCCGCATGGTAAAGAACGGCTCAGAGATTTTGGTGGAGGTACTGGTCGAACAGGGCGTTGACACGATCTTCGGCTATCCGGGCGGTGCGGTGCTCAACATCTATGATGCGCTTTACAAAAATAGCGACCGTATTCGTCATATTTTAACAGCCCACGAGCAGGGTGCCGCCCACGCGGCGGATGGATATGCCCGCGCGACCGGCCGGGTCGGCGTATGCCTGGCAACGTCCGGACCGGGCGCGACTAACCTTGTCACCGGCATCGCGACTGCATACATGGATTCCATCCCGATGGTTGCCATCACGGGCAACGTCGGCACCAATCTGATCGGGCGAGACTCGTTCCAGGAAGTGTATATTGCCGGCATCACGATGCCGATTACCAAGCACAACTTTGTTGTGCGCCATGTGGAGGAGCTTGCGGACACCATCCGCAGCGCATTTCGCATTGCGTCCACGGGCCGGCCCGGGCCGGTTCTGGTGGACATTCCCAAGGATGTAACAAGCGCGGAATGTGAATACCATCCGGGAGAAAAGGTCGAGGTGCACGACATCTACGAAATACCTGAGGAACAGCTGAAAGCCGTTGCCAACATGATCGCCGAGGCTAAGCGTCCGATGATTTACTATGGCGGTGGCGTCAACACGGCAAACGCAGGCCCGGCGCTGCTCGAACTGATGCGCAAGGCGGACATTCCATCTGCGCACACCTTAATGGCGGTCGGCTGTATCCCGGATAATGAGCCGCTCAGCCTAGGTCTGGTTGGCATGCATGGCACGGTTTCGGCCGACTGGGCGGTCGAGCGCAGCGATCTGCTGCTGTGCATCGGCGCGCGTTTTTCCGACCGCGTGGCGACCAATCCATCCCGCTTTGCGCCGCGGGCCAAACGGGTCCATGTTGACATTGACGCGGCCGAGGTAAATAAGAATATCGGCGTGGAATACTCGGTTATCAGCGATGCGGCGAGCTTTCTCCAAAAGCTGCTGCCCTATGTGCAGCCGGCAGAGCATCGCGCGTGGCGCGCACAGATTGCCCAATGGCACGAAAAGCTCGACTATGTGCCAAAGGATGACGAAAGCGTTCTCCATCCGCACCAGCTGCTGCACACGGTGTATGAAATGTGCGGAGAAGATATGTTCCTCACAACCGATGTCGGACAGCATCAGCTGTGGTCGGTGCAGTATAACCGCTGCGTAAAGCCCCGGCATTTCCTGACCTCGGGCGGCCTTGGTACAATGGGCTTTGGTTATGGCGCGGCCATGGGCGTGCAAATTGCCTTTCCAGACAGTACGGTCGTCCATATTACGGGCGACGGCTCGTTCCACATGAACTTAAACGAATTGTGTACATCGGTGACCTATGGCCTGCCGATCATCACGATTATTATGAATAACAACGTGCTGGGTAACGTGCGTCAGTGGCAGACCATGTTCTATGAAAAACGCTATTCTCAGACCGACCTTTACCGCAAGACCGATTATGTCAAGCTTGCCGAGGCGTTTGGCGGGCGCGGCTACCGCGCATCCAACATCGCTGAGCTGCGCGCGGCGCTTGAAAAGGCGCTTGCGTACCGCAGCGGCCCGGTGCTGATTGAATGCGTAGTGGACAAGGACGAGCGCGTGCTGCCGATGATTCCGGCAGGCGGCACGATTGACGATCTTGTGGCCGATTGAGAAAGGAGAAAACGATGCAGAAATACATCCTTTCCGTGGTCGTGCAGAACAACGCGGGCGTGCTCGCACGCGTGTCCAGCCTGTTCGGCCGGCGCGGCTATAATATTGATTCGCTAACCGTTTCGGCAACGAACGACCCGAAAATATCGCGCATGTCGATCATTGTGCAGGGCGACGAACCTATCCTTGAGCAGATCATCAAGCAGCTGAGCAAGCTTGAGGAGGTTATGCGGGTCGACCATCTTATGGAGGACGACTCCTGCTGCAGCGAGCTGGTGTTCGTCAAGCTGCGCGCCGATACCGGCGAGACGCGCGACGCGATCCGACAGACATGCGGCCTTTACGAGGCGCATATCGTCGAAAGCGGAGAGAACGCGATGATCGTCGAGCTGACCGACGTGCCCAGCCGCATCGATGCGTTTCTCGATGTGATTTCAAACTTTGGCGTGATCGAAATGAGCCGTTCCGGCGTAACCGCTATCCGAAAATAGCCGCGCCAATCCTAAACCTGTTTTCTGAATTTTTTAATATACTCAGGAGGAATGCAAAATGGTAAAGATGTACTATGATTCGGACTGTAATCTGTCGCTGCTCGATGGCAAGACGGTTGCTATCATCGGTTTTGGCTCCCAGGGCCACGCGCATGCGGAAAATCTGCACGACTCGGGCGTAAATGTTGTTGTCGGCCTGCGCCCTGGCTCGCGCCATGAGGAGAAGGCCAAGGAGGCCGGACTGACCGTCATGACCCCGGCTGAAGCCGCTGAGGCGGGCGACATCATTATGATGCTGGTGCCGGATGAGAAGCAGGCGGACATCTATAAGGAGTCGATCGAAGCACACCTGAAGCCGGGCAACTGTCTTGCGTTTGCGCACGGCTTCAACATCCATTACAAGCAGATTGTTCCGCCTGCGGACGTGGACGTCATCATGATCGCGCCTAAGGGGCCGGGCCACATTGTACGCCGTACCTATACCGAGGGGCAGGGTGTTCCGGATCTGGTATGTGTTTATCAAAATGCAACCGGTAAGGCGATGGATTTGGCGCTGGCTTATGCCTGCGGCATCGGCGGTGGCCGTGCAGGCATTTTGGAGTCCACCTTCAAGACCGAGACCGAGACCGATCTGTTCGGCGAGCAAGCCGTGCTCTGCGGCGGTGTGTGCGAGCTGATGAAAGCCGGTTTTGAGACGCTGGTTGAGGCGGGCTACGCGCCGGAGAACGCATATTTTGAGTGTGTGCATGAGATGAAGCTGATCGTCGACCTGATCAACGAAGGCGGTTTTGCCAAGATGCGCTACTCGATCTCGGATACTGCCGAATACGGCGATTACCGCACTGGCAAGCGCATTATCACAGAGGAGACTCGTAAGGAGATGAAGAAGATCCTGCGCGAGATCCAGGACGGTACCTTTGCCTCTGAGTGGATTCAGGAGAACAAGGCCGGCGGCCGCGCAAAGTTCTTGGCGACCCGCGCCCTCGAGGCGGACACCCAGCTTGAGGATACCGGCAAGAAGCTGCGCAGCATGATGAGCTGGCTTAAAAAGTAAAGGAAGCTGGCGCTTTCTTAGTAGGGGGGCTTTAAAGGCCTCCTATATACGACAAGCGATTTCTGCGGGAATTGCTCGTCGCTCCTCGAATGACGCCGCCCAAGGCTACTAAGTTCGGGGAGGGATAAAAATCCACGCGCACGTCAAGGGTTTTTCTATTGAATGCGCGCCATAGGCGCGTAAAAGGCTAAATGCGCACAGGCGGGCGGGGTTTCCGCCCGCCTGTTTTGCAAAAAGGAGGATTTACCATGCCTAAAAGAAGCGATAGCATCACTGCGGGCGCCGAGCGTATGCCCAATCGCTCGCTGCTGCGTGCCTGCGGTTTGACCGAAGAGGAGATGAAAAAGCCGATCATCGGCGTTGTCTCCGCATACAGCGAGATTATTCCCGGTCACATCAATCTGGACAAGATCGCGGATGCCGCCAAGGCGGGTGTGCGCGTGGCGGGCGGCACGCCGGTCATGGTGCCGGCCATTGGCGTGTGCGACGGCATTGCCATGGGGCACATCGGTATGAAGTACTCACTGCCGAGCCGTGAGCTGATCGCGGACAGTGTTGAGACGCTGGCGCAGGCACACCAGTTTGATGGTCTCGTGCTCATCCCGAACTGCGACAAGATCGTGCCTGGCATGCTGATGGCGGCGGCACGGATCAATATCCCGGCCATCGTCATCTCAGGCGGCCCGATGCTGGCCGGACGCTATGACGGCGAGGAGATTTCGCTTTCCAAAACTTTTGAGACGGTCGGCGCATACAAGGCTGGCCTGATTGACGACCAAAAACTGCTTGAGTGCGAGTGCGGCTCGTGCCCGGGCTGTGGATCATGCTCAGGTATGTATACCGCAAACTCGATGAACTGCCTGTCCGAAGCGATTGGCATGGCGCTGCCCGGCAACGGTACCATCCCGGCCGTACACGCGGCGCGCATCCACTTGGCCAAGCACGCGGGCATGCAGATCATGGAGTTGGTCGCACGCGATCTTAAACCGCGCGACATCCTGACGCCGGCAGCTTTCCGCAACGCGCTGACCTGCGAGATGGCGATTGGCTGCTCGACCAACTCGGTGCTGCACTTGCTTGCACTGGCAAACGAGGCGGGCGTACCGCTCGATTTGACGACGCTCAACGAGCTGTCCGCCAAGGTACCGAACATCTGCCATCTGGCGCCCGCCGGCCCGCATCATATTGAGGAGCTTGACCTCGCCGGCGGCGTGCCGGCCATTATGAAAGAGCTGACTAAGCGCGGCCTGCTCGATCTATCTCTGCCCACCGTGACCGGCAAGACGGTCGGCGAAAATCTTGAGGGCGTGATAAATAAAAATACCGAGGTCGTGCGTCCGCTGGAAACCCCCTATTCTGAGACCGGTGGTATCGCGGTTCTGTGGGGGAATATTGCGAAAAACGGCTGCGTCGTCAAGCGCTCGGCGGTCGCGCCCGAAATGATGGTGCATGAGGGTCCGGCGCGCGTGTTTGACTCGGAAGATGAGGCGATCCAGGCGATCTACGCGGGGGATATTCACAAGGGCGATGTGGTCATTATCCGCTATGAAGGCCCGAAGGGCGGTCCTGGCATGCGCGAGATGCTCAACCCGACCTCGGCGCTTGCGGGCATGCAGCTTGATAAGGACTGCGCGCTCATCACGGACGGTCGTTTCTCGGGCGCTTCCCGTGGCGCGTCGATCGGCCATGTGTCGCCCGAGGCTGCGGCAGGCGGCGAGATCGCGCTGATTGAGGAGGGCGACATCATCTCGATCGACATCCCCAATAGCTGCGTCAACGTCAAAATTACGGACGAGGAGATGGAGGCGCGTCGCGCAAAGTTTGTGCCGCACGAGCCCAAGGTAAAATCGGGCTGGCTGTACCGCTATTCGCGGCTTGTCACCTCGGCAGACCAGGGCGCGGTGCTCAGGTAATAAAAGACCCGGACAGTGTGCCGGGTCTTTTTTTCGAGCCGAGCTGCGGCACACGCCGGTAATGCGTGCAAAGAACTTGTTCGGTAGATGATAATCTGGTATACTGGTAAAAATAAGTGAAAAAGGTGGAACGGATATGCTGACAGCCTCCAAAAAGGAATTTATTGAATTTATGATGCACGCCGACGTGCTGCGCTTTGGCGATTTTATAACCAAATCGGGTCGCAAGACGCCATATTTTGTCAATACTGGCAACTACAAGACCGGTCTGCAAAATTCCCGATTGGGTGAGTTTTATGCAGCGATGGTCAAGGAGACCGTGGACGACAACTTCGAGGCGATGTTCGGCCCGGCTTACAAGGGCATTCCGCTGGCGACTTCGGTTGCCGGCGCGCTTGCACGCAACTACGGCATTGACAAGCCCTTCTTTTTCAACCGCAAAGAGATCAAGGATCACGGCGAGGGCGGCAGTATTGTCGGCTACAAGCCGGTTGACGGCGACCGCATCATCATTATTGAGGACGTTATTACCGCAGGCACGGCTATCCGGGAGACCATGCCCGTGCTCCTAGGCTGCGCAAACGTTAAGGTGACCGATATGTTTATCTCGGTTAACCGTTGTGAGGTCGGCACTGTGCCAGGCAAGACGGCGGTCATGGAGGTCGGCGAGACGTTCGGCATCCGGGTGCATGCGCTTGTCACCGTGCAGGACATACGTGCCTACCTGGCCGACAAAGCTGAATTTGCGCATCTGCTGCCGCTGATGGACGCTTATATGCAGCAGTACTGCGTGTTTTAAATGTTATGGAGTGCAAGATAGGTCAAGAAAAGCAGGAGAGAGATAGGCGGCTGATATATCTTGGCGTTTTTCTGCTGACGGCAGTGGGCTGCTACGCGGTACTGCACTATGTGGTACCCATGGGGGATGATCTGTTTTACGGGCGTTGGGGCAGGCTCAGTCCTGGCGGACTGCTCGAGGCCATGGTGCAGCACTATTATACTGCAAACGGCCGCAATCTGGTGCATGTGTTGGATGCGCTTTTGCTGTCCTCGGATGCGCGGGTCGCTGCGCTTCGTGTAATAATCGCGCTGCTGCTTGGTACGATAGCGCTTAACCTGACGCGCCTTGCCGCCGGCAGCCGTCGGCAGACGCTTGCGGCGGCAACGCTTTGCGCCTGCGGCCTCTTTCTGTTGCCGGCTGTGCTCACCCGGCAGAGCGTATACTGGTTCACCGGTGCGATGAACTATGTGCTGCCGCTCGCTCTGCTGCTCGCGTACTGGGTGCTGCTGCGCGGCACGCTCTCTGGCCGGCGCGGATGGGGGCTGACAAGCGTGTTCGCGCTGCTGGCTGGGCTGACGGTCGAGCAGATAAGCATGATGGCGTTTGGGCTGACCTTGCTTTCTATAGGGGAGAGCTGCCTCATTTGCAAAAAGGCGTTTGACAAACGCGCGCTGTGGCCGCTGTTTTTGAGCGCGGCGGGTACGGCAAGTATTCTGCTCGCTCCGGCCGTGTCCTATCGCGCGGCGATGACGGTGTCGCCGGTCGAGGGCGGTACGCTGGCACTGGTCAAATACAACTTGCTTGCACTGCGGCACAGCTTTCTATTTGGCGAAACGCTGTTTCCCATCCATCTGCTGGCGCTGACGGTCATACCGCTGTGGCTTGCGGTGCGCGCGGTGCGCCGCAGAAGTATGCTGGACGGCGTGTTTGCCGTACTGTCGGCGTCGGTGTTCGCCGCATGGTACTGGCTGCCGGATAATGTGCCCGAAATTGTCAGCAGCAGCCCCGCGGTGCCGCGCTATGTGGCGGCATATGCGCTGGCTGTGCTGGGCGGCTATCTAGCTTGTGCGCTGTATGCCGCCATCCGCGCCGCAATGGATCACGACCGGATACCGCTGTTTGCCCTCATTCTGGGCGTGGGTTCACAGGTGATGATGCTGGTCTCGCCAACGGTGGGGCCGCGCACCATGCTGTGCTGTGCGGGCATGCTGCTGCTGTTTACAGCGCACTTGCTACATGCCGCGCCGTTTTTCTACTTGCTCGGGGCGGGCGGGGTGCTTGGCTGGTATGGCGGACAGGCATGGGTAGCTGCTGTGGCGGCTATTGCGGTCGTGCTCTGGCTGCTGCGCCGCCATCGCTCTACGCGCATGGTTTGTGCAGCGGTGTGTTGTATTCCATTGCTGTTTTGTGCGTGGACCACGCTCAAAGACCAGCATGACGGCTATCAGGCGAACGCCGCAGTGGACGCGGACAACCGTGCGGCGATTGCGGCATATGACGGCGCGGATGCACTGACGCTCCGCCGCTTTGCCGACGATCTTTATGCCTGGGTAATGCCCTATCATAACGATTACTACGATGTATATTATAAGCTTTATTATGGCTTGCCGCGCGAGACAGCGCTTTATTGGCAATAGAAAAGGCTGCTTTAAGAGAGCAGCCTTTTTTTGTCGTTACAGCGACTGAAGAAAGTTTCGCATGCGCAGGCAGGCCTCGCGCAGATGATTCATCGAATAGGAATAGGAGATGCGTACATGCCCTTCGCCGCTCTGGCCAAAGGCGTTACCGGGCACGACCGCAACCTGCTGCTCTCGCAGCAGACGTTCGCAGAATTCTTCGGATGACAGCCCGGTTGAGGCGATCGACGGGAACATGTAGAACGCGCCTTGCGGCTCAAAACACGAAAGGCCCATCGCGCGCAGCTCGCCGAGCAGGTAGCGGCGGCGGATGTCATACTGCGATCTCATGCGCTCGATGTCGTCCTCACCTGTGCGAATGGCCTCAATGCCCGCAAACTGCGCCGTGGTAGGCGCGGACATGATGCCAAACTGATGCAATTTGCAGATCGCGCGCATGATCTCCCTGGGCGCCATCGCCCAGCCCAGGCGCCAGCCGGTCATCGCGTAGGACTTGGAAAAACCGTCCACCACGATCGTGCGCTCACGCATGCCAGGCAGCTCGGCAAAGCAGACGTGACGCTCGCCGCCATAAGTCAGGCTGCAATAGATCTCGTCCGACAGCACAACAATGTTGGTCTCTCGGATGATAGCCGCAATAGCTTCAAGTTCGCTGCGCGTCATGATTGCGCCGGTGGGATTGTTGGGATAGGGCAAAATGAGCAGCTTGGTGCGCGGTGTGATTGCCTTGCGCAGCGCCTCGGGCGTGAGTTTAAACTCGTCCTCCACCCGAGTGGGCAGAGGTACGGGCACGCCGCCCGTCATCTGAGCCAGCGGGGTGTAGCAGACAAAACTTGGCTCGGGAATGAGCACTTCTTCGCCGGGGTTGACGAGTGCGCGGATGGCGTTGTCGATCGCCTCCGACCCGCCGACCGTGACCAGGATTTCGTCGTCCGCATCATAGCACAGCTGGTATTTGCGCCGGGTGAGCGCGGCGATCTGCCGGCGCAGCTCGGCAAGGCCCCAGTTAGAAGTGTAGAATGTCTGCCCTTTTTCAAGTGACTGGATGCCTGCGCGGCGGATCTGCCATGGGGTTTCAAAGTCCGGCTCGCCAACGCCGAGCGAGATCGCCTCGGGCATGGTGGCAACCACATCGAAAAACTTGCGGATACCCGAGGGTTTGACCTGCTTTACCCGGTCGGAGAGTAGCTGTTCGTAGTCTACCATGCCATCGTAACCTCTCTTTTGTCGTGTTCAGAGGGATCGAACTCGACGCCGTAATCCTTGTATTTTTTCAGGATGAAATGCGTGCCTGTGGAAAGCACGTTCTCCATCGGTGCGAGCTGCTCGGAGACAAAGCGAGCAACCTCTCTTATCGAGCGGTCCTTGATAATGACGGTCAGGTCAAAGCCGCCCGACATCAGATAAACGCTCTCCACTTGTGGGTGGGAGTAGATCTGACGGGCGATCTCGTCAAAGCCCATGCCTTTTTGCGGGGTGATTTTGACCTCGATCAGCGCGGTGACGCTTTCACGCGCGGTCTTATCCCAATCAATCACGGTCTTGTAGCCGAGGATTGTGCCGTCTTTCTCAAAGACGCGCAGCGCCTGGCTGACTTCCTCCTCGGTGGCGCCGGTCATATTAGCAAGCTGCGCGGTGGACAGACGTGCATCCTGGCAGAGCAAATCGAGCAGCTTTTCCGGATTTTCCATAATAACGACCTCCTCGTCGATAAAATACCAATATTGGAATGGTTGCTGTTATTATATCACAGCGGGAAACGGAACACAATATTTTGGCTTTATCGTGCAGTGAAACAGCAAAATCCTGTTGCGCAAACCGAAAAAAAGCGGTACAATGTTAAAAAGAAAGGTGGTGCCCTTTCCCATGGCATTCACAGGCTTTCACGCCGCGGGCATCGACCTGCTGCAGCTCAACCGCCTGCAAAACAGCAAGGAATTTTACGAGGCCCATAAGGACGAGATCAAGCGGCTGGCTATACAGCCGTTTTACGAGCTGATCGACGAGATGACCCCCGTGATGCTCGAGATAGACCCGCAGTTTGTCGTCACGCCCTCGCGCATGGTATCGCGCGTGCGGCGCGATACCAGATATACCAAGGACAAAACGCTCTACCGCGCCAACCTGTGGCTGTTTTTTCGCCGACCACGGCGCGAGCGGGAGTCTGTTCCCTGTTATTATTTTGAAGTCCACCCTGAATACTGGGCCTACGGCTGCTGGGGTGCGTGGGGCAGGGGTGAGATGGAGGCCCTGCGCGAGATGGTTCTTCGTAAGGACAAGTTGTTTCTTGATGCATTTGAGGCGGTGCAAGGCTGTCGGCAGATGCGCATAGCAGGTGAAATGTATAGGCGCGCCAAATTTCCGAACGCCGACCCTGCCTACCGCGACTGGCTTGAGCGCAAGGAGATCGGCGTAGATTTTCGCGCATGCGATGATTTTGCCCCTATTCTGGACGGTTCGTTCGTCCGGCCGATGATCGAGAATATGCAGCGCATTGCGCCGTTTTACCGTTTGATGCTGGCCGCCAAAGAGCGCGCCGAAGCGGGGCGGAGGGAGGCGCTGCAATGAGGTATCTCGCACTCGATTTTGAGACTGGAAACGCTTCACCGCTCAGTGCCTGCGCGCTCGGCGCAAGCATTTTTGAGGATGGTGCGCTGGTCTATGAGCGGGTGTCACTGATCCGGCCGCCTGAGAGTGCGCGTAAGTTCCACTGGGGCAATGTGCGCGTCAACCACATCACGGAACAGATGGTAGTGGACGCGCCGCCGTTTGACGCTGTATGGCGCATGTTGGCGGCTGAGGCCGAGGGCAGCGTGCTCGTCTGCCACAATGCGATGTTCGATATAGGCGTGCTGAACGCCTGCCTTGCGCACTATCATCTGCGCATTCCCGCGTGCCGGTATGTTTGCACGGTAAAGGTAGCGCAGCGCGTGTGGCCTGATCTGCCCAACCACAAGCTGGACACGGTAGCTGATGCGCTTGGCATCGCGCTCGACCATCACGAGGCGGGGTCGGATGCACACGCGGCCGGCATGATCTTGCAGGCCGCTTTGCGCACAACATGTAGTGCGGATGCGGATGCACTGGCGGAAAAGATCGGTATGCGGCTGGGACGTATCTCGTCCATGGGTACCGTGCCGTGCAGCATTGCAAAGCAGGTAAAGGGTGCAAAGGCATTTGTCCATCCCCGAAAAGAACCAAAATAAAAGGAGAGAGCAAGCTATGAAAAACTATTTGGAAAACATTGACCGTGACGCCCTGCGCGCACGCGCGGAACAAGTGCTGGGCTACGCAAACGACGCGCGCAGCCACGCCAGCCGGTGGACGGATTACGCTGTATCGAAGGCGCGCAGCTTTTCACTGTTTGACTTTGCTGTATTTGAGGCATGCCTGCTCTCACTCGGCTTGTGGCTGGGAAGCTGCTTTTCCAAGCTGTTTCGGAGATTCCGCGGGGTGTTGTTCATGTTGTTTGCGGCAAGCTGGCTGTATCTGCTCTGGCGCATTGTGCTGGACGAGGACGAGGATTAAAAAACGGAGAGCGACCACAATCGGTCGCTCTCCGTTTTTTATAAGCCGCAAATCCGGAGGCGATAGGCGGCACTGCGCCGGATAGGCTGTCTTTTAGCTGCGCAGCACGGCACCGAAGCCCTTTTCGAGCGCTGCGAGCGCGCCTTTCATCGCCTTGTCGCATTCCTCGTCGGTCAGCGTGCGGTCGGGCGCACGCATGGACAGCGAGTACGCGACCGACTTCTTGCCCGCCGGAATGCCCTGACCTTTATATACGTCAAACAAGCGCGCTGACTCAAGGATCGCGCCGGCTGCCTGCTCGATTGCAGCCTGCATTGCGGCTGCGGGAACATCGTCGTCGACAAGCACTGCGATGTCGCGCGTCGAAGCAGGGAACTTGGGCAGCGGGTGATACAATTTTTCAGGGTTGATGGCTGCAAACAGCGCGTCGAGTGCCAGCTCGGCCGCGAGCACTTCGCCGGACAGGCCGCAGCGCTCGGCGACCGCTGGGTGCACTGTGCCAAATACGCCAGCCGGCGTGCCGCCGATTAGCACGCTTGCGCAGCGGCCCGGATGATAGGAGGGGTTTGCCTTTTCGGGCACAAACTGCACGTCCTTGACATTAAGCTCGCGGCAAATCGCCTCGATAACCCCTTTAAACTGGAAGAAAGACAAGCGGCCATATGAGCCGAGCGTCAGCACCTTTTTCTCGTGCGGGAGCACATCGGCGTCAGCCTTGCCGTCCTTGACGGCGGGGAGGTAGACCGTGCCCATCTCATAGAGCGACGCTGCCGGATTGCGGTGCGCATGATTGTGTGCGAGTGATTGCAGCATAGAGGGCAGCACGGTTGTGCGCATGATGCTGAAATCTTCGCCCAAGGGGTTTCGGATGGTAGTCGAGATACGGCGCGGATCGTCAGCAGCCCAACCGATCAAGTCATAGAACTTGGGTGAAATGAACGAGTGGGTCATGGCCTCGTCAAAGCCCGCCTCGCGGCAGACGAGTGAGGCAGCGCGCTCGGCCATCTGACGCGGGCTGTATTCGCCCTGCACCATCTCGCCCGCGTAAAGCGTGGTCGGGATCTTGTCATAGCCGTACATGCGCGCGACCTCCTCGGCCAAATCGCACATGCGCGCGATGTCCGTACGGAAGCTTGGCACGATGACCTCGCCGTTCTCAACTGTAAAGCCCAGCTTCTCAAGATAGCCCTGCTGCTCCGCAGCCGGAAGCGAAAGACCGAGCAGATTGTTCATCCTATCTGGCTCGAAGGGCAGGCGCTTAGGGGTCGGGTCCGTATTGTCCACATCAATGATGCCATCGACCACTTCGCCCGCACCCAGCAGCTCGACCAGCTCGCAGGCGCGGTTGACCGCGTCGAGCGTCATGCGTGGATCGAGACCCTTTTCAAAGCGGCCGGACGCCTCGGTGCGCATGCCGAGTATTTTGGCAGTCACACGGACGGTCGCGCCATGGAAGCAGGCCGACTCAAAGACGACGGTCCGGGTGTCGTCCTCGATCTCAGAGTTTGCGCCGCCCATAACACCCGCAACCGCGACCGGCTTATCATTGTCGCAGATGGCGAGCATCTGGTCGGTTAGATCGTGGTCCTGGCCGTCAAGCGTCTGGATGGCCTCGCCGTTGCGCGCCCGGCGCACGATAATCTTACCGTCGGACAAGCAGGAATAGTCAAACGCATGCATGGGCTGGCCGTACTCGAGCATGACATAGTTGGTGATGTCGACAATGTTATTAATCGGACGGACGCCGGAGGCATGCAGACGTTCACGCATCCAGGCGGGCGATGGCTCGATCTTGATGTTTTTGACCAGGCGCGCGGTGTAGCGCGGGCACAGGTTGGGGTCGCGCACTTCGACTGACATATATTTTCCGATGTCGTCACCCGCGCCCTTGACGGATGGAGCGGTGACATGGAACGGACGGTCAAAAGTTGCGGCAGTCTCGCGCGCCAGGCCGATGACGCTTAAGCAGTCCGGCCGGTTGGAGGTGATCTCAAAATCCGCGACGTAGTCGTCCAGGCCGAGCACTTTTTTGACATCCTCGCCCACCGGCGTGCCCGCAGGCAGGAATAGGATGCCGTTCTCGCACGCATAGGGCACGCAGCCGTGCGTCAGGCCAAGCTCCTGAAACGAGCACATCATGCCGTTCGATACCTCGCCGCGCAGCTTGCCGCGGGTGATCTTGATTCCGCCGGGCAGCGTGGACTTGTGCAGCGCGACCGGGCAGACCTCGCCGACTGTGTCCGGCGTTACATTGGGCGCGCCGGTGACGATCTGGATCGGCTCGCCCTGGCCGACGTCGAGCTGGCAGATTTTCAGATGGTCGGAGTCCGGGTGATCGACGACGGACAGTACTTTGCCGGTCACGACGTTTTCGATCTCAGCGCCGAGGTAGTAGACTTCCTCGACCTTAGAGCCGGACATAGTGAGCTTTGCGTCATACTCTTTGGGTGTGACGCCGGAAATATCGGTGTAGTCTGAAAGCCAGGAAAATGGCAGTTTCATAGGGGATTCGCGCTCCTTTATCGTAAAAGTAAGGATACCGCACATGCAGCGCAGCCGCGCCGTGAGGCGCGCATTTAAATGGGAATTACTGCGCAATTGCTGTAAAAACGCGGGGCGTGTACCTGCGTTTTTACAATCCTGACCCAGCCGCCTTGGGCGGCGTCCAGGGGGTATCAAAATTAGGTTTCATAGAAATTTAATTTTTGTATGGGGGAATTGGATTCGCCCTATAAGCGCGTCAGCACTTAAAACTGGTGCAAGAATCTTACGTCATTTTCATAAAACAGACGGATGTCGTCAATCTTATACCGGCCCATGACCGTGCGTTCAAGGCCGATGCCGAATGCATAGCCCGAATACACCTCGGGGTCGATACCGCTGACCTCGAGCACCTTGGGATGCACCATGCCGCAGCCGAGGATCTCGATCCAGCCTTCGCCCTTGCATAGCGGGCAGCCCGCGCCGTGGCAACGGTAGCACTGGATGTCCATTTCCGCCGAGGGTTCGGTAAACGGGAAGTGGTGCGGTCGGAAGCGGACGACTGTGTCCTCTCCATACAGTTTTTTGGCAAACAGCTCAAGAATGCCCTTCAGGTCGGACATGCGGATGCCCTTGTCAACGACCAGCCCTTCAATCTGATGGAACAGCGGGGAGTGGGTGGCGTCGACCGCGTCCGAGCGGTAAACACGGCCGGGAGCGATGATGCGGATCGGCGGTTTTTTCTTTTCCATCACACGCACTTGCATGCCCGAGGTCTGGGTGCGCAGCACAACGTTGTCCGAAATATAGAACGTGTCCTGCGTATCGCGCGCGGGATGGTCTTTCGGGATGTTGAGCGCCTCAAAGTTATAGTGGTCAAGCTCGACTTCCGGCCCTTCGGCAATCGAGAAACCAAGGCCGATGAAGATTTCCTTCAGCTCGTCGAGCACGATGTTCAGCGGATGCTCCTTACCAATGATGACCTCCTCGCCCGGCAGGGTGACGTCAATGGTTTCCGCCTCGAGCTTTTGTGCGAGCGCAGCCTCAGCCATGGTCTGCCGGCGCGCGTCGATGATGGACTCGATCTCAGCACGCACGTCGTTTACCATCTGGCCGACCGCTGGACGATCCTCAGGCGCGACATCCTTCATGCCCTTTAAAAGCGCGGTCAGCTCGCCCTTTTTGCCAAGGAACTTGACGCGCGCCTCATCGAGAGCGCGCGCATCCACGGCAGCGGCAAGCTGCTCTTTGGCGGCTTGCAAAATGCCTTGCAGCTTTTCTTTCATATTCTCATTCTCCTTTAGAATGTGATTTTATAGTAGTAACGAAAGTTTCCGCGCACCAGCGCGTATGCGATCGCTTTGGATACCCGTATATACAAAAACGCCTTCCGTCCCGTCAATAGGGACGAAAGACGCAAAATATCTTCCGTGGTACCACCCTGATTCCCGGGCATGCCGGGCGCTCATTGGACGCCGGTAACGGGGCGTTACTCGCCTGCGCCTACTAGAAAAGCCGTTGAGCGCGGGTGCTCGCAGGGGAACTTCACGTCAGACCTCCTTGGGCGGCTCCCAGCCAAACGGCCGCCTTCTCTGATAAAGAGGAAAATGGCGTTACTTTCCCTGTTCATTGCAGGTGTCTTTATATCATAATAGAATAATTAAAACACATCCCGGCGCAAATTGCAAGGGGTATTTATATAGAATGTGCTTAAACAACGGTTTTTTGGCGCTCACATTATATCGATAATGCGTTTGTATACCGAAACAGCCAGTCAGACGCCAGCAACAAAACTTGCAGCGCTAACTCATAGCGCCTACCGCAGCGAGACAAGTGCCGCGCAGCGGTCGTCGGCTCCGCCCATCAGATTCAGATAGCGGATGACATCGTCCACTGCACTGACCAGATAGACATAGGCGGCATGAAAGCGGAATACGGTGAAACTAACACGACAGAAGCGTAACGCCTTGACAAATTCACATAATATCGCTATACTAATTAAGTTAATAAGCAAAATGCGATGAAAAAGAGGAGTATCCCTGCTTTGCGCGCTTTAGAGAACGGGCGGTTTGGTGCAAGCCCTGCGGCGGAGGGGAAAAAGTCGCTTTGGAGCAGGATGGCTGAAGATATGGTAAGCTATCCCGTCGCCCGCGTTACGGGCCAATGAGTGCGCGGCATTCGCCGCGAAATTAGGTGGTACCACGGAGCACGCTTCGTCCTATGTAGGGACAGAGCGTGCTTTTTTGTTAAAGCCTATTTTCGTTCATATAGGCTTATATTTGCGTACTTTTCGCTATAAAGCGGTTATATTATCATAAAGGAGATAGATCTATGAGCGAATTGCCAAAGACCTATGACCCGAAAGCGGTCGAGGACAAGTTGTATGACTTCTGGAATACCTCCGGCTTTTTTCATGCCGAGGTCAACCCGGATAAAAAGCCCTATACCATTGTCATTCCGCCTCCGAACGTTACCGGTCAGCTGCACATGGGCCATGCGTTTGACGAGACGCTGCAGGACATTCTGATCCGCACCAAACGCATGCAGGGGTTTGAAACACTCTGGATGCCGGGCACCGACCACGCAGGCATTGCAACCCAGATCAAGGTGGAGGAAAACCTCCGCAAAGAGGAGGGGCTGACACGCTATGATCTCGGCCGCGAAAAGTTTCTCGCGCGTGTGTGGGATTGGAAGAATAAATACGGCGACCGCATCATCAGCCAGCTGAAAAAGCTCGGCTCGTCCTGCGATTGGTCGCGCGAGCGCTTTACGATGGACGAGGGCTGCTCCAAGGCGGTGCGCGAAGTGTTCGTCAACCTGTATCATAAGGGTCTTATCTATAAAGGTCACCGCATTATCAACTGGTGCCCGCACTGCACAACCGCGCTCTCGGATGCCGAGGTCGAGTACGAGACCCAGCCGGGCAAGCTGTGGCATATCCGCTATCCACTTTCAGACGGCTCGGGCGACCTTATCGTCGCGACCACCCGCCCAGAGACCTTTATGGGCGATACAGGCGTGGCCGTCAACCCAAATGACGAGCGCTACAAGCATCTGATCGGCAAGACCTGCATTCTGCCTATCGTAAACCGAGAGATCCCGATCTTTGGCGATGATTATGTCGATATGGCGTTCGGCACGGGCTGTGTCAAAGTCACGCCTTGCCATGACCCGAATGACTTTGAGATGGGTCAGCGTCACGATCTCGAACAGATCCTTGTGTTTAACGAGGATGCGACCGTCAACGAAAACGGTGGCAAGTATCAGGGAATGGATCGTTACGAGTGCCGCAAAGCGGTTATCCATGACCTTGAGGAGGGCGGTTATCTGGTCAAAGCCGAGGAGCACGAGCACAACGTCGGCACCTGCTACCGCTGCGGCACGACGGTTGAGCCTATGACCTCGGCGCAGTGGTTTGTCAAGATGGCGCCGCTTGCAAAGCCCGCGATGGACGTTGTTATCGAGGGCAAGACCAAATTTGTGCCCGACCGCTTTGCCAAGACCTATTTACGCTGGATGGAAAACGTGCACGATTGGTGCATCTCTCGCCAGCTGTGGTGGGGCCACCGCATCCCGGCCTTTTACTGCGACGATTGCGGTGAGATGACCGTGTCCAAAGAGGACGTGCATATCTGTCCGAAGTGCGCATCGCACAACGTGCGGCAGGAAGAGGATGTGCTCGACACCTGGTTTTCAAGCGCGCTGTGGCCGTTCTCGACGCTCGGATGGCCGGACAAAACACCCGAGCTTGACTATTTTTACCCGACCTCAACACTCGTCACGGGATATGACATCATCTTCTTCTGGGTTGCCCGCATGATTTTTTCGGGCGTTGAGCACATGGGTCAGACCCCGTTTGAAACCGTCTATATCCACGGCCTGGTGCGCGACGCGCAGGGCCGCAAGATGTCAAAGTCGCTCGGCAACGGCATTGATCCGCTCGAAATCATCGACCAGTACGGCGCGGACGCGCTGCGCTTTACACTTGCCACCGGCAACAGCCCCGGCAACGATATGCGCTTTTCGACCGAGCGCGTCGAGGCAAGCCGCAACTTCTGTAACAAGATCTGGAATGCGTCGCGTTTTATTCAGATGAACCTGACGATCGACCGCGACAAGCCGGCAGAACTGCCCGCCGATCTCACGATCGAGGACAAGTGGATCATCTCCAAATATAACACGCTGATCGCCGAGGTCACCCGGAACATCGACCAGTATGAGCTTGGTCTAGCCGCCGCAAAGCTCAACGACTTTATCTGGGATAGCTTTTGCGACTGGTATATCGAGATTGCCAAGACCCGCCTGCAGAGCGGCGATCGCAAGGTGCAGCAGGTGCTGTGCTATGTACTCTCGGGTGCGATGCAGCTGTTGCATCCGTTCATGCCGTTCATTACCGAGACCATCTGGCAGGCGCTGCCGCACCAAGGCGCGTCGGTTATGGTGTCGGCATGGCCGCAGTATGATGAAAAACTGCACTTTGCCGCCGAGGAGGCAAAGATGGAGACGCTGATGGACGCAGTCCGTGCAATACGCAACCGCCGTAGCGAAATGAACGTGCCACCCTCCAAAAAGGCCAAGGTACTTGTACTGACCGAGAAAAAAGATACCTTCGCTGCGGGCGCAGGCTTTTTCCCTAAGCTGGCGTATGCGTCTGACATCGAGCTCATCGACGCGGTGCCGGCGGATGCGGCCAAGATGGCAAGCGTTGTCACGGGTGACGCGCAGCTCTATATGCCGATGGGCGACTTGATCGACTTTGCCGCTGAGCGCGCCCGCCTGGAAAAGGAGAAAGCCAAGGTCGAGGACGACATCGCGTTCGTCATGAAAAAGCTGGACAACCCGAACTTTGTCGGCAAGGCGCCCGAAAAGGTGGTTGCCGTCGAGCGTGAAAAGGCTGAAAAGCTGCGCGAGCATCTTGCAAAGCTCGAGGAGTCCATTGCCGCGCTGGGATAAACACGCTTTGCTAAAAGACATAGCACTGACCAGCGTCACAGCGCCGCGTATAAAGAAAAGGAGAAACGGAGGTTTCTCCTTTTCTTTTCGCAAAAATGTGCTATAATACAGGCAATACCATTTGAGGAAAGGATCGATTATGGATACCGAACTTCCTAAAACCGCGATTGATTATATCCACTCGCTCGGGCGCTTTTCGGGCAAGGCCGGCCTGCACCGCATCCGGGCGTTGTGCGCGGCGCTGGGCGATCCGCAGGATAGGCTGCAATTTGTCCACATTGCAGGCACAAACGGTAAAGGCTCAACCGCCTGTATGATTGCCGCCGCGCTGCAGGCTGCGGGATTGCACGTCGGGCTGTATACCTCACCGTATATTGTGCAGTTTTATGAGCGCATCCGCGTTGACGGCGCGATGATACAGGACGACGATCTGACCCGTCTTGCCGAGCGCATATCGGTCGCGTGCGAAAGCCTGCGCCTGCCTGCGGGTGAATCCATCGGAGCGTTTGAATTTACCACCGCGCTTGCCTTTTTGTATTTTGCAGAGCAGGAGTGCGACATCGTCGTGCTTGAGACCGGGCTTGGTGGACGGTGCGACGCCACCAATATCGTAAAGACGACCGAGGTCAGTGTGATTACGCCCATCTCGCTCGACCACATGGAGGTGCTGGGCGACACGATCGCCGAGATTGCCGGGGAAAAAGCGGCGATCATTAAGCCGGGATCTGCGGCCGTGTGTGCACACGGGCAGACCGGGGAAGCTACGATCGTGCTGCGTCACGCCTGTGAGGCGAGCGGCGCAGTGTGGTTTGACGGCGCGCAGGACTGCAAGGTGTTGCGAAGCGATATGGGTGGTTCGGCGTTCATCTGTGATGGGCAGGGCTATACCATCGCCATGCCTGGGCATCATCAGATTGAGAATGCCATGACCGCGTTGCGCACGATAGAGGCGCTGCGTGCGCGCGGCTGGGAAATACCGGTCGGCGCGGCGGTGCGCGGACTGGCGCGCGCGCGCATGCCCGGCCGGCTGGAGCGGCTCGTCGAGCAGCCGCTTGTGCTGCTCGACGGCGCGCACAACGCCGCGGGTACGTTAGCGCTTTGTCGCACGGTGGACGACATGCTCAAAATGCGTCGCCTGCATGTTGTCATGGGCATGGTGCAAGACAAGGAATATGAATTCTGCGTGCGGCAGCTCGCGCGCCGGGCGGACGTATTTTACGCCTGTCCGCCCGAGGTGGATGGCCGGGCAATTGAGCCGCAAACCATCGCTGCGCTCGCCGCATCCTCGTGTGAGCAGGTATACGCCTGCGACACGGTCGAGCAGGCGATCGGCTTTGCGATGCACCAGGCTGCGCCAAAAGATTGCGTGCTGGTTTGCGGCTCGCTTTATCTGATCGGTACGGTTGAAAAAATCCTGCGGTCGCGACAGAAAACGGCAGAATAAACAGGAATATATTGGTAAACTTAGGCTTGTACAAGTGTACAAGCCTTTTTTGCTGCAAAAAAACGAGGTGAAAAATACATGCTGCATATCACACAGGCTGAACACAGCGGAGCATTGATCGTCGCGCTGACGGGCGATCTTGACCACCACGCGGCACGCGCGGCCATTGAGCAGATTGAGGATCTACTCGTACTCTACCCTTGCGAAAAACTGGTGCTTGATCTGTCCGGGCTTACGTTTATGGATAGTTCAGGGCTGGCGGTCGTGTTGCACCTGCACCGCACCTGCGCGCGCGGTGGACGGGAATTTGTCGTGCGCGGCGCACCGCCGCAGCCGATGCGGGTGTTCGAGGCGTCCGGCTTGCCGCAGGTTATGGTTTTTGAAAGGGGGGAGTAAGGTGCGCGCAGTCGTCAATAAAATGAGCCTGAAGTTTGAAAGCCACTCGGTCAACGAGGCCTTTGCACGCCAGGCGGTGGGTGCATTTGTTGCCCAGCTCGACCCGATGATGGAGGAGTTGGGCGACATCAAAACGGTGGTCAGCGAGGCGGTCACCAATGCGATTGTGCATGGATATGCCGACCGCAGTGGGTTTATCACAGTCGCTGTGCGGCTGTTCGAGGGACGCGTTCTGGAGGTCAAGGTCAAGGATACGGGATGCGGTATTGAGAATATCGAGCAGGCGCGCCAGCCTCTGTTCACCACCGGGGATGATACGCGCAGCGGCATGGGATTTACGATCATGGAGAGCTTTACCGATCGGCTGCGCGTACGCTCAACGCCGGGCAAGGGAACGCTCGTGACCATGGTTAAGGTACTTAAGGAGAGGGATGCGTGACTTCTGAGATGCGCGGCCTGCTAGGGCGCGCTGCGGCAGGAGACCGTGGCGCGGAAGCCCAGCTGATCGAGGATAACAGCGGTCTGATCTGGTCGATCGCGCGGCGGTATTACGGCCGCGGAGCCGAGCCGGACGATCTGTATCAGCTCGCCTGCGTGGGCTTTATCAAGGCGGTACGCGGGTTCGATCCCGCGCGTGGCAACGAGTTTTCGACCTATGCGGTGCCCAAGATTGCGGGCGAGATCCGGCGCTTTCTGCGTGATGACGGTGCGGTCAAGGTCAGCCGCGTGATCAAGGAGCGGGCGGCACGGGTGCGGCGTGTACAGGGTGAGATCGAGAGCAAGACCGGTCGCTCGCCCACGGTCACCGAACTGGCCGAAGCCACAGGGCTGACCGCAGAGGAGGTCGCCGCTTGCGAGCAGGCAGAGGTGTCAGTCGACTCATTTGAGCGCGAGCTGTCCGGCGGTGGGCGGCTGGGCGATCTGATAGGCGACGAGGGCATGGAGGAGCGTGCCTGCCTGTACTTATCATTGGGCGAGGCGATGCGCAGCCTGTCTGCGCGCGAGCAGCAGGTGCTCGCCCTGCGCTTTTCGCGCGATCTGACGCAGCAACAGGTATCCAAGATTATCGGGGTATCTCAGGTGCAGGTATCGCGTATCGAAAAACGCGCGATACAGGCGCTGCGGGAAAAGCTGATAGAATAAGCGGGCTGTCCGATTGGAACAGCCCGCTTTTTACGATTCATCCTTGCCGCTTACCGGCAGCGGACTGGTGCAGTTCGCTGCCGATCGCCATACCGATCAGCGAAATGACCGCCACCGGCAGGATCGTAGAGAACACCGGCAGGTTGAAATGACCAAACGCTGCCATATTTGCCGCGCGGAAGGTGGCATAATCTGCCAGCATATACATCACACCAAAGGCAGGGCAAGTAAGCCACTTAGCGCGCCCACCGTAACCGTTTTTGCCGATCAGCAGGGAGATCACAAAGGTCGTGACCGGCAGCAGCACCCACAGGAACATGATACTGTACCCCATCGCGTCCGACCCGCTGGTGAAGAACCAAAACACAATCAGCGAAACCGCCCAGATGCCCAAATAGGCCAGCACCAGCAGCAGAAAAGACTGCCGGTGCCGGCTCCCGACTACATCCGTACTCTCCCGCAGATAATCCACATAATCCGCGTTTTCGTCCTTGAGCAAATGATCCAGGCTGATACCATACAGGTCGCTCATTTTGACGACGCTAACAATATCCGGGTAGGTTTTTCCGGTTTCCCAGTTAGAGATGGTCTGGCGGCTGACATCGAGCGCTGCGGCGGCCTCATCCTGCGTCAGCTTTGCGTTGATGCGTGCCTGCCTGATCTTTATGCCAATATCCATATGCCGCATCTCCTTTCATTATCTGCATTATAGCGAAAAAAGAAACGCCTGTCTATCCAATTCCTTGGATAGACAGGCGTTTTACTGTCAAATTGATTTTACATTGGCCTAAATCTTCTGCATAAATTGCGCTGCCGACCTTGCCATCAGCCGCTTGGTGCCCTTTTGGTCAAAGGCGATCTCGAGCAGCGCGTCGCCGCCCATGGGCTTGACCGACACCACCATACCATCGCCGAACGATTTGTGGCGCACGCGGCAGCCTGAGGAAAAATCCGGCGGAGGAGCGCTTTGCGTGTGTGCGGTCGAAAAAGACGGCGAGGAAGGGGATACCCGCCGTGCCTGCGCGATCTGCGCGCGCGGCAGCGTGGGGTCGGATTGGGTGGCCTGCCCGAACATCCGGGCCTGGCCAATGTTGCTGTCGAGCAGCTCGCGCGGCATCTCGTCGACAAAACGCGAGGGGTGCGCGTACTGTGTGCGGCCGTACAGCATGCGGCGTTCGGCGCAGGTCAGATAAAGCTGCTCCTTGGCGCGTGTGACCGCTACATAGCACAGCCGTCGTTCCTCCTCCATGTCCTCTGCGCGCTCCATTGCGCGGAAGCCGGGGAATAGCCCATCCTCCATGCCTGCAAGGAACACGACCGGAAACTCCAACCCCTTGGCCGAGTGCATGGTCATCATCAGCACTGCGTCCTCATCTTCGCTGGTCTGGTCGGCGTCTGTGTAGAGCGCCATCTCCTCAAGAAAGCCCGCGAGCGAAGGCTCGTCATGGTCGTTTTCATAGCCCACAATGTAGGATTTAAGCTCTTCGATATGTTCGATGCGGCCCTGTTCCTCAATGCCGCCCTTGTCCTCAAGCGCGGCAAGATAACCGGATTTGCCGAGCAGCTCGTCATACAGCTCGGAGAGTGAGAGGAATTGGCGCTGTTTACGGAGATTTTCCATCATGGCGCCGAACTTTTCCAACGCGGCCGCCCCGCGTGAGAGCGCCGGATACTGCGAGGCATGGCAGACCACATCGTACAGTGTCTGGCCCTGCTCAGCCGCGATCTGCGCCGCGGTCTCGACCGACTTGTCGCCGATCTTTCGTGCAGGCACGTTGATGATGCGTCGCAGGCGCAGCTCGTCCGCCGGGTTTTCCAGCACCCATAGGTAGGCAAACATGTCGCGGATCTCGGCACGGGAGAAAAAGTCACGCCCCTTATAGACGCGGTAGGGGATGCCCGCGCGGATAAAGGCAGCGGTTATGTTGTCCGAAAGCACATTGTTGCGGTAGAGTACAGCGAAGTCGCCCCATTTACGGCCCTGCTCGACACCCTCACGGATGGTATCTGCAATGTAGGCAGCCTCGCCCTCCTGGCTGTCCGAGCGGTGCAGGCGGATCTTGGCGCCGTCGCCATGATCGGTCCATAGCTCCTTGCCCTTGCGGCCGACGTTGTTGCGTATGACCTCGTTGGCTGCATTTAAAATATTGCCGGTCGAGCGGTAATTCTGCTCCAACCGGATGGTTTTGGCGTTTTTGAACTGTTTTTCAAACTCGAGGATGTTGGTGATGGTTGCGCCGCGGAATTTGTAGATGGATTGATCGTCGTCGCCGACGACGCAGATATTCTCATAATACCCAGCGAGCAGGCTGGTGAGCACATACTGCGCATAGTTAGTGTCCTGATACTCGTCAACCAGCACATAGCGGAACTTGCGCTGATAGTATTCGAGCACCTCGGGATTTTTCTGTAGCAGCAGCACGGTCTTCATGATGATGTCGTCAAAGTCGAGCGCACAGGCGTGGCGCATCTCCTTTTCGTAGTGCTGATACACCTCCGCTATTTTTTCACGAAAGTAGTCGCCCGCGGCATCCGCGGCAAACTGCCGGGGCGTCATCAGTCGGTCCTTGGCGCGCGAAATTATCGCAATAACTGTGCGCGGGTCAAATGTTTTTGGATCGAGGTTTAGCTTTTTTAGCACATTTGCAATCACGCGCTTCTTGTCGTCCTCGTCATAGATGGTAAAGGCGGTCTCAAAACCCAGAAGGTCGCCGTGCCGCCGCAAAATGCGTAGACAGGCGGTGTGAAATGTGTAGGCCCAGACTGCCGAGGCGGCCTGCTCATCGTCCAGCGCGGCGGTCAGACGCTCGCGTAGCTCGCGCGCCGCCTTGTTGGTGAACGTGATCGCGATGACCTCCCACGGTTTTGCCGGATGCATGGCGCATAGCTGCTCGGCGTGCGTGCGGTTTTTCGGCTTGGGATGGGTCAGATACTCGGTAAGGAACAGCAGGTCGGCCTCGGTTGCGCCCTCGGGGGCGTATTGGCTGACAAGCCCCTGCCCAAAGCGCAGCAGGTGAATGATGCGGTTGATGAGTACGGTTGTCTTGCCGCTGCCTGCACCTGCAAGGATGAGCAGCGGGCCTTCGGTGGCAAAGACAGCCTCGCGTTGTTTATCATTGAGGGCGGAAAAATGCTGCTCGATGACCGCGCGCCGCACAGCGGCATATTTCAAATCAAATTTGGTCGGTTCCATGGGCTTCCTCGTTTCGTTATGGAGATACATATCCAGTATACCATAAACTAAAGGGGAAAACAAATGTTCTTATTTGCGCCTTACCGGCAAATAGGCACGTCAGCAGCAAGCAAAGTGGGGACGGAATCGGTCTTGCCCAGAGCGGCGGCTGCTTATGATGGGCGGAGATGCGGCCTGTGCGGCCGCATCTCCTTCACAGGGCTGTTGTGTTGGCTATGCAAACCCCAGCAGCATGCATGCGGTGTGCACCAGCAGGCATAATCCAAGCCCGCATGCGGTGGGCAGGGCAAACGCCAGAAGAGTCCATTTAATGCTGCGCGTTTCTTTCCAGATGGTCAAGCAGGTGGTAGAGCACGGCCAGTGCGCCACGGTGAATACCAGCGTACACAGTGCGGTGCATGCTGTCCAGCCGTTTGCTATGAGCAGTGCATGGAAAGCGGAGAGATCGGTAACGCTGGTAAGCGATCCCGTGCAAAGGTAGCCCATGACGATCAGTGGCATGACCAGCTCGTTTGCCGGAAACCCAAGGAGAAAAGCGAGCAGGATCACCCCATCCAGCCCGAATACACGGGCGACAGGATCGAGCGCTTCAGTCAGGTGGGAAAAGATGGACGCCTCACCGACAGTGATGTTGGCGAGCAACCAAATTATCGCGCCCGCCGGCGCCGCGACCACCGCTGCGCGGCCGAGTACGAACAGCGTCCGGTCGCGCACGCTGCGTACAATCACCTTGCCTACCTGCGGGGCGCGGTAGGGCGGCAGCTCGAGCGTAAAGGAAGCGGGCAGCCCCTTGAGCACAGTCTCCGAGAGCAGCCGCGAGACCGCAAGCGTCAGCAGCACGCTGCCCGCTATCACGGCAGTCAGCAAGAGCGCGCCACCCACAGCGCCGCCCGCAAAGAATGCTGTACACAGAAAGATCAGCAGCGGAAAGCGTCCGTTGCACGGTGCGAATGTATTTGTGAGAATGGCGATCAGCCGTTCGCGCGGCGAGTCGATGATCCGGCAGCCGGTCACGCCGCAGGCGTTGCAGCCAAAGCCCATGCACATCGAGAGACACTGCTTGCCGCAGGCATGCGCTTTCTGAAAGGCGTGGTCGAGCTGAAAGGCCACACGGGGAAGATAACCCGCGTCTTCAAGCAGGGTAAAGAGCGGAAAAAAGATAGCCATGGGCGGCAGCATGACCGAGACAACCGTTGCGAGCACGCGCCACAGCCCGTCTGTGAGCAGAGCGACTATGCTCTGTGGCAGGCCAAGTGCAGAAAGCCCTGCGCCAAGCGGCGCGCCCAAACCAAGCAGCAGCCCGCTCAGCAAGCCGCTTAGGGTATTCGCGCCCGACAAGGTAATGTAAAATACAACGGCGAGCAGCAACAGCATGAGCGGAATGCCCCAGCGGCGGCTGAGCACAATGCGGTCGATTTGCCGGTCTCGTGCGCAGGCGGCCGCAGGCACCTGCGCGCATGTGCACGCAATTTGCTCTGCGCAGCGGGCGGCTGCTGCAGTGATCAAATCGTCGAGCTGCTGCGTGGTCATGCCGGCGGGCGGCTCACGCACAAGCGCGTCGAGCGCCGCGCCGCGCGGCAATCCCATGCGTTGCAGTGCGTTTTCGATGGCGTCCGGGTAGCGGATGCGGGCAGCCTGTGGCGCGGGCTGCTGCACCAGCACACGGCATACCGCGTCCGTCAGCGCGGACAAGCCGCGCTCACTGCGCGCCGCGCACGGAACGACCGGGATGCCCAGCGTGTGCTCAAGCGCGGCGATGTCGATACAGATGTGTTTTTTACGCGCCTCGTCCATTAGATTGAGGCAGAGTACGGCGCGCGGCGTAAGCTCGAGCACCTGAAGCACAAGGATCAGGTTGCGCTCGAGGCAGGTTGCATCCGTGACCAGAACGACTGCATCCGCGCACCCTGCGGCGAGAAAATCACGTGCCGCCTGCTCCTCGGGTGAGTGAGCGCGTAGTGAGTAGGAGCCTGGCAGATCGACCAGCGTGATCTCCTGTCCGCCGCTATGCAGCGTGCCGCAGGCGGTTGCGACGGTCTTGCCGCTCCAGTTGCCGGTATGCTGGCGCGAGCCGGTTAGTGCGTTAAATACGGTGGATTTGCCTACATTGGGATTGCCGACAAGCGCAACGACCGGCGCACGCACGGCCCCACTCAAGACAGCCCTCCGACTTCGATGTGCGCCGCGTCCGTCCGTCGCAGCGCGATCACTGCGCCGCGAATCTGGTAGGCGGTCGGGTCGCCCGCTGCGGCGCGCTGGAGGCAGACGACCTGCGTGCCCCGCACCAGACCGAGGTCTTGCAAGCGCCGACGCATGCCGCCGGTCAGGCGCAGGGCGCGCACGCGCGCGCCTTCGCCTTCAGGAAGCGCGGACAGCGGAAAAACGGTTGATTGATCCATGCGATCAGTCCCTGTCTGATTGAATTTGGCCGCCCGCAGATGGAAGGGGCGGCTGATTCATGCTATGCGGCTACGGGGCGCGCCGTGACCCCCCATCCTGCACTATAAACAGAAAAGCCCCCTTGGAATTAAAATCCCAAGGGGGCTTTGGATGCATTAGTTGATATGCAGTACTGCCAAGTGCTTAACATTGGAAGCGCATGCTGCAAAGAAGTTACTCTGCGCTTGACAGCATCAACTTAATGCGGTTTTCTTGGTTGATTTTGGATGCGCCAGGGTCATAGTCGACCGAGACGATGTTGGCCTGTGGATAGACCTCGCGGATCTTGCGGATCATGCCTTTGCCCGCGATATGGTTGGGCAGGCAGCCGAATGGCTGCGTGCAGACGATGTTGTTGACATCCTCGCTGATCAGCTCGACCATTTCGGCCGGCAGCAGCCAGCCCTCGCCCATCTTGACACCCTGTCCAATGATGCCCTGCGCCTTTTTGCGCACCTCGTTAAACGGCATGGGCGGGCGGAACTTGCCGTCCTTTTTCATAATCCGGATGATGTCGGCCTGCTTTGCCAGCATAAACCGGTAAACAACCTGGAAGATCGCCGCGCGGGCAGCCGAGCGACCGTACAGCTCGTGGTCGATGACCGAGTTGTAGATCGAATACAGGCAGAAGTCAAGCAAGCCGGGCAGCACGGGCTCACAGCCTTCGGCCAGCAGAAAGTCCTCCAGCCGGTTGTTGCCGAGCGGGGAGAACTTGACATAGATCTCGCCCACAATGCCGACCATCTTCTTTTTCTTCGATTTATCAAGCCTTACCTTGCCAAATGCGGTGAGTACAAATTGATACAGATGCTTTACCTCACGGTAGTGCACTGAGCGGTCGCCGGTAAAGCGGGCAGTAACCGCTTTCATGCAGACCTCGATAGCCTTATCGGTTGAGCCGGGCACAACCTCATATGGCCGGCACTGGTTGGCAACCATCATAATCAGGTCACCGATCAGCAGCGCATACGCGATTTGGATCAGCATGGTCTTGCTCAGACGGAAACCGGGGTTGGCGTCCGACTCGAGACCCGCAAAGTTGAGCGAGATGACCGGGATGAACCCGTAGCCGTTTTTGACCAGCGCCTTACGCAGCAGATGGATGTAGTTGGAGGCACGGCATCCGCCGCCTGTCTGCGGCAAGATGAGCGCGATCTTATGCACATCGTACTTGCCCGATTCGATTGCATCCAGCAGCTGGCCGATAACCAGCAGCGCAGGATAGCAAGTATCGTTATGCACGTTGCGCAGGCCCTGTTCGGCAATGTTCGGCCCCTCGGTATGCAGTAGCTCCATGTTGTAGCCGAAGTTTTTCATCAGGCGGCACATCAGGCCGAGCTGCACCGGCAGCATGTTGGGCACAAGAATGGTGTAGTCGCGGCGCATTTCTTCGGTAAACTGCGGGAGCTTGTATTCCTCCTCCTCGGTTTCAACCGGCGTGCTGTTCAGAATATTGTTGTTTTGCAAGTTTTCTGCCCTCCTCTATGGCGGCCAGCATACTGCGGATGCGGATCTTGGCCGCACCCAGGTTGCTGATTTCATCGATCTTGAGTTGTGTGTAGATTTTGCCGCCATTTTCACAGATGGCGCGCATTTCGTCGGTGGTGATGGCGTCGATGCCGCAGCCAAAAGACACAAGCTGGATGAGCTGTGCGTTTTCCTTTTCGGTAACGTACTTTGCCGCGCCATACATACGCGAGTGATAGGTCCACTGGTTTAGGACGTGCACATCGGGTTCTTCGGTCAGCTGCCACACCGCGTCCTCGGTCACGATGACAAGATTAAACGAGGCAATCAGCTGGTCGATGCCGTGGTTAATTTCAGGGTCGACATGATATGGACGGCCCGCGATAACCGCAATGTCCAGCCCGTGCGCGTCGGCATAGGCGATGGCTTTCTGGCCCTCGAGCCGCACCGCGGCATAGTAGTTGTCAAGCTCCTGATAGGCGGCCTCGGCCGCCGCGGCAACCTGCTTTTTCCTGAGCTTGGGATACTTGCCGCAGAAATATTTGGAAGCGTGCTGGATAAACCGCTTGCGGTCGGCCAGCTCGAAGTACGGCATCATAAAATCATGCTTGGTAAGCGCTGCAACATTGGCGTGCAGCAGCTCGGGATAATAGGCGACGACCGGGCAGTTGTAGCAGTTGCTTGCACGGCCCTCGTCCATATTGTAGGTCATGCAAGGGTAGAAGATCGCGTCGACGTTCTTTTCAAGCAGATTTTCAATATGGCCATGCATGAGCTTGGCCGGGTAACACACCGTGTCCGACGGGATGGAGTGCTGGCCCTGCATATACATATCGCGGGTGGAAACGTCCGAGAGCACGGTTTCAAACCCGAGCGTGCGCAGGAATGTGGTCCAGAATGGCGTAAGCTCGTAGTTGTTCAGGCCAAAGGGCATGCCGATCGTTGCGATCGGGTGGGGGTTGCCCGACGGCTCGCCGTAGCTGCGAAGCTTTTCAAGCTTCCACTGATACAGGTTGGGCAGGCTGCCTTTTTTTGTGCCGCCCAGTGGACGGTCGCAGCGGTTGCCCGAGATGAAGCGGCGGTCGCCGCCGAAATTGTTGATGGTCAGGCTGCACCGGTTTTCACACAGGCCGCAGCGCGCGGCCTTAACTGTGTGCGCAAAATGCGCCAGTACATCGGAGCCGACAAGGTTGGTTTTGGCGGGGCAGTTGTCTTTGGCGTGCAGCGCCGCGCCATAGGCGCCCATCAGGCCGGAGATGGCGGGGCGGGTTACGTCGCGACCGATCTCCTGCTCAAATGAGCGCAGGATAGCGTCGTTTAAAAACGTGCCGCCCTGCACGACGATGTTCTGGCCGAGGTCGTCCGGCGAGTGGGCGCGGATGACCTTGTAAAGCGCGTTTTTGACAACCGAGACCGACAGGCCGGCTGAGATCGCGTCGATGCCGGCGCCGTCTTTCTGCGCCTGCTTGACCGACGAGTTCATAAACACCGTGCAGCGTGATCCAAGATCAATCGGATGCTCGGCGAACAGGCCGAGCTTGCAGAATTCTTCGATCGAGTAGCCCATCGAGCGGGCGAAAGTTTCGATAAACGAGCCGCAACCAGAGGAGCAGGCCTCGTTAAGCGAGATGTTGTCAATACACCTGTTGCGGATTTTAAAGCATTTGATGTCCTGTCCGCCGATGTCGATGATAAAATCGACATCCGGGCAGAAGTGGCGCGCTGCGCGGAAGTGTGCGACCGTTTCGACAAGGCCGAAGTCCACGCCGAAAGCGTGCTGGATGAGCGCCTCGCCGTAGCCCGTAACCGCTGAAGAGACGATATGTACGCGATCGCCGCACAGCTCGTAGAGCTGAGTCAACTGTTCGCGGATGACATCCGCCGGATTGCCCTTGTTCGACTGGTAGTGGTGGTACAGGATCTGGTGATCCTCGCCGATGAGCACGAGCTTGGTCGTAGTCGAGCCACAGTCAATGCCGAGATAGGCGTTGCCCTCGTACATGGTGACGTTTTGGGTCATTACATCGTGTACGCTGTGACGGCGCTTAAACGATTCGTACTGCTGCTCGTTTTCAAACAGAGGCGGCAGGTAGTTGGCAACGACGGGCGCACCCGCCGCGTGCTCGAGCGCGTCGAGCAGCGTGTCGACCGTGTAGGTCTTCTGCGTGTCCTTTGCATATTCCGCTGCGCCTGCCGCAATGGCATACGGCGCAAGGGCGGGGAAGTGCGCATGCATATCGTCAAGCCGCAGCGTTTGCTGAAAGCGCTGCTGCAAGCCTTTGAAGAAGAACAGCGGGCCGCCAAGGAACAGCACGTCGCCCTTGATCTCGCGCCCTTGCGCAAGACCGGCGACCGTCTGGTTGACCACCGCCTGGAAAATCGATGCCGCCACATCTTCCTTGCGTGCGCCTTCGTTCAAGAGCGGCTGAACGTCCGACTTGGCAAACACGCCGCAGCGCGAGGCGATGGTGTAGATGCGCTCGGCATTCTGGGCAAGTTCGTCAAGGTCGCCGGGGGTTACGTCGAGCAGTACGGCCATTTGGTCGATAAAGGCGCCCGTGCCGCCCGCGCAAGAGCCATTCATGCGCTCTTCCAACTGGCCGGATAAAAAGATGATCTTGGCATCCTCGCCGCCAAGCTCGATAACGACATCGGCCCGCGGCACATGCACGCCGACCGCCTTGCGGGTAGCGAACACTTCCTGCACAAAGTCGATGTCGGCCGCCTTGGCAACGCCAAGGCCCGCCGAGCCGGTGATCGCACAGCGTAGCTCGGCCTCCGGGCCGATCATCTCGCGTGCGTTCTGCACCATTTCAACGGCTTTTTCGCGCACCTTGGAAAAGTGGCGCTCATAGTGTTTGTGGATGATCTCTCCATCGCGTACAATCACGATTTTGACCGTGGTCGAACCGATGTCGATTCCTACATTTACGTTCATATATCCTTATTCTCTCCCGTACATGAAGCCATGCGAGGCCAGCCTGACAGGGCCTTGCGGCACCAGGCTGTAATCTCGCGTATTTTACTCTATTATTAACTATAAACGCACGCGCAGAAAAAGTCAATGCGAAGACATTCACCTAAATTGCCGAATTTATCCCTTGACAAAACACGCGTTTTTATATAGAATATACCGCGTAAACAGAATACATAACCTTATCCAGAGCGGTGGAGGGAACGGCCCGATGAAACCCGGCAACCTGCGCGAAGTCTTCGTGCAAGGTGCCAAATCCGGCGTAGGAAGACGAAAGATGAGGGGGCAGACCGATTACAGCGCTCCCCCTGCGGGGAGCGTTTTTTTATTGCGCCCGACAGATAAAAGAAAGGAATAAAAAGACAAAATGACGCATTACTTCTTTACTTCGGAATCGGTAACCGAGGGCCATCCAGACAAGATCTGCGATCAGATCTCGGATGCTATTCTTGATGAGATCCTGACACAGGATCCATATGCGCGCGTTGCGTGCGAGACCACCTGCACGACCGGCATGGTGCAGGTGATGGGAGAGATTTCGACCAGCTGCTATGTGGACATTCCGCGCGTTGTGCGCGACACTGTGCGCGCGATCGGTTATGACCGCGCCAAGTACGGCTTTGACTGCGATACCTGCGCAGTGTTGACCGCGATCGACGAGCAATCGGCAGATATTGCGCTTGGAGTAGACAACTCGCTTGAACGCAAGGAAGGCGCGTCCGACGCCGATCTTGCGATTGGTGCGGGCGACCAGGGCATGATGTTCGGCTATGCGTGCGACGAGACGCCCGAGCTTATGCCGCTGCCCATCTCGCTGGCGCACCGGCTGGCGAAGCGTTTGTCCGCCGTGCGCAAGGATGGTACGCTGGGCTACCTCCGGCCGGATGGCAAAAGCCAGGTGACGGTTGAGTACGACGAGGGCGGCCAGCCTGTGCGCGTGGACACAGTCGTTCTGTCCACTCAGCACAGCCCAGAGGTTTCGCTCCAGCAGATCCGGCGCGATATGGTCGAGCAGGTTGTAAAACCGGTCATTCCGGCGTATCTGCTGGATGAGAACACAAAGTACTTCGTAAACCCGACCGGCCGCTTTGTCATCGGAGGCCCGCAGGGTGACGCTGGCTTGACCGGGCGTAAGATCATCGTCGACACATACGGCGGCGTCGGCCGTCACGGCGGCGGCGCGTTCTCGGGCAAGGACCCAACCAAGGTCGACCGCTCGGCGGCTTACGCGGCGCGCTGGGTCGCCAAGAACATTGTGGCGGCCGGGCTGGCAAGGCGCTGTGAAATTCAGCTTGCCTACGCCATCGGCGTAGCTGAGCCGGTGTCCATTCTGATCGAGACCTTTGGCACCGGCACGGTGGACGAGGGAAGGCTCGCCGACGCGGTGCGCCGCGTATTCGACCTGCGCCCGGCAGCGATCATCGAAACGCTCGGCCTGCGCAAGCCCATTTACAGGCAGCTCGCGGCCTACGGCCATATGGGACGCGAGGAGCTTGGCGTTCAGTGGGAGCAGACCGACAAGGTCGAGGCGCTCAAAAGCGCGCTTGCCGGCGCCTGAGCCGCGCCGGAAAACTGCAAAAAACGCCCTGCGCTTCGCGCTGGGTGTTTTTTTGTCTGATAAGAGGATGGCTGCACACGGTTGACTTTCCACACAAAAGCGGGTATGTTGAAACCAACAGATGAAAGGGAGGCGGTATATTATGCAGGTACTGGAAAACAGCATGTTCCGGGTGGGGATCGACGAGCTGGGCGCCGAGCTAAACAGCTTTTGGAGCAAATCGACCGGCACTGAGTATATCTGGCAGGGCGACCCTGCGATCTGGAAGCGGCACGCGCCCATCCTATTTCCGATCATCGGGCGGCTCAAGGACAAGACCTACACCGTGGGCGGAAAGGCGTATGAGATCACGCAGCACGGCTTTGGCCGCGACCTTGTGTGGCAGGCAAGACGCGAGAGCGACGCCTGTGTTTCGTTTACGCTCACGCCGAATGAATATACTGGCAAGATGTACCCCTGGGATTTTGTGTGCACAGTGCGCTATACGCTGGATGGCATATCGCTGAAAAAAGAGCACATCACGGAAAACCGCAGCGACACGCCGATGTATTATGAGATCGGCGGGCACGACGGTTATACCCTGTGCTGGCAGCAGGGTGAGCGGATCACAGATTACTTTATCGCCTTTGCGGGCGTTGACAAGCTGCGCCGCGTTGTGACGGACGAGGCTGTCATGCTGACCGAAGAGCGCGTCGATATGCCGCTTGCACAGGGGCATTTACCCATAACCCGCGCGCTGTTTGCAAACGATGCGGTCATGGTCGATGGCCTACCCGTGCGCCGCGCCGCCATTGGCTGCACGAAAAACGGCCGCACCGTGACGATGGACTTTGCCGACTTCGACTATTTCGCGGTATGGAGCCCCTATCGGGATTGCGAGACGCCGTTTGTCTGCTTTGAGCCGTGGAGCTCGCTGCCGGACGGCGCGCACCTCGATCACGCGATCGAACACAAGCAGGGCGTGCGTGTGTTACAGCCTGGCCAGTGTGAGACGCTAACATTCACTACTACAATCCGGGAATAAAAAAAGCGCCTTCCGCGGCAAACGAGGAAGGCGCTTTTTGCTGCCGCGCGACCGGCGCCAGGTGCGCGGGCAGAATAGATGTTTTTGTCAAGTGAAAAAATGTGGTAAAACCTGCTTGACAAAAGGGTAAAAAAGCCGTATACTAACTGCATAAATACCCCTCCCTGGGGGAGGGGATAAAAGATAAGGAGACCCAAGCTATGAAACAACGTTTTCGCGTCGGCGGCATGAGCTGCGCTGCCTGCTCGGCGCATGTAGAAAAAAGCGTTGCGGCGGTGCCCGGCGTAAGCGAGGTGCAGGTAAACCTGCTTGCAGGCAGCATGGCTGTACAGTATGACGAGGGCATGTGCGATGCGCAACAGATCATTCACGCAGTCGAGTCCGGCGGATATACCGCCGCGATAGACGATGGCCGCCAGCAGGCCGCGCCGGCGCAAAACCCGCAGGCCGAGGACGAACTACACGAGATGAAGACCCGCATTCTAGTGTCTGCGGTGTTCCTCATTATATTGATGTATTTTTCCATGGGACCGATGGTCGGCCTGCCGCTGCCGGGCTTTGTCAGCGGTACGAACAATGCGTTTGCACTGGCGCTTGTACAGTTTTTGCTGACGCTGCCCATCTGTATCATCAACCGCAAATATTATATCAACGGCTTTAAAACGCTCTGGCACCGCGCGCCGACCATGGACGCGCTGATCGCAGTCGGCTCGGGCGCGGCGCTGGTATATGGTGTGTATGCGCTCTTCCAGATCGGTTACGCGGGCGCGGCGGGTAACCATGCGCAGGTGCACAGTTTTGTGCATGATCTGTATTTTGAGTCTGCGGGCATGATTTTGACGCTCGTGACGCTCGGCAAGTATTTTGAGGCGCGCGCCAAGCGCAAGACGGGCGAGGCTATCGCTGCGCTGATGGATCTGCGGCCGCAGACGGCAAACGTGCTGCGCGGCGGGCAGGAGGTATCGGTGCCGATTGAAGATGTGCGCGTGGGCGACCTGGTGATCGTGCGCGGCGGGCAGTCGGTGCCGGTGGACGGCGAGATTACCGAGGGCAGCGGATACCTGGACGAAAGCGCGATCACAGGCGAGAGCATGCCGGTAGAAAAGCAGGTGGGCGACATGGTTATCGGCGCGACCGTGTCCAAGAGCGGCTACTTTGTGATGAAAGCTGCCCGCGTGGGGGATGACACCACGCTTTCCCAGATCATCCGCCTGGTTGAGGAGGCAAGCGCCTCCAAGGCGCCGATTGCAAAGCTTGCCGACAAGGTATCGGGCGTGTTCGTGCCGGTCGTTATGGGCATTGCGCTCGTAACCGCTATTTTCTGGCTGCTGTATGGCGAGACGCTCAGTTTCGCGCTTACCTGCGCGATCGCGGTACTCGTTATCTCCTGTCCGTGCGCACTGGGGCTTGCAACGCCTGTGGCTATTATGGTCGGCACGGGCGTTGGCGCGAAAAACGGCGTACTGTTCCAGTCCGCCGAGGCGCTCGAGAACCTACACAATGTAAATAGCGTCATCCTCGATAAGACGGGCACGGTCACGTCCGGCCAGCCGGTCGTGACCGATGTCAAATCCTTTGGCGTAGAGCCGGATGATCTGCTCTCGCTCGCGCTTTCGATTGAGCTAAAGAGCGACCACCCACTCGCGGACGCGATCGTGCGCTATGCGCGTGAAAGGAATGTCAAGGAGCGTGCGGTGACCGATTTTGAAATGGTGGAAGGGCAGGGTGTGTGCGCCACAATAGACGGGGTGCGCTGCCTTGCGGGCAACCGGCGTATGCTGCTGGCAGGCGGCCTTGCGCTCTCCCGCTCGGCGCAGCAGATGGGTGAGGAGCTTGCTGCGGCAGGCAAGACGCCGCTGTATTTTGCGGCCAACCGTCAGGTAGTAGGTATTTTCGCGGTAGCGGATGTGCTCAAGCCGACAAGCCGTGCGGCGGTAGACGAGCTGCAACGGCTGGGGGTCGAGGTGACACTGCTTACGGGCGACAATAAGGTGACGGCGCAGTCCATCGCGGCCGAGCTTGGTATTCGGGATGTGGTGGCAGAGGTGCTGCCGCAGGATAAAGAGCGCATCGTGCGTGAAAAGCAAGCGCAGGGCCGTAAGGTTGCAATGGTGGGTGATGGGATCAACGACGCGCCTGCACTGGCGCGTGCCGATGTAGGCATCGCCATCGGCGCGGGCACGGATGTGGCAATCTCGTCGGCAGATGTGGTGCTGATGAAGAGCGACCTGATGGACGCGGTTGACGCGATCCGTCTGTCGCGTCAGACCATGCGCAACATCCGCCAGAATCTGTTCTGGGCATTTTTCTACAACTGCATCGGCATACCGATCGCGGCGGGCGTGCTTTGGGTTCCGTTTGCGATTAGACTCAGTCCGATGATTGGTGCGGCCGCGATGAGTTTAAGCTCGGTATGTGTGGTATCCAACGCGCTGCGGCTGCGGCTTTTCAAGAGTACCCCAAAACCGGAGATCCAGCCGGTCAAATCCAATATTCTGCCAAAGGAGGAAGAAAAAATGACAAAAGTAGTAAAGGTAGAGGGCATGATGTGTGAGCACTGTGTGGCACATGTCAAAAAGGCGCTTGAGGCGTTCCCGGGCGTGAGCGCGCAGGTTGATCTTGCAGGTGGCAAGGCAACACTGCAAGGCGACAGCCTGCCCGAGGAGAGCAAGATTGCCGAGGCGGTTGAGCAGGCAGGCTACAAGGTGGTTGGCATGGAATGAGGGCTGACCGAAAAAAGGTCGAGCCGCTGCTGCGCACCGCGCGAGGGCAGCTTGACGGCGTGCTCAAAATGATCGAGGAGGACCGCTACTGCATGGAGATTGCAATACAGATGCAGGCGATCGAGTCACTGGTGCACAAGGCGCGGCGCGAGGTGCTGCGTGGACATCTGTCAGGCTGCGTTCAGGAGGCCTTTGAGACGGGCGACGAGCAGGCCCGCGCAAACAAGATAGACGAAATCATCAAGCTGCTTGACAAGGCCTGACCGGTGCCGGCCTGGGCAACAAGATCACAGAAAAAGAAAGCGTTCCGCGTGTGATAGCGCGGAACGCTTTTTTACCTGCTTAGCCCTACAAAAACTCTTTGAGCACGGCGATCATCCGATCCATTTGCTCGTCTGTACCGATTGTTACACGTAAATAATTATCAATGCGGGGCAGCTTAAAATAGCGAATATAGATATTTTTCTGTCGCAAAAAATCAAAAATGACCGATGCATCCTTTTTTGTGTGCATGACAAAAAGGAAATTGGTCAGCGAAGGGTGAACAACAAAACCGAGTTCGCGCAGTGCGTCAGCCGTGCGCTCGCGCGTTGCAACAATCCGGCGGCAGGTCTCGCGGAAGTAAGCCTCATCCCGCACTGCGGCTTCACCCACGGCGATTGCGAGCGTATCGAGTGTGTAGGAGTTATAGGCGTTCTTAACCGCCTCGAGCGTGTTGATCAGTGTTTCCGAGCCGAGCGCATAGCCGATGCGCAGCCCGGCGAGCGAACGCGACTTGCTCATGGTCTGCACGATCAGCAGGTTTTCGTATTGATCCAGCAGCGGCAGTGCGCTCTGCGCGCCGAAATCCACGTAGGCTTCATCAATAATGACTACACAGTCAGCGTTGTGCTGCAATAGGTCTTCCAGCACATCGATCGACACCCCACGGCCGGTCGGCGCATTCGGGTTGGGCAGCACAACGCCGCCGTTTGGCCTGTCGTAACCGCGAATGTTGACACAGAAATCTTCGTCGAGCGGCACGGCCTCGTGTGGGATGCGGAACAGCTCGCACCAGACTGGATAAAACGAATAGGTGATGTCCGGGTATAAGATGGGCTTGTCCGAGCAGAAGAATGACTGGAACGAGAGTGCGAGCACATCGTCCGACCCGTTGCCGAGGAATACCTGCGTGGGCTTTATGCCAAATCGCTCGGCAAGCGCATTTTGCAAGCGGCGGCCGGTAGAATCCGGATATAAGGCAAGCGAATCGGTATCGAATGTGCGCAGCACCTGCCGCACGCCCGGCGCAGGTGGGTAGGGGTTTTCGTTGGCATTAAGCTTTATGAAGTCCGCGCTTTGCGGCTGCTCACCCGGTACATAGGGGTCGATCTTGCGTAGATTTGCGAGAAAAGGCTTGTCCATGGATTTCCTCCTCTTTTAATTTTTTCATATGAAATAGTTTATCAAAGTAAAGTGAGAAAGTCAAGCCTTGTTTGTGTTCGCAAAGCAAATATGCTATAATATGACCGCATTGTATCAACCAGATGCATGTCATAACGAAAGGATAGTGCCGATGTACCAACCCTTAGCGGACAAGATCCGGCCAAAAACCTTGGACGATGTGGTCGGCCAGCAGCATCTGCTGGGCAAAGACGGCCTGATGCGCCGCGTGATTGAGAGCGGAAACATCCCGAACCTCATTTTTTACGGCCCGTCTGGTGTGGGTAAGACGACGGTCGCGTCGATCATCGCAAAGCAGACCGACCGCAAGCTTTATCATTTAAATGCCACTACTGCGGGCATCGCGGATATTAAGGCCATCATTGATGAGCTGGACACCCTGCTTGCACCGAACGGCGCGCTGGTGTATCTGGACGAGATTCAGTATTTTAACAAAAAGCAGCAGCAGAGCCTTTTAGAGTTTATCGAAACCGGCAAGATAACGCTGATCGCGTCGACGACAGAGAACCCGTATTTCTACATCTATAATGCGATTTTGAGCCGCTGCACAGTGTTCGAGTTCAAGCCTGTCGAGGCACCAGATATGCAGAAAGCGGTCGAGCGGGCGCTCGCGCTTGCCATCGGCGAGCGGAATATCCCAGTTGAGGACGGCGTGTGCGCGCACATTGCGCAGGCGGTGAGCGGCGATGTGCGCAAGGCGGTCGGCGCGGTTGAGCTGCTCGTGCTGGGCGCGGGTGAGAACGGTGTGACGCTTGCGGACGCGCAGCAGGCTGCGCAGCGCTCGAGCATGCGCTACGACCGCGACGGTGACAGCCACTACGATATTCTGTCCGCGTTTCACAAGTCTATACGCGGTTCGGACCCGGATGCGGCGCTGCATTACCTCGCGCGGCTGCTCGAGGCAGGGGATATGATCTCGGCCGCGCGGCGCATGCTGGTCATCGCGGCCGAGGATGTGGGTCTTGCCTATCCGCAGTGCATGCCGGTTGTCAAGGCATGTGTGGACAGCGCGTTCCAGCTCGGCCTGCCAGAAGCGCGTATTCCGCTGGCCGAAGCGGTCATCCTGATGGCAACCGCGCCCAAGTCCAACAGTGCGGCCGCAGCGATCGAAGCGGCGCAGGCCGACGTGCGCGCGGGCAACACGGGCGATATACCCGCACATATCCGAGATGCGCATTACAGCGGTGCGGCAAAACTCGGCCGCGGGCTGCGCTACCGCTATCCGCATGACTTTCAAAACCATTGGACGCCGCAGCAGTATCTGCCGGACGCACTGCGACAGGCGCATTACTACGAGTTTGGACCAAACAAGACCGAACAGGCCGCGCGGGCATACTGGGATAAGGTAAAAGGAAATGCGTAGGCATTATTATGCGAAAACGGTTGCGATATGCTTTTTATCACAGCTGGCGGGTGTGTAGACCCATTCGTCGATATGCCCCTCGGTGATGAAATACTGCGGCAGTGGCGGCTCGGCGCACGGTGCGAGCACGTCGATGATAGTCAGCTTGATCTTCATGCGCTGCGGTAGAATGGATTTGATGTACACCGAGACCACCGTGCCGGCGGCAATATCGCCGCGCGGTTCGGCAAGGCCGGACAGGTTGGGCGCAAGCTCAATGAATACGCCGTAAGGCTCGACCGAGCGCACCACGCCGCGCACAGTCTCTCCGGGGGAGAAGAGCGCGGCATTTTGCTCCCAGGTGCCGAGCAGCTCGCGGTGGGTCAGTGAAATGCGGCGCGCTTGGCGGTCGACCGACCGCACGGCCGCGTAAATCTGCTGACCAACCGTCAGCCGGTCGCCCGGATGGAAGATGCGCGAGACCGACAGGTTTTCGATACCGATGAGCGAGGCTACGCCGCAGCCTACATCGACAAACGCGCCAAACGGCTCGAGATGCGTGACCGCGGCAGGAATGACATCGCCCGGACGCAGCGTGTCAAGCAGGTAGTCCTGTGCGCGCTGCTGGGCGATTGTGCGGCTCAGCCAGGCAGTCGGTGGATCGGTGGTTTCGTCCACCTCGGTCACAACAAAGCAGGTCGGTTTGCCTACGCGCGACAAAATGGCAATCTCACGCGTGCTGCCCTCGGCAACGCCCAGCGCGCAGCACGCGCGCGGCATGACGCCTTGTGCAAAGCCAAAGTCAAACAGCAGGTCATGCGCGGCGGTGCACCGCTGCACGGCCGCCTCGAGGATCATGCCCTCGTCCTGCGCGCGGCATAGCGCGTCGAGCGAGCAAAGCGCCTGCCGCACACCGGGCAGCGCGGTATAACTGCCCTCGGGCAGATAGCATTCGCTTGTTTTCATAATATAGCAGAGCCTCCTTTGGGGTCTGCCTTACTATATGAAAAAACCGGTGGGAATAGCACCGGGGATATGCTACAATATAAAATAAGGAGAGCCGGCAGATGGACATTACAGACGGCAAACCATATTTGACGCAGATCAGGCGGCTGATTGAAGAATATGCCGGCAGTCTCGGCAGGGATCTGTCCTTTCAATCGCTTTCGGCCGAACTTGCCGACCTGTCCGCCCGATATACGGAGCGCGCGGGCGAGATCATTGCCGCGGTAACCGAACAGGGCGAGGCCGTTGGGTGCGTGGCATATCACCGGCATTCGGATACACGATGTGAAATGAAGCGGCTGTACGTCAAACCCGCTTATCGGAAGCTGCATTTGGGAGACCGGTTGGTGTGCGAGATCATCCGGCGCGCTGCGCAGGCGGGTTATCGGGAAATGGTGCTCGATACGATTGAGCCGCTGCAAAGCGCGGTGCGGCTGTATGAAAAATACGGCTTTCGCCGGATTGCACCCTATTACAATAATCCGATGCCGGACGTGATCTATATGGGCCTTGACCTGCGTGCAGGCAGGAATAAATGCGAGGAGTGAACGAATATGGACGTACAGGTCGGTGATATTCTGACGATGAAAAAACCACACCCCTGCGGCGCTAAGCAGTGGAGGGTACTGCGTATCGGCATGGATTTTAAGCTCAAGTGCCTTGGTTGCGGGCATGAGGTCATGCTGCCGCGCACGAAGGCGGAAAAGAACATACGGATAATCGAACGGGAGGGAAAAAGCATATGCTGATCGACGGCAGACAGATGCACATCCAGATCAAAAAGGGCGACATCGGACGCTATGTCATTTTGCCGGGCGACCCGGGCCGCTCGGAGAAGATCGCGCGCTATTTTGAAAATCCGCGTCAGATCGCGCAAAACCGCGAGTATACGCTGTGGACCGGTGAGCTGGACGGCACGCCGGTCGCGGTGTGCTCGACAGGCATTGGCGGCCCGTCGGCCGCGATCGCGCTGGAGGAGCTGGTTGAGTGCGGGGCGGATACGTTTATCCGCGTGGGCACTTCGGGCGGCATTGTCGACGAAGTACGTGGCGGCGACATCGTAATCGCAACCGCCGCCATCCGGCAGGAGGGAACAAGCCGTGAGTATCTGCCCATCGAGTTTCCGGCGGCGGCTGATTTTTTGGTCGTCTCCGCACTGCGAAACGCGGCGGTAAGGCTTGGCCTTACGCACCATATCGGTGTTATCCAGTCAAAGGATAGTTTTTACGGCGAGATACGCCCGGCGCAGCAGCCCATCGCAGGCGAGCTTGTTGCCAAGTGGAAGGCTTGGAAAGCCGCGGGCGCGCTGACAAGCGAGATGGAGACCGCGGCGCTGTTCATCGTTGCGCAGGTGCTACATGTGCGCTGCGGCGCGGTGCTGAATGTGCTGTGGAACGCGGATAATGACGACGCGCCCAGCATCCCGCCGGATGCGTCCGAGCGCGGGGTGCGCACGGCGGTTGAGGCGCTGCGCATTCTGATCCGGGAGGACAGCAAAGGGGCATGATAGAGCAAAACCCGAAAAACCGTGCGGCCGACCTGGGGCAAGACCCGGTCGGCCCGCTGCTTGTGCGCCTTGCGCTGCCGGCAATTTGCGCCCAGGTAGCCAATCTCCTTTATAATATTGCCGACCGCATCTACTTTGCGGTGGAATTTACCATGGCGTTCCAGAACACCTTTCAACAGTGCTTTGTCGCACTGGGCGAGGCCAGGATCTCGCTTTTCCTCGCAATTGAGCGTAAGGTGCTGCTACTGATCCCACTCATTTTGATCCTGCCGCAGTTTTTTGAAGACAAACTGCTTGCCGTATTCCTTGCCGAGCTGGTAGCGGACCTTGCCCCCGTTTCTACAAAAACGATCCTTTTTGCTTTTTTTCCGGCATATCCTGCGGAACATGCCGCAGTGCGGGCAAAGGGTATAGACAAAATCAGAGCCTGCGCGGGCAAAGCCGTGCAGGCTCTGATTTTATGATACCGGAAGCGATTTGCCGCTGTGTGTGACATTTTCCGCTATATGAAGCCTGTCGGCATGTTGCGCAGCGCAGTAAAAATGGCAAAAAAGCTATTTCCCCTGTTATTTTCCGTCAAACCCCGCAGCCAGCTTGGGATATACTGGGAAAACGAGGGAGGCATAGCAACATGGACAAGCAAAGGACAAAGCGGGCTGCGCCGCAGCTGGTCGGGCAGATAGCAGCGCGCTTGACGCGGCTCTGGAACGAGGAGCACCTGCATATATTAATTAAAGGCGTAGAGCGTTTTATGCTGTGCGCAGTGCTGGCGCGCGGCACGGTGCTTGGCGGCTATACGCCCTTTGGGCTTGCGATGGCGGCGGCGCTCATGGCGCGGGGAGCGGGTCTGTCTGCGATTGGCGGGCTGATCTGTGGCGTTATGCTGCTGGGAGAGGGGTTGAAAAGCGGCGTTTACATCGCTGCGGGACTTCTCGTTTTGTGTGTGATGAGCGTGTGCGCCGGTATGCGCGTAGTGACGGCGCGCTGGTTTGCACCGGTGGTGGCAACGCTGGCGGGCGCGGCGTGCACTTTTGTCTTTCTGCCCGCAGGGCCAGCGCTGCACACGACCGATGTGCTCACCTTTGCAGCAGTGCAGGGGCTGACGGGTGGCGCATGCCGGATCTATGGCGCGGCGCTAGCCCCGCCGCGTGAGGAGAGCGACTGGAAACGGCCTGCGACCCTGCTTGCGCTGACCGCGACTGTGCTGCTCTCGCTGTCCGACTTGCATGTGTTCGGCCTGCTTGCGCCTGCGCGCATGCTTGCGCTCGTGCTTGTACTGGCGGCGGCTTATCTGGGTGGTTCGGCGACCGGGGCGGCGGCTGGCGTGGCGTTCGGCGCGGCAATGGATCTGAGCATTGGCAGCGGCGCGCTGTTTACCTGTTGCTATGGATTGTGCGCACTGGTCTCCGGACTGTTCCGTGAGAGCGGACGCGGCTGGTTTGCCGTGTGTGCGCTGGCCTCCGGTCTGTGCGCGGCCATGCTGGGGGTCGAGCACGCGTTGCTGGCGCCGCTCATTTTAGAGTTAATCGGCGCGGTGGTGGTGTTTGCTGCGCTGCCGCCCGCGGTGTGGCGTGCCATCCGTCAGAGCTTGCTGCCCGATGCGCTGACGGGCGAGGCAGCGCGCAGCAGCGTGCGCCGCACGGCGGGCAAGTGCGCAACCGAGGCGGCACAGGCGTTTTATGAACTGTATCTCTCCATGCTGAGCGGCATAAACGAGGGCAAGGCGGTGGGCGATCAGAACGTGCGCGCGGTGTTTGACAGTGCCAGCGACCGCGTGTGTAAGCATTGCGTGTTGTGTTCGCAGTGCTGGCAACGTGATTACATCACAACGCTCGCAGCGTTTAACGATGTGACACAGCCCATGTTAAAGCGCGGCCGTGCCGAGCTGACCGATTTTCCCCATCACTTCGCCTCGCGCTGTGTGCATCTGCCCGAGCTGATGCGCGCGATCAACAGCGCGCTGTTCGCGCTGCGCGAGCGGCAGTGTCTGCGGCGGCAGCAGGAGGAGAACCAGTCGCTGCTCGCGCGGCAGTATGCGGGTATTACGGACATCCTGCGGCAGCTTGGCGCCGAGGTCACACGCGATGTCACCGCCCAGCCTATGCTCGAGCGCCAGGTACGGCGGTACGCCTCCGCCTTTGGATGGATTGATACAGTATGCGCGGTGCGCGACGCGCAGGGGCGGCTGGTGATCGAGCTGTACGGCGAGGGGATTGGCGATGTGGAACGGCAGGGCGACGGGTTTTCCGCCGGTCTCGGCGCGCTGCTCGGCGTTGCGCTGACCCGGCCGAAGCGGGTCGAGCAGGATGAAAGCGCGCATCTGGAGCTGCGCGAGCGCGCGCACTTTCGCGCTATTGTGGGCATCGGGCGGCAGCAGATGGAGGAGACCGCGGTGTCAGGCGATACGGGCTGTTATTTTCTGACCGATGCAGGCGTGGCCTGCCTGCTGCTCGCAGACGGTATGGGCACAGGCGCCGCCGCCTCGCAGGACAGCCGTCTGCTGATTACCTCGCTCGAACGCTTTTTGCGCGCGGGCATTGGGATAGCGGACGCACTAAAAGCGGTTTCGCCTGCGCTGCGTCTGCGCTCGGATGGCACACGCTTTGTGACGCTCGACGCGCTCACGCTCGACCTGTTTACCGGGCAGGCGGAGAGCCTCAAATGCGGCGCCGCGCCTTCTTACCTGCGGCAGGGCGGCCAGTGGACCGTGTTGCGTGGCAAGGCGTTGCCCATCGGTCTGGCTGAGGAGGAGTCGCTGGGCGAGCCGGTGCCGCTGCGCCTTGGCCACGGAGACTTATTCGTCATGCTGTCAGACGGGGTGTCTGATGGGGTAGAGGACGATTGGGTGCGCGAAATACTGATCGCTCACGCGGGCGACAGCCCCAAGGAGCTCGCCGCCCGCCTGGTGACCGAGGCTAAGGGCCACGGCCATGACGATGACCGCACCGCGCTGGTCATGCGAATCGAAAAACTGTAAGATGCCCGCCGGCATCTTTACTGATAAAGCCCGGCCTTATGGCCGGGCCTTTGCTTTGCGCAGATTTTTTTGGTCTGGCAGCAGGAATGTGCTTTTACTTGCGCAATTTATCTGTTATAATAATATAATATTTAAATTGCGATTGATCTGCTGCGACTGACGGCTGATGGGTAAATGGTATTTTTGTGCGTTTTCGGCGTATCTTTTTGTGTAACTCTGTGTTATAATGGGGAACAATTCTGAAAGACCTATCCACGGTTGATCGGGTGGGGCGCAACAACAATAGCAAATGGGGAACCAGCATGAAAAAGAAAAATTTGGTAATCACAGGTATGGGGGCGGTCACGCCAATCGGCATTGGCGTTGACCGGTATTGGCAGGCGTTGATTGATGGACGGTGCGGCATTGGTCCAATCACGCGTTTTGACGCCTCCGAGTTGCCAGTGCGGATAGCGGCCGAGCTGAAGGATTTTGATCCTGCGGATTTTATGCCTAAAACGCTCGCGCGCACAATGGATCCGTTTATGCAATTCGCCTTTGCCGCGGCTGAAGAAGCGTTGGCGGACAGCGGTCTTTCTGTTGAAAACGAACCGGAGCGCGTTGGCATTGTGATGGGCACGGCGATGGACGGTGTGACCACGGTCGCGCACACGCAGGCCGAGTTTGACGCAGGCCACCGCGTCGGCCCGCGCTTTGTGCCCATGACCATCGGCAACATTGCTGCGGCGCAGATCGCCATCGCGCACGGTATTCACGGCCCGAGCCTGACGCTCAATACCGCTTGCTCAGCGGGTGGCGACGCGATGATGACCGCGGCCATGCTGCTCAAAACCGGCGAGGCGGACGTAGTGCTCGCGGTCGGCGGCGAGAGCATTCTGTGCCCGATCGTGGTGTCTGGTCTATCGCAGGCCAAGGCGCTCTCGCGCCGGAATGACGACCCCGAAAACGCTTGCCGGCCGTTCGATCTGGACCGTGACGGCTTTGTCATCGGCGAGGGCGGCGGCGCGCTCGTTATCGAGACCGAGGAGCATGCGCTCCAGCGCGGCGCCAGAATCCATGCGGTGCTTGCGGGTTGGGCCAATACTGCAGACGCACATCATGTCACCGCGCCCTGCCCGGATGGAGCTGGCGCTGCCGCTTGTATGAAGCGCGCGCTCGCGCGGGCGGGCATGCAGCCGTCCGAGATCGGCTATATCAACGCGCACGGTACGTCTACCATGCTGGGTGACAAGGCTGAGACGCTCGCCATCAAGGCGGTGTTCGGCGGACGTGAAGGCGCGCCTCCGGTATCCGCGACCAAGTCTGCGACCGGCCACTTGATGGGCGCGGGCGGACTGACCGAGGCGATCGCCTGTATCAAGGCGATCGAGCAGGGTGTGCTGCCGCCCACACTGCATCTATACACCCCCGACCCAGACTGTGACCTTGACTATGTGCCGAACATGGCGCGCAGGGTGGAGATCACGGCGGCTATGTCCAACTCGCTCGGCTTTGGCGGGCAAAACTCAAGCATTATCCTTTCCCATTATCAGAAATGAGGCAATTTTTCATGGAGCATTCATACACTTATGACGTTACCATGTTCCGCGATACGTTTGAAACACGTTTTACCTATCTTAACGGTTTCATGCGAAATGTGTCGCGCTTTGGCGCGCGGCCTGCGCTGCACGATCCGATCTCCGGCAAACGCTGGACCTATCGCGCGCTCAATGCCGCGGTAAACCGTCTAGCGCACGCGCTGCGGGCGGACGGCGTAGGCAAAAACGATGTCGTTATGTTCTCCCTGCTTAACTCGCCTGAGTTTGTATTTTGCTACCTGGCAGCGCACAAGATCGGCGCAATTGCCTGTCCGGTCAACTACCGGCAGGGCGCGGGCGAGATCGCGCTTGTTCTGGATGACAGCCGGCCGAAGGCGTTTTTTTATGACGCGGCGTTTGCCGCGCTGAGCAGCGAGGCGATCGCACTCGCCTCGCACAAGCCGCAGATCGTGGTGGTAGTCGGCAGCGGGGAAGACGCATCACCCGCCGGCTATTATAGCTATGCAGATTACACCGCCCACCAGCCGGAAAACGATCCGCCGGTCGATTTTGACCCGCATATCTATGATGAAACCACCAGGCTTTACACCTCGGGTACGACCAATCGGCCCAAGGGTGTGCCGATCAACAATATTAACGAGGTGCTTTCGGCGCACGATGTGATGATGCACTTTCCGCTCGGGCCTATGGACCGTACCATGAATATGACCCCGTGGTTCCACCGCGGCGGCATTCATTCGGGCGGACCGTGCCCAACGCTGTACGCAGGCGGTGAGGTGGTTATCCTGCGCGATTTTGCACCCCGGCGCTGTCTGGAATATGCAGAAAAATATCAGGTCTCCTTTTTGATCGGCGTGCCGACGATCATCGCCATGCTTGCGCGCACGCAGGAGCGTACCCCATCCGACCTGTCCGCGCTGCGCGGCATCGTCACGATGGGCGCGCCATTTGAAAAGGCGGCTTGTGAAAAGTATATGCAGCTGTTAACGCCCAACATCTTCAACGGCTACGGCACAACCGAGACGTTCTGGAACACTTTTCTGCGGCCGTTCGACCTGCCGGATATGGCAGGTTCGGCCGGGCGCGCGTGTACGGATGACGAGGTGCGTCTAGTCGAGTTGCGCGAGAGCGGCGCGCACGCCGAACCGGATGAGACCGTGCCGCGTGACGGCCAAACTCCGGGCGAAATTATCATTTCTTCACCGGCAAAAAGTGCATTTTGTTATTTTAACAATGCGGAAATGACCAAAAACAAATTCTACAAAGGCTGGCTGTACACGGGCGACGTGGGCACCTGGGATGAAAACGAGTTTGTCACGGTTGCGGGCCGGAAGGACGATATGATCGTATCGGCGGGCGAAAACATTTATCCGGCGCAGATCGAAGCCGTGCTCAATGCGCATCCCAAGGTTACGGAAAGCGCGGTCATCGGCGTGCCGGATAAGCTGCGCGGTGAGGCCGTGGCGGCGTATGTCATCCCATCGGACGACAGCCTGACCGTAGACGAGCTTAAGGACTACTGCATTCACCATCCTATGCTCTCTTCGTACAAGTGGCCGCGCGTATACCATCTGGTAAAAGAGCTGCCACACACCGCCACGGGAAAACTGATGCACTATAAGCTGCGCGGCTGAAGGAAGGGGCGCTGCGCAGCGACCACACACCCGAATACACAAATCAGGAGGTATTGATATGAAACCAAATCGCTTTATCCTTGTAGCAGCGCTCTTCTGCCTACTGCTGCTTGGCGCCTGCACCCCGACGGGAGGTAGCACCGGTCAAATGAGCAGCGGCGGCCAGAGCGGTTCGCAGGCTGGCGTGCTCAGCTCGTTTTCGGCTACCGATCTGGAGGGCAACCCGGTTGACCAGTCGGTACTTGCAAACTATGATCTGACGATGGTCAATGTCTGGGCGACATTCTGCGGGCCCTGCATCAACGAGATGCCCGATCTCGGCGAGATCGCCGCGGAATACGCAGATGAAGGCGTGCAGATCATCGGCCTTGTGACCGATGTGCTCGATTCGGACGGCTCGATCAGCGACAGCCAAGTGGAAACGGCGCGCGAGATCGTCAACCAGACTGGCGCGAACTATCTGCATCTGCTTCCGTCGGATGATCTGTCCGGCATACTCAGTCAGATCTATGCCGTGCCGACTACTTTCTTTGTCAACAGCGAGGGCGTGCAGGTTGGCAGTACGATCATGTCTGCCCAGAGCAAGGAGGCCTGGATCGAGACCATCGACGAGATGCTCGTGGAGGTACGGGCATGACCTTTCTTAAGCGCAACCGCGCCGCCGCACTTGTGCTGGTGGCAGCGGCGGTATTCCTCGCGTTGGGCGTATGGCGGGGGGAAACCGAGACCGTATTCCGCAAAGCGGTCAATATCTGTATGGAGTGTATCGGCCTTGGGTAAGTTGAGAAAACACGCGCGCACGCTGTTTCAGCTTGTCTATGTCGCCCTGACCAATGGCTACGCCGCCGGATTTGTACAGGGCAATATTTACAAAGGCGCGGGTAAATTCGCCTGTCTGCCCGGCTTAAACTGCTATTCCTGCCCGGGAGCGGTCGGCTCGTGTCCGATTGGCTCTTTGCAGGCGGTAATCACCAGCCGGGAGCATAAATTCACCTTTTATGTGGTGGGCTTTCTGCTTCTGTTCGGCGCGCTGTTCGGCCGTGTGGTGTGCGGCTGGCTGTGCCCATTCGGTCTGTTGCAGGATTTGCTCAACAAGATCCCGTTTGTCAAAAAGCTGCGCCGCCTGCCTGGCGAGCGCGCGCTGCGGGCGCTCAAATATGTGGTGCTCGTCGGCTTTGTCATCGTGTTGCCGCTTATTGTACTCGATGTTGTCGGCCAGGGTCAGCCGTGGTTTTGCAAGTACATATGCCCGTCGGGTACGCTGTTTGCAGGCGTGCCGCTCATATCGTCCAACCCGCCGCTGCGCGCGGCGCTCGGCTGGCTGTTTGCATGGAAGATGGGCATCCTCATTGTGCTGGTACTGTTGAGCATCGTGCTCTGGCGGCCATTCTGCCGCTATCTGTGCCCGCTTGGCGCGATATATGGTCTGTTTAATCCGGTCGCGCTGCACCGCTTCCGCATTGATGAGGACCGCTGCACGGGCTGCGGCGTCTGCCAGAAAGCCTGCAAGCTGGACATTCCCGTGCACCGCACGCCAAACAGTCCAGAGTGCGTGCGCTGCGGCGACTGCCGTCGCGCCTGCCCGCACGGCGCGATCTGCACTGCAAACGCCCGCTCGGAGCCTGCCGCGTGCGAGCAAGCCAGAAGCTGAAACAGTCGTCGACAGATCTGGGCGGAGCATCGAAAAAGAGAGTTGTCAACCGCAGGGGAACGTGCTATAATAGCAAAACGTAACCCAGTTTTTTTAGGAGGAATGATTTTGACCGCTGTATATGCCATTCCGGTCTCTGCGGTTCATCCGGATGACAGCGCGTCGCGTGCGAAGCTCTCGCGCGACCGTCTGGAGCAGATAGACCACCGGCAGGATGCGGCGCGCGCGCAGGGCTTTGCGGCGTCGCTTTTACTTGAATATGCGGTTGCGCAGCACTTTTCGTGGGTCGTGCACCCGCTATCTATTTCGATCGCTGAAGGCGGAAAACCCTATCTGGTCAGCGAGCCGGGCGTGCATTTCAGCCTGTCTCACTCGGCGGACTGGGCGGTCTGTGCGGTCAGCGACCGGCCGGTTGGCGTGGATATTGAACGATGCGAGCCCGGCCGGCGCGATGTGGCCGCGCGCTTCTTCCATAAGGAGGAGGTACGCTACCTCAACTCGCTGCTACCCTCGATGCGTGAGGAAGCATTTTATAAGCTTTGGACGCTCAAAGAGAGCTTTGTCAAGACCACCGGGCGGGGGCTTGACCTGCCGTTACGCAGTTTCCAGATTGACATTCGCCGTATGCCGCCCCGCCTGGAGTGCGATGAGGTGACAGAATCGTATAGTTTGTTCTTGCCTGCGTTTTCCGCCGCGCCGGATTATCAGCTTGCAGTATGCGTCGAGCAGGCGGAGGCGGAAGAGCCCGTGGTGCACGTGCTGGACTGACTGAAAAACAATATAGCACAGGCGTGACGCGGCTTTGCAGAAGAAGATGAGAGTGACAAAAAAGCAGCTCTGAATCCATAGGTTCAGAGCTGCTTTTTTACGCGCAGCCCAATCTGTTGCAGGTGCAGGAAGGGGCTTTCTATGTTGCCGCCCTTGTGTCGCCGCATGCCTGCCCGGAGGGTTAGTGCCCTCATTTTGTCACCACATTGCAAGTTGCAATCGGTGGGGGCCTGTGATAAAATATATTGCGTAAAAATTTGCACAGCGGGGGAAAAGTATGCAAATCGGTAGTATAACGCTCTCCGGCCGTCTTGGGCTTGCACCGATGGCCGGTGTAACCGACCTTGCGTTCCGGCAGATCTGCCGCGAACACGGGGCGGCGCTTACAGTGACCGAAATGGTCTCAACCAAGGCGCTGTGCTATCGGGATAAAAAGACACCCCGTCTGCTGGTGCTCGGGCCGGACGAGCATCCGGCTGCGGTGCAGGTTTTCGGACATGAGCCGCAGACCATGGCAGAGGGCGCAAAGATCGCACGCGACCTCTCGGGCTGCGATATTATCGATATTAACATGGGCTGCCCCGCGCCTAAGATTGTAAACAACGGGGATGGATCGGCGCTCATGCGCGATATAACGCTTGCCGCGCGGGTGATCGAGTCGGTCGCGGCGGCGGTGGATGTGCCGGTAACGGTCAAATTTCGCAAGGGGTGGGATGAGAAAAACGCAAATTTTGTCGAGTTTGCGCGCGCGGCCGAGGGGGCGGGCGCGGCGGCGATCACGCTGCACGGCCGCACGCGTGCTCAGCAGTATAGCGGAAAGGCAGACTGGGACGCGATACGCGCGGTCAAGCAGGCGGTGGCCATTCCGGTGTTTGCCAACGGCGATGTAGCCGAGCCTGAGGACGTGGTGCGCATATTGAAATACACAGGTGCGGATGGCGTAATGATAGGCCGTGGCGCGCTGGGCGATCCGTGGATATTTGAGCGCGCAAACACGCTCATCGAAACCGGCGTGTGTCCGCCGCTGCCGCCGTTTGCCGAGCGGATTGACACCGCGGTGCGGCAGATTGAGCAGGCGGCTGAGCAAAAGGGCGAGCGTGTCGCCATGCTGGAGGCGCGCCGCCATGTCAACTGTTATTTAAAGTACCAAAGCGGGCTCAAGCCGTTCAAGGCACGCATCTGCGCGCTCGAGCGGCTTGAGCAGCTGTACGAGCTGTCGGACGAGCTTAAGCAGGCGGTCTGCGGCTGAACGAGGGCGACCGGGGAGGAAATAAGAGAGGAGGTGCGAGCCGTGGACGAAAAACATATGCTTGCGCGCGCGCGTCGCGGCGATCTTGCCGCCTTTGAACAGCTCGTGCGGCAAAATGAAAAACGGGTGTACGCGGTGGCGCTGCGCTCGTCCGGCTCGCCGGAGGATGCGGCCGATATTACGCAGGAGGTGTTTTTGCGCGCCTGGCGTTCAATCGAGGATTTTCGCGGGGACAGCGGCTTTTCCACCTGGCTGTTTCGCATTGCGATGAACCTGTGCGTGGATTTTGCACGCCACAAGCGAGCGCAGCCGCAGTTCCAGCCGCTCACAGGCGAGGACGATGCCGAGCGTCCGATCCCCGATCTCGCACCGACACCCGAGGAGCGCCTTGAAAACAATGAGCTTGGCCGTGAGCTGGCCGAGGCGCTGGGCGAGGTCAGTGAGGAGCACCGCCGCATCGTGCTGCTGCGCGATGTATCCGGGCTGAGCTATACCGAGATCGCCGAGGCGCTCGAGATCAGTGAGGGCACGGTTAAATCGCGCCTGTCGCGCGCGCGTATCGCGCTGCGCACGGTTTTGCAAAAAAGAGGGAACCTTTTGCCATCGGCCTCGTCTAACGAGGGGAAAGGAGGCGGGAGCGCATGAGTGATGAAGAATATTTTGAGCAGCTGTGCTCGAACAGCATCGACGGTACGTTGACAGACGCTGAGCGTCAAAAATTGGAAGCGCATCTGGCGGAATGTACCTCGTGCGCCACGCTCCGGCAAGATCTTATGTGGATGCAGTCCGCTTTTTCAGCGGAGGCTGAGCCGCCCGAAGGGCTGCATGAGGGGATCATGCAGCGACTGGAGCAGGAGAGCCGGTTGCGCGTTGTTCAACCGGAAAAACCGGTGCGCCGCATGCCGGCAATCACGATGGTTGTGGCGGCAGCGGTCGTGGTACTTGCTGTGCTGGGCGGCGGATTGATGCCGAAGTTTTTCAGCACGGTCGGCACGGGTGCGGTCAGCGCGTCCACAGCAGAGGCCATAGCGCCCGCTGCGACGGATATGAGCCGTGCGGCAGCCGGGGATGGCGTCCAGGGCGCAGGCCGCAGTATAGAGCAGGGCGACGCATCATCACCAAATGCGGACGTGGCATCTGGCGCGCCGGAAGCGCAGCAGCGAAGCGAGAGCGGCGCGCAAGAGGACATGGCGATCGAACTCGAGCCTGGAACGGCGCAGCGCAATGCGTCGATGATTGAAATGCCCGAGAGCATGCGCGCGATGACGGTGGCGCATTGTTATTTGGCGCAGGGCGGCGGCGAGCTTCCTGATATTGGCGGCGAGCTGCTGGGCACGGACGGGGATACTTCCTGGTTCCTGCTCGAAAACAGCCTGTCCGCTATACAGGATACGTTGGGTGCAATCGAGCAGGCCGGATACACTGTATCCGTCTATGATGGCGCGGGTATCACGATTGATAGCAAGGCGACCTCGTGGATGCTGATTGTTTCAGCCGATTAATATGGCATAGCGAGCAAAATAAAGTGGCGGCGTACAGCCGCCGCTTTGCGCTGTCGGGCGTAAAATAACAGACTGCATTGCAGATATAAGTAATTTTGGAGCATTACACATTTTTTTTGGAGAAATTTTGTGTAAACGCTTGACTTTGGGGAACGCTTGTAGTAATCTATATAAGCACCTGCGCAAGCGGGTAAAACGCGATGATGCCGGAGATTGCTGCGTTACGCAGGTAACTTCGGCGGAGTAGGTCCGACAATCGGGCGGTTGAGATAACTGCTATCAGGCCGAAAGACCATGGGTTATTTTGGCTAAAACACAATGTTCCTGCGTAAATTCGGGACTTGCGGTGCGTGCGCCGCAAAGCCGATAGCCTGAACCACTTGTGTTTCTTATTGTGACCGGATCGTTACACTATCAGTGTGCCCGGTTATTTTCATGCCCGCATGTGATACGCACGGCGGGGTTGCAGTTTCTCTCCGTAGCGAGTCAAAACATTATTTAATGTATGGCACACATACGAGGAGGAAAAACCACTATGGCAAACGCACAGAAGATCCGCATTCGCCTTAAGGCGTACGACCATGAGTTGATCGACCAGAGCGCTGAGAAGATCATAGAGACGGCCAAGCGCAACGGCGCCAAGGTCTCGGGTCCGATCCCGCTGCCGACCGAGAAGCAGATCATTACTATCCTGCGCGCGGTTCACAAGTATAAGGATTCCCGCGAGCAGTTCGAGCGCCGCACCCATAAGCGCTTAATCGACATCATCAATCCGAACCAGGCCACCATCGAGGCGTTGACCACGCTTGACCTGCCGGCAGGCGTCGAGTTTGAGGTCAAACTGTAATCGCCTTACTTTAATAAAGGGGGAGTTAGAAACTCTCCAAATCATTCTTTTTGTCAACAGGCAGGCGGACTAACCCGCCGCTTGCTTGAAGCCCTGCCGCGACACGCGCGGCGAGGTCATGTTGGCGGCCAAATGCCGTCAACCAATAACCTTTAAGGAGGAAAATGCAAATGCTGCAAAAAGCAATCATCGGCAAGAAGGTCGGCATGACCCAGATCTTCAATGCTGACGGCAAGGTCATTCCCTGCACGGTCATCGAGGCAGGCCCCTGCGTCGTCACTCAGCTCAAAACCGAAGAGAAGGACGGCTATAATGCGGTTCAGTTCGGCTTTGAGGATATCAAGGAGCGCAAGCTCAACAAGCCGCAGAAGGGCCACCTGAAGAAGGCTGGCGACTCGCTGAAGAAGTATCTTAAGGAATTCCGCTTTGCGGACTGCTCTACTTTCCAGCTTGGCGATGTGGTAAAGGCCGACATGTTCGTCGAGGGCGACTTTGTCGACGTGACCGGCACCTCGAAGGGTAAGGGCTACGCGGGCGTTATCAAGCGCTTTAACGCAGGCCGCTCCCCGATGAGCCACGGCGCAGGCCCGATGCACCGCCATCAAGGCTCGATGGGCGCCTGCTCCGATCCTTCCAAGATCATGAAGGGCAAAATGATGCCTGGCCACCTGGGCGCGGAACAGGTCACTGTTCAGAACCTGGACGTTGTCAAGGTTGACGCGGAGCTGAATTTAATTGCCGTTTGCGGCGCAGTTCCGGGCCCCAAGGGCGGCATCGTGGTGCTCAAGAACACTGTCAAGAACAACAAGGTTGCCAAGGGCGAGGCTGGCGTCAGCAAGAACCCGCAGAAGGCTTCCGCGAGAAAGTAAGGGAAGGAGGAGCAACGAATGCCTACAGTAGCAGTTTTTGATATGACCGGCAAAAAGACCGGCGAGATGGAGCTTAATGAGGCCGTATTTGGCATCGAGCCCAACATGGCTGTTGTGCATGCAGCGGTCAAGAATTATCTGGCCAACCAGCGCCAGGGTACCCAGTCCACGCTGACCCGCGCCGAGGTGCGCGGCGGCGGCATCAAGCCGTGGCGCCAGAAGGGCACCGGCCGCGCCCGCCAGGGTTCGATCCGCTCTCCGCAGTGGACGCACGGCGGCGTCGCCCTCGGCCCCAAGCCCCGTTCTTACAACTATCGCCTGACCAAGAAGACCCGCCGCCTTGCGATGTTGTCCGCGCTGTCCGCTAAGGCGGCTGCCGGCGAGATCATTGTGATCGACGGCCTGGATATGGGCGAGATCAAGACCAAGAGCTTTGCAGGTTTTTTGAAGTCTGTTGAGGCCACCGGCAAGAGCCTGGTCGTGACCCCCGAGGTCCGCACGAACGTCGTCAGGTCCGCTGCCAATATCCCAGGCGTACGCACGACGATCGCGTCTACCCTTAATGTTTACGAGATCCTCAACGCCGACAAGTTTATCATTGACAAGGCGGCCGTTGAGAAGCTGCAGGAGGTGTACGCATAATGAAGTTCGCCTACGATATTATTAAGAAGCCGATTATCACTGAGCGTTCGATGATGGGCACCCAGAACAATAAGTACACTTTCGAGGTCGCCGCTGACGCAGGCAAGATCGAGATCAAGAAAGCGGTCGAGGAGATTTTTGGCGTCAAGGTCGCCAAGGTCAACACCATCAAACTGCCGGGCAAGTGGAAGCGCATGGGCGTCCACGTCGGCAAGCGCCCGGACATCAAGAAGGCGGTCGTCACCCTGACCCCGGACTCCAAGGGCATCGAGCTTTTTGAGAACATGATGTAATGGGCTAACGCCCCTCTAAGGGGAGAATTCTATCCCCTTAGATATACCGGAAAAGTTCCTGAGGAAACTTTTCCGGATGCCCCCTCGCCTTTGTATGACAAAGGCGCCTCGGGATACACATTCCGAGGCAGTGGCGTAAAAGACGGGTAGAGCCGGGCTTTTACGAACGCTCTTGCGGGGCGATTGAATAACGCGAACCGGGTTCGCGTGTATATGGGGAAGCCACCCCGATAATAACGAATTAAGGAGTTGAAAATCCAAAATGGCGATCAAGACTTTCAACCCGACGACGCCCTCGCGCAGAAATATGACTGTGCTGTCCTACAAGGGTCTGTCCAAGGTGAAGCCCGAGAAGAGCCTTCTCGAAAAGGTCAAGAAGACCGCCGGCCGCAATAGCTACGGCCGCATCACCGTCCGTCACATCGGCGGCGGCAATAAGAAAAAGTACCGCATCATTGATTTTAAGCGTCAAAAGCTGGATATGCCGGCAACTGTTATGACGCTCGAGTATGATCCGAACCGCTCGGCTAACATCGCGCTCATCCAGTATGAGGATGGCGTCAAGGCCTATATCCTCGCGCCTGAGGGCCTGAACATTGGCGATAAGGTTATCTCCTCTACAACTGCCGATATTAAGCCGGGCAACTGCCTGCCGGTTGAGAACATCCCAGTCGGTACCATGATCCACAATATCGAGCTGTATCCCGGCAAGGGCGCGCAGCTAGTTCGTTCGGCGGGCGTCGGCGCGCAGCTGATGGCCAAGGAAAACGGCAAAGCAATGGTGCGTCTGCCCTCCGGTGAGCTGCGTTACGTCCGCCTCGAGTGCAAGGCGACGATCGGCGTTGTCGGCAACTCCGACCACGCCAACGTGCAGATCGGCAAGGCCGGCCGTACCCGTCACATGGGTATCCGCCCGACCGTGCGCGGCTCTGTTATGAACCCGTGCGATCACCCGCACGGCGGCGGTGAGGGCAAGAGCCCGATCGGCCGTCCGTCTCCGGTCACCCCGTGGGGCAAACCGGCGATGGGCTACAAGACCCGCAAGAAGAACCACCGCACGGATAAGCAAATCGTGCGCCGGCGCAACGGTAAGTGAGAAAGGAGTTAACGTAATATGGGCAGAAGTGTTAAAAAGGGCCCTTTTGTGGCTCCTGAGCTTATCAAAAGGGTCAACGAGATGAACGAAAAGGGCGAGAAGAAGGTCCTCAAGACCTGGTCGCGCGCTTCCACGATCTTCCCGGAGTTTGTTGGCCACACCTTTGCGGTGCACGACGGCCGTAAGCATGTTCCGGTGTACGTCACCGAGGATATGGTCGGTCACAAGCTGGGCGAGTTTGCTCCCACCCGTACCTACAAGGGTCACGCGGGCAGCAAGACCTCCAATAACGGCAAGTAAGGAGGAGTTAAGGAAACATGGAAGCAAGAGCAATCGTACGCAACGTGCGCATGACCCCGCGCAAGATCAAACTGATCTGCGATCTGATCCGCGGCAAGGATGCGGGTGAGGCGATGGCCATTATCATGAATACCCCCAAGGCGGCCAGCGAGCCGATGGCAAAGCTCCTGAAGAGCGCCGTTGCCAACGCGGAGAACAACCACAGCATGAACACCGACCGGCTGTATGTAAAAGAAGTGCATGTCGGTCCCGGTCCGATTATGAAGCGCGTTATGCCGCGCGCACAGGGCCGTGCGTTCAGAATCCTCAAGAGAACCTCGCATATCACGCTGGTTCTTGGCGAGAAAGAATAAGGGAGGGTAATCAATGGGCCAGAAAGTAAATCCGAACGGTCTTCGTGTCGGCGTTATCAAGAATTGGGATTCCCGTTGGTTCGCTAAGGACAATGTGTTCGGCGACCTCCTCGTGGAAGACTACAATATCCGTAAGGACCTGAAAAAGCGCCTGTATGACGCCGGCGTGCCGGCGATCGAGATCGAGCGCAAGAATGATGAAATCACAATCATGATCCAGTGCGCGCGTCCCGGCATGGTTGTCGGCCGCGGCGGCGAGGACATTAAGAAGCTCGAGGAAGAGCTTACCCGCAAGTACGGCAAGCGTGTCCGCTGCTCGATCATCGAGATCAAGAACCCGGACACCAACGCGACTCTGGTTGCGGAGAATATTGCCGCGCAGCTTGAAAAGCGCATTGGCTTCCGCCGTGCGATGAAGCAGTCTATGGGCCGTGCGATGCGCATGGGCGCCAAGGGTATCAAGGTGTCGTGTTCCGGCCGTCTGGGCGGCGCAGAGATCGCCCGCACCGAGCACTACCATGAGGGCACCATCCCGCTGCAGACGCTGCGCGCGGATATTGACTATGGCTTTGCCGAGGCCGCGACCACCTATGGCCGCATCGGTGTTAAGGTATGGATCTACAAGGGTGAAGTGCTGCATGGTGGCCCGCGTCTCGGCCGCTCGATCGAGGCGCCGAAGCCCGCTTTTGAGCGCCGCGAGCGCCGTGGACGTGACGACCGCCGTGGCGGCCGCCGCGATTTTGGCCGCGCAGGCGGCGAGCGTCGCGCACCCCGTCAGGAAGGAGGCAACCGCTAATGCTGCTCCCTAAAAGAGTTAAATACCGTCGCGTGCATCGTGGCCGCCTCAAGGGCAAGGCCACACGCGGCAACTTCGTCGCTTACGGCGATTTTGGTTTGCAGGCCACCGAGCCTTGCTGGATCACCTCAAACCAGATTGAGGCCGCCCGTATCGCTATGACGCGCTACACCAAGCGTGGCGGTCAGGTTTGGATCAAGATCTTCCCCGACAAGCCCGTGACCGAAAAGCCGGCCGAGACCCGCATGGGTTCCGGTAAGGGCTCGCCCGAGTACTGGGTAGCGGTCGTCAAGCCCGGCCGCGTGCTGTTTGAAATCGCCGGCGTTTCTGAGGAAGTCGCCCGTGAGGCGCTGCGTCTGGCCAGCCACAAGCTGCCGTGCAAGTGCAAATTCGTTGCCCGTGAGACCAAGAATGGCGGTGAAGCATGATGAAGGCATCTGAGATTAGAGCGCTGTCGGCCGAGGAGCTTGCCTCAAAACTCGGCGACCTGAAGAAGGATCTGTTCAACCTCCGTCTTCAGCTCGCTACTAACCAACTGGAAAACACCAACAAGATCACCGAGGTCAAGCGCGACATCGCGCGTGTCAACACCGTGATCCGTGAGAAGCAGCTTGCGGATAAGGCGTAAGGGAGGGAAACGAATTGAGCGAAAGAGCATTAAGAAAAACGCGAGTCGGCAAGGTCGTTTCCGATAAGATGGACAAGACCGTTGTTGTCGCTGTTGAGGATCGCGTCGCGCATCCTCTGTATAAGAAGGTTATTCCGCACACCTACAAGCTGAAGGCGCATGATGAAAACAACGAGTGCAAGATCGGCGACAAGGTGCGTGTGATGGAGACCCGCCCGCTATCCAAGGATAAGCGCTGGAGACTGGTCGAAATCATTGAGAAGGCAAAGTAAGGAGGAGAGCACATGGTTCAGCAGGAAACATTTCTGCGCGCAGCTGACAACAGCGGCGCAAAGGAGCTGAAGGTAATCCGTGTTCTCGGCGGCTCCGCACGCAAGTACGGCAATATCGGCGACGTTGTGGTCTGCTCGGTGCGCAAGTGCACACCGGGCGGCGGCGTGAAAAAGGGCGATGTGGTTAAGGCTGTGATCGTCCGCACCGTTAAGGGCCTGCGCCGCGCGGATGGCAGCTACATCCGCTTTGACGAGAATGCCGGCGTTATCATCCGCGATGATAAGAATCCCCGCGGCACCCGTATCTTTGGGCCTGTTGCCCGCGAGCTGCGCGATAAGGACTATATGAAGATCCTGTCGCTTGCACCGGAAGTACTGTAAGGAGGTCGCCAACAGATGAACACATTGCATGTAAAGACGGGCGACACCGCAGTCGTTCTTTCCGGCAAGGAAAAGGGTAAGCGCGGCAAGGTTCTGTCCGTCAGCCCCAAGAAGGGCATGGTCGTTATTGAGGGTGTGAACATGGTTAAGTGCCACACCAAGCCCCGCCGTCAGGGCGAGGCCGGCGGCATCATCGAGCGCGAGGGCGCGCTGCGCGCCTGCAAGGTGATGCGTGTATGCACCAAGTGCAACAAGCCCACCCGTCCGGCTCACAAGATTGAGGGCGGCAAGAAGCTGACGGTGTGCAAACACTGCGGCGAGAAACTGTAAGAAGAGGAGGCAAGCAATAAATGGTTCCGAATTTGAAAGCCAAGTATTCTGCGGATGTTGCGCCTGCTCTGATGAAGAAGTTCCAGTATAAGAGCACGATGCAGATCCCGACGATCGACAAGATCGTGATCAATGTCGGCTGCGGTAAAGAAGCAAACGGCAACTCGAAGGTCATCGAGTCGGTCGTGCGCGACATCACTGCGATCACCGGTCAGAAGCCGATCGTCACCCACGCGCGCAAGTCGGTTGCAAACTTTAAGCTCCGTGAGGGCATGCCGGTCGGCGTTAAGGTCACACTGCGCCGCGAGCGCATGTGGGAGTTCCTTGACCGCCTGTTCAACGTAGCGCTGCCGCGCGTACGCGACTTCCGCGGCATCAACGGAGATGCGTTCGACGGCCGCGGCAACTACGCCCTCGGCTTGAAAGAGCAGCTGATCTTTCCGGAGATCTCCTACGATCAGATCGATAAGATCCGCGGCATGGACATTGTTATCTGCACCACCGCAAACACAGATGAAGAAGCCAAGGAGCTGCTTACGCTGATGGGCGCTCCGTTTGCAAAGTAAGGGAGGAGACCGTAAATGGCTAAGAAGGCGATGATCCTCAAGCAGCAGGCGAAGCCGAAGTTCTCTACCCGTGCTTACAACCGCTGCAAAATCTGCGGCCGCCCGCACGCTTACCTGCGTGATTTCGGCATCTGCCGCATCTGCTTCCGTGAGCTGGCATATAAGGGCCAGATTCCGGGTGTTAGAAAAGCAAGCTGGTAAACCAGCTTTCCTTTTCTTTAGATTGAAACTTTTTTTGTCACCTGTATAAAAAATCCACGCGCATATCGCGGATTTTCGCGGAAATGAAAGCGACTGTTTTCATTTACTGTTAAATCTGCGCGTTTGCGCGCGAGAGACGGTGAAAAGCGGGCGCCGCGCGCCCGCTTTTTGCAAAGTCTGCCGTCTTTTGTCGGCAAGGGTATGCTTTTCGCGTTTTGACGGGAACGATTGTGGAATAATTTCTAAAAATATGCACATTGTTGCTTGCCAAAACGGGAAAAACTGTGCTATAATTAGTCGATAGCCCGCTCTGCGGGCTTATCGGCTGTTATATTATATCAGTCAACCCCAAGCCGCTGCTCGTGGAAGGGCCACGGGCAGTGTAAAGAAAAGTGGGAGGCAAACAGGTCAATCAGGAAACTAACCCGCTCCGATTGCTGCACTACCCCCAAACTTCTTGAAAAGGAGAGCATTTATGCAGATCACTGATCCTATCGCGGATATGCTGACTCGTATCCGCAACGCCGGCAATGCTCGTCATGCCAGCGTGGACGTACCCGCGTCCAAAATGAAGAAGGCAATCGCCCAGATCCTGCTTGACGAAGGCTATATCAAGGCCTTTGAAGTTGTCGAGGGCAACACGCAGGGCATTATCCGCATCACGCTTAAGTATGTTGACGGCCGTCAGAAGGCGATCAGCGGCCTTAAGCGCGTATCCAAGCCCGGCCTGCGTGTATACGCTGGCGCGCAGGAGCTTCCAAAGGTGCTCCGCGGCCTTGGCATTGCCATCATTTCCACCTCGAGAGGCGTCATGACCGACAAGAAAGCGCGCGAGCTGAATGTTGGCGGCGAAGTCCTCGCATTCGTATGGTAAGGGGAGGTATAAACTATGTCTCGAATTGGTAGAATGCCGATTGCCATTCCGGCCGGCGTGGAGGTCAAGATTGACGGCCACGTTGTCACTGTGAAGGGCGCTAAGGCAACCCTTACCCGCGAAATCCATCCGAATATCACTGTCGCGGTGGAGGGAAATGAGATCCTCGTCACTCGTCCGAACGACGAAAAGCACAACCGTGCGCTGCATGGCCTGACCCGCAGCCTCGTCAACAATATGGTTGTTGGCGTGACCGAGGGCTTTAAGAAAGAGCTGAGCGTGCAGGGCGTTGGCTACCGTGTGGCCAAGCAGGGCAAGGATCTGGTTATGAACCTCGGCTACTCGCATCAGGTTACCATGAGCGAGATCGAGGGCATTACGATCGACGTTCCCAACCCGAACACGATCATCATCTCCGGTCCTGACAAGCAGAAGGTCGGCCAGTTTGCTGCGGAAGTCCGCGAGAAGCGTCCGCCGGAGCCTTATAAGGGCAAGGGCATTCGCTACGCTGACGAGTATGTCCGTCGCAAGGAAGGCAAGACCGGCGCTAAGAAGAAGTAAGGAAAGGAGAGACGGATTTAAATGGTTGCAAAGAAAGATTCCAACAAGGCGCGTTTGCAGCGCCACAAGCGCGTGCGCGCCAAGATCAGCGGCACTGCCGAGCGTCCGCGTCTCGACGTATACCGCTCTGCAAAGAATATCTACGCCCAAGTCATTGATGATGTGGCTGGCGTTACCCTCGTTTCCGCCTCGACTGCCGAGAAGGACTTTACCGAGTATGGCGGCAATAAGGAGGCGGCCAAGAAGGTCGGCCTGCTCGTTGCCGAGCGTTGCAAGGCCAAGGGCATTGAGAACGTCGTGTTTGACCGCGGCGGCTATGTGTACCACGGCCGCGTCAAGGAACTGGCCGAGGGCGCCCGTGAGGGCGGCCTGCAGTTTTAAGTCGGGAGGAGGTAAAGCATGGCTCAGTTTAATAGAAACGATAGGCGCGAGGACGAGTTTTCCGAAAACGTTGTAGCGCTCAACCGCGTTGCTAAGACCGTTAAGGGCGGCCGCATCTTCAAGTTTGCGGCGCTGGTCGTCGTTGGCGACGGTAAGGGTACGGTCGGCTTCGGCCTCGGCAAGGCTTCCGAGGTGCCGGACGCGATCCGCAAGGGCATCGAGGACGCCAAGAAGAACCTTGTCAAGATTTCGCTCAAGGGCACCACTATCCCGCACGAGGTAATCGGTGTGTTTGGCGCGGGCCGCGTCCTGCTCAAGCCTGCCGCTCCCGGTACCGGCGTGATTGCTGGCGGCGCGGTCCGTGCGGTTGTTGAGGCTGCCGGCATCAAGGACATCCGTACCAAGTGCCTGCGCTCGAACAACCCGCAGAACGTTGTCACCGCAACGATGGAAGGCCTCAAGAGCCTGCGCGACGCTGCCCAGGTGGCGGCGGTTCGCGGCAAAGCCGTAGAAGAGCTGTAAGAAAGGGGTAACTCACAATGGCTAACATGAAGATTACCCTAAAAAAGAGCCTGGTCGGCCGCTTGGATAAGCATATCGCGACCGCTCATTCTTTGGGGCTTAAGAAGATTAACGATGTAACCGTTCAGCCGGACAACGCGCAGACGCGCGGCAAAGTCAAGCAGATCGGCTACCTGCTTGAAGTTGTAGAGGAGGCGTAACCCATGAAGCTTCACGAATTATCGCCTGCCGCGGGTTCGACAAGGCCTGCTTACCGCAAGGGCCGCGGCGCGGGCTCGGGCAACGGCAAGACTGCGGGCCGCGGTCATAAGGGCCAATGGGCGCGTTCGGGCGGCGGTGTCCGTCCGGGCTTTGAAGGCGGCCAGATGCCGTTGGCGCGCCGTCTGCCAAAGCGTGGTTTCCACAATATTTTCGGCACCACATACGCACCGGTCAATGTTTCCGCTCTGGAGAAGTTTGAAGATGGCACTGAGGTTACCGCAGAGACCCTGCGCAAGGCCGGTATCGTCAAGAATGCTCTCGACGGCATCAAGATCCTCGGCAACGGCACGCTGACCAAAAAGCTGACTGTTAAAGCCGCTGCTTTCTCTGCGTCCGCAAAGGAGAAGATCGAAGCCGCAGGCGGAAAGACCGAGGTGATTTAAGGTGTTTCAAACCCTTAAAAACGCCTGGAGCATGCCTGAACTGCGCAAGAAGATTCTGTATACGCTGTTTATTCTGCTGATCTTCCGCTTCGGCTCATGCATTCCTGTTCCGTTTATCAACACCGATCTGCTGTCGAGCTACTTTAGCCAGGCATCCATTTCGGGTTCGATACTGGATTATCTCAATACGTTTACCGGCGGCGGTCTGTCCAGCGCGACGATCTTCGCCATGTCCATCACGCCGTATATCAATGCGTCCATTATTTTGCAGCTGCTGACCGTAGCCATCCCTGCGCTTGAGCGCATGGTCAAGGAGGGCGGCGAGGAAGGACGCAAAAAGATCGCATCCTGGACACGCTATGTTGCTGTTGTGCTCGGTCTGGTGCAGGCGTTTGCCTACTACGCTATGCTGCGCACAGGTTTTGGCGGTCTTAGCATGCTGTCCAATGACGGTGTGCTGGCCGCAATCGCAATTATCCTGACCTTTACCGCGGGTACCGCGCTGATCATGTGGTTGGGCGAGCACATTACCCAAAATGGCATTGGCAACGGCATCTCGATTATCCTGTTCGCGGGTATTGTCTCCCGCGGCCCGGCGCTGATCTCGACGCTGATTAATCTTTTCCGCAGCGGTACGACAGGCATTATTTCCGCGGTACTGATGATTGTCATCGGCCTTGCGGTCGTTGTATTTATCGTATTCATGTCCAACGCGGAGCGCCGTATCCCGGTGCAGTACGCCAAGCGCGTCGTCGGCCGTAAGATGTACGGCGGTCAGTCCACCCACCTGCCGATCAAGGTCAACGCATCCGGCGTTATGCCGATCATTTTTGCGTCGTCCATCCTCTCGCTGCCGCAGACCATTTCGCTGTTTTGGCAGCCGGCGGCAGGCACAGTCGGCTATCATATTATGAACCTGTTTTCGCAGACCAACCCGTTTTATATTGTGGTTTACGGTCTGCTGATCCTGGCATTTGCATATTTCTATGCATCCATCCAGTTCAATCCGATTGAGATCGCCAACAATCTTAAGAAGAACGGCGGTTTTATCCCGGGCTTCCGTCCGGGCAAGCCGACCAGCGATTTTATCACCAAAGCGCTCGGCAAGGTTACCTTTGTCGGTGCGTTGTTCCTGGGTGTTGTTGCGATCCTGCCGCTGATTGTGGGCGCAATCAACACGTCGCTGTCCAACATTGCGCTTGGCGGCACCTCGGTCATCATCGTGGTTGGCGTTGCGCTTGACACCGTCAAGCAGATGGAGGCGCAGATGCTGATGCGTCACCACAAGGGCTTTTTGGAATAATGCTGGAGGCTGATTTTCAGTGAATTTGATTTTACTTGGCGCTCCGGGCGCCGGCAAGGGCACACTTGCTTCCTACCTGATCGAAAAGATGGGAGTGCCGAGCATCTCCACGGGCAACATTCTGCGTGAAGCAATCAAGAACGACACACCGCTTGGCCGTGAAGCCAAGGACTATATGGACGCCGGCAAGCTTGTACCGGATGAGCTTGTCATCAATATGCTCAAGGACCGCATCGCCAAGCGCGACTGCAAGAGCGGCTTCATCCTGGACGGTTTTCCGCGCACCATTCCACAGGCTGAGGCACTTGATCAAATTGCGAATATCGATTGCGCGCTACTGGTTGACGTGCCGTATGAAGTGATTGAAAAGCGCATGACCGGCCGCCGTGTCTGCCTGCGCTGCGGTGCAAGCTATCACGTTGAGGCAAACCCGCCGCGCGTTGCGGGCGTCTGCGACATTTGTGGTGACAAGCTGGTCGTGCGCAACGATGATCAGCCTGAGGTGGTAAAGCGCCGCCATGAGACCTATCGTGAGCAGACCGAGCCGCTGATTGGATATTATGAAGCGCAGGGCAAGCTCAAAAGCATTGATGGCACACAAGGTATCCGGGAAACTGAAATGCTCGCGGTAGAAACGCTGGGGCTGTAAGTATGATTCACCTTAAATCAGAGCAAGAGCTCGAACAGATGCGCGCTGCCTGCCGTATCACTGCGCTTGCGCGCAAGGCTGCGGCAGACGCGGTTCGGCCGGGCGTTACAACGGGCGAGATTGACCGGGTCGTCCGGCGGACGATCGAGGAGGCGGGTGCAAAGCCCTCCTTCCTCGGTTACGCCGGCTTTCCTGGCAGCGCCTGCATCTCGATCAACGATGAGGTTATTCATGGCATTCCCTCGGAAAAGCGCGTGGTGCGCGAGGGCGATATTGTCAAGGTAGATGTCGGCGCATATTTCGGCGGCTATCATGGCGACTGCGCCTGTACCGTACCCTGCGGCGAGGTGAGTGAGGAAGCCCGCCGATTGATTGATGTGACCCGGCAGAGCTTCTATGAGGGTATCAAATTTGCCCGTGAGGGCTATCGCGTTTCGGACATCTCCGCGGCCGTCCAGGCCTATGTGGAGAAAAACGGCTTCTCGGTGGTTCGCAACTACGTCGGGCACGGCGTGGGTGAAAATCTGCATGAGGCGCCTGAAGTGCCGAACTTTGGCCAGCCCGGCCACGGGATGCGCCTGCAGCGCGGTATGACTCTTGCGGTGGAACCGATGGTCAATGCGGGCGTATATGCCGTCAAGGTCCTGCCGGACGGCTGGACCGTCAAGACGAACGACGGCAAACTGTCCGCCCATTATGAAAACACCATTGCTATTACGGACGGCGAACCCGAGATTATGACAAATATCGACGGTGAGGTGCTGTAATGGAACAGTCTCATACAGCCGACATTGTCCTGTCGCTGACGGGCAGGGATAAAGGACAGCTGATGCTGGTTGTGGCAGAGGAGCAAGATTTCCTGCTGCTCGCAAACGGGCGTGCCCGGCGGGCGGAAAGCCCCAAGCGCAAGCGGCGCAAGCATGTCAGCCATCAAGGCGCATGTGACGCCCGTACCCGTGATAAGCTGCTGGAAACTGGTCGGCTGACAAACAGTGAGATTCGCAAGGCACTCGCCCTCTGGACGGGGGACGAGGAGGCAAATTGACCTAGGAGGGTATTCACATAATGGCAAAAGACGACGTAATCGAACTGGAAGGTACCGTCATAGAGGCGCTGCCCAACGCGATGTTCCAGGTCGAGTTGCCTAACGGGCACAAGATCCTGGCGCACATTTCAGGCAAGCTGCGCATGAATTTTATCCGCATTCTTCCTGGCGACAAGGTCACCGTTCAGATGTCGCCCTACGACCTGACCCGCGGTCGTATTACTTGGCGAAGCAAGTAAGCTTGCCTATAGAGAACTTCGGAAGTTCTCTATATTAAAAACAAGTTTGGTAAAAACTTGTTTTTGCTGACCGAACAACGCCGCCCAGGGCGGCTGAGTCGGGGCGTCAAAAACGCGGGCGAAACTCGCGTTTTTGACCGAAATCGCGTGGCGATTTCAAATTGATGCACGCCTAACGGCATGTGTCTGTGATGAAAAGCGGGCGGAGGCGCGTAAGTGACCCGAGCGCCAGTGGTCGCCGGTTTGCCGGTGTCCCATCCCACCAAAAAATTTTGATGGAGGTAAAATGTCATGAAGGTAAGACCGTCTGTTAAGCCGATCTGCGAAAAGTGCAAGATCATTCGCCGCAAGGGCAAGGTCATGGTTATCTGTCAAAACCCGAAGCACAAGCAGAAGCAGGGCTAAACACTAATGGGGGCTGACCGCCCTCTATATGTGGAAGAAAGCGCCCATAGACACTTTCTTTCAATTCCCCAAAACGGCGCCCAGGGCGCCTGGGCCGGGGATAAAAAGTCCGGCAAAGCTGGACTTTTGCGGAAAACGGAGCGCCGTTTTCTGATCGCAATGCGCCGGAAGGCGCAATGTGTGAAGCGGGAGTTTCCTGTTTCCAGATAAATTGCCGCGCAGTATGGCGCGGGATGATGGTTTACGTGAACACGACAAGCACGTGTAAAGCGCGGCGCTGCAGAGGCGGAGGCGGCCTCTATACTGTGTTTGCAAACACGCCTCAGTGTAAACAAATCGGAGGTTTTATAAAGTATGGCACGTATTGCCGGTGTTGACCTTCCCCGCGAAAAGCGCGTGGAGATCGGCCTGACCTACGTCTTCGGCATTGGCCGCAAGACGTCCAACGAAATCCTTGCCAAGACCGGTATCAATCCGGACACCCGCGTTAAGGATCTGACCGAAGAAGAAGCCGCCAAGCTGCGTGAGGTGATCGACCGCGACTACAACGTCGAGGGCGACCTGCGCCGTGAGATCGGCCTGAATATCAAGCGCCTGGTGGAAATCGGCTGCTACCGCGGCCTGCGCCATCGCCGCGGCCTACCGGTTCGCGGCCAGCGCACCAAAACCAATGCGCGCACCCGCAAGGGTCCGAAAAAGACCATTGCCAACAAGAAGAAGTAAGGAGGGGAACAGATAAATGGCTAAGGTACAGAAGAAGGGCGCATCTCGCACCCGCCGCCGTGAGCGCAAGAATATCGAAAAAGGCGCGGCTCATATCCGTTCCTCTTTCAATAACACCATCGTTACCATTACCGACTTAAACGGCAACGCGATCAGCTGGGCTTCCTCCGGCGAAATGGGTTTCCGTGGCTCGCGCAAGTCCACGCCGTTTGCTGCGCAGACTGCGGCCGAGACCGCCGCAGCCGCCGCGATGGAGCACGGCCTGAAGACGGTCGAAGTATACGTCAAGGGTCCGGGTTCCGGCCGTGAGGCTGCGATCCGTGCGCTGCAGGCTGCCGGCCTTGAGGTGACCATGATTAAGGATGTTACCCCGATTCCGCACAATGGCTGCCGCCCGCCCAAGAGAAGAAGAGTCTGATAGAGGAGGAAACCAATCAATGGCTAAGAATACACAGCCCGTTCTCAAGCGCTGCAAAACGCTTGGTCTTTCCCCTGCGGTACTTGGTTACTCCAAGTCCACCAAGCGTCAGCCCAAGCAGTCGCGCCGCAAGCAGTCCGAGTATGGCATGCAGCTGACCGAAAAGCAGAAGGTTAAATTCATCTACGGCGTGCTCGAAAAGCAGTTCCACGCTTACTATGAGAAGGCCGAGCGCAAGCAGGGCATCACTGGTGAGATCCTGCTGCAGGAGCTTGAGCGCCGTCTGGACAATGTTGTGTTCCGCATGGGCTTCGCAGGTACCCGCCGCGAGGCGCGCCAGCTGGTAAACCATGCGCACTTCACTGTAAACGGCCGCCGTGTCAACATCCCGTCTTTCCAGGTAAAGCCGGGCGACGTGGTTGCGGTACGCGAAAAGTCGCGCTCGAGCACCAAGTTCAAAACCCTGCTGGAGGAAAACGGGAAGAAAGCCTGCCCGAAGTGGATTGACAAGGCTAAGGATTCTTTCGAGGGCAAGATCGTTGCGATGCCCGCGCGTGACGACATCGATTACGATGTGTCCGAGCACCTCATCGTCGAGCTGTACTCGAAGTAATAGACCCTCGCTGTTGGAACGGGCGCGGCGTCTGGCTGGCCTGTTCCGCATGAGTTTCCAACCAACGTGAAGGAGGGTACCCTATGATCGAAATCGAAAAGCCGCGTATTGACTGTGAACAGCTCGCCGAGGACGGCTCTTATGGCAAGTTTGTCATTGAGCCGCTTGAGCGTGGCTATGGCACCACTTTGGGCAACTCCCTGCGCCGCATCCTGCTCTCCTCGTTGCCCGGTACGGCGGCGTCTAGCATCAAGATTGCGGGCGTGCAGCATGAGTTCTCCACTATCCCGGGCGTCAAGGAGGATGTGACCGAGATTGTGCTGAACGTCAAGGGCATCATTGCTAAGCTGTACTGCGACGGTCCCAAGACGGTCTATATTGAGGCCGCGGGCGAGGGGGAGGTCAAGGCCGGTGACATTCACGCGGATGGCGAGGTCGAGATCCTTAATCCCGACCTACACATCGCCACGTTGATGAGCGATGCTCGTCTGTCTATGGAGATCACGCTGACTTCGGGCCGCGGCTATGTGCCGGCTGAGAAGAACAAGCAGCACCAGACCTCCATCGGGGTCATTCCGGTGGATTCGATCTACACGCCGGTTTACAAGGTAAACTACACGGTGGAGAACACCCGTGTGCGCGACCTGACCGACTATGATAAACTCACGCTTGAGGTTTGGACCGATGGCACCATCGCCGCACGCGACGCTGTTTCGCTCGGCGCGAAGGTGTTGCGCGACCACCTTGATCTGTTTGTCGACCTGTCCGAGGAGATCGGCTCTCGTTCTACCGTTGTTGAAAAAGCCGAAGCGCAGCACGATAAGGTGCTTGAAATGACCATTGAGGAGTTGGACTTCTCGGTGCGTTCGTTCAACTGCCTCAAGCGCGCGGGCATCAATACGGTAGAGGATCTTATCAATACCTCTGAAGAGGATATGATGAAGGTCCGCAACCTTGGCCGCAAATCTCTTGAGGAGGTTATCGGCAAGCTGGAGGCCATGGGCCTACATCTTGCCAAAACCGAAGAATGATTGGTGGCTGATGACGCTGATCTTTTGGAGGAGGCTTGTGCCCGCAGGGGCATAGGCAGAACAGGAACGATCATGCGGCGGCACGCAAGCCGCGCCGCCGCTTTGACTTTATTGGAGGTAAACACGAATGGCTAACAATCGCAAGCTCGGCCGTCCTACCGACCACCGTATGGCCATGCTGCGTGCGATGGTGACCTACCTGCTCGAGAACGGCAGGATCGAGACCACCGTCGCCCGCGCCAAGGAAGTCGGCCCGCTGACGGAAAAAATGATTACCCTTGGCAAGAAGAACACGCTGGCTTCCCGCCGTCAGGCGATGGCTTTTGTCACCAAGGAAGCCGTAGTAGCAAAGCTGTTCTCCGAGATCGCGCCGGAGTATGCAAGCCGCAACGGCGGCTATACCCGCATCATCAAGACCGGCCCGCGCCGCGGCGACGCAGCGGAGATGGCGATCATCGAGCTGGTTAAGTAAGACGGCTCACCCGATAAGGGATGATGACGTAAAAAAGGCTATCCAGCAGCGTGCTTGCTGGACAGCCTTTTTTCTTTTGGCATGGGTATCTCATGCCACCGGAGGGATGAGGCGCCATGGCGACAGGACAGGACAAGAAAGGACAGTTTTGCAGAAAAATCATGCGGCAAGACGAAAAAAAACTTGCATTGTATAGTGAGATGTGTTATACTAAACACATTCAGTAAGAAGTAACCGTAAGGAGTGGCGAAAGCCACTCCTTACGCTTTGCTTGGAGGATTTTTGTAAAGGAGGAGCGGCTTTGCAGGCAAAGCAGATTGTCGCCCGGGTGGAGGAATTGGTACGGCCGCTGTGCGAACAGGCTGGGGTTTCGCTCTGGGATGTGGAATTTGAAAAAGAGGGCGGGCAACATATGTTGATTGTGACGGTCGACCGCCCGGAGGGCGTGCATATCGACCAGTGCGAACAGGTTTCGCGTGCGCTCGACCCACTGCTCGATGCAAAGGAGTTTGACAGCATGCCCTCTTACACGCTGTGCGTTTCCTCGGCTGGCCTGTCGCGCAGACTGAAAAAGCCTGAGCATTTTGCAGCCTTCATCGGCCACACGGTCGAAGTCGGTTTTTACAAGCCGGTGAACGGCGCAAAACAGGCTGAGGGTACGCTAATCGCATATGACAACGGCTGTGTTACGCTTGAGAGCGGCGGCAAGCAGACCGTTTACGAACCCAAGGATATTGCCGCAGTACGGCTTGCGGTCGAGATATAAAAAGGAGTTGGATTGGAAAAAATGGTGAACGCAGAATTTTTCGATGCGCTTGAACAGCTCGAGCGCGAGAAGGGTATTCCGGTCGACTATATGCTCGACCGCGTGGGTCAGGCGCTGATCACAGCTTACAAGCGCGACAACGACGGTATGACCGACAACGTATTCGTCGAGCCTGACCGGGAGAACAAGACCATCCGCATGTATGTGCGCAAGACGGTTGTGCGCGCGGAGGATCTCTACGAGCCGTATGAGGAAATCACACCTGAGGAGGCGGCTGAGTACAAGGCCAACCCAATGGTGGGCGACATCATCGACATTGAAATTCCAACCAAATCGTTCGGTCGCATCGCGGCTCAGACAGCAAAACAGGTCATCATACAGGGGATTCGCGAGGCCGAGCGCGGCATGGTGATCTCGGAGTTTGAAAGCAAGGAACACGAGATACTGACCGGTGTTATCTCCCGCATCGACCCGCGTACGGGCAACGCTTATTTGGATGTGGTATCAAACGGCGAAAAGAGCGAGGCCGTGCTGGCCGCCGCCGAGCAGGTGCGCGGCGAGCAGCTTGTCGAGGGCCAGCGCCTCAAGGTCTATCTGATCGAGGTGCGGCGCGGTACGCGTGGCCCTCAGGTCGTGGTATCGCGTACACATCCGGGCCTTGTCAAGCGTCTGTTTGAGCTTGAAGTGCCCGAAATCCACTCGGGTGTGGTCGAGGTCAAGTCGATCGCACGCGAGGCGGGCAACCGCACCAAGATTGCGGTTACTTCACATGACGAAAACGTTGATCCAATTGGCGCATGCGTGGGCACGCGCGGCGCGCGTGTGACCAATATCACGGGCGAGCTTGGCGGAGAAAAGATCGATATTATCAAGTGGAATGAGGATACCGCGCAGTTTGTCTCCGCCGCGCTTGCACCTGCGGATGTTATATCGGCCTCGATGCAGGCGGATAATAAGTCCTGCCGTGTGATCGTGCCGGACGACCAGCTATCGCTTGCCATCGGTAAAGAGGGGCAAAACGCCCGCCTCGCGGCAAAGCTCACCGGCTGCAAGATTGACATCGCGCCCGAATCGCAGGGCGCATAAACAAAAGGGGGCAGCGGATATGGCGCAGAAGAAGATCCCTATGCGGCAATGCCTTGGCTGCCGCGAAATGTTTCCCAAGCGGGAGCTGATCCGTGTGGTCCGCTCGCCCGAAGGGGAAATCACGCTGGATTTTAAGGGCAAGGCTCCGGGCCGCGGCGCATACCTGTGCGGCAAGACCGAATGCTTGAAGAAGGCGCGCAAAAGCCGCGCGATTGAGCGCGCGCTTTCGGTCACTGTGCCCGAAACGGTATATGAACAGCTTGAGCAGCAGATGGAACAGGAGGGTGTGCATGGCGATTGATCCCTTTCTCAGCATGCTGGGTCTTGCGCGGCGCGCGGGCAAGCTCGCCTTTGGAGACGAGCTGGTGCGCGAGACCTGCGGGAACAAAAAGGCCCGGTGCGTATTTGTCGCCGCTGACGCTGGCGTGAGCACGGCAAAGAAAGCCTCGTTTTACGCTGGAGGCGCAAACATACCGCTTATTACACTGCCGCACGGCAAGGAGGATCTGGGCGCCGCTATCGGCAAAAATGGCTGCGCGGTGTGCGCAGTTGCCGACATTGGTCTTGCGGCAGCGGCGCTGCAAAAGCTTGCCGCAGCGCATGGCGAGTTTGCGGCAGTTGCTGCCGCTCTTGCGGAAAAAAATGAGCGTATCCAGTCTCGCCGGGGCAAAAAGAAGCCAAAGGACAGAGATATAACAGGTCTGACGCTGGGCAAAGCGCCGCAGGCGCACTGCACAGAAGGAAAATACCGTTCCTTTCGTTCGAGTAACGGCGCGCCCCACAGAACGCGGAATGAAGCCCGATTTGCACCGCACGCAGGCCGCCGGACAGATGGTACATCCCGCCGTACAGGCGGCGCGGTGTATCCGCTCCGCAAATCGATTGAACCCTCGCGCGCACGGCGCGCATTGCATAGCAAGGCACCGTAAAACAGTGTTTTCCATAAAACCGCATATGATGCGGTTGAGATGTGCCCGCGCGCTGCGCGGCAGGTCTGCTCGATTGGAAGCGAGCTTTCGATCGAAATCGCTTGAAGGAGGAGTTGCCCATGGCAATAGAGAATAAATACCGGGTGCACGAGGTTGCTAAAGATTTCGGCGCCTCAACCAAAGAGATCACTGAAATCCTGACCGAGTACTGCACCACTCCCAAAAATCACATGCAAGTGCTCGGGGATGAGGAGCTGTCCGTTATTTTTGAATACATGACGCAGCAGCATCAGGTGGATAATATCGAGGAGTTACTCAATACGCAGATAGCCGCCCGTCAGTCGGCCGAGCAGGTCAAGACAGAGACGCAGCCCGTAAAGGACGAGACGACGCAGCCGGCTGCAGCGTCCGCCGACAGCAAGCCCGCCGAGGCCAAGCCCGAAAAGCCTGCGCAGCCCGTGCAGAGCAAGGTAAAACAGGTGCATCGCATCGATACCCGCGGCGCGGGCGACGTCAACCTTGCCAAGTATGACGACCACGTTGACAAGTTGGTTGACGCCAAGGCCGAGCGCATGGAGTCGCGCGGCCCGAAGAAGCAGAAGCTGACCAAAAAGTCCGAGCAGCGCGCAAAGCCCTTTGGCAACAAGCGCCGTCAGGAAGAACAGGAAAAGATGAAGCGCCTGCAACGCCAGCAGCAGATGGCCGCGCTCAAGAAGATTCCGGTCAAGGTGATGATTCCGGATGAGATCTCGGTCGGAGAGCTGGCCAGCCGTATGAAGCGCACCGCAGCGGACGTGATCAAGGGCCTGATCAAGTTGGGCGTAATGGCGTCTGTGTCTGAAGTCATTGATTTTGATACCGCGGCCATCGTCGCCGAGGAGATGGGCTGCAAAGTTGAAAAAGAAGTGCATGTCACTATCGAGGAGCAGCTCTTTGACGAGCGCGAGGACCGCGAGGAGGACCTGGAGCCGCGCGACCCGGTCGTCGTGGTCATGGGCCATGTCGACCACGGCAAGACCTCGCTGCTCGACGCGATCCGCAAGACCAAGGTGACCGAGGGAGAGGCCGGCGGCATCACCCAGCACATTGGCGCGTACCGTGTTAGTGTCGGCGACAAGCAGATCACATTCCTCGACACCCCGGGTCACGCGGCGTTTACCTCAATGCGTGCGCGCGGCGCGCAGGTGACTGATATTGCAATCCTGGTTGTTGCGGCGGATGACGGCGTTATGCCGCAGACCATTGAGGCAATCAACCACGCTAAGGCGGCCGAGGTGCCGATCATCGTGGCGGTCAACAAGATTGACAAGCCGGGCGCCAACCCGGATCGCGTGCTCCAGCAGCTGACCGAGTACGAGATCGTGCCCGAGGAGTGGGGCGGCGACACGATCGTCTGCCAGATCTCGGCCAAGTTGGGCCAGGGTATCGATAATCTGCTCGAGATGGTGCTGCTGACCGCCGAGGTCGCCGATCTCAAAGCCAACCCCAATCGAAAGGCGCATGGCACGGTCATCGAAGCCAAGCTTGATAAGGGCCGCGGTCCGGTGGCGACGCTGCTCGTGCAAAACGGCACGCTGCACACAGGCGATACAGTCATCGCGGGCACGGCGGTCGGCCGCGTGCGCGCGATGACCAACGACGACGGCAAGAAAATCCAGCAGGCCGGCCCGGCTGTGCCGGTGGAGATCATCGGCCTTGCTGAAGTGCCGGGCGCGGGCGACATTTTTGACGCGGTGGACGACGAGAAGATGGCGCGCGAGCTGGTTGAGCAGCGCAAGGATAAGGAAAAGGAAGAGCGCAACAAGCTGATGCACAAGGTAACGCTTGACAACCTGTTTGATTCTATCCAGCAGGGTGAGATGAAAGAGCTGAACATCATCGTCAAGGCCGATGTGCAGGGCTCGGTCGAAGCGATCCGCGCCTCGCTGGAAAAGCTATCAAACGACGAAGTGCGTGTCAAGGTTATCCACGGCGCGGTTGGCGCGATCAATGAATCCGACGTTATGCTGGCGGCGGCCTCGGGCGCGATCATCGTCGGCTTTAACGTGCGCCCTGACCGCGTGGCGACCGACTCAGCGCACCAGCAGGGCGTGGATATGCGTATGTACCGCGTGATCTACGACGCGATCGAAGAGATGGAGCAGGCTATGAAGGGCATGCTCGAGCCGAAGTTCAAGGAGGTCGTGCTCGGCCACGCCGAGGTGCGCCAGGTATTCCGCATCACGGGCGCGGGTGCGGTTGCGGGCTGCTATGTGCAGGATGGCACCATCCGCCGCAATGCAGAGGTGCGCGTTGTACGTGACGGCATTGTGTTCCACGAGGGCCACCTTAACACGCTCAAACGCTTTAAGGACGACGTCAAAGAGGTCGCTTCGGGCTATGAATGCGGCATGAGCATTGAAAACTATAACGACATCAAAGAGCAGGACATTATCGAATGCTTTGTGATGGAGGAAGTCAAGCAATAAAAATAGTCGAAAATAGATAATGAGGAATGGAGAATGGAGGCGCCTGACGGCCGTTTCATTTTCCATCCTTCATACTTGATTTGGAACCATCCTTCAGTAAAGGAGGGCGTAGAACCATGTCTACACGGATTGACCGTATTTCAGAAGAAGTGATGAAAGCGCTGGCCGAGGCCATGCGCTCGGTCAAAGATCCGCGCGTACAGAACGCTTTAGTATCGGTCGTGCACTGCGAGGTGACCAACGATCTGCGGTATGCCAAGTGTTTCATCTCGGTGCTGGGCAGCGAAGCGCAGTGCGCCGAGGTAATGAAAGGGCTGCAATCGGCTGCGGGATGGCTGCGACGCGAGGTCGGCCATAAGGTGCAGCTGCGCTATGCGCCAGAGCTGGTGTTCGAGCTTGATCGCTCGATTGTCCATGGCGCGCATATATCGGAAATGCTGCACGAGCTGAAAAACGATGGTAAGCTCGGAGAGGGGGACACCGAATGACTGTTGACGTTGCGGAAGCTGCCGCGGCGCTACAGGCCGAGAACGACATCCTGATCCTGACCCACCGCCGTCCGGATGGCGACACCACGGGGTGCGCAGGTGCGCTGTGCCGCGCGCTGCGGCAGCTCGGCAAGACGGCCTATATCCTGCAAAACCCTGATATTACCAAGCGATATGTACCGCTCATTGCGCCATGTTATCCGCCTGAGGGGTTTGTGCCGCAGTATATCGTAACGACCGATATGGCGGAGGAAAAACTGCTGCCGGATACAGCGGAACAGTACAGGGGCAGGGTCGATCTTGTAATAGACCATCACCGCTCCAATCCGGGCTACGGGAGAAAAAATCTGATTCGGACGGATGCGGGCGCCTGTGCCGAGCTGATGTACGATGTGATAAACGCGCTGGGCGCCCGGCTGACAGACGACATTGCCGAGTGCATTTATATCGGCGTATCAACCGATACGGGATGCTTTAAATACTCAAATACGACCGCACATACGCATGCGGTCGCCGCGGCCTGCCTGACCGCGGGCATCGACGGCGGCGAGATCAACCGCGCGTTGTTTGAGACCAAGACCATGCCGCGTTTCCAGATGGAGCGCATTGTGTTTGATACGATGGAGTTTTTCGAGGGGGGCGTCATCGCGCTCGCCATGCTGTGGCGCGCAGACATCGACCGTACGGGCGCGGATGCCGATGACCTCGACTCGATCGCCTCGCTCACACGGCAGATTGAGGGCGTGCAGATTGGGATCACGCTGACCGAAAATAAGGATAAGACGGTCAAGGTGTCGGTGCGCACCACCAAGGAGATGGACGCGGCCGCGATCTGCCAAAAATGCGGCGGCGGCGGGCATATCCGCGCGGCCGGCGCAAGCTTTGACTGCGGTATGGAAGAGGCCAAGGCAGCCATTCTCGCCGCCGCACGGGAGCAGTACGATGCAAAACGGTGATTTGAACGGCATTTTGCTGATGGACAAGCCACAGGGTTTTACCTCGCATGATGTGGTTGCCAAGCTGCGCGGTATGCTGCATATACGGAAGATCGGTCACGGCGGCACGCTCGATCCGCTTGCGACCGGCGTGCTGCCGGTATTCATCGGCGGCGCAACGCGCGCGGCGGATTTTGCCGCCGCGCAGGACAAGGCGTATGTCGCGGGCTTTACCCTCGGCTATAACACGGATACGCAGGACGTGACCGGTACGACCCTCACAATCAGTGAGCGGTACGCCGCGCGATATGCGGTCGAGCGGGCGGTGGAACGCTTTCTCGGTCCGCAGCAGCAGGTGCCGCCAATGTATTCAGCAGTCAAAGTAGGTGGGCGCAAGCTGTACGACCTTGCCCGCAGTGGAAAGGCGATCGAGCGCCCGGCGCGCAACATTATTGTGCATGAGATCGCGCTGACGGACTTTGACGAGGACGCGCAGAAAGGCATGCTGCGTCTTGTCGTCAGCAAGGGAACTTATGTGCGCACGATTATAAACGATCTGGGTGAGGCAATCGGCACGCTTGCGGTTATGCACAGCCTTCAGCGCACCCGGTCGGGCGAATACACCATAGAGCAGTGCCACTGCTTTGACGAGATCGAGCAGGCAGTGCAGGATGGGTCATTGACGCAGCTGCTCTTGCCGACAGACAGCCTGTTTCTTCAGCATCCCCCGGTGCAGCTTACCGATGAGGGGGCAGAACGCATCACGCGCGGTGCGGTCGTATTCCCGCGGCAGGCCGACGGCCTGCCGGACGCGCCGGAGGCGCTGTGCCGTGTGTATCACGATGGGCGTTTTCTGCTGCTCGGCCAGGTGCGTGCGCTCGATAAGGGTGGCCTTGGGCTGTTTGTCTATAAGAATTTTCGATAATTAGAGGAAATTGAGAATGGTAAATAAAGTATGTAGGAATTGATGTGCTCTTTTGCCCATTCTCCATTTTCCGATAGAGCGCAGCGAGGGCTGTGGCGAATTTCCGGCCGTGCTGCATTCTTCATTTTCCATTCTCAATTATTTTCAGGGGGCGAACCCTATGCAGCAATATCAAAAACCCCGCGCAATCGCGCTCGGTTATTTTGACGGCGTGCATCTCGGCCATCAGGCATTGATGGCGCATGCGGTCGAACGCGCCCGCCAGATCGGCGGCACGAGCGCGGTGTTTACATTCGACGTACATCCGGACTCGGTCGTGCTTGGGCGGCAAGTTCCGCTGCTGACCGCCAATGCCTACCGCCGTGAGGAGATCAAGCAGCTTGGTGGAGTGGACGAGGTCATTTTTGCACATTTTGACGAGCGTATGCAGCACATGGATTGGCGCGATTTCATCCATGAAATGCTGATCGGTCAGTTTGGCGCGCGGTGGATCGTTTCCGGGCGCAACAACCGCTTTGGTTATAAGGGGCAAGGCAATGCCGAGAAAATGGCAGAGGAATGCCGCAAGGCGGGCATCGGATACGATTGCATTGACGATGTGACGGTCGACGGCATTGTTGTCTCTTCAACGTATATCCGGCAGCTCATCTCGCAGGGCGATATGGAGGGCGCGGCGCGCTTTCTTGGGCATCCGTATACTGTGACAGGCGTGGTCGAGCACGGCCGCCGGGTGGGCACGAGCGTGCTGAAAGTGCCGACGGTCAACCTTGCGCTGCCGCCCGAGATGGCGTTGCCGCCTTATGGCGTATATGCTGCTCGCGTGCTGGTGGACGGCCAGAGCCATATTGCGGCGACAAACATCGGCATCAGGCCGACGTTTGTCGACAGCGGCGCGCCGACCATCGAGCCGCACCTGCTTGATTTTGCCGGCGATCTGTACGGAAGGATGATCCATGTGGAACTGTGTCATTTCCTGCGGCCCGAAATACAGTTTGAGTCGGCCGAGGCACTGCGCGCAGCGATCGACGAGAACATCCAGCAGACGCGGGATTATTTTGCAAAAAAGAAAAACGGCTGAAATCATTTCAGCCGTTTTTCTTTCATAACAGGTGTCACATGAAATGAGAAAGGGCTGTCTATGCAGACAGCCCTTTCCCCCAAAGAGAGTGAAATAAAATATTGGAGAAAAAGATGGTTGAGTCAATTAATGTGATTGCAACCCTCGCGCTTAGCGCCACACACGGCGGCGGGAAGCGTAGCTGGGATCGGTATGGCATAGAGACGCATCAACACGATAAGCGTCTGAAAGCATCCGTCCGAGGGCTGCTAAAGAAGAAAATTTCTTCTTCATAGCGTGAACCTCCGTTCGGTTTGCCATTTGTCTTTCGACATTATTAATTATAGTAATTGAGACCAAAAAAACAAGAGAAAATTTGTTTAATATATCCGCAAATTTTGCCAATAAATTATGCTATATGCATAAATTTGAAATATAAAAATTAGATAATATGCATAATACACAAAGGGGAAGCCTAAAAAGTGTGTTTTTTCCAGGCAGTTTCACGGGAACGATTTTGCTGCCTGCATCGTGTTGCTTGCAGAAAGGAGGATAGAGCGCAATGCAGAATGAACTGAGATCGGATGCGTTTCTCAGCGAAGCGATGACATGCTTCGGCGACGCAGTCTACCGTTTGGCCTACTGCCGCCTGAGCAGCCATGCGGACGCGGAGGATGTTTTCCAGGAGGTATTCCTGCGCTTGATGCAGGATACGACCGTATTCCATGATGCGGAGCACCTCAAGGCTTGGCTGCTGCGTGTAACGATCACCCGGTGTGCCGATCTGCGCCGCTCGGCGTGGTTTAAGCGCACCGCGCCGCTCTCCGCAGCGTCATCGGCTGCCGCGCCCTTGCCGGACGACTACAGTGCGCTATGGCAGGCCGTTCACACGCTGCCAGACGAGCTGCGCACGGTTGTGTACCTATATTATGTCGAGGGCTACCACACAGAAGAGATCGCAGACCTTGTAGGCTGCCGGCCGGCGACTGTCCGCACGCGTCTGCACCGCGCGCGTAAGCAACTGAAACTGGATTTGGAGGGATCTGACGATGAAGCATATCAGCGACCTGCACAGATTGCAGGACATGAAAGCACCTGAGGAACTGAAAGAACGTACATTGGCGGCCGCGCGCGAGCTGCGCCGTGCGCAGCAGGTGGATACCCCGCAGCACCCTGCTCCCGTGCCGCGCCGCCGGTTTGGCATGGCAAAGCGCCTGATAGCCGCGGCGTGCGCGTTCGGTGTGATCATTGGCGGCACGGCGGTATGGCGCGCACAGACCACCGGCCAGAGCGCAAGTGATGCGGTTGCCGAGGCGGTGGCGCACTCGTTCGGCATCGTGGCCTATGCTGCGGATACGGGCGAGAATATGGAACCGAAGGACAGCAAGGTTGTGTTTGATATTGCCGGAGGCAGCATGGACAGCCCGACCAAAGGATTTTTCAGCGGCTGCCTGTTCAAGGTGACGGGCGACAATATCGAGACCGTCAGCGCGTCGATCGACAAGGGCGGGCTGTACCGCACCGAGCGGCTGGACATCACGGAAGCCGACATCGAGACGATCATGACGGGCACCTATGCGCCTGTAGCGGATGCGGACGACATTATGGTTATGTCAGACCCGGACAACACCGAGTGGTGGGTAGATGCAAGCTACCGCGTGGAAAACGGCTTTGTAGAGCCGTATAACCCCAGCATCTGTTACGGCCTCTGGGGCGAGCCGCAGCCGGTCGATATGGCGGCGGAGGACGACCTGCGCGATGCATGGCACGACCGCACGGATGAATTTGACGGCGCGACTCTGACCGTCAGCGTAACCTTTGTAGACGGCACGACCGACACCCAGATGCTCACCCTGCACACAGGCAAGCTGGGCGTAACATATCCGGACGATACAAACGGTCCGCAGCTGACCGGCGAGGTGCTCACCGATGAGCAAGCGCAAACGCAGGGCTATGTTTACGGCGTGTACGCACAGATAGAGGAATAAACAAGCAGTGGGCGCGGAAAATCCCCTGATGGATGACATCAGGGGATTGTTTTTTGCAAAAATAACCTTAAACGCCTTGAAATGCAAGCGGCTTTCGCATAAAATAAGAGAAGCATTGAGAAAATGGGGAAGGGAACTTATGCTGCATATTGTGTTGGTTGAGCCGGAGATCCCGCAGAACACGGGCAACATTGCCCGCACCTGCGCGGCGACCGGGTGCGTGCTGCATCTGGTTGAGCCGCTTGGTTTTGCGATTGACGATAAGCGGATGAAGCGCGCCGGGCTGGATTACTGGCATCTGCTCGACGTCCGCATGTACAAAGGCCTGGACGAATTTTTCGCCAAAAATCCAGACGGCCGGTATTTTTACGCCACTACCAAGGCGCCGCACGCCTATCACGAGGCAGAATACTGCGACGGCGACTACCTGCTGTTTGGCAAGGAAACAAGGGGTCTGCCCGAAAGCCTGCTAACTTCGCACCCCGAACGATGCGTGCGCATTCCGATGCGCGAGGGCGCGCGGAGCCTTAATCTATCCAACTCGGTGGCTGTGATCGTGTTTGAGGCGCTGCGGCAGACCGGATTTGAAAACTTAAAGCGCGCGGGCGCGTTCCCGAATCAATGAGGAGGAAGCTATGGAAAAAATACACATCCTAACCGATTCATCCGCCGACATCCCGCAGGCACAGGTCGAGGCGCACGGGATCGAGGTCGTGCCCATCACGCTAACGCATGCAGGGCGCACTTTCCGCGAATACTACGACATCACACCGGCAGAATACTGCAAGATACTGCAAGAGAGCCGCGAAATTCCGTCCACCGCGATGGTCACGCCCAATGTGTTTCTGGACTCCTACCGCCGCGCGCATGGGCGTGGCTGCACCCATCTGCTCGCCGTGCTGATTAACGCCAACGGCTCGGGAACCTGGCAGGCAGCCTGCCTTGCGCGCGACATGTTCCGCGAAGAGGTGGGCGACGGTATGCGCATCGAGGTGATAGACTCGGCCACCTATACCTATATCTATGGTCATATTGTTGTGCATGCCGCCGAGCTGCGCGACCAGGGCGAAAGCTTTGACGCGATTTTGGGCATTGTGCGCAGCCGGCTCGACCGGGTCGAGGCATATCTTGGCGTATACAGTTTAAAACACCTGAAAAAGTCCGGCCGTATTTCGGGCGGCGCGGCATTTGTGGGCGAGGCGCTTGGTCTCAAGCCGATCAGCCATGTGTGTGCGGGCGCGGTCACAGTGTGCGACAAGGTGCGCGGTGAAAGGGCGCTGGTGCCCGGGCTTGTCAACAGTGTATCCCGCCGGGTGGTCCAGCCTGAGCGACAGACTGCGCTGCTGCTTTATGGCGATGTGCCCGCCGACCGTATCGACGAATTGGAAAACCGCCTAAAAAATGAAATCGGTTTCAGCAATGTGGTACGTGGTCCGATCGGTCCGTCGGTGCTGACCAATACCGGCCCGCAGGCGCTCGCAGTGGGCTACTATGGCGCGTCGCGCAGATAAGTAAAATTGGGCAAAGTGTTTAAGATTTAAGAAAATATTTTGGCCAAAACGCAAATATCTGCTAAAGGAGAGTGAAAATGCAAGGATTTTTACAAATTTGCTTGCTATAAATGCGGAAAACGAGTATAATTCTGTAATAGAAGCGGAATTCTTCTAAAGTAGAGAACCGCAGTTTTGTGCTGTATCGCTAACTTTTACATCTGAAAGGAGAGGGATATTTTATGCAGTACAACAAGAAGAGCGTGGAGGACATCGATGTATCGGGTAAGAAAGTAATCGTTCGCTGCGATTTCAATGTGCCGCAGGATGAAAATGGCAATATTACCGATGACAAACGCATACGCGCATCGCTTGAAACGATCAAATATCTGCTCGACCACAACGCAGCAGTTATTCTTTGCTCGCACCTCGGCCGTCCGAAGGGCGAGGTCAATATGAAGTATTCGCTCGCCCCAGTTGCAGCGCGCCTGAGCGAGCTGCTCGGCCAGCAGGTAAAGCTCGCAAAGGACGTTGTCGGCGAGGACGCAAAGCGCCTTGCCGCCGAGGTGCAGCCCGGCCAGGCTGTGCTGCTTGAGAACGTCCGTTTTGAGAAGGGCGAGACCAAGAACGATCCCGCGCTTGCTAAGGCGTTTGCCGACATGGCGGACATCTTTGTAAACGACGCTTTCGGTACTGCGCACCGCGCGCATGCCTCCACCGCGGGCATTGCCGACTACCTGCCGGCCGTATGCGGTTTTCTGATTAAAAAAGAGATCTCAATTATGGGCAAGGCGCTGTCCGATCCGGCCCGTCCGTTCGTGGCCATTTTGGGCGGCGCAAAGGTGTCGGATAAGATCAATGTTATCAATAATTTGATCGAAAAATGCGATACCGTTATCATTGGTGGCGGCATGGCTTACACGTTTTCCAAAGCGCAGGGCGGTTCGATTGGCACCTCGCTATGTGAAGAGGACAAAATGGATCTTGCGCTCGGCCTGATCCAAAAGGCGGCGGACAAGGGCGTCAAGCTGCTGCTCCCGGTTGACACAGTGTGCGGCGACCACTTTGGCGCGGACGCCAAGCCGGTTGTATATGAGTCGGGCAAGCTGCCGGATAATATGATGGGTATGGATATTGGCCCCAAGACCATCGCGCTGTTCTCGGACGCGGTGGGGAGCGCAGGCACGGTCGTGTGGAACGGCCCGATGGGCGTATTCGAGTTTGACACATTCGCAGTTGGAACCAAGGAGGTTGCACGGGCAATCGCGGCTTCCGGCGCAGTTTCGATTATCGGCGGCGGCGACTCGGCAGCCGCAGTTGAAAAGCTGGGTTTTGCAGACAAGATGACCCATATTTCGACCGGCGGCGGCGCTTCGCTTGAGTTCCTCGAGGGTCTGGAGCTGCCAGGCATTGCGTGCCTGCAGGATAAGTGAAATTTGATTGAAACCACGGTCGCAATCGAGTGATGCCTCTACCAGCCTACGGCTAAAAAGGCTGTGCGTCCAAATGAATGAAAGATTTTGATTTTTCGTCTGTTTGGCCAGCGTCATTATGGAAGATCAACGAATAACTCGTACTTTTGGCGGAAACGGTGCGGCCGTTTTCAGATTGCATTTGCACTCGCGCGTGGAATGAGCGGCCGTGCGCAGAAAATGCGTTATATCGGGGCCTGAAATGCCCCGTATAATACATAAACGATCCGGGCGGAGCAGAACCGTCTGAAAGATTGAAAGGGGTAAAACCAACATGAATCGCAGATACCGTAAGACCATTATCGCCGGCAACTGGAAGATGAATAAAACACCAGCGGAAGCCAAGGCGCTTATTGAAGAGATGAAGCCGCTGATCGCCAAGACCAAGTGGTGCGATATGGTTCTTTGCGTTCCGTTTACTGATATTCAGACCGCGATCAAGGCGGCAAAGGGTTCCAAGATCGCCATCGGCGCGGAGAATATGCACTATGAAAAGTCTGGCGCGTTCACCGGTGAGATCTCGGCCGATATGCTCAAGGAGCTGGGCGTCAAGTATGTGATTATCGGACATTCTGAGCGCCGTCAGTATTTCAATGAGACTGATGAGGCCTGCAATAAGAAGGTGCTCACCGCGCTTGAGAGTGGTCTGCGTCCGATCCTGTGCGTCGGCGAGAGCCTGACCGAGCGCGAGCAGGAGGTGACTATGGAGGTCATCCGCAAGCAGATCAAGATCGCCTTGCAGGGCGTCGCGACCGAGGACATCAAGAAGGTCGTCATCGCCTACGAGCCGGTTTGGGCGATCGGCACCGGCAAGACCGCTACCGCCGAGCAGGCGGGCGAGGTGTGCGGCGCGATCCGCGACTGCCTGCGCGAGAAGTACGGCGCGCGCGCTGCCCGCGGCATCACGATCCAGTACGGCGGTTCGATGAACGCCAAGAACGCAGCCGAGCTGCTCGCGCAGCCCGATGTTGACGGCGGTCTGATCGGCGGCGCCTCGCTTAAAAGCGCGGACTTTGCGGCCATTATTGAGGCGGCCAACCAAGGCTAACCAATAAGATAAAAATACGGTAGGGCAGCGTTCCCGTACCGTGCAAGCGGGAGGGGACATCGAATCTATGCGTTGTCCCTTTTCGTATGCTTCGTAAAGGAGTCACAAGATATATGAAAAAAGAAACCACGCCGGGTAAGGCGGAAGAAATGTCCGCCGCTCCGGTAAAATCCACTGCGGAAAAGAAAACCGCGGCGGCCAAAAAGACGGCGGCTAAAAAGACGACGGCTAAAAAGACCGCAACGCGCAAGACAGCCGGTAAGGCGTCCGGTCCTAAGAAGCCAACCGTGCTGATCGTCATGGACGGATTTGGCCACAGTGACGAGAAGAAGGGCAATGCCATCGAGGTGGCGAATACACCCAATCTAGATAGGATTTTCCGGGAAAATCCTATGACCTATATCGGTGCGTCCGGCCTGGATGTCGGCCTGCCGGATGGCCAGATGGGCAACTCCGAGGTCGGCCACACCAATATCGGCGCTGGCCGCATCGTCTATCAGGAGCTGACCCGTATCACCAAATCCATTCAGGATGGCGACTTTTTCACTAACGAGGCACTGATGAGCGCGATAAACCAGTGCAAATGGTTTGATTCCACACTGCATATCTTCGGTCTGCTGTCGGACGGCGGCGTGCATTCCCACATCGACCACATGTTTGCCCTGCTTGAGCTGGCGCGCCGCAATGGTCTGCGCAAAGTATGCTTCCACTGTTTCATGGACGGCCGCGATACGCCTCCGCAATCGGGCATCGAGTATATCGACCGCCTGCAAAACAAGATCGACACGCTCGGCATCGGCTGTATTGCGACGATTTCGGGCAGATACTACGCGATGGATCGTGACAAGCGCTGGGAGCGCGTTGAAAAGGCGTACAACGCGATCGCCGAGGGTATCGGCAAGCGTGCGGCTTCGGCGCATGAGGCCATGCAGGCGTCTTATGACGAGGGCGTGACCGATGAGTTCGTCGTTCCTGTCATTGTGACCGAGGGCGCGACCGTTCGAGACGACGACGCGATTATCTTCGCAAACTTCCGCCCCGACCGCGCCCGTGAGATTACGCGTGCGTTTGTCGATCGCGCGTTTGACGGCTTTGAACGTGAGCGCCGCAATATTCACTACGTCTGCATGACGCAGTACGACGCCACAATTACAGGCGTCCAGGTGGCTTACAAGCCGGAGAGCCTTGCCAACACCTTTGGCGAATATATCTCGGGCCTTGGCATGACCCAGCTTCGCATTGCGGAGACTGAGAAATACGCGCATGTCACGTTTTTCTTTAATGGTGGTGTCGAGAAGGAGTACCCAGGCGAGGATCGCGCGCTTATCCAGTCTCCCAAGGTGGCGACCTATGATCTTCAGCCTGAGATGAGCGAGCCTGCTGTGACTGAGGAGTGCGTAAAGCGCATTCTATCCGGCAAATATGATGTGGTTATCCTGAACTTTGCCAACTGCGATATGGTCGGCCATACCGGTGTGTTTGACGCAGCGGTCAAAGCGGTCGAAGCGACCGACGACGGCGTGGGTAAGGTGGTAGCGGCCATCCAGCAGATGGGGGGCCAATGCCTGATTACGGCCGATCATGGCAACGTCGACCAGATGTTCGACACAGATGGTGTAACGCCATTTACCGCGCATTCCACCAACCCGGTGCCACTTGTAATGATCGGGCATTCGGGCAAACTGCGGGATGGCGGCGTGCTGGCCGATCTCGCGCCGACTATGCTCGAGATGATGGGGCTGCCGCAGCCCAAGGAGATGACCGGGCACAGTCTGCTGGCCTGACGGCCTGATGAGGGGGATATTATCCCCCTTATATATGAAGAAGTTCCGGACAAACTTTTTTTCACCAACCCCTTGTTCTTGCTAAATAAAATCGGTTCGGGATATGTGCTCTAAAAGAAGGGGCATAGTTGCGATAAAGCCCTGATTTAGAGAAAATTGTAGGGGTGGGCCGCTGGCATACGTGGGCTATACGGCCCTGTCGTGCCGGAGAACGGAGAAGAAAAAGAAAGCGTTTTCCATTCTTCATTTACAAAAAATTTTAAATTTTTTAATAAAGGAGAAAACATGCTATGAAGGGTTACATTGAAATTGTTGATGTGATCGGCCGTGAGATTATGGACTCCCGCGGCAATCCGACCGTCGAGGTAGAGGTTCATGTTGAGGGCGACACGGGGGCTTATATGGGCCGTGCGGCCGTTCCGTCCGGCGCTTCCACCGGCATTTTTGAGGCCTGCGAACTGCGTGATGGCGACAAAGCTCGTTATAACGGCAAAGGCGTACTCAAGGCGGTTGACGCGGTAAACGGTGAGATTGCGGAGGCCATCATCGGCATGAACGCGCTTGATCAACAGGCGATCGACAAGACGATGATCGAGGCGGACGGCACGCCGAACAAGACCAAGTTCGGCGCGAATGCGATTCTGGGCGTGTCGCTAGCAGTTGCCAAGGCTGCGGCCGAGGCGCTCGCGCTCCCGCTCTATAACTATATCGGTGGCTGCAATGCCAAGACTCTGCCCATGCCCATGATGAACATTCTCAATGGCGGCGCGCACGCGACCAATAACGTTGAGATCCAGGAATTTATGATTATGCCGGTTTCAGCGCCCTCTTTCCGTGAGGCGCTGCGCCGCTGCGCGGAGGTCTTCCATCAGCTCAAGACCACCCTCAAGGAAAATGGTACCCCGGCCGCGGGCGTCGGTGACGAGGGCGGCTACGCGCCCAACCTGAAAAAGGATGAGGATGCGCTCAAGGTGATTGTCAAGGCGATCGAAGAGGCAGGCTACAAGCCGGGCGAGGACTTCATGATTGCAATCGATGCTGCCTCCTCCGAGTGGTGGAACGATGAGGAGAAGTGCTATATCCAGCCGAAGTCGGGCAAAAAGATGACCCAGCAGCAGCTTGTCAAGATGTGGAAAAACTTTGCCGACAAGTATCCGATCATCTCGCTTGAGGATGGTATGGCCGAAGAGGACTGGGAAGGCTGGGAGATGCTGACCAAGGCTCTGGGCAACAAGATCCAGCTGGTCGGCGATGACCTATTCGTCACCAACACCCAGCGCCTGAAGAAGGGCATTGATATGGGTGTTGCCAACTCTATTCTTATCAAGGTCAACCAGATCGGCTCGCTGACCGAGACGCTGGACGCCATCCAGATGGCTAACCGCGCGGGCTACACCGCGGTTATTTCCCATCGTTCGGGCGAGACCGAGGACGCAACGATTGCGGATATCGCCGTTGCACTTAACGCCGGCCAAATCAAGACCGGCGCGCCGAGCCGTACCGATCGCGTTGCCAAGTACAACCAGCTGCTCCGCATCGAGGAAGAGCTGGGCGAGGAAGTCGCGCAGTACCTCGGCAAGGACGCTTTCTTCAACCTGAAGAACAAGTAAACCTGCTTATTGCATGTAAAAAAGGACCGCTTTGGTGCGGTCCTTTTTTGTGCAGCCAGCGGTGAAGACAGGATTGATAAGATGCTGTCATATGATCTGTTAAGAAAGGCAAAAGCCCCGCCGGTGGCAGGGCTTTTTTACAAAAATGGCTGTATTTCGGACAGACGCATCCGAGATATAAAGTTATGCAGCTGTTTTTCGGCAGGCTAGCGACAGGTATCCGCCGATCGCAGCGGCCATCTCGCGTGAGGCGACGGCCTTGTCGGCCAGGGTGACGATCCACGCGATCCGCGTGCGCGGCATGGCCGCAAGCGGGAACATGTGCCGCGCGATTGCCTCACACTCACGGTCAGTCAGGCCAAAAATCCGCTTTGCGCGATCGGCCGCGATTGGGCCATGCACAAAAGCGTGCATGTGCATCATACGCTTGATACCGGTATATCGATGTAAATAACGCCGAAAACGCGTGCCATGCCAGTCGTAACCAAAGAAATCGTGCAGCAGAGCGGCGCGGACAACCGAGGCGGTGTCGCTCCCAGACAGACGCATCCGGCGGGCGATGGCATATGCCGCCTGCGCAACGGCGATCGAGTGGTCGTAAACCGAGTTGCCCTCTCCGTGGTGACGGTAGCCGCGCAGTTGCTGAAACTGCGGGTGCGAAACGATCTCTCCGGCAAGCTGCTGGATCTCGCTGCCCATCGGACTCACCTCCAATTCGTTCTCTTGCCCGGAGCATGCAGCTTCCGGCAAGAAGACGGCAAGAGTGGCTGAGATTCCCTTGCTGTGCTTTTATTATATGCCGCAGCATGCACAAAAACAAGGGGAAATATGTAACAATTTTATGAAATCTGCTGCGGCAACTGGCCAAGCAGCCGTCGGCTGACATGCCGGTGCAGCAGCAGCGCAGCCAGCAGGCCAACTGCCTCAGCGAGTAGAAAAGAGAACCAAACTGCATCCAGGCTGATGCGGGAGAGCACAGCCGCCGCCGGCAGAATGACAATCAGCTGGCGCAGCAACGCAACCCATAGCGATTCACCCCCGCGGCCCAGCCCTTGCATGCAGCCGCACAGGATAACCGACGCACCCGCCAAGCAGAAGGAGAGCGAAATAATGCGGATACCAGGTACACCGATAGCGAGCATGGCGTCCGATGCGTTAAATAGATGTAGCAGAGGTATAGGCAGCAGCTCGAACAGCACGGTGCCGACGGCCATAATGCCAAGTGCCAGCAGCAGTGCAAAGCGTGTGATACGCTCAATGCGGCGGCGGTTTTTTGCGCCGAAGTTGTAGCCGATCATGGGAATGAGCGCGTTATTGAGTCCATATACCGGCATAAACAAAAAGTTTTGTAGTTTGTAGTATACGCCATAGAAGCTGACCGCAGTCTGTGTAAAGGCCATCAGGATGCGGTTAAGGCCGATTGTGAGCACGCTCATCAGCGATTGCTGCAGCGCAGCGGGCAAACCGATGCGTACAATCTCGATCAGGATGCGCCCGTTTGGACGAAAGCCGCGCACATGGATGCGCACGTCGTGGTTAAAACGCACATTGATGAAAAAGCCGATCGACATAGCGATAATCTGCGAAAGGACGGTGGCGAGTGCCGCGCCCGTTGTGCCAAGGGCGGGAAGGCCGAACCAGCCAAAAATCATGATCGGATCGAGAATGCAGTTAAGTAGCGCACCGATCAGCTGGGTGATCATATGGTAGAGCGTGTTGCCAGTTGCTTGCATCAGCCGCTCGGCAACGAACAGCAGGAATACGCCGCAGGACGCTACGGTTACAACTGTGACATAGTTCGCGCCCATCTCCACTACTGCAGGCACATCGGTAAACAGCTCGATAAACTGCCGCCCGAACAGCAGGCCGAGCACGGCGAACACCAGCCAGCAGCAGACCGACAGAAAAATACCATTGATTGCGACTGCGTTGGCATCGTCCTGCTTTTTCTCGCCCAGCCGGCGCGAGAGCAGCGCGTTGACGCCCACGCCCGTGCCTGTCGCAACCGCGATCATCAAAAGCTGCACCGGGAAGGCGAGCGAGACCGCAGTCAGCGCGTCCTCGCCGATGCGTGCGACAAACGCGCTGTCTACAATATTGTATAGCGCCTGCACGAGCATGGACAGCATAATCGGGAAGGACATGGTCACGATCAGCCGGCCCTCGGGCATGGCGCCCATCTTGTTTTCCGTTGCCATCAGTAACACCTCGCTTTTCTGCTATCATAGCAGAAAAGCAGGGCCGATGCAAAGGGTTGCGCAAAAAAATGGAGAAAAAGAGTAAAAAATAGGGAATGTAGATAGAGGATAGAGCGCAAGAGAAGTACCGGCCATGCGTCAGCCTACCCCGGCCCTTGCGCGGGGAAGATGAACAGGAAAAAGGGCCCCGGAATGTTTACTCCGAAGCCTTTTTCTCTAAAATATATGTATTTTGCCGCAGGTGGGCTGTTTGAATGAACAGTTTGCCGCTCATTCAAACGTCATAAGCGTATCTACATCTTTGCGCTTGGGGCAGATCGGCTCCTCAGCTGGATGGCCGATGGCGATCAGCGCGGCGATCTCCTGGCCCTCTGGAACGTCGACTACCTGCTTTACCTTGTCCTCGTCATAGATGCCCATGATGACCGTGCCCAGTCCGACCGCATGCGCAGCCAGACAGAAGGTCTGCGCGGCGATGCCCGCATCAAACGACTGCCAGTGCGTGCCCTGCGAGGTGGAGAGCGAGCCGTCGCGCTCAAAGCCCGAGCGGCCGGTGATCATGGTCATCACAACCATCGCGGGTGCGCCCGTGGCGGTTTTCTGGTTGTAGGCAAAATCCATCATGCACTCATCCGATAGGCGCTGTTTTTTCGCCGGATCGGTCACAACGATGTAGCGCGCGATCTGGGTGTTCTTCCAACTCGGCGCAAAGGCGGCTGCCGCGATTACCGGCTCCATCTCCTCGCGGGTGACGGGCTGATCGGTGAACTTACGCACGCTGCGGCGCGTTTTGATACATTCCAATGCTTCCATGCGAGTTCGCTCCTTTTTTTCAGATTGCTTTATCATTATTTTAACAAAGGCATCGGGTTAAGGCAACAGAAGATAATAAAAATATTACCAAATTAGTGCCGTTAAATATCATTGTCACACAGCACCTTGACCTGGAAACGGCGGGTGCGCGGCCCATCGAACTCGCAAAAGTACACCCCCTGCCAGGTGCCGAGCAGCGGCTGGCCGTCCTCAATAGGCACAAGCTGACTTACGCCCACACAGCTCGACTTGAGGTGCGCGGCAGAATTGCCCTCCATGTGGTGGAAGGCGGACTGATCGGGGAACACTTGCCGCAGGCCGAGCAGCAGGTCGTGCTGTACGTCTGGATCGGCGTTTTCGTTAATCGTGATGCCCGCTGTCGTATGTGGGCAGTAAACGAGAGCGGCGCCGCTCCGTACTCTGCTCTCGCGGATGGCCGCATGCAACTGCGCGGTCACATCGTACATACCCTCGTGGTCGGTGTGCAGGATAAACTCTCGGGTTTTCATGCGTTATCCCTCCGGCTCTCGTGCAGATAGGTGGCCTCAAGATCGGACAAATGCAGCTTGACCGCAAGCGGATATTTTTCATATGCATGCGCCAGCGCAAAGCTTCCGCCCCGCACCGAGTCGTCAAACCCGCCCATGTGCCAGCGCACGGCGATAGCCTCCTCGGTTTTCAGCCGCATAAACCGCTCGATCAGATATACGGATTTCTCACCATGTCCGTAGGGGAACTGATCATCGACAGTGTAGACCGGCACCTTTTCCCATTCACCATATTCGTTTTTGCGGTTGCGCAGCTCGGTTTTATAAAAGCCCGCTTTGCACAGATCATGCAGTAGCGAAACGATAGTGAAGCTCTCTAGGTCATCAGTTTCGGGGTCGTAGTGCTTGGAGATCAGCACATTATACACGTTGATCACATGATCGAGCAATCCGCCTTCATAGGCCGCGTGAAAGCGCGTTGACGCCGGGGCGGTGAAAAAGTCGGTCTTTTCGATCCACGCAAGCAGTTTATCCGCGCCCGCGCGGTGGATGTTCTTGTTGAATGTCTCGATAAATAGCGCTTTGTTATTCATGTCTGTCCTCCATTTTTGCGCGGGCAAGCGATAAAAGCGCCGGCCTTGTGTTTTCTGCTTGATCTTCTATCACGGCGTTAAGCAGGGCGTGCAGCATTTGCCCGACCGCGGAACCAGACAGGCCAAGCGCCAGCATGTCGTTGCCGTTTACCGCAAGATGCCGCAGGGAAAAGCACGCTTCGGCTGCGAGCACCTGGTTTAAACGCTGTTCGGCGCGAAAAAGTTTGGCAACATCTTCCGGACATGTGCCCCGGCCGATCGTATCGCCCTTTTTAACGGCAAGCAGATCACGCAGGCGGGCTTCTCCGATACGTGAGAGCTGACGGCGCATCAGTTTGTCGGTCTCGCCGAGCGGGCAGTCGTGCTGCTCGACGAGCAGCAGGATGCGCGCGGCATCCGCGCGGGAAAAGCGCAGGCGGCTTAGTAGATGGCCGGCGATCTCACAGCTCACCTTGGGATGCCCGTAAAAGTGGCCTACACCGTTCTCGTCTACCGTCTTGCAGGCGGGCTTGCCGCAGTCGTGCAGCAGCATGGCCCAGCGCAGTGCGGCGTCGCCGGGCACTTGGCCAAGCGCGCGGATAGTGTGCTCCCAAACGTCGTATAAATGGTGCGGGTTTTGCTGCGCGCAGCCGAACATGGGCTTTAGTTCGGGTAATGCATAGCCGATCACATCGGCAAATTCCATCAGCGCACGCAGCGCAAACCGGCCGCAGATCGTGCGGGTCAGCTCATCTCGCACGCGCTCAGGGGAAACGCAGTCCAGCCGTGCCAACTGCCGGCGCATAGCCGCAGCGGTCGCAGGCTCGACGGAAAATCCCAGCGCGGCGGCAAACCGCACCGCACGCAGGATGCGCAGGCCATCCTCGGCAAACCGGACATCCGGTTCGCCGACCGCGCGCAGCACACCGGTTTCCAGGTCGTCCAGCCCGCCAAAGGGATCGCACAAACCGCGTTCCGGATGCCAGGCCATCGCGCCGATGGTGAAATCACGCCGTCTGAGGTCGTCCTCCACACTGCCGACAAAGCGCACTGCGTCAGGGTGCCGCCCGTCCGAGCAGCCAACGTCGGCGCGGAAGGTCGTGATCTCGAGCGGACCGCCGCTTGTCAGCAGGGTCAGCGTACCGTGTTGAAGGCCGGTTGCAAGCATGCGCTCGCCCGCAAAAATGGTCTGCATCTCATCGGGCTGTGCGGCGGTGCACAGATCCCAGTCGTGCGGCACCGCGCCACGCAGACTGTCGCGCACACAGCCACCGACCGCCCAGGTCTCAAACCCAGCCGCCTCCAAACGCCGGATGGCGCCCGCAGCGTGCGGTGGCAGCCGGATCAATGGCCGTTCCTTTTCTGACGCAGGCGGTAGGCGGTGCCGTCCGGGTTTAAGACGATCGTATTGTCCAGCTGCGCCTTGAGGCTTCGGCGAAAACTCGCAATATATTCCGCGCGTAACGCCTGCTGCTCGGCCCGCTCGTCCTCGGTCAGCTCCTCGGCCTTGGCTTTTTTCGCAAGCGCGTTTATGCGCGCGATCTTTTCATCGGTCATATCGAGTCTCCCTTCATGGGGGTTGATCTATCATTATTATAGCAAAGCGGATGGACAAAGTCCATGCGCAAATATGTGCCGATACGATGAACATTATCCTATATAAAAAGTAGGTTTTTCGCCTTGACCCAGGCGTGCGCCGCATGGTAAAATAATCCCATATTAACGATTTCCCCACAAAGGAGTTTTATCATGAAAATCGAAACCAGCTGCCTACACGCAGGCTATGCGCCGGAAAACGGCGGGCCAGGTGCGCTGCCGATCGTGCAGTCCACCACCTACCGGTTTGACTCGACAGAGCATGTCGCCGCACTGTTTGACATGCCGACCGAGTTTATGTATTCCCGCTTTGCCAACCCCACCTGCGACGCGGTCGAGAAGAAGATCGCCGCGCTCGAGGGCGGTGCGGGCGCGATGCTGACCTCCTCCGGCCAGGCGGCAAACCTGCTTGCCATTCTCAACCTGTGCTCGGCAGGGGATAGCTTTATCGCGGTCTCCACAATCTATGGGGGAACGATCAACCTGTTTGGCGTAACGCTCAGGCGGCTGGGGATCGAGTGCATCTGGGCGGATGCCGAGGCGGATGAGGAGGAGATTCAAAAGCTGTTCAAGCCAAACACCAAGGCGGTTTTTGGCGAAACGCTTGCAAATCCCGCGCTGACTGTGTTCGATATTGAAAAGTGGGCGGGCATCGCGCATCGCAACGGCGTGCCGCTCATCGTGGACAATACCTTTGCCACCCCGATCCTTTGCCGCCCGTTCGAGTGGGGCGCGGACATCGTCACCCACTCGACTACCAAGTATATGGACGGCCACGCCGTGCAGGGCGGCGGCGTGATCGTGGACAGCGGCAAGTTTGACTGGTCGGCCTCCGGCAAGTTTGCGGATTTTACTGAGCCGGACGAGACCTATCACGGCGTAATATACACCCGGGATTTCGGCAACCTTGCCTATATCATCAAGGCGCGCATGCAACTAATGCGTGATTTTGGCTGTTATCCGGCGGCGCATTCGGCGTTTCTGCTCAATATGGGCCTTGAAACGCTGCCTGTGCGTATGAAGCAGTACTGCGAAAATGCGTTTACCGTGGCAAAGCATTTGCAAAAGTCGGACAAGGTCGCGTCTGTGCGCTATCCTGGCCTGCCGGATAATGAATATTATGCGCGCGCTCAGAAATACCTGCCGCTTGGGTGCTCGGGCGTTATGTCGATTGACATCAAGGGCGGCCGCGCGCCCGCTATGCGGTTTATGGACAGCCTCAAGCTCGCCTGCAACGAGGTGCATGTCGCGGATATACGCACCTGCGTGCTGCACCCGGCCTCCGAAACCCACCGCCAGCTGACAGACGAGCAGCTCGTTGCCGCAGGCATTCAGCCCGGTCTTGTGCGGGTGTCGGTCGGCCTTGAAAATGTAGAGGATATTATCGACGATCTCGATCAGGCGCTGGCGCAGCTAGACTAATTTGTTCCGCGAGCATATTAAAAAAACGGCAAAGCCGCTCACCTGATGGTGAGCGGCTTTTTTGTGCCGGCCGAGTCAGTACCAGTAGCCGGCTTTCCATTGCTGAAGTGCGAGATTGGCGTTTTGATAGCTGACATCCGCGGTCGGCGTGCCGGCGGGCACACCAAGGATGGCGGCGTCTCCCGCCTGCACATAGCCACTGGTCTTCCAGCGGTTGAGCGCCTGCTCGTAAGCCTGCGCTTGGCTGTCGCTGGCGATCTGCGCGGCGGTTTGGTTTGCATTTAGCTGATAGTTATGCCAGGACAAGGTAGGCGTGCCGTTTATAAAGCCGGTCAGCCCAGCCAGTGAGAGGCTGTAATCGCGGTCGGCATTGAGCTGGGTCAGCTGCATTTGTGCCTGCTGGAGCGCGGCGTTTTCCGCGGCGCTGTAATACTGCTGCTCCAGCGCGGCCTGCTGATCGGCGGCCGCACTGTGCGCGGCGGCGCGGGCGGACAAGCGAGCCTGGCCAAGTGCGTTTAAGTCGCTGCGGTATTGGTTGTCGAGCGCGACGCGGCTGGACTCCGCAGCGCCCGAGGTGGCAGAGGCGTTCCGCGCACCCATGTTCAGTCCGAGCGCGGCAAGCTTTTCCTCGTTATACACGGCGGACTGGCGCGCGTTGATATCGGTCTGCGTCATGCCGGCCGTGTAGTCGCTCTCGATTGAGGACAGATTGCTTTCCAGCTGTTGGCGGATATGTTCGCGTGCCGCCTCAAATCGTTGGAGACGCGCCTGCTCAGCAGCCTCATACAGCTGCATGAGCGCATTGGAGCCGCCGGAGGAGTCGTTTCTGCTGCCGGAGGAGACTGAATACGGACGATATTCACCGTTCCACGTCGCCACAGCCTCATTTGAGGGTACCTTGCCCGCAAGGCCCTCTGCGTCGATCTTGTTTTGCCGCTCGGCAAGCAGCTGCTGACGTTTGGAAGCATCCTGCGTTTGGGAGATTGCATAGGAATAATCAAAATCTTCTTTATAATTTTTTGCCAAAGCCTATCCCTCCTTTCTTAATTGACAGCCTGGCCCTGCGTCCAGCGGATGGTGATTGCCAGCAGACCGAAGGGCTCATCCACTCTGTTGTTGCCGATGCGCACCGCGAGCAGCGGCATACGATGCTGTCGCCAGCGTGTGCGGTAGCTGATCGCACCCGGGATACAGCGGAATGAAAAGCGCGAGAAATCCAGCGTTTTGAAAGAGAACAGATCCATATTGCGCGAGAGCGCAAGCGTCTGTCCGTTCTCGCTTTCATACTGGACGGTCGCGCCCGAGCGCGAGTATGGCATAAGTGTCGGCACCACATCACGCACGGTCTTGACGCGCCCCCAGTCCGCAAGCGGCAGAGTCGGCGTGCGCCAGTACGCGTCGATCGCGGCGCCGTCATCGCTGTATGCGTGATCTTCGGCGGCGTCTGCAAAGCGGCACAGCTTGCCGTCCGCCGTGCCGAACCACAGCCGTCCATCCAGCGTGGCTAGGCACTGCGCGGGCACATCGCTCCAGTAAAACCATGAGGGGTCGCCGTTTTGATCGGAAAGCGCGCTGTCGGCAATGTAGATATGGCTGTCAACGGCCAGATAATATTTGCCCTCGAACACAAGCGCGCAGGCGTTTTCTAACCCTTGCTCAGCGGCGAGCCGGGGCACAATCGCGTCGGATACCGAACGGATGGTGCGCTGCTCGGCGACCGCGGTGCCAAATATGCCCTGCACTCCACGCGCGGACAGAAACAGCGGCAGGTCTCCGAGTGTTGCAAAGCTGCGCGGGGCGACAGCGCCCTCGCCCTGCGTACCCTGTTTGAGGGGATAGAGCGCCGTGCCGTCGTCGGCCATCATGTAGGAGCGCAGATAGCTGGTTGCCTCCTGTGCGCCGCCCGACTTGATGACGAGCTGGCTGTCATACTGCTTGAGGTAGCCGATGATTGCGGAGGCGTCGGTGCCCATGCGGGTGTAGCCGAGGTCGGGGAAGTAGGTTGGGTCATACAGTCCGCTCTGCCAGTCGCAATTAGGCTCCTCCGGGTTGCCAGCAACAAAGACGCGCGTGTCGTTTTTGCCGCCGTATAGCCCGGCAAAACGGCATTTGTTGATCTTGTCTGCATACCCGTCCACGGTTTTGGAAAAGCAGATCGACACATTGGCAAGGCCGTTGCCGTTAGCGGGCGCTGAGGCAAGCGTCACGATTCCGTTTGTACGGTCGACCGAGGAAACTGTGACCGCCGCGCCGTCGACCTCAGCGGTGACCGTCGCATCGTCTAGATCCTTTGCATCCAGCTGGAACTGTGTGGCCGATCCGTCTCCGATAAACGTGTTGATGCGCTTTGGTGTGATCAGGTTTACGTTCTCGTAGGTCGTGCCGCCGCCAGTCGGCACGGCCGAGATTGTAGTAGTCGGCACATAAGCAATGTCCTGCACCTTAACGGCCTCCCACGCGGTATTTTCCGCATTGCGCCGCACGGCACGGAAGATTTGCCCGTCAAGCACATAGAGCACGCCGTTCATCACAAAGGCCTGGGAAAATGCCTGGTTCATATCAACGCACAGCTCGGTCTGTGCGCCTGTACTCAGGCGGCAGTACAGTTTGCTGCCCGCATGGACAGCAAATCCCGTGCCATCCGGCAGCGGAAACAGCCCGTAGATCGGCGCGGAATAGGTATGCTGCGTCTTCCAGCCGGTGCGCTTTACGAGGAAATCGCTCTGGTCGCAGATCATATTCTGCATATCGGGCGAACGGGAAAGCGAGACCTTGGTTGGATGGGTTCGAAAGTCTATGCCGCCAAAGCGGCTGATCACGGTTGTATGCTCGGTTTCGATCTGTGGAAATTGATAGGCGCGCATCAGACCATCTCCTGGATGCCGGTCAGCTGCGCCGGGCAGTGGCGCAGCAGCCGGTCGGTGTATTCAGCGGCCGCCCAGTTGAACTTGGCCTTATCGTCATCCGCCACAAGCAGGGCCGCCAGCCCATAAGGAAAGCACTCGCGCACGAGATAGTCGTCGGCAGGGATCTCATCGCTGAGCGTTTCCATATACGGCGGGGCAGTATAGGGCGTATCGCCGCCGAGCGTGCGCTTGGCATTGATCTCACGCAAGCTGTTGGCGAGCAGCTGGTTGATCGCCCCCAGTGCGAACTGCTCGTAGTAAACGCCGCTGTTCGGGGTCTCCGAAAGAAGGTTCAGCGCGGCGTGATAGCATGCGGTTCCGGTCATAGAATTCCTCCTTTGCAATCGGTATGTGGGTTATGGCGGGCAAAGCCGCCTGAAAAGGCGGCTTTGGCCCGTCAGCCTTCTGCAACGGCAGACGGATACTTGCCGGTCTCAACCGCGTATGCGCGGATCTTGCAGCCTGTCTCGGCGGTCAGCTCGGTGTTTGCCACATAGTCCTTGGCGGAATCCGAATAGCGGGGATCAGAACCGTCGAGAGTGTAGCGGATCGCGCCGTTGCCGGTGATCTTTTTCGAGGCGATTGACGGTGCGGCAGATACCTTGCCCGTTGCAACGAGCGCATATACGCCGCCGCACTTGGCGCCGAGCACATAGGCGTCGTAATAATGGCGGCCTTCGATTAGTGCGCCGGATACGCCGACCGGGTCCTCGTGCACCTTGGCATCGGCGATCTTGTAAGGCATGAGCACCGCGTCCTTGTGCGCGACGAGGAAGTACACGTCATCCGGCAGATAGGACTTAGGCACGCGCACCACGTTCATACCGAATACCTCGCCGCACACGCCCTTAGCGATCGATTGGCGTGCGAGCACGTCAACGCCTGCAAATTCATCCGAGGTGCATACAAGCTTGTACATTTCGCTTGTCAGGTAGAGGTAGCGGTTGTCATCCGGCACGAGCGCATCGTCAAGCGCCTGAGAGGCGTCCGCGATTTTGCTAATGATGTCGGACTTAGTCGGCTTGGCCGCGCTTTCTGCGATCGTACCCGCCATGGTGACAAAGCGGCGGAATGCATATCGGTCCGCTGCGGGGGTGGACTTTTCGTTTAGTTGCAAGCGAAGCATATCGGCGGCGTTTTTGACAAGGTTCTGATCGAGGTTGTTGCCCTTGTCAATCGTGAGAGTGAACGCCTTGTCCTGCGTCATAGTCAGCTCCTGCACAACGTCCTGCATCTCGGTCACATCGCCGTAGCGGGCAAGGCCACCGTCACGGTCGTAATCGACCTCTTCGACCGTGATAGGCGTGTACACCTTAAGCGTTTTGACGCCGGTCAGGTCGAAAGTCTCCGCGGTTTTACCCTTGATGAAAGACGCGCGCGTGAATACCTCAGCGATTTGGTCAGAATATTTGGTAGCAAGATTGATAGCCATAATAGTAACCTCCTGTCAAAGTAGTGAGTAGCTGCCGCCCGCTAGGAGCGAAGCGGCATAGGATTGGAAATGCCGACGGCATACGCGCCGGAATTTCGCTACGACCCTGCGCCGTGGCGGCGCAGATACCGAGGGTATGGGGATACCCCGGATCATGCTTTGTTAGGGCGTTATCGGCCTAGCAAAGCCAAGGTCACTGGGTCGACGCCCGCAGGCTCGCCGTCCGACTGTGCTGGGCCGACGGCTGCACGGCGGTTTTTCTGATTCATCTCCATCGCCTCCAGTTCGTCCTTGAGCGTCAGTATCTCCCACTTGCGATAGGCGGAGACGAGCGAGCCTTCCTGCTGCGCCCACTGCCATACCTGCTGTGGGATGTCCTCGGGGCGGACGTCCGGGTATTCCTCAACGAACGCTGCGTAGATCTGTCCGTTTGTCATGCCGGCGGCGGCCCGGTTGCGGCGCACATAGGCGTTCTGCTTGGACAGGCCGAGGCTCGCCGCCTGGATCAGTTCGTCGATCGTCAGCTCGACCGTCTGTCCGTCCACCGGAACGGGGAAGGTTTGCTGCGTGCCGGGCTGCGCCTGCGGCTGCATATCCGCGCCGGCTGACGCAAACGGGTTTGCCTCGGACGGGGCAGGGGGCTGCGTCTGTGCCTGCGGCTGCGCAGGCATGGTCTGCTGCTTAGGGTTGTTCTGCTTGCGGTTGGTTTGCATTTGCGGTTTCCTCCTTTTGCTGCTGGCGCTGCATGCGGAGCGCATGCAGCAGGTCGTGTTTGCCGCGCACCTGATAATCGGGCACGTTTTCCAGATAGATGAGCGGATCGGTGATAACGCCGCTTTCGAGCAAATGGTCGTTTGTCATGGTCTGCATGGTCTCGGACCAGTAGCTTGCCGCGCCAACGTCCACCTGCAAACGCATGTCCTGCCCGGCGAGCGTGGAAAAGTCAAACGACTGCCGCTCCGGCGCGCCGCCTGTTCCATCCGAGACGATGACTGTGCGCGTGCCATAGTGCGCTCCCATCAAGTCAAGGAAGATGCGCGCCCAGTCCTCGGTAAAGCGGTAAAATTCCATTTTGGTCAGCTCGAGCGGGGCGGCGGTCGCGTTCTGCACTGCAACGATCGCCGAGGTATTATCCGGCTTGACCGTGCCGAGCGCGGCCTCGCTCGCGCCCATCAGCTCTGCGGTGTCGGTCATCATTTGTTTTAACAGACCGAGCACCTGAGAGGAGATGTCGGGCGCGCGAAACGCGGTTGCGATAGCCTCGTTTGGATTACCGCGCATGCCGACTGCCTTGCCCACATCGTTTGACCAGCCGTTTGGGAAGCGGGTCATATCGTAGATAATCTTGGGAAAGGCCACCTGCTTGATGCATTGCACATACATCGAATACAGCTTGTTGATCGCAATTTGATTGGGTATAGCCTCGGTCAGCGGGCTTTCGCCGTGGCACGAGCCGCGCACCCGGTTCCAGCACAGGTGGGTGACCGGATAGTAGCGGTAGGGCAGCTCTTTTTCGCGCATGATGGTCGCGGTGCGCGTTGTCTTGCAGAAAGCAACGCCCTTATCGGTTTTCCGCATGTGCAGCAGCACAGTCACGCGGTCAGTTTCGCCATTTAGACGGTAGCGCAGATAGTCGCTTGTGTCGTCCGGCCGGATCGCTTCAATTTCGCTCTCGCCCATGCCGTTCGCCTTGGCCTCCTGCCGCACCTCATCCACATCGCGCCGCATGGCAATGATGAGATAGGGCTGGCGCTGCACCTCGTCGCAGGCCGGGTTGCCAAAGCAGATGTTGGTAGAGTCGATGAGGTCAACCGCAATATCTCCCTTGACGGCCTGGCCGGTTTCGAGCGCGGGGTCAAAGTGGATGTAAAAACAGGCGTCGCCGTCGACGCACGCGTTTTTGAGCAGCGGCCGGCCGAGCGCTTTGACACCCGATCGTTCGATTGCCGCTGCAAAAGCGCGTTCGAGCACACGGGCTGTGTGACGGCCTTGCTCGTCCATTTCAAACGGCTGGGCGCGTACGGCCACATCGTCCGATACCAGCATGGATACGAACAGGTTGACACAGCGCCGCAGCACGTTGAAGATCAGCGGATCGAGCGAATGTACGCGAAGCCCTTCCCACTGCCGGCCGAGATAGAATGCCTCGTTGCGTCGCACGCGGTCATACAGCCCGATCCAACGTTTGTAGTCGCGGTCACGCTCGTATTTTTGCCAGATGGCTGCCGGTGAGGGATCAAATCGCATGGTCATCCTCCTCTCGTCCGTAAGCCATCAACGCGGCAAGATCGCGGCTGAGCGCGTCATCGGGCGTCTCTTCCGGCGCCGCGCCTTTGGGCTGCCGCGCTGGAAGCCGCAGTCCACCGGACAAGACCGCGCCGGTCAGCACCAGCAGCGCCGCGCCGATGCAATAGCATAAGATTTCCATAGCTTCCTCCTTTTTAAATAATGGAGAATTGAAATGTTAAACGGAGAATTGCAGTGCACGGTCACCTGTATCAAAAACTGCCATTCTCCCTCTCTCAATACTGCAGGAATTCTCCTACCTCGCAGTCATACGCCGTCGGCTGCACCGGTACGGGCGGCTCATACACAGTCGCCGCATAGCCGCGCAGCGCGTCGGGCGCATGCGTCAGCTCGTGTGGCGTGTTTGCCACGTCAGATGGATTGCGCTTGTCATGCTGCAATGCGGGCAGGGTACGAATCAGATTGCGGCAGGTGTCGAAAATTGTGAGTTTAGGCCGCGCCTTGCCGTGCGTGTCGCGGCGCGGCGCAAGCAGCTCGTGTAGCGCCAGCCACCCGGCGACGCGCTCGTTGCTGCTTTTATCGAAGTCCAGCCCACAGTCCGCAAATAATTCCACCGCACTCTTTCCTGTCTCCTGCCGCCGGTTCCATAGATCGGGCGGCGCCAGCCGGCAGTCGATGCGCTCGCCCGCCGGCTCACAGGCCTGGATCGCTGCGGCCGCCTCCGAGATGATCAGTCCGGGCTGGTACAGCTCCCGGTATACCACGCTGTACCCATCCGGGCTTTGCGCGATCCAGAGCGCCGCGAGCATGTCGAGACCGTAGTCGACTGTGAGATACCGCCGCCACGTTCGAGGGATAGGATGCGGCGGCGTGATGTGCAGCGCGGCCGAAAACTCGCTGAAATACCGGCCCTCGTCCAGATCCCATACTCCGTCAAGCAGCGCCTTACGGTCGTGCGGAGAGAGAAGCCGCAGCCGCTTTTCGTATGCGCTGTCCGCACGCTGCAAAAAGGGGTTGTCCATAAGCCTTGCAGGCAGAAACAGCCGCGAGCCGCCGTCATACTCGGTCAGTGTGTCAGGCGGTGCGGGATCGATATACCGCGCTTTGACCCATTGATGGCCGACGCCGCCTGGGTTGGTAGTCGATTTGACCTGCTTGGGAAATCCGTTTGTGCCGCGCACGCGAGAAATCAGATAGGTAAACTGACTTTCGGTGAAGTGGGTAAGCTCGTCAAATCGGATTACGTCATACTCGGCCGACTGGTAGCGGGTTACGTCGCTCTCAGCATCGCAGAAGCCAAACTCGAGTGTTGAACCGTTTGCAAACTGCCACAAATGTTCGCTGACTTTGTAGGATGCGATCGACTGCGGATAAAGCCGCAGCGATGCAGGCACGAGCGAGCGCTCAAGTTCGGGCATGGTGCGCCGCAGCATAAGCTGCCGTGAGCCGGGATAGACCACGGCGAACCGCAGCGCATCGAGCAGCTGGCCGTGGCTTTTGCCGCCGCCCGCCGCGCCGCCGAACAGCGTTTCAAACGCATCCGACCGGATAAACGCCGCCTGCCGCGGGGTTATGCCGTATTCGACGGTGCGTCGACGATTCGAAATACGATCTCGACCGGCTCGGGCGCTTTTTGTTCGCCGTCCAGCATCGCGCCCTTGCCGACCGTCCGATCGAGAATTTCCCGGATTGCGGTCAGACGGCTGTTTGCCGGCGCTTCCGCGTCGTCCGCAATTTCGTAAAGCATCCGGATCAGTTCCTCCGGATGATTTTTTTTGCGCACAATGGCCTCGCCTCCTTTTGGGGATGGATTTTGCTTACTCTTCCCGTGATGGATAGAATAGACGCGTCGGGGTAAAAAGTCAAGAACAAATGTTCGATTTTTATATACTTGCAATTTATTGTCTATTGCGGTATTCTGAATAAAATGCACTTCACAGCAGGGGGAGAGAACATGCGGAAGATAGAGCTGATCGCGCTCGATCTGGACGGCACAGCGCTCACGCCGGACAACACGGTGTCGGACGCGACGCGGGAGGCCGTACGGCGGGCGCGGCAGGCGGGGCTGCATGTGGTCGTTTCGACAGGGCGCATCTGCGGTGAGGCGCGCGACTTTGCGCTCGCCCTCGGTGTAGAGGATTTAATGGTCACTTCGGGCGGCGCATCGCTGTCGAGCGTAGCGAGTGGGCGGTGCAGCATACGGCTGTCTATGCCGTGGGAACCTGCGGTGCGCGTGGCTGCCACAGTCGAGCGCATTGGTGTGACGGCGATGATTTATGTGGGCGAGCAGCTGCTGATCACGCCTTATGATGATATGGAATTTGGTAAGTACAAGTCCAATGAGGGCTATCTTGCGGTCAAGCAGGTTGTGCCCTCGGTGGCCGAATACATCGCAGAAAGGCGCCTGGCGGTTGACAAGATTTTTGCGCGCACAGGTGATGCGGTCATGCTTGGTCTCATTCGCAAGCAGGTCGAGCAGATCCCGGGCGTGCGGGTGATGAGTTCGGCGGCAGATAACATTGAGGTGGTCGCGCCGGAGGCGAATAAGGGCGCAGCGCTCGGTATGCTGTGCCGTGCGCTCGGCACCGATCTTGCGCACGCAGCCGCCATCGGAGACAGTGAGAACGATCTGGAGATGCTGCGCGCAGTCGCGCTGCCGGTCGCGATGGGCAATGCGTCGGACGCAGTTAAGGCAATTTGCGCGCGTGAGACGCTGACAAACGCCGAGGACGGCGTTGCGGCAGCGATCGATCAGATATTGGAAGAAAACGGTTAGCCTTCTGCTGGCGCACGGTGTTTTTTTCACCAAAAACAGTGGTATTCAAGCGATTTGTATGCTATAATAAATCTGTATGTAAACTGAACCCATCAGGAGGAGACATATCCATGAGTATCTGGTTTGCCGCTTTGCAGGGCCTGGTGCAGGGCTTGACCGAGTTCCTACCGGTATCCTCGTCTGGCCATCTTGTTCTTGTACAGGCGCTGTTTGGCAGCGGCGTAGAGACCAATTATATGCTGTTTAATGTGCTGCTGCATTTTGGCACGCTGCTCAGCGTTGTCGTTGCATTCTGGAAGGACATCAAGGAGCTGTTTGTCGAGTTTTTCGGCTGGGTCCGGGATGGGTTTAGGATAAATGGACATCCGTATCGCCGCTTCATTGTGATGCTGCTGATCACGCTCATTCCCATGTTTGCCATCCTGCCGATCGAAAGCAGGCTGGAGGCGGCGTTTTCCTCGCCGCTGCTTGTCGGTCTGATGCTGCTGCTGACCGCCGTGCTGCTGTTTCTATCCGAAAAAGCGCCCAAAAAGCGAAAGACAGAGGAAACAGCCAGCTGGCTGGATGCGCTGATTGTCGGCATCGGTCAGATGTTTGCGGTAATACCCGGGCTGTCGCGCTCGGGCACGACGATTTGCACCGGCCTGTTTTGCGGTTTTTCGCGCGAGTTTGCCGTACGCTTTGCGTTCATCATGTCGCTGCCGGTCGTGCTGGGTGCCAACATTCTCGAGCTTGCCGATGTCATCCGCGATCCCTCGCTTATGGGCGAGACATCGATCGCTTGCTACGTTGTGGGCATTCTGGTAGCAATGGCATCCGGCCTTGCGGCCATCCGCATGGTCAAGTTCATCACAAATCGCGGCAACTTCCGTCCGTTTGTGGTCTATTGCACGCTGGTCGGCACGGTGGCGGTCGTCGCCAGCCTAATCACGATGGTATAATCACACATCCGGATAAAAGTCAGGCCCGGTCCTGGCTTTTATGACTTTTCGCCGCACGTCGGCAAAGAGGTCTGTTTATTCGCCGCGCGGTTAGCGCGTGCAGTGACCGGCATACATAGAAAGAGGATTAAAGTGAGGGTAATACACATTGGCTGCAAGAAAATCGACAAGTAAAAAAACGGTAAAGACCGCGCCGCGCAGTAAGCAGACGTCTCGGCGCAAGGCCGAGCCGACCCTGTCACGCACGGCGTGGGGCGCTGTTTGGGCGGTGATCGCGCTGCTATGCCTGCTGTCTATCCTGCCGATCGACGGGGTTCTGCTGCACTGGGTGCACCGCGGCATCAGCGCGGTTATCGGCGTGGGTAGCTATCTGCTGCCGTTTGCGCTATTGGCGCTTGCGGGGCTGCTGTTTGCAAGAGAGAAAGGGCCGGTGCGTCTGCGCGGGGCATGCATTGCGCTGCTGCCTGTGTTGATCGGCAGCATTGTCCACGCATTTACCAGTGCAAACCAATTTGATTTTTCCATGCAGACGCTGGCTGGTCTGCTGACGACCGGCATGGCTGGAGAATCCGGCGGACTGCTGTCCGGCGGGGTGTATATCGTGCTGGAATGGGCGCTGTCCTCGGCCGGCGCGCTGCTCGCGCTGCTGCTGCTGACCATCGGAGCGATTTTTGCGGCGTTGCGTATTACACCGCAGGCGCTCATGGAGATGTTCCGTCCGCTTGATTATGAATACGAGGATGAGGATGAGCGCGCGCATTATGAGGCGCCGCCCAAGTTGCCCAATGTCCATGAGGTCGCAGCTATGCGCGCGCAAAAGCGTGATGAGCGCCGTGCCGGCCGCCGTAAGCAGCAAATCGACATTCCGCTCGACACCGATCCGCCTGGCGAGGATAAGCCTGGTGCGGATCCGGATGCCGCACCGCACCATCAGCATGGCGGCAAGCCGATTGCGCCGGACGAGTACTTGCGCTCCATTAAGGAGGAGACGACGGGTGATCAAGTCAGCATCCTCGATCTGATGGAAAACGAGCCGGAGCAAGAGGAGGAGACGCCCGATCCCGCGCCGCAGCTCAAGCCGCAAAAGGCCGAGCGGATGAGCGAGCACGAGCAGGCCGCGCTCAATGATGAAATGGACGAGAGCCAGAAAACGCCTGCGCCGGTCTATGACTATCCGCCGCTCGATCTGCTGAAGCAGGGCAAGCATGCCTCAACCACAGGCGTGGAGGCCGAACTCAAGGAGAATTCCTCGTGCCTGCTCGATACGCTGCAATCATTCAATATCGATGCGCAGATCATCGGCATTGTGCGCGGGCCGTCGGTCACGCGGTTTGAGCTGTCTATCCCGCGTGGCATCAAGCTTTCGCGTATCACGGCGCTCTCAGATGATATTGCGCTGTCGCTCGGCGCAGCGAATGTGCGCATTGCGCCCATTCCGGATAAGGTGGCGGTCGGCATCGAGGTGCCGAACAAGACGATCAATACGGTTTATATCCGCGAGTGCATTGCTTCGCCTGCGTTTACAAACGCGCGCAGCCGCCTGTCCTTTGCCGTGGGCAAGGACATTACCGGCAAGCCGGTCATTGGCGATATCGCCAAAATGCCGCATATGCTGATCGCCGGCACGACTGGCTCGGGCAAATCGGTGTGTATCAACTCGATGCTGATCTCGATTTTGTACAAATCCACGCCCGAGGAAGTGCGCCTTATCATGGTCGACCCGAAGATGGTCGAGCTGGGCAACTATAACGGCATTCCGCATCTGCTCATCCCGGTTGTGACCGATCCGAAGAAAGCCTCGGGTGCGCTCAACTGGGCGGTCGGCGAGATGGAGCGACGCTATAAGCTGTTTGCCGACCATCAGGTGCGCAATCTATCCGGTTATAACGATCTGATGCGCGCTGAAAAGGCCAAGGCCGAGCAGCAGGAGGACGGCATACCCGAGCAGTATCAGGTGCTGCCGCAGATCGTTATCGTGATCGACGAGCTTGCCGATTTGATGATGGTCGCCGCCAAGGAGGTCGAAACCTCTATCTGTCGTATCGCGCAAAAGGCGCGCGCTGCGGGCATGCATTTGGTCGTTGCGACGCAGCGCCCTTCGGCGGATGTCATCACCGGTATCATGAAAGCGAATATCCCCTCGCGCATCGCTTTCGCGGTAGCCAGCCAGATCGAATCCCGCATCATTCTCGATACGACAGGTGCGGAAAAGCTGATCGGCAAGGGCGATATGTTGTACGGACCGCTTGGCGAAGGCAAGCCCACGCGTGTGCAGGGCTGCTTTATTTCGTCAGAGGAGATCGAAGCGGTCATCGCGCATATCAAGCAGGGGAGCACTGCCGAATATAGTGAAGAGATCCTCGAGCATATTGAGCGCCAGATCGAACAGGCGGACAGCAAGGGAGCCGGCGGCGCTTCTGACCCCAGCGGGGAAGAGGACGAGATGATCGAGGAGGCGATCGACGTCATCATGGATTGCCGGCAGGCGTCCACCTCGATGCTGCAGCGCCGTCTAAAGCTGGGCTACTCGCGCGCTGCGCGCATCATCGACCAAATCGAGGAGCGCGGCATCATCGGCCCGTTTGAAGGTTCTAAGCCCCGTCAGATCCTCATTTCGAGGGAGGAATGGCAGGAAATGAAGCTGCGGAGAAACGACCATTTTGAATAAAATGGTCGTTCTGCCCGCGAGCCGGCAAAATTATTATTTTATATAAAAAGCCAGGAGAATGTGCCTGGCTTTTTATGGCAATGGCGGTATGCTGCCATTGTCTATAAGAAATGCGCGTGGCGCACACTTATTGTTCTTTATATCTCCATCATTACCATAGGAGGGAAAAACCGTGTCACTTACCAAAATCAATATTGAAGAGCTGTCGCTCAATCCGTTCGCCAAAATTGGAAAACAGTGGATGCTGATTTCGGCCGGTACGCCGGAGCGTTGGAACACGATGACCGCCAGTTGGGGCGGCGTCGGCGTGATATGGGGCAAGCCCGCAGCAACATGCTATATCCGGCATAGACGTTATACCAGGGAGTTTGTCGATGGTAGCGAGTATTTTACGCTAACCTTTTTGCAGGATGGACACCGCGATGCGCTGGGTTTGCTGGGCAGCAAGTCCGGCCGGGACATCGACAAGATGCACCAGAGCGGTCTTACCCCGGTCTTTGTGGACGGTCAGCCCACCTTTGCCGAGGCAGAACTTGTACTGGTCTGTCGCAAGCGTTGCAAAAGTGAGATTGCACCCGAGGACATTCTGCACCAGGAGATCATCGACAGATGGTATGAAGACCGTGATTTCCACACGATGTATATCGGTGAGATTGTCGCGGCCTACCAGGGCTGAGGCGCGTATAGACGTCTGCCTACGCACTTGACTGAAGACCGGCGCATTGGGAAAGCGGAGCCTCGGGATAACCGGCGCCGCTTTCCCTCGTACCGATCCAAACGGAGGATAAAACCGTGAAAAAAAGAGTAATCAGCCTGTTGCTGGCGGCAGTTATGATGACCAGCCTGCTGCCTGCCGCCGCTGCGGGTTATGAGAATTTCGCAGCGCAGGCGACCTACGCCGGTCAGTTTACCGACGTGCCGGAAGACGCATGGTATGCGCAAAACGTATATACGGCATATGAGTACGGTTTGATCAATGGCCAATCGCCCACGATCTTTGCACCGGACAGCCAGCTGACCGTGGCTGAGGCGGTCAAGCTGGCGGCCAGTATGCACAGCATTTTCAATACCGGTAGCGCGGACTTTGCCACATATGGCCCGTGGTATCAGGTGTATGTGGATTATGCGCTCGAGCATGGCATTTTGCCCGCCGCGCGCGCCGATTACAACAGCCCGGCAACACGCGCGGTGTTTGCCGATGTGTTGGCAAACGCCTTGCCGGCCGAGGCGCTGCGGGCAATCAACACGGTCGATAGCGGCGCTATTCCGGATGTGCCCGCGGGTGTGGACTATGAGCAGTCAGTATACCTGCTGTATCGCGCAGGTGTGCTGACCGGCGCGGACAGTGCGGGCAGCTTCCGGCCGGATAGCACGATAAGGCGCAGTGAGGCGGCGGCTATTGTTACACGCATGGCTGACCCTGCGCTGCGGCATACATTTACACTGCATGCCGCAGTGCGGGAGCTGACAGCAGACGAGGTGACCGCCCGCTGTCTGCCGGCGGTATTTAAGCTGTATTCTTACGACGCGCGCGGTACGCTGCTTGGCATGGGCAGCGGAGTTGTGATTGCGGCAAATGGCGACGCGGTCACCTGCGGCCATATTGTCAACGGGGTTTCCCGTCTGGTGGCAGAGATGTCGGACGGCGTCAAGCGCGAAGTAAGTGTATACGACATTGATGCGCGCGCAGACATTGCCTATATCCGCGTGGTGGGCAGCGACATGGCATACCTCGAAACGGCGTATCCGGTGCAGGTGGGCGACAAGGTCTACGCGCTGGGCTATCCGAGCGGCGGCAGCGCCCGGCTGACAGAAGGTACGGTGACCAACTCCGCAAGCGATGCTTTTCTGACCCCGATGATTGAAAGCACTGCTACTGTCATCAGCGGCAACTCGGGCGGCGCGCTGATCAATGCATACGGGCAACTGGTCGGCATTACAGCGAGCAGCCAGAACGGCGGCGCGCCATCCTTTTCGGTTCCGATCAGCGCGCTCGATAGCATGGATGGAAACAATGCGGTCAGTCCGTTAGAGTATACAAGCGCCCACCGGCCGGACGCATCACGGTGCTACTTAAACCTGTACCCGGTACCGGATTTTGGCGCGGTGACCGGTGTGCCACTGTTTGCCACCGACCGTGATCGCGGCACAACGCAGTTTTACTATCGCATGGCAGATATGGAGGATAGCGAGCGTCTGCTGCTTGAATACTATGCTGTGCTGGGCGAACATACATTCTATCAGTTTTCGGAGGATGCATTTACCTCTTCGGCAGGCTATCTGCTTTCCGTTGCACTTTATGAAACAACCTATCAGGGTCAAAGTGTGCTAGGCGTGTATGTGTCCGGCATGCAGACCATCCCTTCCGGCGGCCTTCCAGAGGCCGCCGTTTTATTATGCAATGCAGGGAATTGTGCACTGGAGAAAAATGGTGCAATGGTTCCGGCGAATCAGTACCATTTCACAAAAACGCCTTGATTTGCAGAATAATTCATAATTTACTCAGTTTTTCGCGCAAAAAAGATTAAATTTTGCTAAAATTAATCAAAATATTTGACTATTTTATCCGTGGTTTGGCTATATTTCCGTCATTATGTACAATATAGAAATAATAAATCGGTGAAATACCACAATAGAACAAAAAGTGGTGCGCATGCTATAATACCCTTGTATGAGTGAAATATGCAATAAATGTAAGTACCGAACGAAATGGAGGAAAAGAGCCAATGAAGAAGTACGTTTACATGTTCCCGGAGGGCAACGGAAAAATGCGCGAGCTGCTTGGCGGCAAGGGCGCAAACCTGGCAGAGATGACCGGGCTTGGCATGCCAGTGCCGCAGGGGTTCACCATCACCACTGAAGCCTGCACCCGGTATTATGAGGATGGAAAAACGATCCATTCCGATATTCAGGCGCAGATCCTCGAGTACCTTGATAAGCTTGAAGCGGCCACGGGAAAAAGGCTGGGCGATTCGAAAAGCCCGCTGCTCGTATCCGTCCGCTCGGGTGCACGCGCGTCCATGCCCGGCATGATGGACACCATCTTAAACCTCGGCATGAACGACGAGATCTGTGATGCGGTTGCGGATCTGACGAGCAACCCGCGCTTTGCGCGCGACTCTTACCGCCGTTTCATCCAGATGTTTTCAGATGTTGTAATGGAGCTGCCCAAGTCGAGCTTTGAGGCACTGATCGATCAGGTCAAGGAGGAAAAGGGCGTCAAACAGGATAATGAACTTGACGCGGAGGATATGGTCAAGCTGATTGCGCTGTTTAAGCATCACTATAAAAAGTCGCTCGGCGAGGATTTTCCGCAGGACCCCAAAAAGCAGCTGATGGAGGCTGTTCGCGCGGTATTCCGCTCGTGGGATAACCCGCGCGCCAATACTTATCGCCGCATGAATGACATCCCGCATTCCTGGGGCACGGCAGTCAACGTCCAGTCGATGGTATTTGGCAACATGGGTGATACTTCTGGTACGGGCGTAGCGTTCACGCGCAGCCCGTCGACCGGTGAAAAGAAGCTGTTCGGCGAGTTCTTGATGAACGCGCAGGGCGAGGATGTCGTCGCCGGCATCCGTACCCCACAGCCGATCTCGACACTGGCCGACACCATGCCCGATGTCTACCAGCAGTTTGTTGATATTTCCTCCCGCCTGGAGCAGCACTACGGCGATATGCAGGATATGGAGTTTACCATTGAAAACGGCAAGCTCTATATGTTGCAGACCCGCAATGGCAAGCGCACCGCGCAGGCAGCGCTCAAGATCGCGGTCGATCTTGTCGACGAGGGCGTGTGCACCAAGGAGCAGGCTATGATGAAGGTCGAACCCAAGCAGCTGGATGCGCTGCTGCATCCGACGTTTGCGCCCGCGGCGCTCAAGGCGGCAAAGCCGATCACCTCGGGTCTGCCTGCCTCGCCTGGTGCGGCGTGCGGCGCAGTATACTTCACTGCGGAGGATGCTGCGCAGGCCCATAAGACCGGCCTTAAGGTCGTGCTCGTCCGCCAGGAAACCTCGCCTGAAGACATCGACGGCATGGCGGTATCAGAGGGCATTATGACCGCACGCGGCGGCATGACTTCGCATGCGGCGGTCGTTGCGCGTGGTATGGGCACCTGCTGTGTGGCCGGCGTCAACGGCATCAAGGTATCCGAGACGGACAAGACTATCACCTTTGCCGATGGCACGGTTGTGAGGGAAGGTGAGTTTATCTCGCTTGACGGTTCGACCGGTAACGTTTATCTCGGCAAAATCGATACACAGGACGCCGAGCTGACCGGCGACTTCGGCCGGTTTATGGGCTGGGCGGATGAGATCCGCACACTCAAGGTGCGCACCAACGGCGATACCCCGCGTGACGCTACCCAGGCGCGTAAGTTTGGCGCGGAGGGCATCGGTCTATGCCGCACCGAGCATATGTTCTTCGAGCCTGAGCGCATCAAGGCGGTGCGCGAGATGATTGTGTCCGACACGATCGAGCAGCGTAAGGCGGCGCTTGCCAAAATCCTGCCCATGCAGCGCGGCGACTTTGAGGCCATCTACCGTGCGATGGGCGGCTTGCCGGTCACCATCCGTCTGCTCGATCCGCCGCTGCACGAGTTTTTGCCGCAGGAAGATGCCGACATCCGTGAGCTGGCGAAGGAGATGGGTATTTCGTTTGAGAAGCTCAAGGGCAAGGTGGCTGACCTGCACGAGTTTAACCCGATGCTTGGCACCCGTGGCTGCCGTCTGGATGTGCTCTATCCCGAAATTGCCGAAATGCAGACCGAAGCCATCATCTCCGCTGCGATCAATGTGGCGCGCGAAGATGGCCTCAATATCACTCCGGAGATCATGGTGCCCCTTGTCAGCGAGATCAACGAGCTGCGCTTTGTCAAAAAGGTCATCAAGGATAAGGCGGATGAGCTGATCGGGGCGTCCGGCCTTGCTATGAAGTATATGATCGGCACGATGATCGAGACCCCGCGCGCGGCGGTCACGGCGGACGAGATCGCTGAGGAGGCCGAGTTCTTCTCCTTCGGCACAAATGATCTAACGCAGATGACCTACGGCTTTTCGCGCGACGATGTGGGCCGTATCCTCGAAACATATTTTGAGAAAAAGATCCTCGAGTCCGATCCGTTTGCCCGCCTTGACCAGAACGGCGTCGGCAAGCTAATCCGCTATGCTGTTGCCGAGGGGCGCCGTACCCGTCCGGAGATTAAGCTGGGCATCTGCGGTGAGCATGGCGGCGATCTGTCATCGGTTGAGTTCTGTCACAATGTGGGGCTGAACTATGTTTCCTGCTCGCCATTCCGTGTGCCGATCGCCCGCCTTGCGGCGGCGCAGGCACGCGTCAAGGAACTTGGCATGGCATAATTTCTGCAAAAGCATAAAAACCGTTCCCGCTTTGACGGGAACGGTTTTTTATGCGGTGTGCGGCGCATCGGGCTGCGCCAGCTTAGAAAAATGGGCTGGTATCGATGACGGTAGTATCTTCGTTCGGCATGCCGTATACTGAGAAGTACTGCTCCTCCATCGGAATCCAGCGTCTGGCAAAATCGTCGAAGTGCGCGCCCTCGCGCGCGCGCAGTCGACGCTGCTGCACCTCGGACGAGCAGGTCAAAAAAATCCGGCATTGGTACGCATTTGCAAGTGCAGGGTGTTGGGAATAGCTGCCTTCGACCACGGTCAGTGGGGTAGGGGAAAGCATAACCACGTCGCGGTACTGCTGCCGCCCGCACGAGTAGGCGCGGTAGTAAATGGGCTTACCGGCGCGCGCGGGCGCAAGCGCCTCATCCCAGAAGCGGGCGAGATCAATATTGCCGGCAGGCTGCTCTGTCCAGTCAGGCGGGCGTTGCTCTGCGGGCAAATAGAAGTCATCTATATGCAATACATTGCATCCGAACAGTTCGTGCAACAACTGGGCAAGGCTGCTTTTTCCGCTGCCGCATCGTCCATCAATGCCCAGCACGGCGGGTACGCCGTTTTGGATGAGTCGGGCGGCTTCAAGCAGTGCGGGGAAAAACACTGCATGTGCCGTGCAGATGACACGGTAATGAGGCCGATAGGTTGTGCGGAAAGCGTCGCTGTGGTGAATGGATGGGCAGCCATCCACCTGCCAGCGATCAAGCCAGTCTGCCATACCGGCCACATCAAGCCTGCGCAGCGCTGCTATGCGGCGGCGCAGGCCGTCCGCTGTGCCGTGATGCATTCGGGCCGTGTGGTGTATGAGCGCAGCGAGCAAAGGAACGGCGCGCGTCGCATCCGTCTGCGGGTCAAGGTGCAGGCGGCACAGACCGCCGCCAATCAGTTCGGGCGGCCGCGCCGGCATATCAGCCGGCAGTGCGCCCCATTCGCGCAGCAATGCGGCCGACAGATCTTCCACCGTCTGCGCCAGGTGCGCAGGGCCGAATTCGCTCTGATAGGCGAGCTTTGCAAAGTCCTGCGGCTGCATGGCAGGGTAGCGCGCCTCGTGCCAGCGGATGATCTGTTCAAATTGCATTTCAGCGCCGTCCAAGGAAATCACCTCATTTGAACGAAAACAGCCCGTAGGACTTGCCGCTGTTAAACCTATGAACTGAAAGTGCGTTTTTTTGATGATAAAAAAGCAGCTTTTCATCAGAAAAGCTGCTTTTCAGTGGCAGCCGAAGAAGGATTCGAACCCTCACAAACAGAGTCAGAGTCTGTCGTGCTACCATTACACAATTCGGCTATTGACGCCGCCGCAATCTCTTGCGACTATAATAGTATACAACGGCAACGGCGTCGCGTCAAGAGTTTTTTTGAAAAAATACGGTCATCTTCTTATCGCCGGATTTGGGAAAATCCACCGGTGTACGCGATAGTTTCAATCCATTGTGCCAAGCGCGGCGCGCAGCTTTTCCAAGGCGCGTTTTTCAATGCGCGATACATAGCTGCGTGAGATACCCAGCTGTTTTGCAATCTCGCGCTGGGGCAGCGGCGCAGGCAGGCCGAGCCCGTAACGCAGCCGGATGATTTCGCGCTCGCGCACAGAAAGACAGGCTGCAAGCGCCTGGTGCATGGCGTTGTAGCGATCATGCTCCTCGATGGCGGAAAGTCCATCGTCTTCACAGCAGATGACGTCCTGCAAAGCAAGTGCGTTGCCATCCCCATCGGTCTCGAGCGCATCGGACAGGGAAAGCTCTCCCGCGCTTTTGCGCTTTTGCCTAAAGTGCATAAGCAGCTCGTTTTGAATGCATTTAGAGGCGTAGGTTGCCAGGCGGATGTTTTTATCCGGGCGGAAAGTACCCACCGCTTTGATCAGGCCGATCGTACCGATTGAGATCAGGTCGTCCTGTTCGGCGCTTGAGGCATAATATTTCTTTACAATGTGCGCAACAAGGCGTAAATTGTGCTCAATGAGCTGCGCACGCGCGTCTTCATCCTGCTGATCATGCATTTTACGCAAAAGTTCTGCTTCTTTTTCTGGGGAAAGCGGGCGGGGAAAACAGCCATCCGCGCCCTGCACGCGCAAAATAAAAAAGAAAAACGCGCCACCAAGCGCAAAAAGGGCGGGGAACAACATCGAAGGGCACCTCGCTTTGGTTGGGATACCGCTACCATATGCAGGTGCCGGGCTGTCCTATGCCGAAGAAAATAGGGCTTGTAATTTGCAGTTGAATCCATTATAATGAAAAAGTATCAATGGCAAAATGTGTGAGGAGGTGTAAGACGTGCCAACTGGTCAGCAGTATCTGGAGATAATCGTCAACATTGCGCCGATCATTCTCTTAGTCGCTGTATTCTATTTTATGCTGATCCGCCCACAGCGTAAGCGCGATAAGGCCGAGCGTGACATGCGTAATTCGATTGAAGTAGGAGACGAGATCTCAACGATCGGTGGGTTTATCGGCCGTGTAGTCAATATCAAGGACGATGTGTTAATCATCGAAACCTCGAATGACCGCACTAAGCTAAAGATCTACCGCTGGGCGATCCGCGGCAAGGAGGCGCCGGCGACCGAAACGGTCGAGGCGCCCAAGGAAGCGAATAAGGACGCCAAGTAATATCCCGGTTCCTTGCCGAATAGGATGATTTATCTTTCATTCGGCGGGAGGATGTACGATGATGAGAAAAACCAATGAGGCTCGGTCGCCAGCCGGCATATTGCTGCCGGCTGTGGCAGCTGGGATGCTGACTACACTTTTGCTGATGCTGGTCGGCGCGGTGCTGATGTATCGCGGCATGCTGCCCGAATACGCGGTTGCTTCGTGTGCGCTGGTATTTCTGGCGGTAGGCAGTTTGCTTGGCGGTTTGTGCGCGGCAAAACGCGCCGCAGGCCGCAAGCTGATTTGGGCCATGGGCGCAGGTCTTGCGGTTTTTCTGATCTTGCTGCTAATAGGTGTGCTCATGCAGCTGCAGCCGGTCAACCCTGTCCGCACAGCGGCAAGTCTGCTGTGTGCACTGGCGGCCTCGGCGCTTGGCGGCCTTGTCGGCGTTAACGTACGCAAAAAGAAAAGGTATAGTCATGTAAAAAAATAGGAGGGAATTATTATGAAGCACGTATCCACACTGACCTCTGCAACTCTGAAGCAGACCGCAGCACATGGCGGCTGCGGCGAGTGCCAGACTTCCTGCCAATCTGCTTGCAAGACCTCTTGCACGGTGGCAAACCAGAAGTGCGCGCAGACCTCTCGATAAGTCTGCATAGCCTACCCGGAAAGCGAACCGTCCGGCCTTCCGGCTCGGATCAGTTCCACCGCCTGCGTTGCGCGCCCTGTGGGCACACTTCTCCGGCGGTTTGTTAAAAAGCCAGGCTTATAGATCTGGGTTTTCAGTCAAGCGGCGGTGGTTATACCGCCGCTTTCCATTTCGGCCGTGCGGCGGCGCGGACATGTTTACATAAACCGAGGTGCGCTGTGGCGCGCCTTGTTCCAGTATATCGGAGGAAATAGAAAAATGATTCATCGTTATGTTAAAAATGGGCTGAACTTTGTGCTGGATGTCAATTCCGGCGCGGTGCATCTGCTCGATGAGATCGGCTACGCGGTCGCAGGTCTGATTGACAAGGATATGGCGGAGGATTGCCCACAGTCGGTTGTGGAGGCGCTGCCGCAGTACCCGGAGGACGAAGTGCGTGAGGCGTATGACGAGTTATACGAGCTGAAAAAGGCCGGTCAGCTGTTTGCGGACGACGACTATATTGACGTGAGCAAATATGTGCCGGCGGGTGCGCCGGTCAAGGCGCTGTGCCTGCATGTCGCGCATGATTGCAACCTGCGGTGTACCTACTGCTTTGCTTCGACCGGCGACTTTGGCAAAGGCCGCAAGATTATGCCGCCTGAGGTGGCGAAAAAGGCAATCGATTTTGTCATCGCGCGTTCGGGCAAGCGGCATAATATCGAGGTGGACTTCTTTGGCGGTGAGCCGCTCATGGCGTGGGATACGGTTGTGCAGACGGTAGAATATGCGCGCGGTCTTGAGCAGAAGTTTAATAAAAAATTTCGCTTTACCATCACGACCAACGGCCTGCTGCTGGATGAGGAAAAGCGGGCGTACATCAATGAAAATATGGCAAACGTTGTGCTTTCGATCGACGGCCGTCCGGAAGTTAACGACGAATTTCGCAAGACGGTGTCCGGCGCGGGCAGCTATGATACGATCTTGCCCCGCTTCAAGGCGCTTGTCGACGCACGCGATCCGGAGAAGGACTACTATGCGCGCGGCACATTTACCTCGCACAATCTGGATTTTGCTGATGATGTGCTGCACATAGCGGACGCGGGCTTTGAAAGCCTTTCGGTCGAGCCGGTGACCGCCGACCATGGCTGCGGCTATGATTTGACCGAGGAGGATCTGCCCAAGATCATGGTCGAATATGACCGCCTGACCGAAATGATACTCGAGCGTCGGAGAGAGGGAAAGCCGTTTTCGTTCTTTCACTTTGTGGTTGATCTGGATCAGGGGCCGTGTGTAATCAAGCGTTTGCGCGGGTGCGGCGCAGGGTATGAGTATGTTGCGGTTACGCCGGATGGAGATATTTACCCCTGTCACCAGTTTGTTGGCAAGGACGAGTACAAGCAGGGCAACGTGCTTGATGATACGTTCGACATGGGCATTGCGGAGGAGTTTGCAGGCATGAACATTTACACCCGCCCCAAGTGCCAGAAGTGCTGGGCAAAGTTCTACTGCTCGGGCGGATGTTCGGCGGCAAACTACAATATGAATCATAATCTGAACGATTCTTACGATTTAGGCTGCGAATTGGAGAGAAAACGTCTGGAGTGTGCAATTTATCTGAAAGCGATGGAAAAGCTCGAGGTAGATTGAGCCAATTCGCCAAATAATAAAAAGATTGTGTAAAATCCGTTGCAATTTAAATGTTCTGTGACGTATAATAAGCAATGTATTTTTTATTGTCCTGTGAAGGAGATGTAGTCTATGCCGCAGAACATTATGGTATCTGTGATCGGCGAAGGCGAATATATGCCGTGGATGGTACGCGCTATTTTAAGCCGCGAGATCATCCCGCCGCGCAATCTGTTTCTTTCGGCTAAGAATAAAGTGGCCTGTGAGGCCGCCCAGAGCTATCCGGTGTCGATCTGTGAGGACGACTTGTCAGCGCTGATCAAGTGTGAGATCGCGTTGATTGTCGCGCCAAAGCGCGAGATGTCGACCGAGCTTGCCAAGATTGCCGGCAGCGCGCAAAAGCGTGTGATCGTCACAGTATGCGATAATGAACAGGTCAATCTGGCCTATGTTGCCGAGCGCATTACGACGGCAACCGAATTCATCGCCGCTGTACTGCACCGAAACGAACACGGCGCATTGTATGCAACATATGAGATCAGCCAAAAGGCGCGTTTGTTTCTGCATCAGCCCTGCCGTGACCTGGTAGACGCCATGTGCAATATGGTAAATGAAGAGCGCGTCGCGTTCTAATTGCAACCGACCGGGAATATGCTGTTCTATGACCTTCCACAGAGGGGGAGAGCAATGAACAAACAGCATATTCTCGGTTTTTTTGATGCGCTGGTGCGTATGCCGGCGTTTTTGTTTCTATGTGCAATGTTTTTATGCGGTGCGCTCGCGGGCGGTCTGACCGGTCTGCACGCAGGGGAGGGAGACAGCGCCGTCGAGCTGGCGGCGCTGCTGTCCGAGCTGCCGTCGCAGGTTGTGAAAAGTGTGCTGTGCGCGGTGCTATGGCTTGTATTGCCGTTGGTGTGCGCGCTGCTGCGCCCGGCGCCGCTCTGTCTGTCTGCGCTGGTCGCGGCGCGCGGCTTTGTGCTTGCGCTGACTGTGGCGGTTGGCGTGGGCCAGCAGGATGGTATATTGCTATCGCTATGCGCCGCCGGGCTGCCGGCCGTGCTCAGTGTATCTGGCCTGCTTGCCGCTTGCGCCATGGTCTGGCAGAGCCGTGAAGCTGCGGGCCGGTTTGCCCTGCACGCCTGCCGTGGACCATATATGCTGTGTGTTGCGCTGGCTGCGCTCAGCGCATTGCTCCGTGCGGGTATGGCGGCGCTGCTTAGTCTGTGAAGTGCCTATTTTGCAAAAAGGACGCGCCTTACGCGCGTCCTTTTTGCGGCCTGTTGCAATTTTTAGTTCATTATGCTAATATTTAGTCATCTAAATGAACTAGAGGAGGGCTGGTGCGGCATGGCAGGTGCAGAGCAGTTTCATTCCTTTCTGGTCGATGTGTTCGGCCGCATCAACAAAATTGAAGAACGCGCGATGGCGGAGGGTCTTGGTAGCGCGCTTTCGATCACCGAGATTCATATCATTGAGAAAATTGGCGCACATGAATCCGCGCGCATGGGCGAGGTCGCCAAATCCATCGGTGTGACGCTCGCGACATTGACGGTCGCGTGCGATAAGCTGGTAGCAAAGGGTCTGGTGCGTCGGATGCGCAGTGCCGAGGATCGCCGCGTCGTCAACATCACGCTGACCGCGAAAGGCCGCGCGGCCTATGAATACCATCAGGCTTTTCACGATCGCATGATCGCCGCGATGCTGGAGGATCTCTCGCCTGAGCAGGCCGCTGTGCTGGCGCAGAGCCTGCAAAAGCTACAGGCGTTCTTCCGGAAGGAGGAAGCCGTGATAGATGGGCAGGAACGCCGGCCGTGCGACCCATGAGACCTCTGCCCAGCGCGGCTCTTGACATGTCTCATTTGGCTTGATATTGTTATAATAACCATGCCAGATAGGAGGAAGCGCAATGCCAGATTCTCACAGCGCTGAAGTCATGCAGTTTTTGAGGTGGCAACCGCGTGGTCTTACATTGTATCAGGGTTTAGCATGCAAGGCGCTGGCTGCTTTGCGGCAAACAGGCGTGCGTGGCTGCGGCGGTAAGGTGGGGGAGGCAAGCTGGTGCTGACATATCATCTGGATGCACACGGTAAGACTCCGCTGTATGAGCAGCTGTATCGCGCTGTCCGGGCAGACATCATGTCCGGCGTGCTGGTGGGCGGTGCACAGCTGCCGAGTAAACGGCAGCTTGCGGCCAATCTGCGCATCAGCCAGGTCACAGTTGAAACTGCATACGCCCAGCTGCTTGCCGAGGGGTATATCGTTTCAGCACCGCGGCGCGGATATTTTGTGCAGCAGCAGCTGACTGTACCTGCGCAGGCGCTGACTACACACCCCGCCATACAACATCGGCCCGCGCCGGCGGACAACTGTCTCTATGATTTCCGCACTAATATCGTGGATAACGGATGTTTTCCGTTTTCCACCTGGGCGCGGCTTTCGCGGGCTGTGCTGAGCGAGTATGCAGACCGTCTGCTGTGCGCCACCGATCCCTGCGGCGCAATCGAGCTACGCGAGCAGATTGCGCGCTATCTGCGAGATTTTCGCGGCATTCATGTCTCGGAGGAGAATATTCTGATCGGCGCCGGATCGGAGTATTTAATGCACCTGGTCATCCAGCTGCTCGGCCGCGAGCGCGTGTACGCGCTCGAAAACCCAGGCTACCGCAAGCTGTACCAGATTTTCAGCGTGAGCGGCGCGGCAGTACGCCCGCTGCCACTCGATAAAAGCGGCTTGCGCGCGGATGCGCTTTATGCGAGCGACGCTTCGGCTGTCTATTTGACGCCCTCGCACCACTTTCCCCTGGGTACTGTCATGCCGGCTGCGCGCCGGCTAGAGATATTGCGCTGGGCGTCCGCCGCGCCTGATCGTTATATCATCGAAGATGATTACGACAGCGAGTTCCGCTACGCCTCACGGCCCATCCCCGCCTTGGGCGAACTTGACCGAGCCGGGCGTGTGGTTTATGTCAATACCTTTGCCAAAAGCCTGGCCCCCGGCCTGCGCATTGGGTATCTGGTGCTGCCGGACGCGCTGATGGCCAGCTATCGGGAACGGTTTTCACTTTACTCATCCACTGTACCCAGTTTTGAGCAGCACACGCTGGCCGCCTTTTTGCGCACGGGCGGATTTGAGCGCCATATCAGCCGTAGCCGTAAGGTGTACCAGGCGCGTCGCGATGCGCTCATGACAGCGTTGGATCGTGAGCTGGCAGATTTGCCGCACGAGATGTCGCGGTCCGAGGCGGGTCTACATTTGCTGCTGCATATGCGAAACGGCATGCCCGAGCGCGAGCTGATCGACCGGGCGCAGGCAGTAGGGGTGCGGGTATATGGTCTAGCGGCATATTATCTGCCGCCAGTCCGGCCGCCCCGGGCAACACTAGTGCTCGGCTATGCGGGTCTGACTGAGCAGCAGATAGACGAAGCTGCCGCACTGCTGCGGCAGGCGTGGTCATAGTAGGATTGGTGCTAAATAGGCCCGGCTACTCAGCCGGGCCTATTTGCTGCATTTGTCATCTTGACGCTTCTTCTTGACAGAATGTGCAAGCATAACGGATTGATCTCCAAAGCGCTGTCGCAGCGTATCGACGGTCTGATCGAGCCGATGCTGACGCTCCCGCTGCTGTGCGGCATCGGCAGCGTCAAACAGCGAAAGCTGCTCGCAGGACTGGCCTTCGGGTACAAGATTTGCCGCAGTGACTGACAGAAGCCGTACCGGTTTGTCCATTTGCCAGTGTGCGCGCAGCAGTGCCATAGTGGTGTCGATCAACGTGCGCGTCGAGTTGGTCGGCTGGGCAAGCGTTATCTGCCGCGAGCGGTTGTGGAACGCGGGATCGCGGATACCAAGCTGCACGGTCTGGCACATAAGCCCGCGCTTACGCAGACGCCGCCCGACGTTGTCGCACAGCGCGGTAAGACCCAAACGGCACTCGTCTTCCCCCGCCAGATTGTGCGAAAAGGTCATGCTGTTGCCGACGCTTTTTACCTCTCGTTCGTCGTAAAACGAGCGCACAGGTTCATCGTCTTGGCCGCGGGCGTATCGCAGTAGTGTATCGCCCATTTTGCCAAAAATATTGCGGACAAACGCCGCGTTGCACGCGGCAAGGTCGCCGACCGTGTGCACGCCCAGCTGGGCGAGACGATCGGTGGCGCGCTTGCCAACATAGAGCAGCGTGTTTACCGGCAGCGGCCACACTGTTTGACGATAGTTTTCCCGCGAAAACACAGTAGTCGCATCCGGCTTTTTATAATCGCTGCCAAGCTTGGCAAACGCGCGGTTGAACGACACCCCAACCGAGATCGTCAGCCCGATCTCCTCACGCATGCGGCGGCGCAGCTCATCTGCGATTTGCTCACCCGTACCGAACAAATGCATCGACCCGGTCACATCCAGAAAGGATTCGTCAATGCCGAACGGGTCGACAAGATCGGTATATTGCAGATACAGCTCGTTGCAACGGCGGGAGTACTTGATATACTCTGACCGATGCGGCGCGACCAGCCGCAGTTTGGGGCATTTGCGCCTGGCCTGCCAGATGGTCTCAGCGGTCTGCACGCCAAAGGCTTTGGCCTTTTCGTTTTTGGCCAAAATAATGCCGTGACGGCTTTCCGGATCGCCGCAAACCGCGCTGGGGCCGTCTGCAAGCGTTGGGTCGAGCAGTGTCTCGACCGATGCATAAAATGAGTTGCAATCACAGTGCAGAATGGTGCGGTCCACGGTGTCACCTCCATCGAACATTTGTTTTTCTTTTATTATAGCCTGAAATTTTCTTCTTGACAAGCATTCGGCGCGCGCCTATACTAAAAACAAGCAAGGGTGCCGCACTACGCGGCTGAGAGGGCAAGCGCCCAACCTTTTGAACCTGTTGGTTAGCACCATCGTAGGGAAGCTGTCGCATCGAAAGTAAGGAAAATGCCCCGGTTTGCCGCATGGTGAACTGGGGCATTTTTTTATTGAAACGAGGGGATTTTTTGCTGGTAAACGGAAAAGAGCGAACATGGACGGCGGAAATGACCATACAGTCGCTTTTGCAGGCGCTGGGGCACGACCCACAACGCGTCGCGGTCGAGCGCAATGGACAGATCGTGCCGCGCGCCCGCTTTGCCGAGGAGCGCCTGTGCGAGACAGACATAATGGAAATCGTGCAGTTTGTCGGTGGAGGCTGAAATGTATCCGACACAGGAGGAGCTGCACGCAGCGCTCGTGCAGCGGCATGGCGCGGCGATACAGGTTAGGCTCGACCACGCCGCAGTTGGAATCGCGGGTCTTGGCGGGCTTGGCTCGAACATCGCTGTATATCTAGCACGGCTGGGCGTCGGCCGGCTGGTGCTGGTGGATTTTGACGTGGTGGATGTCACCAATCTCAACCGTCAGCACTATACAACGCGCGACATCGGCGTGCCTAAAACACTTGCTCTTCTCGAACAGCTGGAGGCGATCAATCCCTATTTGCAATATGAAACGCACACCGAGCGCGTCGTTCCAGCCAACGCGGCGCGCTTGTTTGGCGGCTGCGATGTAGTCTGTGAGGCGTTTGACCGGGCCGACCAGAAAGCCATGCTGGTAGAGACACTGCTGTCACAGCTGCCGGATACGCCCATCGTGTCGGGCAGCGGCATGGCGGGGCATGGTTCGGCCAATATAATGCGTGTTAGACGGCAGTTTGGGCGGCTTTATATCTGCGGCGACGGCGTAAGCGACATTGCGGATGGCGTGGGTCTGCTAGCGCCGCGCGTTGCGCTGTGCGCCGCGCAGCAGGCGACTATGACGCTGCGGCTGCTACTCGGCGAGCGGGAGCCGTAGACGGGCAAAAGAAAAAGGCCCGGAAGGCCCTTTTTCGGTTTATTCTTCCGTGCCAAGCTTGGAGACGCAGTGCAAAAGCATTATATTTTTCGATAAATTTTCACAATACACACCTCTTGTCTTTCTGATCGTTTCAAGTACATTCGACGAAAATCTTTCGGTCAATAAATAATGCAGGCAGAAAAAGGAGAAATACCGATATGGAAGATCAGCTGGTACTGGGTGGACACGCATTTTCCTCCCGGTTTATTTTGGGTTCAGGCAAATATTCGCTCGATTTGATCGAGGCTGCCGTACATAACGCGGGCGCACAGATTATCACGCTGGCGCTGCGCCGCGCCAATGCGGGCGGCGCTGCCAATATTCTCGACTATATCCCGCAGGGTGTGACCCTGCTGCCCAACACCTCAGGTGCGCGCAACGCGGATGAGGCTGTGCGCATCGCGCGTCTGGCGCGCGCGTGCGGCTGTGGCGACTTTGTTAAGATCGAGATTATGCGCGACAGCAAATATCTGCTGCCGGATAATTACGAGACCATCCGTGCAACTGAAATTCTCGCCGATGAGGGATTTGTCGTCATGCCCTACATGTTTCCCGACCTGAATGTCGCGCGCGATCTGGTCAGCGCAGGGGCAGCATGTATCATGCCGCTCGGTGCGCCGATCGGTACGAATAAGGGTCTTGCGACGCGCGAGTTTATCAAGATACTGATTGATGAGATCGACCTACCGGTCATTGTGGACGCGGGCATCGGCCGCCCCTCGCAGGCGTGCGAGGCGATGGAGATGGGCGCGGCAGCAGTTATGGCGAACACCGCGATTGCGACGGCGGGGAATATTCCGGACATGGCTGAGGCGTTTAAAAAGGCGATCGAGGCGGGCCGCGCGGCGTATCTGGCAGGATTGGGGCGCGTACGCGAGACAGCAGCGGCTTCCTCGCCGCTGACCGGCTTTCTGCATGACTGACCGGGTTATTATTTTCATATTTTAGCGAAGGAGAGGTAGCTGTGTATGAATGATATAAACGGGGCAGCCGTTCCGGCCGAGTATATTACTGCTAAAACCGATCATATGGCATATCAGCCTGGGATGGACGACATCGGCTCGCAGGTTTTGGATGAGGTTATCTCCCGTATGAATGTATATGATGCTGGCCGCTATACAGCGGCCAATGTGCAGCGCGCGCTGGACAAAGACGTGCTCACGCCAGAGGATTTTGGCGCGCTGCTTTCGCCTGCGGCGGAGCCTTTGCTCGAACAGATTGCCCTTCGCGCTCAGATGGAAACGCGCCGTCACTTTGGCAACGCAGTGCAGATGTTTACGCCGCTTTACATTGCCAATTATTGCGAGAATCACTGCGTATACTGCGGCTTTAACTGTAAGAACAAAATCCGTCGTGCAAAGCTTGACAGGGAAGAGATTGAGCGGGAGCTGCAAGCGATCGCGCAGACCGGCCTGCAGGAGATCCTGCTGCTCACGGGTGAAAGCCGCACAATGTCTCCGGTCTCATACATCGGCGAGGCAGTGAAGCTTGCGCGGCGGTATTTCCGTGTGATCGGCGTCGAAGTTTACCCGGTCAATGTGGACGAATATGCCTACCTGCACGAGTGCGGCGTCGACTATGTAACAGTCTTTCAGGAAACCTATGACGCGGACACCTACAAGACGCTGCATCTCGGCGGCCATAAACGCATTTTTCCCTATCGGTTTTGCGCGCAGGAGCGTGCGTTGATGGGCGGTATGCGCGGCGTAGGCTTTGCGGCGCTGCTCGGCCTGTCCGATTTCCGCCGCGACGCCTATGCAACCGGGCTGCACGCCTATTTCCTTCAGCGCAAGTACCCGCACGCCGAAATTGCGTTTTCCTGTCCACGGCTGCGGCCAATCATCAACAACGAGGCGATCAACCCGAGGAACGTGCACGAGCCGCAGCTACTGCAGGTGGTCTGCGCCTACCGCATTTTCATGCCGTTTGCATCAATCACAATTTCGACGCGCGAGCGCGCGGGTTTTCGCGATCATATCATCGGCCTTGCCGCAACCAAGATTAGCGCGGGGGTAGATGTCGGCATCGGCGGCCACGCGGGCGAGGACAAGGGCGACGAACAGTTCGAGATCTCGGACGGCCGCTCGGTTGACGAGGTCTATCAAGCGATCTGCGCGCGCGGCTTGCAGCCGGTCATGGCGGATCATATCTATGTCTGACCACAGCTGTATCGCGGCAAAAACAGACGGCTTCGGAATTGATCCGAAGCCGTTGCTGCTTATCTGCAGATGCGGCAGACCTCTATTGCACTGACTTGCGGCGGCGGATTGCCGGCGGCACAGCCGCGGTAGCGAATCCGCGCGCGGTCGCCTGGGCGGAAGCAGCGTGTACCCTGCGTGTGAACGAGCACCTGCCGCCCGGTGCAGCAATCGCAGACGAGCATTGCCCCATCCAGCACAGCCAGCACGGTTGCGCACATGGTCATAACAATCACCTCGCTTTGTGGTCCTGCTGCCAGTTTATGCGGGGGAAAGCTAAGATGTGCCTGGGGCTGTTTGGATATGCTGCTGTCACTGGTTTCTTCGGTCTGTGCGGTGCAAACAGCCATAAAGAAACGCCCGCATCATGCGGGCGTTTCTTTATGGAGCGGATGATGGGAGTCGAACCCACCTATGCAGCTTGGGAAGCTGCCGTTCTACCGATGAACTACACCCGCGGATAACAGTAACTATTTTACTGTCCGGGCCGCTATTTGTCAAGAAAAAAGAATAATGTAAACCAAAATATATATTTAAGTTGACAATGGTTTGACTGCATGCTATACTGTATCCAAATCAATGGAAAGAGGAGGGATGCGGTAATGCAGAAGAGCAGAACAGATGATCTTCGCATGCTGACCATTAGCGCACTGTTTACCGCACTGATCGCGGCAGGTGCGTTTCTCCGTGTGCCTGTTCCGCTCTGGCCATTTACACTGCAATCGATGTTTACCACACTGGCTGCGCTGCTGCTCGGCCCGCGGTACGGCACGCTTGCGTGTGTCGCCTACATAGCGCTTGGCCTTGCTGGGTTGCCGGTCTTTACCGGCGGAGGCGGGCCGCAATATATCTTTCAGCCGACCTTTGGCTGCATCATCGGCTTTGCTGTGGGCGCATGGCTTACGGGTGAGATTGTCCACCGCACGGCATCGCGCAGGTTTCGGATTTTGCTTGCGGCGGCGCTTGTCAATATGGCAGTGGTATATGTCATCGGCATGGCGTGGTTCTGGTGTGTCAGGGCATTTTACTGGAACGATCCCATCGGCCTGTGGGCGCTGTTTGTAACCTGCTTTGTGCCAACCATTGGCACAGACATACTTAAGGCTGTGCTGGCCGCTGGGCTGGCGGCACGCCTTGCGCCCGCGATAGGAGGCGGGCAGGCGCCCGAAGGATAAATATGTAAGATTTATGCAAAGATGGAAGTTAAAGAAAAGGACGCTTATCGCGTCCTTTTCTTTTGCGCGTTGTTGTGGTATAGTGATAGATAAGCAAAATGATCCGGGTCAACCAAAGGAGTTACTATGTTCAATAAAAAAAATAGCGCGTTTGCAGCGCATAAACCGCCTGCTGCACGCCGCCGCACTCGCCGCCTGACCATTCGCGGCGTACTTTCCTTTTTCATTATTGTAACGCTTATCCGCTCAATTTTCATGCGCCGGTATGAGAATGTGTTCGTGTGCATTCTTGCGCTTGTGCTGTTCTGCCTGCCTGTTCTGATCGAGCGCAGCTTGGATATCGACATCCCGCCGGTGATGGAGGGTATCATTTACTGTTTTATCTACGCGGCCGAAATACTCGGCGAGATCAACTCGTTTTACACCATTATTCCCGGTTGGGATACCATGCTGCATACGATCAACGGGTTTCTGGTCGCGGCAGTCGGATTTTCGCTGGTCGATTTGTTTGACCGAAGCGAGCGGTTTTCGATCAAGCTGTCACCGTTTTTTCTGGCGATCGTCGCGTTTTGCTTTTCCATGACAGTCGGCGTTTTATGGGAATTTTTTGAATTTGGCGCCGATCAGCTGCTCGGCACAGACATGCAAAAGGATTTTGTGGTTGGGCAGGTAAATTCTGTTTTGCTCAACCCATCGGGGCTCAATGCGGTTGTGCATGTGCCGGTTGACAGCCTAATGGTTAACGGACAGGACTGGATGGCGTTTCCGGGCGGCTATGTGGACATCGGCCTAATCGATACGATGAAAGATCTGCAAGTCAACTTTGTCGGCGCGGTGGCATTTTCGGTCGTTGGATACTTCTATGTCAAAAACCGAGGAAAGGGCAAGCTGGCAGCCTCGCTTATACCGATCGTGCTCGATTCTGCGCCGGAGAAGCAGACAGAGGGCGCGCTGTCCGCGCAAAAAAATGCGGCCGAGCGGGAACCAAATGATGAGTGATCCCGTCTAATGTTGCAGAACAACCAATAAGGGGAGAAAAGCAAAATGAAAAAACAAGTGACCGCAGCGGCGCTCGCTGCGCTGATGGCTGCGGGCGCGCTGCCAATTTCGGCCTGCGCTGCCGCGGTGGAGGATAGGGCGCCGGTGCGCACGCCTGCGCTCAACACCACCGAGCATATGCAGTATATGAACGGATATGCGGACGGTACCTTCCGTCCGGACAACACGATTACCCGTGCCGAGGCTTGCCAGCTGCTGACCGGTCTGCTGGCCGAGTCATCCGGCGGCGGCGACTATGCGTTTATCGATGTACCGGAAAACGCCTGGTATGCGTCTGCGGTGAGCGAAATGACCGGGTTTTCGTTGGTTAACGGCTATGCGGACGGCACCTTCCGTCCGGAAAACACGATTACCCGCGCCGAGTTTGTCACCATCTTGACCCGTCTGCCGCATAATGATATTGGCACCACACAGTCCTTTACCGATGTGCCGCCCGCGCACTGGGCGTACAGCGCGGTGCAGACCGCGCTCGCGCAGGGCTGGATCGCGGCGGGCAGCACTTTCCGTCCGGAGGCGCCTATTACCCGCGCCGAAGCCGTGACCATCCTCAACCGTGTGCTCGGCCGCTCGGCAGACGCTGTAATGGCGTCCTCGGGTGAGGGCATCCGCGTGATGCCTGACGTACCGGATACCCACTGGGCGTATCTCGATATGCTTGAGGCGACGACCGACCACGAGTATGACAAGGCAAACGGCATCGAGACCTGGACAAGTTACGACCGCGAGACTACTACGCTTGCCGAGGGCTGGCACAATATTGGCGGATTGCTGTTCCATGTAAATGCCGCGCAGCAGTTCGATCGTAATACGATGATCGGCAGCCTGGAGCTTGACCGCAACGGCCGCTATACCACAGGCTCGGCTGAGCTTGATACATTGCTTGCAAACGCGGTTGCGGGTGTGGTGACAGATGAAATGACACAGCTTGAAAAGCTGCGTGCGGTGTATGACTACGCGAAGGAGACCTTTGGTTATCTGGGCATTGGTGAGGTCGATACTACGGTTGACGGCTGGGAGATCGAGCAGGCGATTAACATGCTGACGACAAAACGAGGCAACTGCTATTCATGGTCGTCTGTATTCACCTATCTAGCGCGCCAGGTGGGTTATGACGCCCAGGCCATTCCGGGTACGGGTGTCAGCCCGAGCGGCAGCGAATCGGTGCATGCATGGACTGAGATCACGATCGACGGTGTGGACTACACCTTTGATCCGCAGATCGAGAGCGTGTATGCCGCTCGCTACGGTCAGAATTACGACCTGTTTATGAAGCAGTACGGCCAGGCCGAGTGGGGCTATATCCGGCCTGCACAGGAGGAGCCTGAGCAGCCTACCGACGGCCAGACTCCCGAGGCGGACGCGGCGCTCGTTTCGCTCATGGAGCAGGTATACGGCGATCGTCCGTATGCAGGCATGGTCGGACAGACCGTGCTGTATGAGGGCATGGGTGAGGATGGTATGAGCCAGCCGCTGACCTGGTATATCGGCAATGCGGACATTGCCTTTACCGCGGGCCTGGCCTCCGAATCGTTGATTTCCTCGCAGGCGCACTCGGTCGTGCTGCTGCGCCTTGCGGATGCGGCGGACGCGGAAGCAGCCAAGGCGGCGCTTCGGGAGAGCGTTGACCCGTTCAAGTGGATTTGCGTTGGCGTCGACCCGGCCAACGTCAAGATCGACAGTGTAGGCGACATTGTCTGCATCATCATGGATGATGAGAATGCGGACTATTATCTGGATAATTTCCTATCCATAGCCATAGCAGAATAAAAACGCAAGAAAAAGCCCGCAGCCGTTTGGCTGCGGGCTTTTTGTGCTTTTTACAGGTCGCTTTGCGTATTTTCTTTGATCTCACCGCGGCGGAATGCGGCGAGCAGCTCCTTGAGATCATCAATCGTCTGCTGAAGCATCTGACCGGCGTCGGTCTCGCAGATGCGGATGCGGTTTTCCGATCGGTCGAACGCCATCGAGGTGGACAAGATGTCCTTGTTATCGCGTATGGCGGTCTCTCGGCCCGGGAAAGGCTCGTGCGCGGTGATATGGATACCCCATGAGTCGTACACCAGCGTATAGCCCGCAATGCCCGTAGTCGGCTGATAGGCGCGGCAGAAGCCGCCGTCGATCACGATCAGCCTGCCACCTGCCTTGACTGGGCTTTCTCCGTCCTTGCTCTTGACCGGTACATGGCCGTTCACAATGTGGCAGTGCTCGCCCTCAAGTCCAAACTCGCGCAGGATGCGCACGCACACCTTGCTGTCGTTATAGAACGAGTAATAGGGGTTTTTTGGCTCGACCCAGGTCGATTTATCCGCAATCAGGCGGCGTTCAAAGGTGGCGATATGGTCGCGGCCGAACGATGGCGAATGACGCCCGCACCATAAAAACCACAGGAAATCCTTGCCGAACTGCCGTTCATCCGTGCCCTCACGCGCGTAATATCCCTCGCGCGCAACGGTCTCACAAAAATCCATGAGCGCCTTGCCGGACAACGTCTGTCCCCCAAAGGAGAACTGGAGAAAATCGCCCTTTTCGTCCATCGGAATGCAGCCGTGGAACAGCAGATTGCTGTTAAAGCACTTGTACAGCCCGCCCTTGGAATAGAGAAAGCCAATATGCCGCTGCAACTTTTCACTGCGCAGGAAAGAATTTTTCAGCTGCGCCATGAGCGCACGCTCTTCGGGCGACAGGCGATAGGGATCAGCCGGATCGATGGTCGGGAAATCGCAGTCACGAAGCGGGTATTCGCCCGAGGGCAGGCGGACGGTCTTTTTCTCAAAGTCAATCTTGTCGAGCAGCAGGCGGTCATCCATATGGAAAGAGGGATTGCGCCGGATGGTCTGCCCTTCGAGCTTAAACTGAATGATCGCAATCGCCTTATGCATGCGTGCGGCGCGTGTAATATCCACCGTGGACAGCTCGCCCGATTCGCTCACCTTGGGCTGGAAGCAGGACAGGTCGGAATCTTTATAGGTTTCGTCCGCAAACAGCGCGAGCGGGCGCAGGCTGATGCCGTAGCCGGTCTCGATCACATCCAGATTGTTGTAGGTGATTGAATTGCTCAGCACGGTTGCAATGCAGGTGCGGCTACCGGTTGCAGCGCCCATCCACAGCACATCGTGGTTGCCCCACTGGATGTCCACCGAGTGATGGTCCATGAGCATATCCATGATAATGTCGGCGCGTGGACCGCGATCGAAGATGTCGCCCACAATGTGCAGGTGGTCGACGACCAGGCGCTTTATCAGGTTACACAGCGAGATGATGAATTCCTCTGCGCGGTCGGTTTCGATGATCGAGGAAATGACCATATCAAAATATTCGCGCTTATTATAGGTATCGTTGTTTTTATTGAGCAGCTCATCGATGATGTCGCCATTCCAGCGGGGCAGCGCACGGCGCACTTTCTCGCGGGTATATTTGGAGGCGCACAGGCGGCAGATCTCAAGCAGGCGGCTGAGCGTGATGCGGTACCACTCAGCGCGGTCGGGTGCGGATTCGACCAGCTCCTCAAGTTTTTCCTCGGGATAGTAGATGAGCGTTGCCAGCCGGGCACGCTCATCTGCGGGCAGGCTGTAACGCAGCACATCATCCACCTTATCGCGCACGGCGCCGGAGGCATTATTCAGGATATGTACAAAGGCTTCGGCTTCGCCGTGCAGATCGCTCATAAAGTGCTCTGTGCCTTTGGGCAGGCTGAGAATAGCCTGCAGATGAATGATTTCGCTACTCGCCGCGCGCACGTTCGGATACTGCATGGCGAGCAAACGCAGATATTTCAAACGGTTGGTGCGATGATCCATTGCAAAACTCCTCTCTGATAGTTCTTTCTCTTTTAGTATGCCATAAAATTTGGTAAATTACAAAGCAATTTATAAAAAACCACCGATTTCGTGTAAATCGGCGGAAGCCTTCGTTTACTTGGCGCGCCGGGGTGGGCGGGTGCGCGTGCGGTCGGGCGCCCATCCCTCGAGCGGATAGCGCTGCATCGCGCCGAAAATACGCTCACGCAGCCCGGGCATGGTTTGCTCGAGCGTTTTGAGCAGATCCTTGATCTCCTGCCGCTTGGTGTTGCCGTCGGCAGGGCAGGGGTTATGCACGATAGGCAGCGCGTGCCGCGCGGCAAAGGAGCGGACAAAATACTCAGGCGTATACAGCAGCGGGCGGATGAGCGTGATACCCGACCGGTCGAGGAAAGTGACCGGCTGGAAACAAGAGATACGCCCCTCGTAAAACAGCGAGAGCATATAGGTTTCGACCACATCGTCAAAGTGGTGGCCGAGGGCGACCTTTTTGCAGCCGGCCTGCAGGGCGGCCTCGTGCAGCGCGCCGCGCCGCATTTTGGCGCACAGCGCGCAAGGGTTCGGCTCTTTGCGGATGTCAAAGATAATCGGCCCGATCTGGGTCGGGATGCGGATGTACTCGACACCCAGCTCGTCGCACAGCGCCCCGACCGGGCCGAAGTCCATCTCGGCATAGCCCATTTCGAGCGTGATAGCGATGACCTCAAATTTCTTCGGATAGAGCGCACGCAGCCGGGTCAGGGCGGTGAGCAACGCAAGGGAATCCTTGCCGCCCGATACACCGACCGCGATGCGGTCGCCCTCGTCGATCATATGGTAATGGTCTACCGCGCGGCGGACATAAGAAAGCATTTTCTGCATGGTTTGACCCTCGTATTCCGGTATATGTATCAATACCTATTATATATATATCAAAAATCCGGCGGACAGGCAACCGAAAAATCTGAATTAGAAAGAGAGAATGCGAGAGATTAAATGAAAAATAAAGAGAATTAAGGAGATTATATTGGATTAGAAATAAATTTTGAAAAATCTGCTTGACTTGCGTAAATCAATATGTTTTAATAAATATGCTCGTTTAGAGGGTGTAAAAAGGTTGTCAAAATAATTTTTGATAGAATAAATGGAGGAAGAAAACATGTCTACATTTATGGCTAAGGCAGAGACTGTCGAGCGCAAGTGGTATGTGCTGGACGCTGCGGGCAAGCCGCTGGGCCGCACCGCCGCTACCGCCGCAATGCTGCTGCGCGGCAAGCACAAAGCCGAGTTCACCCCCCATGTCGACTGTGGCGATTTTGTTATCGTCATCAATGCGGACAAGGCGGTGCTGACCGGCAAGAAGCTCACCCAGAAGTATTACCGTCATCACACTGGATGGGTTGGCGGCCTGAAAGAGGTACAGTATAAGACGCTGATGCACGAGAAGCCGGAGTTTGCAATGCGGCTTGCGGTCAAGGGTATGTTGCCGAAGAACTCGATCGGCCGTCATTCGGCCACCCGTCTTAAGGTTTACGCTGGCCAGGCGCACAACCATCAGGCGCAGAAGCCCGAAGTTTGGGATAAGTAAGGGAGGAACCAACTGATGTATACACCTAAGAAGGCTTATTTCTACGGCACCGGCAGAAGGAAGTCCTCTGTTGCCCGCGTTCGTCTGTTCCCGGGCGGCACCGGTGAGATCAAGATCAACAACCGCACGATTGACAACTACTTTGGCCTGGAGACGCTGAAGATGGTCTGCCGCCAGCCGTTTGAGACGACTGGCACTGCTGGCAAGTTTGATGTGGAGTGCACCGTATCCGGTGGCGGCTTCACCGGCCAGGCGGGCGCTATCCGCCACGGCATTGCCCGTGCGTTGCTGCGGGCGGATGCCGAGCAGTACCGCCCCGCGCTCAAGGCCGCCGGCTTGCTGACGCGCGACCCGCGTATGAAAGAGCGCAAGAAGTACGGCCTCAAGGCTGCCCGTCGCGCTCCGCAGTTCAGCAAGCGCTAAACTTTATCAAAAGTGGT